>JAIPBS010000070.1 GCA_021738625.1 Bacteroidales bacterium
TCCGGATTTTTATCCTTGTTATAAAATTTAGGGGGTCAATATCTGCCGGATTGGCATTCGGAAAATTGTCCTATTAGACAATTAAAATCAGGTGTTTCTATTCCGGCTCTGAGGGGGTCAGCTTAGTCCGGATTATCCACTAAACCACTACTTTTTTGATGTAGTCGGAATTAAGGATGCCCAGTATGCCCATATAATCCAGTTCAAAGGCAACCAGGTCACCGACTTTAAAGCCGGCGCGATTTTGGCCCAGGTCGAGGACGATCATATCGGAACTGGCTCCCGAAAGTTCCACACCCTTTTTAACGGGTTTGATGTACCTGGTTTGGATATCGAGCAAGCCTATGTCAAGTATGGCCCTGTACGAGCTTTTTCCGTAGTCCTCAGCGGGAAACATCGGTTTGTCGCCTGCCACATTGGTGCCGAATTCGCCCGTGGGAACCTTCGGCTTTTTGGTTAGCTCAATTATCTCGGCATACAACTTAAAAACATCTCGCTTCATACCCTTTATGGTTTTTTCAGTGATCAGGTTTTTACCGTTATAAAGGGTCTCTCCCACCCTGAAGTGATTCACTCCGGCCGGGATGAGCTTTTTAAAGATTAGCGGAATGGTAACCGATGATCCGCCAGACACCCATGGTATTTTTTTATTAAACCTAGCTTCGATCAGCTGTTTGTAAAGGCTGAGCTGTACCATTTTGTCATGGGTGGGCATCACCCCGTTTAGGCAGTTGAGGTTTGTACCCAGTCCGATGACTTCGATATTGGGCAGCTTGAATATGCTTGAATAGAAATCAAGCAAACGTTCTCCCACAACACCTTCACGCAAATCGCCCATTTCGATCATGATGATGACTTTGTGCAGCTTGTCCTGTCGCTGGGCTTCTTCAGATATCAGTTTAATGGTTAAAAACTCGGTGTCGAAACTTATATCAGCATACCTAACAAGGTTTTTAATACTTCTTTTGGCAGGTGGTTTAATATATACAGTTTGTACGGAACTGTCCAGTTCTTTAATCGCCTTCAGGTTGCTGATGCGGGAATCATGAACTTCTTTGATGCCCATATCCAGCAATTCCTTCAGGTAAATTTTGTTTCCACAAAGCAGCTTGCTTACAACCCCCCATTCGATGCCGTTTTTTTTAAACAGGTTATCAAGGAATTTGAAGTTCTGTTGCAGTTTTTCTCTGTGTAATTCAATATAAGCCATAATATATTTTAATTGGTTATCATTCTGGTTGTATATTCGGGAAGCCGGCTTAACAGTTCATAATTGAGCTGTTCGCTTAATTCCGTAAAAGCCGATACGGAAATGGTATGTTCGCCCTGGCTTCCAATCATTACCACTTCATCCCCAACTTTCACATCGGGTATGTTTGTGATATCCGCAATCAGCATGTTCATGTTTACCATACCAATTACGGCTACCCGGTATCCGTTGATCAAAACGCGTCCCTGGTTGCTCAAAGAGCGGCTATAACCATGCGAATAGCCGGCAGGGACCACTGCGATCATTCTGGGTTCGGTTGCAAGGTAAACGGTGCCGTAACTAACAAATTCGCCTTCATTCACTTCTTTAATGGTCATGACCTTGCTTTTCCAGCTGATCACCCTGTTCAGCGGATCAGTTTTATCTTGTTTCTTACTAACATAATGGACATAGGTTTCTGCACTGGGCCAAAAACCGTATTGTAAAATGCCCACACGCACCATATCCATTTGGGTCTTGGGATAGGTCATACTGGCAGCCGAACTTGCGGTATGACACAATTCGGGTTTAATTCCCTTTTTCAGCAGTGAGTTATAAATCCTGTTAAAAACCTTATATTGCCGCTGAACGCGCACATGATTCGCAATGCTTTCTGCCCCGGCATAATGCGTGCAAAGCCCTTTCAGTACGATCTTTTCTTCGTTCTTTCTGATCAATTTCACCACCTTGTCGAGAGCTTTTTTCCTGAAACCGGTTCTATTCATACCGGTCTCTACCTCCAGATGGATCAATGCCGGAATGCCTAAGTTGCCTGAAGTTTCAATAGCGGCCTGTAGTCGATCAAGTTCAAAAACATAAAACTGAACATGGTTTTGAATAGCCCATTCAATTTCATCCCTGTCGATCCATCCCATGATCATTACTTCGGTTTCAGCTTGTTTAATCTCACAAACCCGGAGAGCCTCATCGGCGCTGAAAACAGAAAAATGATCGATCCCGCATTCTTCAGCCATGGGCACAAACTCATAAACGCCATGTCCATAAGCATTGCCCTTTACCACAGATGAAAGCTTCACACCCTCCATCAATTGGCTTTTGATAAAAGATATGTTATTATCCAAAGCCTCTTTGCTCAATTCTATTATTGATGAGCTCTTCATACTTTATAAATCCAGTAGTTTTTTATATATGTTGTGAAACATCTCTGTTCCTTTTTCGATGATCTCATCCGGAAAATCATAGTCGGGGTTATGCAGTTGTGGACTTTCAGTGCCGCTGCCAAGTCCGAATAGGGCTCCCTTATGTTTCAGCAAAAAATGTGCAAAGTCTTCCGACCATTTGAAAGGCTGTTCCTTACAGCTATGATCAAACTCCATTTCTTCACATAGGTCTCTGATCAGGTCAACACATTTGTCATCATTCACAGAAGCGGGAAATTCTTCCAGCCATGAAACCCCAAGTTTAACCTTTTCTTCTATGGCGATCTCCTGTGCGATCTCCTGGGCTTTTTCAGTGAGTACCTCCATATCATCGTTGCGATATGAGCGCAAAGTGGCCATCAGCTCACCGTAGCCGGGGTTGGTTCCGAAGGCACGTTCTCCTATTCGGCAATGAATGATGGTGATCAGGCTGAAATCCTTAAAAATTTCTTTGTTTCTATACAGATCATTAAACCGCTGAATGATCCTTGCAATGGCCATAGCCGGATTGATACCATTTTCAGGTTCGCCGGCATGAGATGATTTGCCCTGCAATTTCATGATCATTCCTTTGGAGGCCGAAGCAAAGACTCCTTTGCGTAATACAACTTCTCCCTTGTTATAGCCGGGCAGGTTATGCAAGGCGAAAACATAATCCACCTTGAGCTTTTTGTATTTTTCATCCTTCACAACCTTTTCGGCTCCCTGCCCGGTTTCTTCTTCCGGCTGATACAAAAGGATCACTTTACCGCATTCGGGCCTGTTCTTGCTCAGGTAATGTGCCAGTCCGGCAACCATTACCATATGCCCGTCGTGGCCGCACTTATGGCCCACGCCTTCTTTAACCGATTTGTATTCCAGGTCGTTCACGTCCTGTATCGGCAAGGCGTCCAGTTCACAGCGGAATAGAACTACCGGGCCTTCTTTTTTTCCTTCAAAAACAAAGGCAAGGCCATTGCCTGCAATATGCTCCACGATCTGATCGGGTTCATATTTACGAATATAATCCCGTATAAGCGCAGCAGTATTTTCCTCCTCACCCGACAGTTCCGGATAGCGGTGAAGCTTATGCCGAAGCCTGATCAATTCCAGTGCGTTCATTTTTCAAATTTACCGATTTAACCTGTATTCCAGGTATTTATTCGTAAAACCCACCTTTTCGTATAGGAAACGTGCCGGGTTGTCGTGCTCAACATGCAGCTTTACGCTTCCCGTGGTATGCTTCAGCGCTTCTTCCATCAACTTGCGACCGTAGCCCTTTCCACGGTAATCTTTATGCACGGCAATATAAACCAGAATATTTTCCGGAATATAACCCTTCATGCCTGTTTTGTTGAACACCACAGCTCCGACAATTTCATCGTTTTCCAATCCGAGTAGAATAAAACCGCCGTCAACGGAGGTTTCCTGTAAAGCATAGTCGAGTGCTTTCATGATATCCTCTTCCGTATCGCGGTATTCGTCGAGGTGGGTATGTAAAAATTTTGCAATTTTCTTTTTTTCTACCATCCCAATGGGATTCATCGAATCAATTAGTCTGAATTTCATGATTTTTCCTTTTATTTGAGGTTAATAAATGTATTACAATATAGCTACACAGTGCAACTGTGATTCCAAACAGATTAGGATCCAAACCGAGAGATGTATTGGCCTCTTGTATGATAAGCAACAGGGTCGTACCCCCTCCCAGGATCATCGCCCCGATTGCGGCTTCCGGGCTTCTCCTTTTCAAAAAAATGACTCCAAGAACAGGTATAAACAAGCCTGAGACCATAAAGGCATAAGAAGAAAGCATCAACTCAAGCACCATGGTCATTCTCCAGGCAATGAACAAAGCCACACCCCCGATGATCAGCGTAAGCAATTTCGATAAAAACAGAGAGCCTTTCTGGCTCATAGCCTTCTTCCTGACCCTTCCGATGATATCGGTCAGCACATTTCCTGAAGCCGCCATCAGGCAGCTGTCAGCAGTGGATAAAATAGCCGAGAAATAAGCCGAAAGGATAAGCCCCATCAAACCAAAGGGCAATATATTTCGCAGCAGTAGCGGAAGCCCCATCTCACTGTCGAGGTTTTCACTACTTACATATCCCATGTCAATAAACAATCCGTTCTCAAAAGCTACCCTTGCAAAAAGCCCGAGCAATACGCCCATAAATGCCATGATGGGCCATTCGAAAATACCGGCAATGTACCAGGCTCTTTTGGCTTCCTTTACGCCTTTTGCTGCATAAATCCTTTGATAGAGCGTCATCCCGACAAACCAAATGGGAACGATGGTAATAAACCAGTTCAGGAACATTTGCCAGCTCAGGTTATCGAGTTTCAAAAATTCCGGGCCAACCGTGGATCTGATGGCATCCATGCCTCCGATTGCGTTATACGCGAAAGGAATCGCTATGAAGATCAGCCCCGACATCAAAATCGCCCATTGCACGCTATCGGTATAGATCACTGCTTTTAATCCGCCCAATACCGTATATATAATAGCTACCAATCCCATAAGAAGAAGGGCATGGTCCATGTTCAGATTCATGAATGTAGCCGAGGCCAGCTTGGCGCCCGCCAGCAACTGCGAACTTGTAAAGCCGATATAACCAATAGCCGAGATAATACCGGCGATCAGGGCAACATCCCTGCTGTAATAAGTTTCAAATATCTGCGGAAAGGTATAAAGCTTTACTTTTTGTGAAAGCTTTTTGATGCGCGGGATCAAAATAACGGCGCTTAACCAGGCACCCACCAGACCGGTAAACAGCATCCAGGAACCGGAAAGGCCTATGGCAAAACCCAAACCGCCCAGACCTATTGAGAAACCACCTCCCACATCGGTGGCCACAACGCTAAGGCCGATGTGAAAACTGCCCATCTTTCTTCCACCGACATAATAGTCGTCGATATCCTTGTTCCTTTTGTGAAAAAAGAAACCGATGCCCAACATCACGGCGATGTAAAGGATAAATATTGTTAAATCAACAAAATGCATAGAAAATATTTATGGATTGTTCCTGATCAGCGTACATTGATCTGGAGCACACCAATGTTTTCCAGTTTGTTGGTATTCAATATCTGAATAACCTTACCATAATTTTCAACCGGCACAACCAGGTTCAGTTTCCCATTCATTTTCTCAGCGGCATCCGATAACACACGGCATTTCTCAACCAGTGACTCTTCATCGGGGTCGTCGGCAATTTCTATCTCGAACAGGAATTTGCCGTTGCTATGCTGTGCGACCAAATCAGGTGCGTAAGTCTTTTTTGTTTCATCAGAAACAATTTCATCCGGTTTTTCCATGCTGTTGAGCCTGGATTCAAACCTCTTGTATCCTTTGCTTTTCAGGTAATCCCTTAAAGCTTCCAGAATACGTTGCTTTATTTTCATCATGCTCTATTTGAATTAAATACTTTCTGTGCAAACAAAATTATTAAAAAATTTCATTTGTCCGACAAAAAAGTTCCGTTGCCGGTTCAAAATGGATTGTGAATAAAACAGTTAAGGGAGTTGAAAAGTGATAACAGCAGGCTTTATTCAAGCTTTCTTTTTTCCGGGATCACGTTATCCGGATCTTCAATAGAAATGATGGGTTCTTCGATGGTGATTATGGCTGAGGCATCAATACCTTCTATATTAAGGTAACCAACCAATTTTTCCAGTACGGTATTGATCTGCTCAATCTCTTCTGTGGGTAATTGCTTAAGCTTTTTTGTAAGTTGTTCATGGATCAATTCGGGAGAAGCATTCAGAAGCTTCTGCCCTTTGGAGGTAAGCCCCACAGGCGTTACCCTTTTGTCGCCGGATTTCGGCAATCTAACCACGAGCGATTTTTTTTCCAGTCTGTTAATGATACCGGAAGTGGTACTGATATTCAGGTTCAGATAGCGTGATATCTCGGTGGATGTAGACTGATAATTGTCCTTATCCGATAAAAAAGTCATGCATAGAAGTTGCGGAATGCTAACGCCGTGAGCCTTTTGAATTCTTTTTGATTCGAGGTTGATCGACCTGACCAGCTTCCTGATGTTGATTAAAATATCCGTGTATTTCATGTCCGCATTTTATATTCTGAAAATTTGTTCTATATTGGCTCACAAAAATAAGCTATTTCTTAATAATTACTTTGTATTGAAACGAAAATCCTTCAGTACGCATTTATTTGCAATATTCTCAATGCTTTTCTGGGGTCTCTCCTATGTATGGTCGAAGATCGTTTTCGAATACTACAGCCCGCTAACGACGGTGTTTCTGCGTTTGGTACTTTCCTCTATCTTCCTGCTCGGCTACATTATGATCATGCAAAAAGCCGAAAAAGTAAAAAAGAGGATCGATTACTGGTTGTTTCCGCTCTCTGCCCTCTTCAATCCCTTTTTATATTTTCTTGGAGAAAGTTATGGCCTTAACCTGGTCAGTCCGTCGGTGAGCGCCATCATCATCGCCACCATTCCGCTCTTTACACCCCTGCTGGCATTCGTCGCCTACCACGAAAGAATTTCCAGTTTGAACATATTCGGCATTTTGATTTCATTTATCGGGATAACTGTAATGATCCTCAAACCGGATCTTTCTTTCAGGGCCGACCCCCTTGGCATTCTTTACCTCTTTGGTGGGGTTGCAGCCGCTCTGATCTATACCCTGATCCTTAAAAGATTAACGGTACGCTATTCCCCGCTCTGCATCATCGCCTATCAGAATGTGATCGGGATTTTTTATTTCCTGCCATTCTTTCTATTGTTTCACTACGAAGAATTTATCCGGGTGAAACCGAATTTCGAGCTGATCAGTTCCCTGCTGATGCTGGCCGTTTTTGCTTCCTCTCTGGCCTTCATCTTCTATACGGTGGCCGTGAGGAATCTGGGCATGAGCAAGGCCAATGTGTATTCCAATCTGATCCCAGTTTTTACAGCGATTTTTGCCTTTTTCACAATCGGAGAGCAATTCGACCTCATTAAAATAACAGGGATACTGATCGTTGTGATCGGCTTATCTTTGTCGCAGAAAAGCAAGATACGAATTTATAATAAAAGGCATAAAAAAGATATAAACCTCAGATCATGAAAATACTTGTATTGGGATGCGGACTGGTTGGCCGACCGATGGCCCTTGATCTGGCCAATGACAAACAATTTAAAGTTACCGTCGTTGACAGACTTTCAGAAAATCTTAAAAAAATCAAACACAAGGGCATACAAACCGCCAGACTTGATGCAAGCAACAAGATCGAACTGGTAAATACAGCCCGGGATTTTGACATGATCCTGAGCGCCGTTCCCGGATCCCTCGGTTTTCAAACCTTGAAGACCTTGCTTGAGTGTGGTAAACGGGTGATCGATATCGCCTTTTTCCCCGAAGAACTGTTTGAGCTGAATGAGGTTGCCTTGCAGAATAATGCCCTTTCCGTTTCGGATATTGGCGTGGCTCCGGGGCTGAGCAATATCCTTGTAGCCCATGCTGCCCGGAAGCTGGACAAGGCCAGCTCGGCAAAGATCTATGTGGGCGGTTTGCCCAAGATCAGGACCTGGCCCTGGGAATACAAAGCCGTCTTCTCCCCTGCCGACGTACTGGAAGAATATACCCGCCCGGCACGATATGTTGAAAACGGCAGGCTGGTCGTGAAACCGGCCCTGACTGAGCCGGAGTATCTGGATTTTCCGAATGTGGGAACACTGGAAGCCTTTAACAGCGACGGGCTGCGCAGTTTGATCAAAACCATGGACCTACCCGATATGATCGAGAAAACCCTGCGCTATCCGGGCCATATCGACAAGATCAGGGTTCTGAAAGAATCCGGGTTTTTGGAGCCTAAAGAAATCGAGATCGGCGGCAAAGCAATTAAGCCCTTGGACCTAACAAGCAAGCTGCTTTTCAAACAATGGAAACTCAATGAGGGTGAAGAGGACCTCACTGTGATGAAAGTGATCGTTGAAGGCGTCAGAAATGAAAAACCCACGCAAATCACCTACGATCTTTACGATGAATACCATGCGGAAACAGGCATTCACAGTATGGCGCGTACCACCGGATATACCGCAACCATGACCATGAGGATGCTTGCAGAAGGAATGTTTGACGAAACCGGCGCCCACCCTCCCGAAAAGCTGGCCGAAAAACCCGAATGCGTGGATTATATCCTGAAGGGGCTTAAAGAGAGGGGAGTGAAGGTAAAGGAAATTGAAGAGGAGTTATAGAATAGGTGCTTGGTTAAAATAAACCACGGATGCACGAATAAATTTGATTATGGATAACTCGAATGCGGTATGGTGAGGATGTATGATTGAAGCTGGAAGTAATTCATGGTAATTTATTGTAATTGCTGGTAATTATTGGAATGGATGGAGTTTTGGAGTTTTGGAATAATGTGACGCTTTTAGCTGGCGCGGATTTGCAATCCGTGCCTATTCAGTTTTCCGGAAAGTGGTCCGATTACTCAGAACCCGTTGAACATTGATCAAACCTCATTCCCAAGTAATCGGATCACTGAACCCTTGGAATTTAATTGCCTGGAAAGTGACCCGTTCACTTGCACTGGCCGGTTGATCAAAGCAATTGACCTTTGCGAGTGAACGGACCACTCAGCGGGATATTTTTTATTGGTAAGTGTTGGAGTGTTGGGGGTGCCTTCTACCGACGGGTAAGGCCCAGCATGAAATTAGCCCCCGGATTCATCCGGGGGTTGGCGATGATAAATGTTGTTAATCAGAGGCTTTAGCCGTTTTCTTTCCTCATTATTTTGTTATTGACTTTGGGAGTACACAGATGTGGACGGCTATGTGAGTACAGAGGTGATTAAACCGATCACTTATTTAAGGGGAAAGTCCTTTATTCCATTATACCCATATAACAATCTGGTTGAAATCACACAATCATGCATCCATGCATCCATACTAATACACCACCAGAGACCCACGGTAACTTCTCCCGGTTGTTTCAATCCTATAAAAATATACCCCGCTTTCCAGATATTTGGATGAGATATTGATCTTATCGGCCTGAACGCCTTTTTCGCTGAAGATCACTTCTCCCTTTGAATTATAAAGCAAAACATCCCTTGGTTTTTCGAGTCCCCGTTGGATGTTGAGCGTGCCGCCATGAATGACCGGGTTTGGAAAGAGGATTTCATTTTCGTTGATGTCGCTGCTGTTTTCTCCTTCTTCGCAATCGACTGGCCCTATGGTTTCAGCTGCGTTGCAACCCTCAAAAAACTGATCGGTCACGGAAAAGGTATATTCGGTTTCGCCGTTCCCTTCCAGTGGACCGGCTTCCACAGGCAGATCATCGTAATCGTAACTTTCAAAAAGATCGTCGTTGATATAAAGTTTAAAACCTTCTTCACTTACATTTTCAAATTCAAAATCCAGGAGGGCATAAAACATTCCTTCATCGTTGCATTCCTGCACTTCCACTTCCAAATCATCAATTTCACAGTCTCCACCTGAACCTTCACAATCAACAGGATCAATTTCCGCCCAATTGCTGCATTCTACATATTGGTTATCGACTACAGCAAACTCATAAACAGTTGTTCCATCACCGGCCAACGGACCAATTTCTAAAGGCAGGTTCTCGTAATAAAAGTCCCCATAATTGGTACCATTGCCCTGAACATGAAATCCTTCTTCACCTACGTTGTTATATTCAAAGTCAAGTAATACATAAAAACTTCCTTCTTCGTTGCATGGCTGCGGTTCGGCCCAAACATCCCATATTTCACATTCACCGACGCCACCGCAATTTACCGGGTCGATAGCTGTCCAGTTGCTGCAATCCTCTATCTGGTTATCGATCACCACAAATTCATAAACGGTATTACCATCCCCGTCAAGCGGACCGATTTCCAAAGGCAGATCATCGTATTCGAAACTGCCGTAATTGTTACCACTGCCCTGAACGCGGAAACCTTCCGCACCTACATCCTCAAAGCTAAAATCAAGTAAGACAGAAAACTGGCCCGCTTCATTGCAGGGCAAAACTTCGGCTTCCACTTCCCCTATTTGGCAGGCCTCAACCGATTGAATACTCAAAAACAAGTATGAGATAATAAGTAATGTAAGAGTTGCTAAAGAGGTTTTCATGGCTTTGAATTTTTATATAAAGATATAAAAACGGTTAGATATGAAGCAAGCTCCCAAGGAGATGAATCCGACGCTCAGATAAGACACAAGAAAAGGCAGCTAAATGACTGCCTTTCTTTTTTGTGTAGCGAGGCCGAGAATTGAACTCGCGTCCGCCTCAGGCGGATATGAATCCGACGCTCAGATAAGACACAAGAAAA
>JAIPBS010000003.1 GCA_021738625.1 Bacteroidales bacterium
AACTAGTTGATAAATTTGGAGAACGCTATGAGAAATACCTATAAAAAATTAATTTTGCAGTGCACAGCCCTTCCGCCTATCGGCTCCAGGGCTGTGCACTGCAATGCAGAGGCTGACACACTTTTTTGAACACTCCCAATCAAGGACGAACTCCTTTGATTCACCTTCTTCCATGCCCATTACTTCCTTTTCAAAACCAGGAATCAACTGTCCGGCTCCCATCTTAAACTCAAGGGGCTCCCGGTTCTCAGATGAATCAAATACCTGTCCGTTTTCTAATTTTCCTGTGTAATGTACTTTTACTGTGTCTTCTTTTTTAACTTTTGACATAATGTGTTGTTAAACTTTTATTTCTAATTGAATTTTTTACGGGGCGGATTGGCTTTATTCACCTTCACATTCCTCCCCTTGATCTCAGCTCCGTCCAATTCCTGGATTGCAGTGTTGGCCTCATCTTCATTGGCCATTTCGACAAAAGCAAATCCTTTGGCCTTTCCGGTCATACGGTCGGTGATGACCTTCACCGATAAAACTTCACCATACTCAGCGAAAATTTCTCTTAATTCGTCTTCGTTGGTTGCGTAATTAAGATTTCCTACATAAATGTTCATGTTTTTAAAAATTAGTGAACTTAAATAAATTTACTCGTCAGAACTGGAATTTTGAAAAATCAGGAACAAAGACCGTATGGGATTTAGTGTTTGATATTTCAAAACGACACTTCCAATAAATACAAATATACATAATTTTTTGGGCATGGAAAATCACAATCCCTCTAATTTACAGCCAGATGCATCAAAAGACCGGCTATTCATGATCCTACACTGTTGTTGTAAAAGTATTTGTCTGATTTTCTTTTAAAAAAAGAACTTAAATTTTGGCTAAAAAAAATAATCTACTTTTGACAACAATCTCTCAATTATGAAAGTAATTAAAACGATTGTTTGGATAGTCCTCTTAGGAATGGGAGTGAATTCATGTAGTCACAACCAAAACAAAAAGATCATGGGAACCGTCCGGCTTGAGCTTCAATATTATCCGGAGGCCAGGCTTACTGATATTTACAAGAACTTTTTCCAGAATGCCTTCGGCCCCGGCCATCTTATAAAAGATGCAGCTGCGGCCAAAGCCTATCTTAGATATGAACTCCATAATGCAAAACATTTCGACTCCTTATTATATCAACCGCTCGGTGCTGATCATAGATATTACAGGCTAAACCTCATTCTACTTAAAAAGAGCGTCATTCCTGAAGATGAATTCCTGAATGCCTTCATTCAAAGTGCAAACCATGCCGATCCGCCAACAATAGATGAATGGAAAGCTGAATGGGAAAATATTCTTAAGGTGATAACATCAATGGACCTTACCATACTTCATTTCGAGCGGGACAGGGCACATTTGGACAGCCTGCTCGCAGAAGGAGAGTATGTGGTGCACCATTCCGAAACCTACAAATCACTTTATCAGCCGCATTACCGGATCGTACATAAGGATGAGTTCAGTAAGCTAAAACGATATCTGCCAAAATAGAAGGCTTATTTTGCATATCTGAAATCTTTACCGGGATATCTGGCGGATCTTCCCAATGACTCCTCAATCCGAAGCAATTGATTGTATTTTGCAATTCTGTCGGAGCGTGAAGCAGAACCTGTTTTAATCAGTCCCGAGTTCAGGGCCACGGCCAGATCGGCAATGGTTGTATCCTCAGTTTCACCTGATCGATGGCTTATCACAGCAGTATATGCATTTCGATAGGCCATATTCACTGCATCAATGGTTTCGGTAAGTGTACCAATTTGATTCACTTTGATCAAAATACTATTTCCAATGCCGTTGTCAATTCCTTTTTTCAGCCTTTCGGTGTTGGTTACAAACAAGTCGTCGCCAACCAGCTGGATATTCTTTCCAAGAGCGTCTGTCATGAGTTTCCAGCCATCCCAATCGTCTTCGGCCATACCATCTTCAATAGAAATAATAGGGTATTTTTTCACCCATTCCGTCCAATAATTGACCATTTCCCGGGGATTAAGTTTATCGCCGGTCGACCATTTCAGGTGATAGACATTTTCTTCGGGCAGGTAATATTCACTGGCTGCCGGATCGAGTGCAAGAAAAATGTCTTCTCCCGGTTTATAACCGGCTTTTTCAATAGCTTCGAGCACTACCTTAATGGCTTCTTCATTTGAAGATAGATTGGGTGCAAAACCGCCCTCATCACCAACATTGGTGGAATACTTTTTTGATTTCAGAACGGATTTGAGGTTATGAAACACCTCGGCGCCCATACGCAGGGCATCGCTGAAGGAGGAAGCTCCAACAGGCATGATCATGAACTCCTGAAAGTCGATGCTATTGTCGGCATGACTACCGCCATTGAGAATATTCATCATCGGTATGGGTAAGGTATTGGCATTTACTCCGCCAATGTATCGATACAGGTACTGGCTTGTTTCCTGTGCGGCAGCACTGGCAACAGCCAGTGAAACTCCAAGAATTGCATTGGCGCCCAGATTGGCTTTGTTGGGTGTTCCATCCAACTCGATCATACGCTGATCAATCTCATTCTGATCAAGCACATAAGAACCGTTCAATTCTTCATTCAGTGTTTTGTTCACATTCTGAACAGCTTTGAGAACGCCTTTTCCGAGAAATGTATTCTTATCATCATCACGCAACTCAACTGCTTCGTGCACCCCCGTTGAGGCGCCGGAGGGAACAGCTGCACGGCCAAGAATACCGCTTTCCGTATACACTTCTACTTCAATGGTCGGATTGCCTCTAGAATCCAGTATTTGACGGGCATTTAAATTCACTATTCTGCTCATGACTAAATAATTTTAATGTTCCAAGGTTTTATCTAAAGATACAAAAAAAAGGATAAAGTCAGTGATTTTGCTTTATCCTTTTGTATGATTACAAACTGAATTTAATTACTTATTGTCTTTATCCTGATCGGACTTTTCATCCTTTTTCTCTTCTTCTTTCTCTTCCTTCTTTTTTTCAGCCGCCTTTGTTTCGGGCTGTTCTTCTTTCTTTTCAGCTGATTTCTCTTCTTTTTTCTCAGCAGTCTTTTCTTCTGTTTTTTCAGCCTGTGGTTCTTCCTTTACTTCAGCTTCGGCTCCTGCTTCAGCTTTAGGTTCTTCTTGGCCCTGGCTTTCTTTAGGAGGCTTTTGCACTTTCGTTTCCTCCCTGGCTGCAGGTGCTTTTTCTGTAGATTTCTTCTTTCCGCTTCTTCTACGGCCACCCCTTCTGGCAGATTTGGACTTTCTATCTTCAGCCTCCGCCAACAGGTTCTCGTTATAATCGACCAGTTCGATCATGCACATCTCTGCATTATCGCCCAACCTGTTCCCGATCTTTATGATCCTTGTATATCCACCGGGGCGCTCAAACACCTTTGGAGAGACTTCACGAAACAACTCATTCAAGGCTTCCTTGCTTTGCAGATAGCTAAATACAACCCTTCTTGAATGTGTTGAATCATCTTTCGAGCGGGTGATCAAAGGCTCCACATAACGTCTAAGGGCTTTTGCCTTGGCAACCGTGGTATGAATTCTTTTATGAATGATAAGAGATGAAGCCATGTTGGCAAGCATTGCCCTTCTGTGTGCTCTCGTCCTGCTTAAATGATTATTTTTTTTAAGATGTCTCATTTTTCTCTTATTCCTTATCTAGTTTATACTTTGCTGTATTCATTCCAAACTCAAGGCCTTTTGCTTTGACAAGTTCTTCGAGTTCTGTTAGGGATTTCTTACCAAAATTCCTGAACTTCAACAGATCGTTTTTGTTGTAGGCCACCAAATCACCAAGGCTCTCCACGTCGGCTGCCTTCAGGCAATTCAAGGCCCTAACTGAAAGATCGAGATCGACCAGCTTGGTTTTCAAAAGCTGCCTGATATGTAGTGAATTTTCGTCAAACTCTTCGGCAACGGTTTTCTCTTCCGTATCCAGGGTGATTTTCTCATCGGAGAAAAGCATAAAATGGTGGATCAGAATTTTTGCAGCTTCTTTAAGCGCCTCCTTGGGGTGAACAGAGCCATCGGTTTCGATGTCAATCAACAACTTTTCATAGTCGGTTTTCTGTTCCACCCTGTAATTCTCAACCGTGAACTTCACATTTTTAATGGGGGTGTGGATCGAATCAATGGCAATGGTATCCACAGGAGCATTCAATGACTTGTTCTCTTCTGCGGGGATATATCCTCTACCCTTTTCTATGGTGACATCCATAACGATTTTCACCGAAGGATCCATTTCACAGATGAGCACATCAGGGTTCAATACCTGAAAAACGGAAAGGAATTTATTGATGTCTCCAGCTTTAAATTCGTCCTGATCGCCAATGACGACATGTGCCTTTTCGCTGTTTTCATTTTCGATCTGCCGTTTAAACCTGATTTTTTTCAGGTTAAGAATGATTTCGGTCACATCCTGAATAACCCCTTTTATGGAGGTAAACTCATGGGGTACACCCTCAATCCTAATAGAAGTGATTGCATATCCTTCCAGTGAGGAAAGCAAAATTCTTCTGAGGGCGTTGCCTACGGTGATGCCAAATCCGGGTTCGAGCGGTCTGAATTCAAAGGAACCTTTAAACTCGTCCGCATCGTTCATGATGACTTTTTCCGGTTTTTGAAATGCTAATATAGCCATAGATAAATATCTTAATTATTCTAAACAATTGATTACTTGGAGTATAACTCTACAATTAGTTGCTCCTTAATGTTTTCAGGTATTTCTTCCCTGGGGGGATAGTTCAGGAATTTCCCTGTCATTTTTTCTTCATCCCATTCGAGCCATGAAAACCTGTTGCTTCTTGTCTCGAGCGAATCGGTAATGGCCACGCGTGATTTTGATTTTTCTCTTACACCTACCAGGTCGCCTTCCTTGATCTTGTATGAAGGAATGTTTACCACCTGACCATTAACCGCAATGTGTCTATGTGAAACCAGCTGACGTGCCGCCCGTCTTGTGGGTGCTATTCCCAGCCTGAACACAACATTGTCGAGCCTGGATTCGATCAGCTGCAAGAGGTTCTCACCGGTAATCCCTTTTCTCCGGGCAGCTTCCTTAAATGTATTTCGGAATTGCCTTTCGAGAATACCGTATGTGTATTTGGCTTTTTGTTTTTCCATTAGCTGAACGCCATATTCAGACTGCTTCCTTCTCCTTTTGGATGCACCATGGTGCCCCGGCGGATAAGGTTTTCTTTCCATTGCTTTATCCGGTCCGAATATCGGATCGTTGAATTTTCTTGCTATCTTCGATTTTGGACCTCTATATCTTGCCATATCAATTTAATATTTCTTTTTAACCAACAATTAGACTCTTCGACGTTTGGGTGGCCTGCATCCGTTGTGTGGAAGCGGAGTCACATCCCTGATCTCGGTAACTTCAATACCCGAGGTGTGGATGGTGCGGATTGCAGACTCGCGACCGGAACCAGGTCCCTTAACATATACTTTTACTTTTCTTAAGCCCATATCGTATGCTGTTTTGGCGCATTCGGCAGCAGCCATCTGTGCAGCATAAGGGGTATTCTTTTTTGACCCCCTGAAACCCATCTTGCCGGCCGAAGCCCAGGTGATCACATGTCCAGCCTGATTGGTCAGCGAGATGATAATGTTGTTGAATGAAGCCGTAATATATGCCCGTCCGATCGGATCGACTTTAACAACTTTTTTCTTTGGACCTCTTGATGTCTTTGCCATAATAATTTAATATTACTTTAACCCTGTAGTTGAGTATTAATGATTAACCTTTAGGTGCCTTCTTTTTGTTGGCAACTGTTTTTTTCTTTCCTTTCCTGGTGCGGGCGTTGTTTTTTGTACTCTGACCACGCACAGGTAAACCCGTACGATGTCGTATACCTCGATAGGTACCGATATCCATCAGACGTTTGATGTTCATTTGAACTTCGGAACGCAGCGATCCTTCAACCTTGTACTTATCGCTGATGAGGTTACGGATTTTGGTCAGCTCATCATCATTCCATTCCTGCACACGTTTGTCCCAGTCAACTTCCGCTTCCGTTAGTATTTTACGGGCAGCGCTTCTGCCTATCCCGAAAATATAGGTGAGGGCAACTTCCCCTCTTTTATTTCTTGGTATATCTACACCTGCAATTCTAGCCATAAATCAAGCAGTTTTATTTGTTAAATATCTTTTATTATCCTTGCCGTTGTTTAAACTTTGGATTCTTTTTGTTGATCACATATAGCCTTCCTTTTCGGCGGACTATTTTGCAATCCGTACTTCTTTTCTTAACTGATGCTCTTACTTTCATTTTACTGTAGTTTATTTGTATCTGAACACAATTCTTCCCTTGGTCAAATCATAGGGCGACATTTCAAGCTTCACTTTATCACCCGGCAGTATTTTAATGTAATGCATGCGCATTTTACCCGAGATATGGGCCGTAATGATGTGCCCGTTTTCAAGCTCAACGCGGAACATTGCATTTCCGAGAGATTCAATTACAGTTCCATCTTGTTCGATCGACTGTTGTTTAGCCATATCTATAATACTTTTATATTTCTTTTTTTCAGTTCTTCGTCAACAAATTTAAAGGTTGAAAGCACCTCAGCGCCTCCCTTACGAACCACCACATCATGCTCGTAATGGGCAGAAGGTTTATGGTCGGCAGTCCGTATGGTCCATCCATCCCGCTCCTGCATCACGGTTCGTTTTCCGAGATTTACCATAGGCTCTATCGCAAGAACCATACCTTCCTTCAATTTCACACCGCTACCCTTTTTACCATAATTTGGCACTTCGGGTTTTTCGTGCAGGTTCCTTCCCAGGCCATGACCCACCAGGTCTCTTACAACGGCATACCCGAATTGTTCCACATAGGTCTGGATTTCATTTCCAATGTCGCCGATACGATTGCCGGCAACTGCCATTTTTACACCGAGTTCAAGTGATTCGCGCGTTCTTCGCATTAGCAGCCGCAGCTCCTCATCTACTTCTCCTACCGGGAAGGTGAAAGCCGAATCACCGTAAAATCCATTTTTCAACACCCCGCAATCAATCGACAGGATGTCGCCTTCTTCAAGCACCTTATTTCCCGGAAAGCCATGCACGACCACTTCATTGGGTGAAATACAAAGGGTAAAGGGAAAGCCGTTGTATCCTTTGAAACCCGGAACCGCTCCGTGGTCCCGGATAAAGGTTTCGGCAACCTCATCCAGTTTTTTTGTATCCACCCCCGGTTCGATCAGCTTGGCGACCTCAGCCAGGGTTTTTCCAACAAGCAAAGAACTTTCTCTAATTAACTCAATTTCCTCTTCTGTCTTCGTATATATCATTCTGTCAGCCTATCCCATATTTATGGACGAACGGCCTTTGATCCGCCCGGATTTTGTTAAGCCGTCATAATGACGCATTAACAGGTGACTTTCAATTTGTTGTAATGTATCCAGGATCACACCGACAAGGATGAGCAGCGAGGTTCCTCCATAGAACAGTGAAAACTGCTGAGAGGCTCCGATCATCCTGGCAAATGTGGGCATGATCGCAATAAGTCCGAGAAATATGGATCCCGGCAAAGTGATTCTCGACATAATGTTGTCGATGAATTCGGCCGTTTTCCGGCCTGGTTTCACCCCGGGTATAAATCCTCCGTTTTTCTTCATATCTTCCGCCATCTGGTTTGGATTCATGGTAATGGCCGTATAGAAGTACGTAAACATGATGATCAGAATTAATGTAACTGCATTGTACCAAAATCCGTCGATATTGGTAAATGCGGCGGCAAAGTTACCCAGGCTTTCGGAGGAAGCAAATCCTGCAAAAGTAAGTGGCAGAAACATGATGGCCTGAGCAAAAATGATCGGCATTACCCCGGCGGCATTCACCTTAAGAGGAATGTACTGACGCACGCCACCATATTGTCTGTTGCCCACAATTCGTTTGGCATACTGAACCGGTATCTTTCGTGTACCCTGCACCAGCAAAATGGTTACCAGGATAACCAGAACCAGGATGGCAATTTCCACGACAAAGTAAACCAGACCTCCGCCCTGGGCTTCCATCTTGGAGGCGAATTCGCCCACAAGTGATAGTGGCAGGCGCGCAATAATACCGATCATAATGATGAGGGAAATACCATTTCCAATCCCTTTGTCCGTGATCCGTTCGCCCAGCCACATAATGAACATGGTACCCGATATCAGGATAACTACCGAAGACACCCAGAAAAAAGTAGAAGGCGGTGCTCCGGGGTCAAAGGGCGTCACTCCTCCGGCTCCTTGCAGGCGCGATACGATCATGGCTCCGATATAAGCCGGTGCCTGTAGGCCCGTGATCACCACAGTGAGATAACGGGTGATCTGATTTAACTTTCTACGGCCACTCTCGCCTTCACGCTGTAACTTCTGGAAATAAGGAATGGCCATCCCCAGCAACTGAATAACAATGGAGGCAGAGATATAGGGCATGATTCCCAGGGCAAAAATGGATGCGTTTGTAAAGGCGCCTCCGGAAAATATGTTCAATAGTTCGACCAAACCGCCAGCCTGGGTACTGGCCATATCTGCCAGTACATTCGGATCAACACCAGGCAAAACAACCTTCGTTCCCAGGCGGTAGATCAAAATGATTCCAAGGGTATAAAGAATGCGTTGCCTCAGATCTTCAATCTTATAAATGTTCCGTATGGTTTGTATTAATCTTTTCATGCATTAATCGATTTTTGATGCAACACCACCTTTATCTTCAATTGCTTTTTTCGCGCTTTCCGAGAAGGCATGGGCATGAACTTCAAGTTTGGCCTTGAGTTCTCCGCGACCCAGTATCTTGATCAGATCCTTTTTGGCTGCCAGTCCGTTATCAACCAGCGTCTGGGGACTTATCTTTTCAAGTTTTTTCTCGTCGGCCAGTCTTTGAAGCACGTCAATATTGATCCCCCGGTACTCAATGCGATTGAAATTTTTAAACCCACCTTTGGGCACCCTTCTGAACAGCGGCATTTGACCGCCTTCAAAGCCAATATTTCGGCTGTAGCCTGATCTCGACTTGGCGCCTTTGTGGCCCCGTGTAGCGGTATCACCCATTCCGGAGCCTTCTCCACGGCCAATTCTTTTTCTCTTCTTTGTAGATCCTTTTGCCGGTTTCAGATTGCTTAAATCCATGATAATATCTTATTATAAGATTATACTTCTTCTACTTTAATCAAGTGACTCACTTTGTTGATCATTCCTTGTATTTGGGGGTTAACCACAACCTCCCTGGAATGGCGAATCTTTCGCAAACCCAGTGCTTCCAGTGTACGTTTCTGGCGTTTTGGTTTTCCAATTGAACTTTTCACCTGGGTGATCTTAATTTTTTTCATTCCTGCGATTTTAACCGTTGAACACTTTATTTAAATCGGTTCCTCTCAGCTGGGCAACCGTATATGCATCTCTCATTTTCGACAATGCATCAATGGTGGCTTTCACAACGCTATGCGGATTGGAAGAGCCTTTTGATTTGGCCAGTACATCGGTTACACCAACACTCTCCAATACTGCACGCATGGCGCCACCGGCAATCACACCGGTACCGGGCGCGGCAGGTTTGATGTATACTTGTGCGCCACTGTATTTACCAATTTGTTCATGCGGCAAGGTGCCCTTCAGTACCGGAACCTTGATCAGGTTTTTCTTGGCATCGTCGATGCCTTTGGCTATGGCGGAGGTAACCTCTTTGGCTTTACCCAGACCATAACCAACAACACCGTTTTCGTTTCCCACCACCACAATGGCAGAGAAACTGAACGTACGGCCACCTTTGGTCACTTTGGTAACCCTTTGTATGCTAACCAGCCTGTCTTTAAATTCGATTTCGCTGGACTTAACTCTTTTAATGTTTGCGTTTGCCATAATCAATTAAAATTTTAAACCTCCTTTGCGTGCTGCTTCTGCCAATGATCTCACCCGGCCATGATACAAGTATCCGCTTCTGTCGAAAACCACTTCCTCAATGCCGGCTTCTTTGGCCTTTTTTGCCAAAAGATTACCGACCAGCTTGGCCTGTTCGGTTTTACTTGTTTCTTTTTCAGCGATTTCTTTTTCGCGTGAAGACGCAGATACAAGTGTTTTTCCCTCATGGTCATCAATGAGTTGTGCATATACCTGCTTGTTGCTTCTGAATAAGCTCAGTCTCGGGCACTCGGAAGTCCCGCTCAGGTTTTTTCTGATTCTTTTCCTGATCCTGAACCTTCTGAATTGTTTTTTGCTTTTTATCTTTTTCATCCCAACCGGAATTTTTATCCTTTATTCAAACTCTTTAACTATTTTTCAGCTGCTGCCTTACCTGCTTTCTTGCGCAGGATTTCACCCTGGAACTTAATACCTTTACCCTTGTATGGCTCGGGTTTACGCAGGGAGCGGATTTTGGCCGCCACCTGACCGATCAATTGCTTGTCGTGCGATGTCAGAGTAAGCAATGGGTTTTTACCTCTCTCGGTTACTGCTTCCGCCTTAATTTCGGGAGGAATTTCCATAATGATATTGTGGGAAAATCCCAGCGACATTTCAAGCAACTGTTCTTTAACCTGGGCTTTATAACCAACACCCACCAGTTCCAAAACGATCTTGTATCCTTCGGAAACACCTTTTACCATATTGGCGATCAGTGAACGGTACAGGCCGTGCAAGGCCTTGTGATGCTTGGTATCGGTAGGGCGTGTAAGTTCGATCTTATGGTCATCCACTTTCAGCTTGATGGCAGGGTCAACAGTTTGGGTTAACTCGCCAAGCTTGCCCTTAATGGTGATCACATTCTTATCGGAAACGTTCACCTGAACGCCTTCGGGAATATCAACCGGCAATTTACCTATACGTGACATTTTATCTTCCTTTCAATTTAGCTTACGTAACAAATTACTTCACCACCAACCTTCTCTTTCCTGGCTTCCTTATCGGTCATCAATCCATGAGAGGTGGAAATAATGGCAACTCCCAGTCCGTTCAAAACGCGTGGCAGTTCGCCTGCGTCCACATAACGTCTGAGACCCGGCCGGCTAACCCGTTCAAGGCTTGTAATTGCGGGCAGCTTGGTTACCGGATGGTATTTGAGCGCTATTTTAATAATGCCCTGCTTGTTATCATCCTCGAATTTGTAGTTCAGGATATATCCCTTTTCGTGCAGGATACGTGTAATTTCTTTCTTCAGGTTGGATGCGGGCACTTCCACCACCCTGTGATTTGCCATTATGGCGTTTCTCATTCGTGTTAAATAATCTGCAATCGGGTCAGTCGTCATTTTATTATCTAATTATATCTCTTAACAAATTTATTACCAGCTGGCTTTTTTAACACCGGGGATCAATCCCTTCAATGCCATCTCTCTGAAATTAATGCGTGAGACGCCAAATTGACGCATGTAGCCTTTGGGCCTTCCAGTGAGCTTGCACCTGTTGTGTAGTCGAACCGGCGAAGCGTTTTTAGGAAGTTTCTGTAAGCCTTCATAATCGCCTTTGGCCTTCAATTCAGCACGTTTGGCGGCATACTTTTCCACAAGCCTGGCGCGCTTAACTTCTCTCGCTTTCATTGATTCTTTTGCCATAATATCTTATTTTTTTTGATTTTTAAATGGTAAACCAAACGCTTTCAGCAGTTCTAATGCTTCCTGGTCGGTTTTCGCCGTGGTTATAAAACTGATGTTCATTCCGTTGATTCTGGTCACCTTATCAATATCGATCTCGGGGAAAATAATCTGTTCGGAAACCCCCATTGAGTAGTTACCCTTTCCGTCGAATCCCTTGTCGTTGATACCTCTAAAGTCTCTAACACGAGGGATAGCGACAGCAACAAGCCGGTCCAGAAATTCGTACATTTTATCTCCGCGCAGGGTAACACGCACACCGATGGGCATACCGCGTCTCACTTTAAAGTTGGAGATATCTTTCTTTGACTTGGTGGCGACAGCTTTCTGGCCGGCAATGATTGTCATTTCCTCAATCCCGTTGTCGATAATCTTTTTATCAACAACAGCGGCACCAAGCCCCTGATTCAGGGATATTTTTAAGAGTCGGGGCACCTGCATAATGCTCTTGTAGTTGAACTGCTTCATCAGGGCAGGTACGATCTCTTCCCTGTATTGTTCTCTGAGTCTGGGTTTGTAGTCCATTACTTAATTTCCTCCCCGGATTTTTTCGAATATCTAACAGATTTCTCGGTTTTATCGCTAACATTTCTTCCGATCCTGGTTGCATTTCCGGCAGCATCCATGATCATAAGATTCGAGATATGGATGGCTGCTTCTTTTTTCACAATCCCGCCTTTGGGATTGTCGGCATTGGGACGCTGATGTTTCGACACCATATTGATGCCTTCCACGATGGCGGTTCGTTTGTCGGGATCGACAAACAATACGCGACCTTGCTGACCCTTTGACTCGCCGGAAATCACCATTACATTGTCACCTTTTTTAATATGTAGTTTCTTTTGCATGGTCATTTAAATTTACTATAACACCTCCGGTGCTAATGAAACAATCTTCATGTATTGCTTATCCCTGAGTTCCCTTGCAACGGGGCCGAAGATACGGGTTCCTACCATCTCTCCGGTGGTGTTCAGGATAACGCAGGCATTGTCATCAAAACGGATGTAGGAACCGTCGTTTCGGCGGATCTCCTTGCGTGTTCTCACAACAACGGCTTTAGTAACCGTTCCTTTTTTAATGTTGCCTGACGGCATTGCATTTTTTACGGTTACGATAACCAGGTCGCCAATGGAGGCATATCGTTTTTTGGTGCCACCCAAAATCCTGATGCATTGCACCTCTCTTGCCCCGCTGTTATCCGCTACCGATAGTCTTGATTCTTGTTGTATCATGATCTATTTCGCTCTTTCTAAAATTTCAACTAATCTCCAGCATTTATTTTTACTGAGTGGTCTGGTTTCCATGATGCGAACTTTATCGCCTATGTTGCAGTCGTTCTTTTCATCATGTGCAGTAAACCTGGAAGTTTTTTTAATAAACTTTCCGTACATCGGATGTTTGACCCTGCGTTGTATTTCAACAACAATGGACTTTTCCATTTTATTGCTGATCACCAGACCGGTTCTTTCTTTTCTTAGATTTCTTTCCATGTTGAATTACTACTTGTTATTTTGTTCCTCATTGGTATTGGGTTCGCCTTCAATTTCCCTTCTTTTGAGTTCAGTCAACATTCGGGCAATGGTATGCTTATAATCCTTTATTCTGTTTGGATTTTCCAAAGGCGACACGGCGTGATTCAGCTTAAGCTTGGTAAGCTGTTTCCTTTCTTCTTCAAGGCGTTCTTCGAGTTCGGCCGTGGATAATTCCTTAATAACTTGTTGTTCCATATCCGTATAATTGCTTATTCTGTGTAATCTCTTCTCACCACAAATTTTGTTTTGACGGGAAGTTTTTGTGCAGCAAGCCTGAGTGCTTCCCTGGCAACAGCCACAGGAATACCTTCAGCCTCAAACAAGATCCTGCCCGGTGTAACTCTTGCAACAAAGTATTCGGGGGCACCCTTACCTTTACCCATACGTACTTCCGCAGGCTTTTTGGTAATGGGTTTATCGGGGAAAATCCTGATCCAGATCTTACCTTCACGCTTCATACTACGTGAGATCGCCTGCCGGGCAGCTTCGAGCTGTCTTCCCGTTATCCAGCAAGAATCCAGGGTTTTGATCCCGAAAGATCCAAAAGCCAGTTGATTACCGCGCTGGGCATTGCCTTTCATTTTGCCTTTTTGCTGCTTCCTGTACTTTGTCTTTTTTGGTTGTAACATCTGTTAATTCTTATAATGATTAAACAACATTATTTTCTTTTCCTGGGGCCGCGGCCGCCTCTTGGCGCTCCGGGTCCTTTTTGTTTGGGGCCACCCACGCCGAAAGGCACAATCTCGGGCTTTCCGTATATTTCACCTTTGCAGATCCATACCTTGATACCTATGCGGCCGTAAGTGGTATGCGCTTCGATAAAGGCGTAATCAATGTCTGCCCTGAGCGTATGCAACGGAATTCTTCCTTCCTTATATTGCTCTGATCTGGCCATTTCCGCTCCGCCCAGCCTTCCCGAGATCACTACTTTGATCCCTTCGGCGCCAATGCGCATGGTGGATGCGATAGAGGTCTTGATGGCGCGACGGAATGAAATCCTGCCTTCTATCTGCTTGGCAATGGTCTGCGCGACAATGGTAGCATCAAGCTCAGGTCTTTTCACCTCGGAAATATTGATCTGTATTTCCTTGTTGGTGAGCTTTTTCAACTCCTCCTTCAGTTTATCGACCTCCTGTCCGCCTTTGCCAATAATGATCCCGGGACGGGCCGTGTATATGTTCACGGTAACGAGCTTCAGGGTACGCTCAATTATGATCCTGGAAATACCGGCTTTTGACAAACGGGCATTGAGATATTTTCTGATCCTGTCATCCTCAACCAGTTTGGTAGAGAAATTTTTGCCACCAAACCAATTGGAATCCCATCCCTTGATGATGCCTAAGCGAAGTCCTACTGGATTTGTTTTTTGTCCCATTAATATCTGTTTGATTATTTTTTACTGTACTTCTTCTTCAATTTCAACTTTGCGACTGTCCAAAATCAGTGTAACGTGATTGGAACGTTTTCTGATCCGGTGTGCACGACCCTGAGGTGCGGGGCGAACCCTTTTAAGCATTCTGGCTCCGTCAACCATAATGGTTTTGACATACAGGTCGCTTTCTTCAATGCGAACACCTTCGTTTTTAGCTTGCCAGTTGGCGATACCAGACAGCAGAAGCTTGTAAAGGTATCCGGCTCCTACCTGAGGTGAATGTTTTAAAACGTTCAACGCCATGCTGACATCCATACCCCGGACCAGGCCTGCAACCAATCGCATTTTCCTGGGTGAGGTAGGACAATTGTGCAATTGAGCGATATATAAGTTTTTTCTCGCTTCTTTTCTTTCTTCGGCTTTGAGTCTTTTTCTTGCTCCCATTGTTCTAAATCTTTATTTTTTGCCTCTGTCTCTTTGTCCGGCATGGCCTCTGAAAATCCGCGTGGGGGCGAATTCTCCAAGTTTGTGGCCTACCATATTTTCTGTTATGTAAACCGGAATAAATTTGTTTCCGTTGTGCACGGCAATTGTCTGTCCAACAAATTCTGGCGAGATCATAGAAGCCCTCGACCAGGTTTTGACCACCTTTTTCTTACCGGACTCAACATTTGCCATCACTTTTCTTTCAAGCTTGTAATGTATATATGGTCCCTTTTTGAGCGAACGAGCCATGTTAAATCTTTTTTAGGTTAATTATTTCTTTCTTCTTTCAATGATATACCTGTTTGTATCTTTCTTTTTGCTTCTGGTTTTATACCCCTTGGCAGGAAGTCCTTTCCTGGATCTTGGATGACCACCCGAAGCACGGCCTTCACCACCTCCCATGGGATGGTCGACCGGGTTCATGGCCACACCACGTGTCCTGGGCCTGCGTCCGAACCATCTGCTGCGGCCTGCTTTACCAGAATGCTCGAGCGAATGATCGATATTGGAAACCATACCCACAGTGGCTTTGCATTTCTGCAGGATCATCCTGGTTTCACCGCTCGGCAACTTGATAATGGCAAACTTGCCTTCTCTTGAAAGCAGTTGTGCATAGCTACCGGCGCTGCGGGCCATTTTGGCTCCCTGACCCGGTCTCAGTTCTATGGCATGAATAACCGTGCCGAAGGGAACATCACTTAAATACATGGTATTCCCGACTTCGGGTGTGGCATTCTTGCCGGACATGATCTGATCGCCAACACTCAAGCCATGCGGTGCAACGATATAACGCTTTTCACCATCGGCGTAATAAATGAGGGCGATACGTGCAGTGCGGTTAGGATCATATTCAATCGCTTTTACCTTTCCGGGGATCCCTTCCTTGTCACGCTTAAAATCAATGATCCTGTACCGCTGTTTATGACCTCCGCCAACGTAGCGCATGGTCATTTTACCTTCACTGTTTCTCCCGCCATGCCTTTTCATGGGAGCCAACAAACTTTTCTCCGGCGCCTTGGCGGTTACTTCATCAAATGAATTGATCAACTTGTAACGTTGACCAGGTGTTGTCGGTTTATATTTCTTTAAAGCCATTTATCTAAAGATCTTATATATTGCTATAAAAATCAATTGTTTCTCCTTCGGGCAGGGTAATGATCGCCTTTTTGAAATCGGCTTTCTTACCTGAAATAATACCCGTTTTTGTGTAGCGCCATGAATTCTTTCCCTTATAATTCATGGTGTTGACAGTAAGTACTTCCACTCCGTAAAGGTCTTCGACGGCCTTTTTGATCTGAAGTTTATTTGCCCTTTTGCTAACGATAAAGCCAAACTGGTTGAGCTTTTCGCTTTTATCTGTCATCTTTTCCGTGATGATGGGTTTCAGAATAATATCCATTTTTTAATTCTCCCCTTTATCGGTTTTCTGTGCATACAAATCCTCGATCTCTTTCAATGCGCTCTCGGAGATCAACAAATTATTTGCATTCAAAATATCATAAGTATTCAGCTGAGAAGCCAGGGTTATTTTGGCTTTTGGCAGATTTCTTCCTGCGAGCTGAATATTTTCATTGCTTTCTTTTAGCACCAGCAGGGTTTTCTTATTATGCACCTCTAAGCTACCAAGCATCTCAAGGAAATTTTTTGTTTTGGGTGCTTCGAAACTGAAGTCTTCCAAAATGAATATACCCTGATCTTTCGCTTTATAACTTAATGCTGACAAGCGTGCCAGTCTTTTCAGTTTCTTGTTCAGCTTGAAATCGTAGCTTCGGGGCCTGGGGCCAAAAGTTCTTCCGCCGCCTCTGAACATAGGATTTTTTATGTCACCGGCCCGGGCTGTACCTGTTCCTTTTTGGCGTTTAATCTTTTTGGTACTGCCGCTTACTGCATTTCTTTCTTTTGTGCTGTGCGTACCCTGCCGTTTTCTTGCCATGTATTGCTTGGTATCAAGATAGATGGCATGATCGTTGGGTTGGATGCCAAAAATGGCATCATCAAGTTTCACCTGACGATCTGTTTTTTCTCCGGTTATTTTATGTACTGCTAACTCCATCTTTCTATAATTACGTATGAATTTTTAGGACCTGGTACGGAACCTTTAACAATCAGTAAGTTTTTCTCGTGGATGATCTTCATTACCTGGAGGTTGATCATCTTCCTGCGCTCTCCTCCGGTTCTTCCGGCCATTCTCATACCCTTAAAAACCCTTGAAGGATAAGAAGAAGCACCGATAGAACCCGGTGCACGCTGACGGTTATGCTGACCGTGTGTGGCCTCTCCGACACCATGAAAACCATGACGCTTAACCACACCCTGGAAGCCTTTGCCTTTTGTTACACCGACAATATCAAGGTATTCGCCTTCGATGAAGATATCAACGGTAAGCACATCTCCGAATTTCTTCTGATGTCCGCTTTCAAAACGGGTAAATTCTCTTACGATCCTTTTCGGTTTTACACCGGCTTTAGCAAAGTGCCCTTTCATCGCTTTGTTGGTGCGCTTTTCCCTGGCTTCATCAAAAGCCAGTTGAATGGCCTCATAGCCGTCTTTTTCCTTATTCCTTATCTGTGTGATTGCGCATGGACCAGCCTCAATGACAGTACAGGGAATATGTTTCCCGTTCTCATCGTAAGTGCTGGTCATCCCTATTTTCTTTCCTATTAATCCAGACATTTTATTGTTGTTTTATGTCTTTTTTCAATTTCTAAATTAGACCTTGATTTCCACTTCAACACCGCTTGGAAGCTCCAGTTTCATCAGGGCGTCGATGGTTTTCGAAGTGGTGCTGTATATATCGAGCAGTCTTTTAAAAGAACTCAGCTCGAATTGCTCCCTTGATTTTTTGTTAACAAAGGTTGATCTGTTAACTGTAAAAATCTTCTTGTTTGTGGGAAGCGGAATTGGACCACTTACGACCGCCCCTGTCGACTTCACGGTCTTTACGATCTTCTCAGCTGATTTGTCAACCAGGTTGTGATCGTATGATTTTAATTTTATTCTAATTTTCTGACTCACGTTACTTACAGTTTTTGTTTTCCAGAATCAAAATGTTGGTACGTATCCTCTGATTTTATATAATACTTCTTCAATGATATCGCGCGGTGATTTCGCATAATGCGAAAACTCAAGGTTTGAGGTGGCCCGGCCCGAAGTGATGGTACGCAAAGTTGTCACGTATCCAAACATTTCCGCCAACGGCACCTGCCCACGAACCACCTGTCCGCTCACTTTGGAAGCTACATTATCGATGTGCCCCCTCCGTTTGTTTAAATCACTGGTGATATCGCCTATGTATTCATCGGGCGTGATCACCTCGATCCGCATAATGGGCTCAAGCAAAGTGGGTCCCGCATTTTTGCAGGCGTTCTTATACGACTGTGCTGCAGCGATCTCAAATGCCAATGGATCGGAATCCACGCTGTGGAAACTTCCGTCCAGCAGGTTCACTTTTAAATTATACATTGGAAATCCCGCCAGCACGCCATTGAACATGGCATCCCTGAATCCTTTCTCAACGGAAGGAATGTATTCCTTCGGAATATTGCCTCCCCTGACACTGTTGACGAACTGAAGCCCGCGAACATCATCTTCAGCCGGACCAACCTCAACGGTAATCTCGGCAAAGCGTCCTTTACCACCGCTTTGTTTTTTATACACTTCATTGTGCCTGACGGTGGAGGTAATGGCTTCGCGATATGCAACCTGAGGATTTCCTTTATTCACATCAATTTTAAATTCCCTTCTTATCCGGTCGAGCAGAACTTCCAGATGCAGTTCGCCCATTCCACTGATAATGGTTTGTCCGGTTTCTTCATCTGTTCTAACAGTGAAGGTGGGATCTTCTTCAGCCAGCTTTTCGAGTGAAATGGCCAGCTTGTCAACATCATCTTGCTTTTTGGGTTCGACAGCCATGCTGATGACCGGTTCGGGGAAGGTAATGGTATCCACCAGCAAAGGATGTTTCAGGTCGGTGAGGGTGTCTCCTGTTCTGATCTGTTTAAATCCGACCGCTACTGCGATTTCACCGGTTTCTACCTTTTTAAGCGGTTTTTGTTTGTTGGCATGCATTTGCAACAAACGTGAAATTCTTTCCTTTTTACCCGTGTTAACGTTCAGCACCTGTGTCCCGGCAGGCATCTCGCCCGAGTATGTTCTAAAAAATGCCACACGGCCCACGAAAGGATCGGTTGCAATTTTGAAGGCCAGGGCGCAGAATGGTTCATCGTTGGAAGGTTTTCTTGTTTCTTCTTTTTCGGTGTATGGATTGATGCCTTTGATGGGGGGAACTTCGAGCGGAGAAGGCAAATAGGCTGTGATGGCGTCGATTAGTTTTTGAACGCCGATATTTTTAAAGGATGCGCCGCAAAGCACCGGCGTGGCACGCATTTGTAAAGTCGCCTTGCGCAAGGCTTCAACGATCTCATCCTGTGAAATTGATGCCGGCTCGTCCATAAACTTGGATAGCAATTCCTCGTTTTCTTCGGCTGCTCCTTCCAGGATCAGGTTTCTGTATTCTTCCACCTGTTCCTTCATATCCTCCGGGATGGCAATCTCTTCGTACTTCACGCCAAGTGAATCGGGATCCCAGGCATAAGCTTTGTTGTCGATCAGGTCAACCACACCCCTAAAATCATCTTCATTTCCAATGGGCAGTTGCACCGGTATGGGATTGGCATGCAGCTTTTCTTTGATCTCATCCAGCACCTTATAAAAATCGGCGCCCTGCCGGTCCATTTTGTTCACGTAACTGATCCGGGGAACGCCGTATTTGTTTGCCTGACGCCAGACGGTTTCCGACTGCGGTTCAACGCAACCCACTGCACAGAAAATGGCAATGGCTCCGTCCAGCACCCGAAGCGAACGCTCTACCTCAACGGTAAAGTCGACATGCCCGGGGGTGTCGATGATGTTGATGCGGTAATCTTCTTTGTTGTATTTCCAGAAAACGGTGGTAGCAGCCGAGGTGATGGTGATGCCGCGTTCCTGCTCCTGCACCATCCAGTCCATAACAGCCGTTCCTTCATGCACTTCTCCGATTCTGTGACTGATTCCGGTATAATACAATACACGCTCGGTGGTCGTGGTTTTCCCCGCGTCGATGTGGGCCATGATCCCGATGTTTCTTGTATGTGTTAACTTATCAGTCATTATTGTATGATACCTGCTTTTTTTATGCTTAAAACCTGAAATGGGAGAATGCCTTGTTGGCATCTGCCATGCGGTGCGTATCTTCCTTTTTCTTGTATGCGGAGCCTTCTTCTTTATATGCTGCCACGATCTCACCGGCCAGTTTCTCGCCCATGCTTTTTTCATGGCGCTTGCGGGAAAACTTAATGAGATTCTTCATGCCGATCGACATCTTACGTCCGGGTCGAATTTCGGATGGGATCTGGAAAGTGGCGCCACCAATCCTGCGGCTTCTTACCTCAACAGCAGGGGTAACATTGGCCAGGGCCTTCTTCCAAACTTCCAGCCCGTCTTCTCCTGTTTTTTCAGTCACTTTGTCGATGGCATAATAAAACACCTGATATGCGAGATTCTTCTTACCCCTAAGCATCATATTGTTTACAAACTTGGTTACCATGGGATCACCATATTTGGGATCGGGAAGAATTTCTCTTTTTTTCGGCTTGGATTTCCTCATAATATATAATATATGCTGTTAGACAAACTGAATTATTTCTTGGGCCTTTTGGTACCGTATTTTGATCTTCTCTGGGACCGGCCTTCAACGCCTGATGTGTCGAGGGCTCCCCTGATCACGTGATAACGCACTCCGGGAAGGTCCTTCACCCTGCCGCCCCTAATCAGTACGATGGAGTGTTCCTGCAGGTTATGGCCTTCTCCGGGAATGTATGCATTCACCTCTTTCTGATTGGTGAGCCTTACCCTGGCCACTTTCCGCATAGCTGAATTCGGTTTCTTGGGTGTGGTCGTGTAAACACGCACGCAAACCCCACGTCGCTGCGGACAAGAATCCAAAGCAGGCGACTTGCTTTTTTCCGTTGTTTTCTTTCTTCCTTTTCTTACTAATTGCTGTATCGTTGGCATATCAAGTAATTTAAAACATATTCCGTTTTACCCCTTTTTTGGGTGCGACAAGGTTAACAACCCTCACGCGTTTATTAAAAAATTACTGATTTGGAAATAGATAGGATACTCAGACAGGATTGAGATCGATTCCGTTTTCCGGAACGGAAACCTTTAATGCCTCATTTTATCAGGTTCCCTCTATTCCTCAGTTTTTTACACCCCTATTCCTAAGGGAGGTGCAAAAGTACAAATTAATTTTAAAAAAACAACAAAAGGGTTAATATTTTTTCGAGGAATCAGAAATTTCTTCAAAGATAAGAGCGATAACATCGCGGATGAATTTTGTGCATTTTTTGTTAAATGCGTCAACATCAACCGCCCGGGCATAATCCCCGGGCTTGTTCAGGTCATATCCGAGAATTTCACGGCAATCTGTTGAACCGTGTTCGCTGGAAAAAGCCATGGAAAGTTTTTTTACCGCATTGTAGATTTCTTCTTTATCATGAACTTTTCCGAGCACCAATCCCAATACCATATAGGCTCCGCTAAGCGCCCCGCAGGTTTTCTGCTGTCTGCCCATTCCGGCCCCGAAGCCTGAAGCCACTCGGTAAAGAATGGACGGATCAACTTCCAGTTCCTCCGCGAAACTGCAAAGCACGGCCTGGGCACAATTGTGATCGCCCGCAAACAAATTTAAAGCCTGTTCGATTATTTCTTCACGCCTCTTTGCGAATTCATTATTTTTGCGCAGATTTTTCATGATGGAAAAAGAAAGATATTTTACAAAACAAAACATTTTTTCGGTAGCGGAAAAAATAAAGCAAGCCGCAACAATCCGCCGGGAAAACCAAATTCATGCGTTTTCAGCAAAAGATGCTATTTTGCTCGTAACGGATATGCAGCAATTCTTCCTGAATCCCAAATCCCATGCATTTGTGCCCTCCGCCGAAGCCATTCTGCCTAACATCCAAAAACTGATCAGTTGTTCTGAGAACAACGCCATACCTGTTATTTTCAGCAGGCATGTCAATGACCCATCGAATGCAGCGCTGATGGGCAGCTGGTACAGGGATTTACTATCGGAGGCATCAGGACAAGCTGGAATTGTAAAAGAAATGCACACAAAACAACACCTTATAATAGATAAGCCGCAATACGATGCATTTTACGAAACGGAATTGCTCCAGATCTTCAGGGATGCAGAAAAATCACAGATCATCATTTGCGGGGTGATGACCAATCTTTGCGTCGAAACAACCGCCCGCTCGGCATTTGTACAGGGCATTCAACCATTTGTCCCCATCGACGCAACAGCCTGCTATCATTACGATATGCACCTGGGTAGCATCCTGAACCTGGCCCAGGGATTTACCCATCCTGTATTAACCAACGATATACTTGAAAAATGCAAAGCCTGAGCACCGATGTCGTGATCATAGGAGGCGGACCCGCCGGACTGGCATGTGCCATGCAGCTTGCCAGATATGACATAGACTACCTGATTTTTGAAAAAGATGAAACCGGCGGCCTGCTTAAAAATGCCAATCTGGTGGAAAACTATTTTGGTTTTCCAAAAGGTATTAAAGGCATGGATCTGGTGAAACTGATGCGACGGCAACTCAACACACATGATGTTAATGTGCTTGATGATGAAATAGAAGGCCTTCGATTCGAAAAGAATCATTTCGTTGCGCACGGCAGGTATCATATTGTTAGAAGCAGGATTGCCGTGATCGCCAGCGGCACCCGACCGACGCCTTTCAGGGATTTTGAACTTCCCGCCAATGTTCAAAAGCATGTGCATTATGAAGTTTATAAGCTGCTTCGTGCCAAAAGCCTCCGGATCGGCATCATTGGTGCAGGGGATGCCGCTTTCGACTATGCCCTGAATCTTGGCAGGCAAAATGAAGTAAGGATTTTTAACAGGAGGGATAATATCAAAGCCCTCCCATTGCTGGTAAAACGCGCCGGCAAGGACCAGCGGATATCCTACATGGAAAACCACACACTCAAAGCATTGGAGTATGCAAAGGGCAAGATCAAAGCGGTTTTTCTTATGAAAGAAAAAACCCTTGAGTTTTATTTTGACAAGATGGTTTTTGCCCTGGGCCGTGAGCCTCAGTTGAATTTTCTCTCACCCGGCATACGTATGCAAATGGAAATTCTCAGGGAGCGAAAGAAATTATTCATGATCGGCGACGTGGTCAATGGCGAGGCCAGGCAGCTATCCATCGCAACCGGCGACGGGATCAAATGTGCAATGTTGTTAAAGGATTTGATATGAGAGTGATCAAACAAACGGGAAATCAAGAGTTGGCCAGGGTGTTCATTGCAGAAAACAAGGAAGGCAAGCTGGTGGAATTTGTGGAATCCACCCAGCCCCCGTTTACCTTCTCGGATAAGTATGTGCTGATCATTTCTACCTTGTTCGGTTGCCCCGTGGATTGCAAGTTTTGCGATGCCGGAGGGGATTACCGGGGCAAGCTCAGCCCGGAAGAATTGTTGTTTCAGATGGATTATGCCATCGAAAAACGCTTCGGAGGGAAAACAGTTGAATCCGAACATTTTAAAGTGCAGTTTGCCCGCATGGGCGAACCTTCCTTCAACCACCATGTGCTTGAAGCCTTGCAGGCCATTCCAGGCAGGTACTCCTACAGGAAATTTACCCCATCGCTTTCCACCATCGGGCCGGCAGGCAGGAAACATTTTTTTGATGATTTATTGAGGATCAAAAAAGATTTGTTCCGAAACGACTTTCAACTACAGTTTTCAATTCATTCAACCGATACTGCCCAGCGCGACAATTTATTGCCCGTAAAAAAAATGTCATTCGAAGAGATAGCCGGATATGGAAAGTTGTTTTATGATGAAGGCGGGAAAAAGATCACCCTCAATTTTGCGCTTGGGAAAGAAAACATCGTTGAGCTCCCTGTGCTTAAAAAGCATTTCCCCGCGGATCATTTCCTGATCAAGCTCACCCCGGTCAACCCTACCTATAAAGCCGGATACAACCACATCGAATCCAGGATCAGCCGGACAGCCATGCATCCGGAGCTGGCCGATGAACTGCGCGATGCAGGGTACGATGTAATCCTGAGTATAGGGGAATGGGAGGAAAACCGCATCGGAAGCAATTGCGGGCAATATGTTTGCAGCCTGAAAAAAGCGAATCAACTGATCTCCGACAGCTACACCTACCAGTTGGAACCCGGGGCGGAGTAGTTAATCAGAGGTAGTCATCGGATGACTCGTTTGCAAATTGCATTTAAGTTTTCGGGTTATGTGCTATTAACTTATCAGTCATCCGATGACTTCCAGGTTATTTTAAATTTTTCACTTTCATTCGGCTTGGCGATTGATTATATTTGCATAGTTACCAAACCCTTAAACAATGAACAGATCAATTCTATTTATCATGGCGCTAATGATTCCGGGAAGCCTGCTGGCCCAGATCGGAAAAGTGCAATCGGACGTTTCAGGCACATGGATAAACAGCGATTACGGTTACCAGATGAAGCTCGTATTCAACAAGGACGGCAGCTGCCTGGTGGACGGCGACGCCTTCAATTATTCAGTAACGGCAAGCACCCTGACTTTATCCGACGGTTATGAGAACACCGTTTACAATTACGCGCTTTCGGGCGGGCAGCTTACCCTTTCGGGCGGCGACCTGATGCAGGCCATGACCTTCAGGCGGGAAGGAACACCACAGGCCTCCGCCGAAACCGTCTACACCACCGGCTCAGCGAACGAGCTCATCGGTAGCTGGCGCAACCAGGAAGAAACCATTGTGATCACCGGTCAAACCATGACCATCAACGGCGTCGAATATAAATACAGCACCAACGGCAGCCAGATCAGCATACAAACCGCCGAAGGGCCACAGCCGGTCAGCTATAGCGTGAGCGGAAACCAGTTGTCGATGATTATGAATGGGGTCACTTACAGCTTTCAGAAATCCGCTGCCAACACGCTCGCTGCAAATGTCAGTACGCAAACGGTCTCTGCAACGAATTTGCCTGGCACCATCGACCCGACTTTGGTGGGAAAATGGTATTATTACAGCAGCTCCTCCGGATATTCGGGTGGCGGTTCGAGTTCGGAGCGCATCCTGGAGATCAATGCCGACGGCACATACCGTTATTATTATGAAGGAAGTGTTTCGGGCAAAAGCCATGACATGTACGGAGAGGAAGAGATGTTCGCACAATCGGCAGGCCAGGACAACGACAGCGGAAGCTGGCGTTTGCAGGGCAATGTATTACACACCCAATCAAATGTGCATGGCTATCAAACCTTTACTTTGCAAAAGCAAAACAACCAGAACAACGAACCCATAATCCTCATCGACGGCGACCCCTATGCGACTTATTACAAAAAGGCGCCGTGGTGATAATGATGCATTATTGTTTTTAACGATTCTTTTCGGGCCAGCATGAAAACCAGCACCTGGCAAAACCGCTTAACTGATGAGACGAGCAAAACTGACAAGTTACCGAACCCGTTTAGGGTTGGAAACAATCATTTAACAACAAACTTCCCTTTATCCAAAACCTTGCCCCCGCTTCCTAACTCTATCAAATATATCCCACTTTTCCAAAGGCTTATATTTATTTCGGTTTGTGTTTTGTTTTTTGAAAGATGCAGGCTTTTTATCTTGCGGCCAAATATATCATAAATGATCAACTCTGCAGGTTCTTGCAAACCATAATGTACCTTGCTTACTTCAAAGTTTCCCGTTTGCTTTTTGCTGATTGTGTATACAGGCAATTCTACTGTTATTTTTTCATTTGCCGGGTTGGGGTAAATTTTTAAATGGCTTCCTTCTGCTGTGGTGAAGTGTTCTTCCATATCCATCCATATCCCGCAATCTATGGTAAGGGTATCCGAAACAATGCTATCCGGGCAAAGTGTATCGTAGTTCAATTGTACATTGTAAAGGGTATCATCCTGCAAATCCTGGTTGAGTTTGTAGAGGTATATGTCCCAGTTGGAGCCTTCATAAAAACCACACATGACCAATATCTTGTTATCATAGGTTATTGTTGTATTGCGGGGCGATTGCAAATCATCAAATAAGGTACGTTGGATAATTACATTTCCTGTAGTATCGGTTAAAAACAATTCGCAATGACCCTGGAAGGGAGGCTCCTGCTCCTCCCATCTACTGCCAATTACAAATATTGTATCCTTATAAATACTAATATTTGCTCCTGAAGCATTTCTATTGTCATTGAGCCTGTAATAACCAATTCTTTTACCATTATTATCCAACTTAAAAATAGTAGGCCCCCACTCGAACATGGCATATCCACGTGTTCCAATACTGCAAAAGTGATCAGTATAGTGAACTGTTTCATAGGAATCATTTGAATCATAAGTAGAATCGTTCCAAATCACATCATATATCTCATTTCCACTTTTATCTACTTTGATCCACATACTATTGGTCCCACTTGTTGGTGAATATTTACATGCACCGGTTATCAAGTACGAACTATCACCTGGGAACATAGTAAGATAAAAACCTTCTTCATTATAAATTCCCGGATCAAGTTGTGCATATAAATGAGACCATAGTACTTCACCCGTTTGATCAAGCTTGAATAAAAATATCCGTTCATAAGGGTCAGCACTGTGGTACATGCTTAGTGTTAAGTAACAGGAATCTGGCGTTTGAATTACTCTCACTCCTCGGTTAAAAGATTCCGAATGTAGTACTCTGCACCATTCTATGTTTGCACATGCATCCATTTTAAGCACAATGGGATCCTCATCAATATCATATTTACTACAACGAAATGTCATGATAAAGCCACCATCAAAGGTCTGATTGATGTCATTTATGTAATAACGGTATGCACCTTCTCCTATCTTCTTTTCCCAAAGCACCTCACCATTAATATCCGTTTTTATCAACCAGATATAGCGATGATAGTTGTTAACATCAATATTTGCAATTATCAACATTCCATTATCGTATGTTTCAATAACCTTTCTTGCTTTTGCATTTATATTGTCACCATATATCCTTGGCCAGTATTGTGTATAGCAATTGAGAGAAATCATTAAAAGTATTATAATGCTAAAAATCCTTTTCATAAGGTGTTATTTTAAAACAATTAGTTTTTTACTTGTCGTAAATTTATTTGTTGTAATTGTTTCGTTTATCAATTTTATTGACCAGCTTTTCTTTTCTGCTCGAATGCGGATTGGCAAGCATAATATCCCGAATAAAAGGATTGGGTAATACATTTTCTCTTTCGATGGAAAGCGCAACAACCGTATCCGACAAGTAGGGAGAATAACTTATTAACTGCTGTCTCAGGGTGTTTGCCTGGGAAGAATTGCTGTTTTGAATTTCATTTAACAAGCTTGTTGTACTGCCTCCATCTAAATTTGTTTCTATGTCTGTTTCGACAGATTCGATTTGGCTTTGTTCCGATGCCATCATGTTTTTCAGACTTCCAATACCACCTCCCTGGTTAAATGAAAATGGGCATGATTCTTCTTTTGTATATTCCTCATTCATAAAATGAAAAACAATTAACTCAGTGGAATCATTTACATTTTCAGGATAAATTCTTGGGTTATCTCTATTATAGTTATGATGCAGGTAATTAAAGTACTCGGTTGTGTCATTCAGATAATTGAAATACTTGATATTGACTGTATCGGGATCACGGTCAAACACGGTAAAAGTATTTCCCGCCGGGCCTGTTGTCGTTGTATCCGTAGCCGAACCCTGGTATTCTGCAATACCCTGTTCAAAGCGTAAATCGCGTATGGAGGTATCGGGTACAACAAAAATGTCGTTCATGTTGTACCTGTAATCATTACATTTTATGCAAAGGCCTGTTGTGTCGCCCCGGTTCACGCCTTCCACGATGGTTGCATAATAATTATGGTCGAAATAATTGTTGTAAATCTCGTTGTTGGCCGTTCCGGAGTTTTTTATGTAGAGGCCGATGTAATTTTGATCCTGGACAAATGGAGAGTAGTTTGATGTAAAACTGTTTTCTTCAATTTGATAACCTGTGCAGTTATCCAAATATATACCTGAAATAGTATCGAAAATTCGGTTTTTACCAATAGGAATCAGATTGAATTCACATCGGTTAATTTCCAGGTTATTAGCTCCAGATATAAAAACGGACGATCGGTTATTAGAGAAATTCACCCTATCAATGGATATTAGGTTTGATGGCATCCATTCGAGTGCATATATACCGTATCCTAAATTTTCAAAAATACATTTTTCCTGTGCAGTATCCGGGCAAGGATCAGATGCTGCATCACACAGATAGTCCAAGTCAAAACTACTACCTAATGAATATATTCCATAACCTTTTTGCATTTCAGCACTATAATGAACCTTACCTGGTGCAGTGCCGAGAAAGTCACATGCTTTAAAGCTAATTCCTTTCACCTCCACTAAAAAAACATGCTTATCTGGAGAATAATAAAAATCGTAGTCATTGTCTGTTTTGAATATGCACCGTACAAAATAACTTTGATTATTAAGTTCAACTTTAGGATAAAAAGGATGCATATTTTTATATGGGTGAAATTGGATATCGATTTTATTATTATAAAAGCTTGTGTTTTTTGCAATAATAATACCTCCGGCCTTTACATACGGATCAGGTGCATCGCGTTCTATATCCGGACTTCCGGCAATTATTGCAATTTTGGCATATTCAAGTATGCTGTTGCTATCGGATACTAGCTTGCCTTGCAATCCCTCGAAATACTGGGTCGTGTCCCGGTTTCCCCAAACTTCAATTCCTTTCCATTGCTTGTGGCATACTTTAGTGAGATGTGCATTGTAAAGATTTAATTGGGCTCCCGGCTTAACAATGATACCGCTATGTTCAACAAACATAATTTTGGAATTAATTGTGAGGCAAGCACCAGAATCAACAACAATTGTTTGTTCAATAATTAGCGTATCATTCCAGGTTGTATCCGAATTTATATGTTCTTGTCTCGCATCATACTGGTAATTGCAAATCGGTACATAATACTCGTCACATGGTCCAACCGTAGAATCATTATCATTGCAATCTGAATAATCGGAACAATCCGGGCAAGTATCTGGTTTGCCTCCAATCCCCCACCAATAAAAACCATCATTGTCTTCATCATAACATACTCTATGATAATGATTACTCGTGTCTGAATCACTTATTGTAACAGGGTTATCAACTGCATATGCTCCATTAATTAAATTGTTCGAGTTCTTAACCTCTAGATAACTATTTGATCGACTTTCTTTAAAGATCCAAATAGTCACTGTATCTGACCAATCAGTTCTGTAGCCAACAAGAGCTGCTATATGATTGAGAGGAGCAATACCACATGCAACAGGTCCATATTTCAATAAGACAGCTTTAATGCTATCAATTTCATGGTAATAAACATTTATCTTACGCTCAGCAAATACAAGTGTATCAGAAATGTCACATGTATCACTGCAATAGTATTCGTGTGCCAAAGTGTCAATAAAATATGGAAAACAGTATTTAGTTTTTACTCCATGCTCAAGTGCATAATCAATAGCTACATCTGCCCAACCACCATCATCACATTGACGGTTATCACTACATGAAAATAAATGCTGCTCAGATAAATTAAAATCAAGGTGCTGATTAAAATACAAATTAATGATCCCTTCAAAAACAGCGATTGGTCCGAAAACCCAACACGCCCCACATGCTCCTTGATTACTTTTTTTTGTTAGCCATCCTGATCCGTCAGCCTTACCGTCCCAATAAAAAGAGGATGAATCATTAGCATTATGTTTTTTTCGCCAGTCAAAAAATCTAATGAATGATGAACTTTCACTAGAATAGTTTCTGTAACCCAACAACTCAAACACCTTCATCATAATAATCAAAACCCCGCAAATTATACTTTTCACCATAGATTTTAGTTTTATCCATGTAATACATAGCAATCTCAGCGTTATCATCTGCGTTCCAATTCATGCCGTATTTCTGTATCATCAGGTTCATGGTGTCAACTTTCTTCAAATCTAATGCTCTTTTCGATGCATATCTATCACTTTCAGCATTATTGCATGAACCTTCAGACATCATAATGTTTGCTAAAGTAATCGAAGCATTGATAATTTCCACCTTAACCGAATACGGATTTATTTGGTCCAGACATAACGTTTCATCACAAACATCATCGAACGAAAAATCAAGTTTGGTTGAAATAAGTGGGTAGCATTCATAAATCATATACTCATTGTACATATTATCCACAAAAATCACCCTGACCAAGCTTGTATCAGTGTTCAGAATAACATTACCTGAAATCTTTAATCCCTTTATGGTATCATCTTGAGAAAACGGATAAATTTCTCCATCCGAAACAAAGGTGGTGTCAATATTAATTATTTGTGAATTAAGTGTTAACACAGACGTTATCAGGCATTCAGTAATAAAATCGCTTTTGTTTTCATTGCCGGTTGTTTTTTGATAACTCACCAAATATATAACAATATAATAAACTACCCCGCCGCAGAGCAGCGGGGTATTTAATGGAATATTAAAACGCCCCAAGGGGCGGGGAATGAACCCCTTGTCCGCCTCAGGCGGATTCAATTTTAAAAGGAATTTTTAGATTCCTCCATGTCCCCCATAAACCTTACTTTTGCACAAAAATTTTGGTGTGGCAAATTTTCTCAAACAACTGAACGAAGTGCAGCAACAGGCTGTGATGCAAACAGAAGGGCCGGTGATGGTGATCGCCGGGGCCGGCTCGGGCAAAACCCGTGTGCTCACCTACCGGGTGGCTTACCTGCTCACCAAAGGCGCCGATCCCTTCAACATCCTTGCCCTCACCTTCACCAACAAGGCGGCCCGCGAGATGAAGGAACGCATCATCAAACTGATCGGCAGCACCGAAGGCAAAAACGTGTGGATGGGCACCTTCCACTCCATCTTCGCCCGCATCCTGCGCGTGGAAGGCCATCACCTGGGCTATCCCCAAAACTACAGCATATACGATACTGATGATTCCAAACGCCTGATCAAATCCATCATCAAGGAACAAAACCTGAACGATAAGGTGTACGCACCCAATTACGTGCTGGGCAGGATATCAGGAGCCAAATCGGGTTTGGTTTCCGTGGCCGAATACAACCAAAACCCCGAGGTCAAAGCCTCGGACGAATCGGCGGGCAAGCCGAAAATCGGAGAGCTTTACAAAATCTACCAGGGCCGCCTGAAAAAAGCCCAGGCCATGGACTTCGACGACCTGCTGTTCAATATGTACATCCTGTTAAGGGATTTCCCCGACCTTCTTTACAAATACCAGCAGCGTTTCAAATACATCCTGGTGGACGAATACCAGGATACCAACCACGCCCAGTACATGATCGTGAAAAAGCTGGCGGCCAACAATGAAAACCTCTGCATCGTGGGCGACGACGCCCAGAGCATTTACGGTTTCCGCGGGGCCAACATACAGAACATCCTGAACTTCAGAAGCGACTATCCCGATCACAAGGTGTTCAAGCTGGAACAGAACTACCGTTCCACCAAAACCATCGTGGGCGCGGCCAACGGCATCATCGTCAACAACAAAAACCAGATATTCAAGGAGATCTGGACCGAGAACGAAGAAGGCAACAAGATCAATATATTAAAGGCTTCATCCGACAACGAAGAAGGCGGCATGGTGGCCAACTCCATCTTTGAGCACAAAATGAACTTCCAGCTCAAAAACAACGAGTTCGCCGTGCTATACAGGACCAACGCCCAGTCGCGTTCGATAGAGGAAGCCCTTCGCCGGCGGAACATCCCCTACCGGATTTTCGGGGGATTGTCGTTTTACAACCGCAAGGAAGTGAAGGACCTGTTGGCTTACTTCCGGCTGGTGATCAACCACAAGGATGAAGAAGCCCTGATGCGCGTGATCAACTACCCGGCCCGCGGCATCGGAAAAACCACACTCGAAAAGCTGATCGTGGAAGCCGACCGGGTGAACAAATCCGTGTGGGAAGCAGCCGAAAAGCTCGAAGTTTCCAATCCGGGACTGAATGCCGGCACCCGCCGCAAGATCATCGAATTCACCACCATGATCAAAAGCTTTAAAGCCCAGGTGGGGAAGAAAAACGCCTACGATCTGGCCAAACACATTGCCACCTCAAGCGGCCTGCTTAGGCAATTGTATGAAGACAAAAGCCCGGAAGGGGTCAGCCGTTTCGAGAATATCGAGGAGCTTTTGAACGCCATCAAGGAATTCACCGAACAGGAAAGGACACTGCAAACCGAAGAAGAAACCGAAGAGAAAAATTCCATCCGCACCCTGGATGAATTCCTGCAGGAAGTGGCCCTGCTCACCGATCAGGACAAGAACGATAAGAACAGTACCGATTATGTTTCGCTGATGACCATTCACATGGCCAAGGGGCTGGAATTCCCTTATGTGTTTTTGGTAGGACTGGAAGAAAACCTTTTTCCGTCCATACAATCCCTCAGCGCCCGCGCCGACCTGGAAGAAGAGCGCCGGCTGTTTTATGTGGCCCTCACTCGCGCCATGAAAAAGATTACCCTCTCCTATGCCGAAACCCGCTATAAATGGGGCAACCTGACCATTTGCGAACCCAGCCGTTTCCTGGAGGAAGTGGATGAGAAATACATCGAAGCCCCGCGCAAGGCCTCCATCCACAAATCGGATTTTTTCGAGTCGGGTCCAAAGATCAGGACTACAAGCAGCGGCGACAAGGAAAAGGTCAAACGCAAAAACTTCAGAAGGGTGTCCAGCGTCAGCCCCGAACCTTCGCATGGCGGCATGGACCATAGCGAACTGCAAACCGGCATGGAGGTGGAACACCGCAAATTCGGCCGGGGAAAGATCGTGCACCTGGAAGGTGACGGCGCCAACAAAAAGGCTACCGTCTTTTTCAAGGGGGTAGGAAACAAACAGTTGCTATTGAAATTTGCAAAGCTTAAAGTTTTGAAATAAAATAATTTGTATATTTGCACCGTTAAGCCTATCGCCAGATAACTGAAGGAGAATAAAAACGAACTTACATATTTTTAACAATCATTCACAATGGAATATAACAGCACAAGAGACAAGCTCATCATCCCCGAATACGGCAGAAACGTACAAAAGCTCATCAAATTTACCATGGATATGAAAGACCGGGACGAACGCACCCGCATGGCCCACCTGATCGTCAGTATCATGGCGCAGATGAATCCCACGGTTAAGGAAACCAGCGACTACAAGCGCAAGCTCTGGGACCATATGTATTTCATTTCCGACTTCAAACTGGAGGTTGACTCCCCCTATCCCAAGCCCTCGGCGGATATTCTGACAGAAAAGCCCAAGCCGCTCGGATATAAAGAAGGCGACCCCAAATTCAGACATTACGGCAAAAATGTTGAAAAGCTGATCAAAGCCGCAGTGGATTTCGAAGATGGCGAAGTAAAAGACGCCCTGGTGATGACCATTGCCAACCACATGAAAAAGGCCTACCTGGCCTGGAACCGGGAGTCGGTAAGCGACGAGTTGATCGAAGATCACCTGAAAAGTCTTTCCGGCGGACGGCTTGAATTGAAAGAAGACCAGCAGCTCAACAGCACCTCCGATATCCTTGCCAAAACCCGCAAGAAAAAATTCGTAAAAAAAGAACAGCATCATCAGCAAAGAGGAAGAAGAGATCATCAGCAAAATTCCAATTATAACCGCAGAAGAAGAATAAACAACTAAAGGATGGGATATGGCTGCTTTTGAGATTGTTGGAGGAAACAAACTCCAGGGCGAAATCACACCACAGGGAGCAAAAAATGAGGCACTTCAGATTTTATGCGCCACACTGCTCACTTCTGAAAAAGTAACCGTTAAAAACATACCCGATATCCGGGATGTAAACAAGCTGATCGATATTTTAAAAGGCCTGGGCGTTAAGGTGAAGGAGCTGAACGAACTCGACATTGAGTTCCAGGCCGATGACCTCAACCTGGATTATCTAAGAACTGACGACTTCAAGGAGAAAGGCGCCAGCCTCCGTGGCTCCATCATGATCCTCGGACCACTGTTGGCCCGATTCGGAAAAGCATATTTGCCCCATCCCGGAGGCGACAAGATCGGGCGCAGAAGACTCGACACCCATTTTATCGGACTGCAGAAGCTGGGGGCCAGGTTCAATTCCGATCCACAGAAAAAATTCTATGATATTGAAGCCGGCAACCTGAAAGGCAGCTACATCCACCTGGATGAAGCCTCGGTTACCGGCACGGCCAACATCCTGATGACCGCCGTGATGGCATACGGCAGAACCACCATTTTCAATGCGGCCTGCGAGCCTTACGTGGTACAGCTTTGCAAAATGCTCATCCGTATGGGCGCCAAGATCGCGGGCGTGGGATCCAACCTGCTTACCATTCATGGGGTGGAAGAGCTTAAAGGATGCTCTCACAGCATGCTGTCCGATATGATCGAAGTGGGCAGCTTTATCGGCATGGCCGCCATGACCGGCTCCGACATCACCATCAACAATGTGGACTATCATGGTTTGGGCATCATCCCCGAAGTGTTTAAACGCCTGGGCGTGAACATCGAAAAAGGCGATCATAAAATACACATCCCTGCACAAGAAAATTACGAGGTGGAAACCTTTATGGACGGCAGCATCATGACCATTGCCGACGCCCCCTGGCCGGGCTTCACCCCCGACCTGATCAGCATCGTACTGGTGGTGGCCACGCAGGCCAAAGGCAGCGTACTGATCCACCAGAAAATGTTCGAGAGCCGACTATTCTTCGTGGATAAACTCATCGACATGGGCGCGCAGATCATCCTCTGCGACCCGCACCGGGCCACCGTGATCGGCCTCGACAAAAAATTCCCGCTACGCGGCATCGAAATGGTGTCGCCCGACATACGTGCCGGCGTGGCCCTGCTCATTGCCGCCCTCTCCGCCCAGGGCAAAAGCATCATACACAACATCGAACAGATCGACCGCGGATACCAGAAGATCGACCAACGCCTCAGAAAGCTGGGAGCAAAAATCCAGCGGATCGGTTAATGGTAGTTGGGATACTTGATGCTGGATGCCCGAAGCATAAATAACCACCTAATTTCTATTGAATGACTATCGAATGACCATCGAATGACTATCGAATGACCATCGAATGACCATCGAATGACCATCGAATGACCATCGAATGACAACTGATTTTTTTGAACCACATAAGGCACATAAGAATACACGTGATTTCAAAACCTGGATTAATTGAAAAAAAGATTTAAAGCATTGCCCATAACACCTGTCCAACAAGCCATGCAGAGGCTGACACACTTTATTGAACACTCCTATCCTATGTGACCCTATACCCTTAGACCTTCATACCCATATACCCCCTATTACCACATATCCTCATCCCCAAAACCACCCTGCCAATTTGTCCCCCTGCCCTCCTTTGGCAAACAATTTGTAAACTTGCAAAGAAATTGCACAGGCTTGGTACAACTATTTAAGAATCAAACAAAAAAAAGATATGAGCGAGAAAAAAGGAAATAAGGCTGAAGAAAAAGAAAAGGAAAAAATTCAACAGAGCGAGCAAAAATCTCCTGATGATTTTAACGGGCAGGATGAAGATATTGTAGAGGAAACAGGCGATAAAGAGCACATATCTCCTGACGACTTCGAACAGGAACCGGAAGAGGAGGACGAAGAGCCGGAGTCGAAGAAAACAGGCAAAGGCAAAAAGAAGAAAAAAGAAAAGGAAAGTGAAGCGGAAAAAATAAACAAACTGGAACAGCAGGTTGGGGAGCTGAACGACAAGTATCTCCGCTTATATTCCGAATTCGACAATTACAGGAAACGTTCCATCAAAGAGCGTATCGAGTACACCCAAAGCGCGGCCCGCGACCTGATCGAAGAGTTGCTCCCTGTACTGGATGACTTTGAACGCGCGCTGAATTCCTTCGACGAAGAAAAAAACAGCAACAATAACGAGATGAGGGAAGGCGTTCAGTTGATATACAACAAGCTGAAATCCCTGCTGAAGACAAAGGGACTTTCGGAGATCGACGCCAAAGAAAAGGAATTCGATACCGACTTTCACGAAGCCGTCACCCAGATACCGGCTCCCTCCGAGGAGTTGAAAGGCAAGGTAGTGGATGTGGTTGAAAAAGGTTATATGTTGAACGACAAAGTGATTCGTTACGCCAAGGTGGTAGTCGGAAAATAAGATAAAGGAAAGCGCACAGCATGACTAAAAGAGATTACTACGAGATACTGGAAATATCCCGCGATGCTTCTGATGTAGAGATCAAGAAGGCCTACCGCAAAATGGCCCTGAAACACCACCCGGACAAAAACCCGGATGACGCCAAAGCAGAGGAAAAATTCAAGGAAGCAGCCGAGGCCTACGAAGTTTTACGCGACCCAAACAAGAAGGCCCGTTATGATCGCTACGGCCACGACGGACTGCGGGGCGCAGGAGGATTTGGCGGAGGCGGCATGTCCATGGACGACATCTTCAGCCAGTTCGGCGACATCTTCGGAGAGGCTTTCGGCGGGTTTGGTTTTGGCGGCGGCGGCCCAAGGTCGCGCAGCCGCAGAAGGGTAAACCGCGGCTCCAACATCCGTGTGAAGGTGAAGCTAAGGCTTGATGAAATCGCCAACGGGGTTGAGAAAAAAATCAAAGTAAACAAATACATCCAGTGTAATGCCTGTGATGGCTCGGGCGCCAAAAACGGGTCGTCCTTTTCTGCCTGCTCCACCTGCAATGGCAGCGGACAGGTTACCCAGGTGACCAACACTTTTCTCGGGCAAATGCAAACCACTTCCACCTGCCCCTATTGCGGAGGCGAGGGACAGGTGATCACCGACAAATGCAACGAATGCGCCGGAAATGGCATTGTGAAAGGTGAAGACATTATCAGCATCAACATCCCGGCCGGCGTGGCTGAAGGCATGCAGCTTTCGGTAAGCGGCAAAGGAAATGCAGGCGCACGCGGCGGTATACCAGGCGACCTGCTGGTGCTCATCGAAGAAATCCCCCATAAGGAATTACAACGCGACGGCGGCAACCTGATCTATCACAAATACCTCAGCTTCCCCGAAGCGGCGCTGGGAACTTCCATCGAGGTGCCCACCATAAACGGAAAGGCCAAGGTGAAAATCGAACCCGGAACCCAGGCCGGAAAGATACTGAGACTGAAAGAAAAGGGATTACCCGGCATCAATTCATACGGCAGAGGCGATCTGATGGTGAACATCAACGTTTGGACCCCCAAAGACATGTCAAATGAAGAAAAAGAATTGATGGAACAGCTGATGGAGTCGGAGAATTTCCAACCCAAACCAACACAGAAAGATAAAAGCTTTTTTGACCGTATGAAAGAATATTTCACCAGCTAAACCATTTTTGCAGATGAATATCCTGACGGCCGAAAGCATCAGCAAGGAGTATACAAACCACAAGGCATTGGATAATGTCAGCCTGGAGATTCCGAAGGAAAGCATTTACGGACTGCTGGGCCCGAACGGGGCGGGAAAAACCACCTTTATCCGCATCATCAATCAGATATTAAACCCCGATGAAGGAAATGTTTTTTTCGACGGTGAAAAGCTGCGACCCGAACACGTCGAAAAAATTGGCTACCTGCCCGAGGAAAGAGGCTTGTACAAAAAAATGAAAGTAGGCGAACAAGCCATTTATTTGGCCAGACTCAAAGGGCTTTCCAGATCAGAAGCCAGCAAAAAGCTACGTCAGTGGTTCGATAAATTCGACCTGCTGAACTGGTGGAACCGAAAAGTAGAAGAGCTTTCAAAGGGGATGCAGCAAAAGATACAGTTCATCGTTACGGTTTTGCACGAACCCGAGCTGTTGATATTTGACGAACCTTTCAGCGGTTTCGATCCCATCAACGTTAATCTGCTGAAGGATGAAATCCTTAATCTCAGAGAGCAGGGTTCTACCATAATTTTTTCCACACACAATATGGCTTCGGTGGAAGAGCTTTGCAACCGCATCGCTTTGATCGACAATTCGAGGAAAGTCCTGGAAGGTAACGTAGCTGAGCTGAAGCAAAACTTCAAACGCAATGCTTATGAATTGCTGATCGACGGGGATATTGATAAGCTGAACGATCATCTGAATGACGCTTTCGAACTCCAACAATTGGTGAAAGAAAACGGATCGCATAAGATCAGGGTGCGTTTACCGGAAAACAGCTCTCCCAACCAGCTGATTGCTCTTCTGATCGATCACTTTGAAATCAGGGGATTTACGGAATTGCTGCCCTCCATGAACGATATTTTCATTCAACAGGTGAACCAAAACAAAAAGAGATCATAAATGGGCAAGATTGGATTGATCATAAGAAGAGAGTATTTGACCAGGGTGCGCAAGCGCTCTTTCATCGTGATGTCAATACTGGGACCACTGTTGATGGCCACCATGCTGATCGTGCCCATTTACCTTGCCACGTTGGATTCGGATGAGGAAAAAACCATCCGCGTTTTGGACGAAACAGGATGGTTTTACAAGAAATTTAAAGGAAATGAAAAACTGAAGTTCACCTATTCCTTTGAGGATCTGGAAACAGCCAAAAACCAACTGATCGAAAATGAAGACCACGCCCTGCTATATATCCCCAAGCCATCTGTGGCAATTCCTTCCAATGCCATTTTATACTCGGAACGTCAACCCAATGTGCAGGTTTTATCTCAACTTTCAAATACCCTCGAACAGGTTGTTAAACAAAAAAAGCTGGAAGCTTCAGGTATCGACCCCAACATATTGAGCTCGGTCGAAAAAACCGATTTCGACATCAGCACCATTAAGATCAAAGAAGACGGGGAAGAAAAACAATCGCACACTGGCGTGACCATGGTGCTGGGGATCTTTGCCGGACTGATGATCTACTTTTTCATTTTCATTTTCGGCGCTCTGGTGATGCGTGGTGTGATCGAGGAAAAATCCAGCCGCATTGTCGAGATCATCATTTCATCGGTGAAGCCCTTCCAGCTTATGATGGGCAAAGTGCTCGGCATCGCTATGGTAGGATTGACACAATTTTTGATTTGGGTGATTTTCACATTCGCTATCGTAACAACAGCTACTGGCTTCTTTTCTGATCAGTTGCCGACAAATGCAGGGCAGCAGTTCAACCCGGGTACGGAATTGATTGAGATGCAAAAACCACAAAACACCGAAATCGCCCAGGAGGAGCTAACACAGGTATTCGACGCCCTTTTCTCGGTGAACTACGGGGTCATGATCTTTTCGTTCATTGTTTATTTTATCGGGGGCTATCTCTTGTATGCAGCACTGATGGCAGCCATCGGTTCGGCAGTGGACAACGAAACCGACACCCAGCAATTCATGCTGCCCATCACCATTCCCATGATTTTTTCCATCATCATGGCGCAGTTCGTGATCAACAATCCCGACAGCAGCCTGGCTTTCTGGCTTTCCATCATCCCGCTCACCTCGCCGGTGATCATGATGGTTCGCATCCCGTTCGGGGTGCCTTATACCGAACTTGCCCTTTCGATGGGACTGCTGATCCTGGGCTTCCTGGGCGCTATCTGGCTTGCCGGCAGAATATATAAAACAGGCATCCTGATGTATGGCAGCAAAGTGAATTACAAGACACTGTGGAAGTGGATCAGGATGAGGTGATTCCGGATTCCGGATTTCAGATTGCAGACTCAACAAAATCCCAATTTCAATTTTCTACTTTCAATTTCCTACTTTCAAGCCTTCCAGCCAGCCGGTCATTCTGTCGAAGGCTTCCACCAGGCGGGGACAGTGTTGCTTCACCATTGCCTTTTCAAACAGCTTGCTGTCGTTGTTTTGCTCAGCGGCTTGCAATGTGTCCTGACCATCGAAATCGACATAGGCGATGCGGGCCGTGAGCTCTTCGGGAGACCTTCCGAAATCGGCTCCGGGCAATAGTGCCACACCGGTATCATCAAGTAGTTTTCGGCACATTTCCACCGAAGTGTAAATGCCATGCCGTTGCATAGGTTCCCGGTAATTCCCAAAATTTGGAAACAAATAAAAAGCCCCCTGCGGATGCGGTACGCTGATGTCATGGTCTTCCAGCACCTTGATCAGGTATCTTGAAATTCCTTTCAACACCTTTCTTGAATATCTCAGGTAATTCTCAATTTCTTCATTGCCTTCAAAAGCAGTAATTGCTGCATGCTGAATGGGTGCGCTTGTGGCTGTGTATGTTTCGCTGGCCACGATGGCCATGGCATCGAGCAGCCACCTCAGGTTGGGTGGAAAAGAAAAAGTGCCCAGCCGCCAGCCACCGGCCCCGCACCATTTACTCAGCCCACTGCTCACGATGGTCCCTTCGGGGTAGTAATGCGCCACGGAAACATGTTGTCCGTTGTGATGGATCAAGCCGTATATCTCGTCCGAAACCAGGATAAGGTTGTATTTGCGGGCCACCTGTGCCAGCAGCTTCAGCCGTTCGATCGGATAAGTGCAGCCGGTGGGATTGCTTGGATAATTCAGGATAACCACCCTGGGCCTGCCTGGGTCGGTGCGGCAGATCAGGTCGAGTTTCTCAGGGCTGAGCCTGTAGTCGTTCTCCGCCCCAGCCGGCACCCAGTTCACGTGCCGGCCCACGATACGGGCCTGCGGCGAATAGGATACCCAGCTGGGCGTCGGGATCACGATATCGCCATAATATACCAGTTGCAAAATAAAGATCAGCTCTTTTGAACCGGGGCCGATCAGCACATCATCCGGATGGGTGTTGATGCCCTGCGTTCGCTTGTTGAACCCGGCAATGGCTTCCTTCAGGGCCGGCAGGCCTTTCACCGGCAAATAGTCTTTCTGATGCGCATGACGTCTGAGCGCCTCCACAACCGAATGCGGCACAGGGAAGGGAGATTGCCCCAGTCCCAGCCTGAAAACTTTCCGGCCTTCCTTTACCAGCCCGGCACATTGTTCATTGATGGCCAGCGTGGCCGACGGCGCCAGCCCCCTGACGTTCAGGTTCAGGTTGACGGGCATATTGGTTTTCCTGATTCTTGACATATTTATTTTATTCCGCTAATGATGTATTTAACAATCGGATCGTTGGCTTGTTGATGAGCGAAGGAAACAGGCAAATATCTGGGTGCATGAACCAGTTTCCTGTCCACCAGTTCGTTGATGATATCAAGATAAGCGATGGAGGTTTTTCCGATAAATAGATTGGATATGTGGTTTTTCTCACTGAACTGCTTCAGCAGCAACTTGAACCCACGCAAATATAAATGGTCTTTGGTAAATCCTCCACCCCGGAAAATACGTGCGCTCAGGTTGAAAGCCCGTTTCGGGTTGAGCTTGTGATGATCGGTGAGGTAATGAAAGGTGCTCACAAAATCGTTTCCTTTCAGCATATGATCTACCGAGATCACGCGCAACGCCAACTCTTTTAGCCGGGCCAGGTTCATGTTTCCCGACAGGTATTCGCTCAGCACCGCCAGACCTTCCTGGGTCAGGTCGTTCAAGGGCAAGCCAATGTTGAACAAGCGAAGCTTCTGCTCCAGCGAGTTCATGGTGGTGAGCATATGAACGCCTACTTCATGGTTGATGAGGGCATTAATACCCTGGCTCGTAAATGTTGCGCTCTTTTTAATGAGCAATTGCCTTTTATGGTTGATCACGATGGCTTTGGCCACGATGCGATTCGACAGATCGATACGGCATTTAAACCCATATTCTTCCACGGCTTTTCTGAAAAATGGCAGTGCCTCGGATGAAGTATAGCCTTCATCTTCCTCTTTCATATCCGATCCGGGCAGATACAACAGATAATGTGCGTTATCAAGATCGCTTTCGTCGGGTTTGCCGTAATATCGCAGAGAGTTATAAAGAAATTTTTCTTTCCCGATAGATGCAATGATATCTACCTTATCCGCATAGGAATCGATTACCTCCCTGTAAAGACTTCTGATTCCGACATCTTCAATGGTTTCGATGGGGATGGTGTAAAGGGTGCGCCTGAAAGTGTAAGGATCGATCTCAAGCTGTTTGTAGCGAAACTGCGGATGGTAACTAAAACCGGAGCCGAAGAACTTCCTTTTCTCCTTCTCAATATTGACAGGATTTACATAGTTCAGGATCTCAAAATTCCTAACCATTTTATACAACATGCGGTCCACTTCGATAATTGATTTTTCAAGGTGGTTGTTCAACAAAACGGCCTTCGATGCCGGCTTGAACGTGGTCCGGTTGCGGGCAAAGCGGGTGGCGTTGTTCAGGATGGCTTCTTTCAGGCCTTCCTTTAACGCCTCGATAACTACAGGATAGGTCTCGCCTGTTTTTTCATCACAATAAACCTTTTTGATCTCCGAGGCCAAAACCAGGGATTCGGGGAAATGATCCAGAGCATATTGAAGCAAATAACCATTTCCCTTAAATACAACATTGATCGCAGCTTTGGTTTCAATATTGGGCAGCCTGATCTGCGAAAGCTCCTTTTGCCAGTTATGGATATAATAACCGAATTTTTTCAGATTGACCTTCTCCGCCCCGATATTAAAAACAGGGGTATCATGCTCGTATCGCTTGTAATTGAACGAATGGATATCATACACAACGCATGAACCGAAGAGCAGGTCAAGCTTTTCCATCAGGACGTGAAAAACCCTGTAGAAATTTTCGTGTTTTCTAAGGCTGGTGGTTCGCTCTTTTACGCTCAGCGGTCTATCCCACACCTGACTACCCCATGCTGTTTCATAAATACAATTTGCCGGATCGCGATTCAAATCGTATTCGTAACGTGAATCGTTGGCTATCAATGTCACCGGAAATCCGGTAATAAAATCCCCCGTGAGGGGATCTTCCTCATGCCATCGCTGTTGTTTATCGAGCAAACAAATCTCTTTCAACTCATCACGTAAATTATGCCCGTTATGAATGGCCAAACAAATAAAAGGTTTGTATGTTTCAATCCGGATACTGAATGAGCGGTCGCGCGGCATGGCTTCGAATATCACTTTATTTCTGATATTCGCTATGATCTGATCAATTGTCAATATTTGCATCGCTCACCCTGCGCTTAAATTCCTTTTTTCTGTTGATGACCATTTCGCGCGACTGAACGACTTCCTCCACAAAATCGATCACCTTACGCTCGAGTCTGATCCTGTTCAGCCGGTTGATCCTGACGATCCCGCCCGGGCTAAGCACATTCACTTCGAGTAGTTTGCCGTTGATCACATCCAGTCCCACAAAGTACAAACCGTCTTTCACCAGCCTGGGTCCAATGTTTTTGCAGATTTCTTTTTCCACCTTTGTGAGCGCATGTTTGATCTCATGACCCCCTGCATGGATATTTGAACGGATGTCGTCCTCGGCCGGCACACGGTTCATTGCCCCGATGGGCTCACCATTGAGCATAAGGATGCGGACGTCACCCTTTTCCGCGCCTTCGATATACTCCTGAAGGATCACATAGTTGCCTCTTCCCTCTTTTCCTCCGATATAAAAATCGAGCAGGGAGTTGATGTTCTGGGAAGCATTTCTTTCAAGGATGATCACTCCATGACCACCGTAGGCATTCAAGGGTTTCAGGATCATTTTGTTTTTTGACGACTCACGGATCACCCGTTTAAGGTATTCCTTGTTTTTGGAAACATGGGTGATGGGGATCATTTTGTTGTCGGGGTCGTAAAAAGCCGCGCTATACAGCTTGTTATTCGCCAGTCGGATGCCTTCCACGCTGTTGATGAAAAAGGTATCTTCCTTAACCGAGTCCAAAAAATTAAGCATGATGTTATCCACCGGCGGATTCGATCGCAGGAAAATGGCATCGAAACCCGAAAGCGGCAGCAATTGCTCTTTGAATCTCACCCTGTTATAGAAACTCACGGCATTGGCAGGGAATGGGTTCATCTTGCCGATGATCTTGCAAAAAGCGCTGGTGATGCTGTTCCTGATGGTAAGGTTATTGGGATAAATGATGGCCACTGTATGGTTTCTCCGGGCGGCTTCGTAAACCAGCCTGAGGGTGGAATCGGTTTTCACTTCCACCTCTTCCCACGGATACATTATGAAAGCTATGTTCATCTCATAATTAGTCTAAATATTCTTTGAGTACTTTATTTTTAAGCAAACGGCGCATTTTCAGGATGGAAGCTTCCTTGATCTGGCGTACGCGTTCGCGTGTCAATCCGAACTCCGCTCCAATCTCGCTCAGGGTCCAGGGCATTTTGCCGTCGATGCCGTAATAACACCTGATAATCTCGGCATCGCGCTTATCGAGCAATGCCAAAGCACGCTCAATCTCAACCTTAAGGGAATTGGACAACATACCCGAATCCGGAGAATCCCCTTCCACGCCTCCCAGCATATCGAGCAGATTGTAATCGTCGTCCTCGTTTACCGGGGCATCGGTTGAGATCACATTCAGCTTGTTGTACATTGAAGCCTCGATCTCCTCATTCGTCAATTTGAGTTCCTCGGCGATCTCCTGGTTTGTGGGTTCGCGTTCGAGGCGTTGCTGGAGCTGATAGCTCACATTCTTGATCTTGTTCAGTTCACTCAGCTTATTCACCGGAAGACGGATAATGCGGGTGTTATTACTTATGGCCTGCATAATGCTTTGCCTGATCCACCATACCGCATAACTGATAAATTTGAATCCGCGGGTCGCATCAAAGCGCGTGGCCGCCTCGATCAAACCGATATTGCCTTCATTGATCAGGTCGGAAAGACTCAAACCCTGATTCTGATATTGCTTGGCTACCGACACCACAAAACGCAAATTGGCTTTCACCAACTTTTCCAGCGCCTGTTTATCTCCTTTCTGTATCTTATTCGCCAGATCAATCTCTTCCTCCACACTCAACAAGTTGTATTTCTTAACATCCTGAAGATATTTCTCCAGTGAGGGAATACTCCTGTCGGTTAGCTTATTTAAAATTACCAGTTTCCTCATACGCACAATTGACATCTGCTCATTACAAAATCAATACCAATAAATTGTGAAGCCTCGATTAATTAAAAATTTTACTCCATTCATAACGTTTCCGGTCCTTCCAAAAGTTGTTATGATAAATATAACTAACAATGAGCGGCAGAACCGTGGTTGCTTCCGCATACACCATTTGCTCGTAAAGGGTATCCACTTTGCCCCATGAAGACGCCTCCTTGAGAGTGGAACTGGAACATGCCCCGTCGCGTGCATCCGCTACGGTGATCTGTACGGCATACTTGTGCATTGGGACATCCTCGCCCAGCACTTCTGCACAAACAACCGTATCCTGCAAAAAGTTTTTGGGGACGCCTCCGCCGATCATAAAAATACCTGTTGTTTTGGCGGCCATCTTGATTTGTGTGAGCTCCAGGAAATCTTTCACCGAATCGATGCTGAGATGTTTTCCGGGAGTTTCCCATTGATGCTTTACCAATCCGAATCCGGCGCTGCTATCCGAAAACGCAGGGCAGAAGATGGGCACATTATACTCATAAGCAGTTTGCACCAGCGAATCTTTCTTCACCGCCTTTTTGGTAAGGTATTTTCCCATTTCGGTGATGAATTCCCTGGATGAATACGGCCGCGGTTCCAACTGGTCGGCAATCTTCCTGATGGTTTCATCACAAACCTGCAATTCCTCTTCATCGATGTAGGTATCATAAATCCTGTCGATATAATGATTGCGCAACATGCTGTCGTCGATGTGTGGGGTGCCACGATAATGTTTGAACCCCAATGCTTCCAGGAAGTCCATATCCACGATGGAAGCGCCTGTTGCCACAATGGCATCCACCATATTGTGCTTTACCATATCCACATAAACCTGCATACAACCACCGGCACTGGTGCTACCGGCCAGGCTCAACATCACCGAGCAATCCTGATCGGTAAGCATCCTTTTAAAAATATCTGCTGCACCGGCGGTCTCGCGTGAAGAAAATGACATGCCGCGCATCGACTCAATGATCGGCGTTGCATCGAATGATTTGATGTCTATATGCTTGATGACTTCCTTTAAAAACTCTTTCTTTTTCATTGTGTTTGTTGTTGATTAAAGTTCTTTTTTCCAGTTAATTTCATAGAGATCTTTTCTTCTGTCGTTCATATTGTTGACACTTCCATACACCCTTAAATCTTTCAGGCTGTTGAGGTCCACATCGGCAATGATGGTCATCTCATTGTTCAGTGTTCCTTCGGCAATGACGGCATTTTGCGGGAATGCAAAATCGGAAGGGGAAAAAATTGCCGACTGAGCATATTGCAGGTCCATATTGCTAACCTTGGGCAGGTTGCCCACGCTGCCTGCAATGGCTACATAGCATTCGTTTTCGATAGCGCGTGCCTGTGAACAAATGCGCACCCGCTGATACCCGGTTTGCATATCGGTTGCAAAAGGGACAAATAGGATTTGCAATCCCTTTTCGGCCATGATACGCGGCAGTTCGGGAAATTCCACATCATAACAGATCAGGATACCGATCTTGGCCACATCGGTGTTGAATACCCTAACAGCTTCACCGCCCACAATGCCCCAATCGGTTTTCTCCGACCAGGTGATATGTATTTTCCGCTGGCCTTCATAGGTTCCGTCGCGACGGCATAAATAAGAAACATTATACATTTTGCCGTCGATTACCTGTGGCAGGCTGCCGGCTATAATATTAATGTTGTAATCGACCGCCAGTTTCAGGCAGCGATCCCTGATTTCTTCGGTGTCTTTGGCCAGCTCACTAATGGCGTCGATGGTGTCGAGTTCATTATATTGGGCCAGGATAGGGGCGTTGAACAGCTCCGGGAACAAGAGGAAGTCGGCCTGGTAGTTGCTCACCGAGTCCACGAAAAACTCCACATTCTCCATGAGTGAATCCATTGAATTCACCCTCCGCATCTGCCACTGTACCAAACCAATCCGCACCGTGTTTCGTGTACGCTGGCGCTTTTTGCTTTTTCTTCTGTAATAAATATTGTTCCACTCGATGAGGGTGGCATAGGCTCTCGAATCTTTATCTTCAGGAAGGTATTCGGGAAGGATCTTCTTTACATGAAAATCATTGTTCAGTTGGAATGTTAAAACCGGATCGTAAATCTCAGTTTGCTTCACCTTTTCGATGTACTCTTTCGGGCTGAGCTCGTTGCGGTATTTCGCATAATTCGGCATGCGGCCGCCTCCCACAATACTTCTCAGGTTAAGTTGTTCGCACAATTCCTTACGGGCGTCGTACAACCTTCTCCCCAAACGCATGCCCTGGTGTGATTTTGAGATGGCTACTTCAATACCGTAAAGTATATCCCCTTCGGGATTATGGGTGGAAAAGGTTTCGTTTCCTGTTATGTCGTGATAGGTGTGTTCCTCGTCAACAAGGTCTTTGTCGATGATGATCGAAAGTGCGAAAGCAACCACTCTGCCTTTGTCCTCAATGCAAAGCTGACCTTCCGGAAAGATGTCAACCAGGGTTTTGATCTGTTCATAGGTCCAGGCTTCGCTCATTTCGTCATACAATTCGTGCATGATCTGACCAATTACCTCGCTATCACTGATGCGAAGGTTTCTCAAATTAAGCAAATGATCTCCCAGTCCTTCTCTGATTTTTTCCATCACTTCATAAAGTATTTATAGCCAATCAATTGATATAGCAGTTTTGCAGCCATAAAATCCGGCGCTTTGTTTGACGCATTTGGGCAAAGTTCAACAATATCGAAACCCACAACATCCTTCATTTTAAACACCTCTCTTAAAAACTCCAGGGTTTCGTGCCAAAGGAAGCCACCCGGTTCGGGCGTTCCCGTTGAAGGCATGATGGAGGGATCAAAATAATCCAGGTCGATGGTGATATATACCTTATCTCTTAGTCTGCTGAGGGCTTTGTTTTTCCAACCTGGATTTCGCTGCATCCGATGGGCATAAAACATATTTCTTTCATCATGTACTGTTTCTTCCTCACTAATGCTCCGGATCCCCACCTGAACAATTTCAGCTGCTTCCCTGGCACGGGCCATCACACAGGCATGGTTGAAGCGGCTCCCCTCATATTCTTCTCGCAGATCGGCATGGGCGTCCAGTTGCAAAATACTAACATCGCTGAAGTTTTCGGCATGAACCAGAATCGGACCGATGCTCACCGAATGCTCACCACCAATGGTCACAACGAATTTTTCTTTTTGGAGAAACTGTTGTACGCGATTTCTGGTGACCCCCACCATTTGTTCGGGAGAATCAAACTCCGGATCAGTTGAAGCGGTGTGAATACCGATCTTATAAACCTCCGATTTTGTCTCTATGTCGAAGAGTTCCATATTGGCGGAAGCTTCCAAAAGGGCTTGCGGTCCCCTGTCGGCGCCTTTTAACCATGTGCTGGTCCCGTCATACGGTATGGGCAAAATCACCACCTTTGCATTCTCAAATGCAGCGTATTTCTGCCGAATTCCTCCAAAATTCATCATGCTCTAATTTACAAGATTTTATCTTATCCTGTGATCAGGGGATAAAAATAGTTTGTGAAGCACAAGGCAACAATCACCGTCCCATACCTCTTCTGCGGCACGTAGCTCTCCATGATCAGCTTGGTATCTCTCAGTTCCATGTGCTGGTAGCCGGCATTATACAGCTCTTTCAGACTTTCCCGCAATCGCCATTCCAGTTCATCCAATGGAAAATTGCCATAATTTTCACAAACCAAGCCGCCGTATTTCTTATCCTGTTGATAGAGCCAGCCAAAAATAATGCCTGCGCTCAGGCGTTCACTTTCGTGTCCGTTTGCAACCGCCATAATACATTCCATAACCTCTCCATGTTGAATTCTTTCGGGTTTTGGAATTTCCGTGGCGATATCCGGCAAAATTGAGGAATAGGTCATGATATTAGCCATGTCGATGCCGGCAGACTTTAATGCCAAATGGTATGATCCGGCATGAACCGCGATGTCGCTCTCGCCGGTTCCTTTTGTAATAAAGTAATCCTTTGGTATGCGGTTACCCATTACGATGCCCTTCATGGGCTCACTTGCTTCATGCATGCCTTCATGCTGCAAGTCGCTGTAATTGATTATTTTCATTTCCCTAAGTCATAAATTTAGTTTTAAAATTAAAAAAGTTGGCAAATGTAGATAATATTTTTATTCTGTCAAGTTCCGCAAAACCGATTGCGATATTTTTTTTCAACAATTTTCCTGACACTTTACTTCACCAAAACAAATCCGCAATTAATTTTCATTTAGCTTTACAATTTAAGAAAGTTGTTATTCAAATCCAACTGCAACATTAAAAAGAAACATAAGTTATGTAAATTCGGAATTCCCTCATCCCTCTCATTGGTTTGAAAATTACTTTTTTAATAAAGGCCGATAAATTGTTAATTTACAAATATTGTTCTATTTTTGCACCCTCAAAAAAATTCAGATTTAATTAAATTCTTGAACACATGCAAAGTAGAGGAGCAATAAAGTTTTTTGCAATCGTATTCGCACTGGTTTGTTTGTTCCAGCTTTCATTTACCTTTTTCACCACCAAGGTGGAAAATGATGCCGAAAGTTATGCGCGCGGCCCTGAAGCGGAGCACCTGGCAGAACAACTGGCACAGGGAGATGAAGCCCTGGAAAGCTATATGTACGATTCGATTGTGAAGGTGAGGGAGAATTACTACCTGGACTCCATCTCAGGAAAAGACCCAAACGGCAACGACATTTACATTTACAACCTGCTCATTAAAAAATACACCTACCCCGAATGTAAGGAAAGGGAGATCAACCTTGGTCTTGACCTGAAAGGCGGTATGAACGTGATGCTGGAGATCAAGGTTGAGGATATCATCAGAGCGCTTTCCGACAATAATCCCAATGCAACCTTCCAGGACGCCCTGACAATGGCCAAACAAAAACAACGTGATAGCCAGGAGGACTTTATCACCCTTTTCGGGGAGTCCTTCACCCAGATCGATCCCAACGCCAGCCTGGCCACTATTTTTATGGGTAGCGCCGATATTGGCGATCGTATCGACTATGGTTCAACCAACCAAGAGGTATTGAATGTTATCCGGCAGGAAACGGAACAGGCCATCGACCGGGCCTTTAAAATCCTGAACACCCGTGTAAACCGATTTGGAGTTGCCCAGCCCAATATCCAGAAACTGGCCACTACCGGTAGAATACTGGTTGAACTTCCCGGCGTTAAAGATCCGGAAAGGGTCAGAAAACTCCTGCAGGGAACAGCCAAGCTCGAATTCTGGGAAACCTGGGAATTCACTGAAATTCAACCTTACCTGGCAGAAGCCAACGAGCAGTTGAAAAACCGCATTAACATTGAAGAAATTTTAACAGCCGACCCCGGTCAAACCGATGTGCTTGACACCAAACTGGCCCAGCAAGACACAAGCGATATCGCTGAAGAGATCAGCGAAGGAACCGATCTGCTGGAAGGCCTTCAAGAAGAACAGCAGGACACCATCGACCAGGAATCCGTTCTGGACATGTTGGAGAAAGAAGAAGACACCACGGCTGTTAGAACCGAGAACAGCCAGATGCAATATGCCCGTGAAAATCCACTCTTTGCTTTTCTGCAACCCAATTACTATCAAAACCAGGAAGGCAACTGGGTGGCCGGTCGCGGTGCAACCGTGGGCTATGCACAGGTAAAAGATACAGCCCGTGTTAACTATCTGCTTAGCAAAGTAACCGATATTATCCCACAAGATGTGAAACTGGCCTGGTCCGTTAAGCCCGATCCAAGATCCAATTTGATGGAACTCATCGCATTGCGCGACGATGACGGAGCAGCCCTCAGTGGTGATGTGATCACCAGCGCCAGACAGGACATTTCCGAACAGGGCGAACCCAATGTTAGCCTGAGCATGAATTCGGAAGGTACCGGTATCTGGAAAAGGTTGACCGGTCAGAATATTGGCAAACAAATCGCCATTGTGCTCGACGGTTATGTTTATTCACATCCCGTTGTAAATGATGAAATCCCCACTGGACGTTCCGTCATTAGTGGAGGACAGATGTCCATTCAGGAGGCACAAGACCTCGCCAACATCCTGGAAGCAGGTAAGCTCCCTGCTCCCGCAAGGATTGTGGAAGAAGCGGTAGTCGGCCCTTCGCTCGGACGTGAAGCCATCAATGCCGGTCTGTGGTCCTTTGTACTGGCCTTTGCACTTGTTTTGGTGTATATGGTATTGTATTACAACCGCGCAGGATGGGTAGCCGACCTCGCCCTGCTCACCAATATTTTCTTTCTGTTTGGTGTGCTGGCCTCGCTACAAGCCGTACTAACCCTACCCGGTATCGCCGGTATCGTGCTCACCCTTGGTATGTCGGTGGATGCCAATGTGATTATCTACGAACGTATTAAAGAGGAGGTGCGCGCCGGTAAAGGTATACGACTGGCCATACAGGACGGTTACAAGAATGCCTATTCCGCCATCATCGATGGTAACGTAACCACACTGCTGACAGGTATCGTATTGTTTGTATTTGGTTCGGGACCGGTTCAGGGTTTTGCTACTACATTGATCATTGGTATCCTGTCTTCATTGTTCTCAGCCATCTTCATTTCACGACTTGTCTTCACCAACCTGCTCACACGCAACAAAAAGATCATCTTCGACAACAAGCTAACACGTAACTGGCTGGTGAATGTCAACTTCGATTTTTTGAAACTTAGAAAAGGCGCTTATGTAATTTCAACCATTATCATTGTGATCGGAATCGGTTCACTCATTTTTAGAGGACTTAATTTTGGTGTTGATTTCTCGGGCGGAAGGACTTACGTGGTCCGCTTCGACCAGAACGTTTCAACCGTTGACATACGTGATGTACTGACCGATCAATTTGAAGGAAATGCTCCCGAGGTTAAAACTTTCGGGCCGCAAACACAGATTAAAGTCACCACCAAATATATGATAGATGAAGAAGGCTCTGCGATTGACTCTCTCGTTCAGCGAAAGCTCTATGCCGGCCTGAAGCCATTCTATAAAGACACCACCATTAAATATAAAGATTTTACAGCCGATTCGGATGTGGATAGCAAACTGATCGGGATATTGAGCAGCCAGAAGGTTGGACCGACCATTGCGGATGACATCCGGCGGGATGCCATTCTGGCGGTGGTGATCGCCCTGATCGTAATCTTTGCATACATTGCCGTCAGGTTCAGCAAGTGGCAATACGGTCTGGCTGGCGTGATCGCGTTGTTCCACGACTCGCTGATCACCATCTCGTTGTTTTCCCTCTTCTATAATGTGTTGCCCTTTAATATGGAGATCGACCAGGCCTTCATTGCAGCTATCCTAACGATCATTGGTTACTCCATTAACGATACGGTGATCATCTTCGACCGCATCAGGGAATACATCAAGCTTTATCCAAAAAAGGATATGAAGACCAATATCAACTCAGCGCTTAACAGCACGCTTGCCCGTACATTCAATACCTCGGGAACCACGCTGGTGGTATTGATCATCATCTTTATTTTTGGCGGCGAGATTATTCGCGGATTTACCTTCGCACTGCTAATGGGTATCCTTATCGGTACCTACTCCTCACTGTTCAACGCCAGCCCGGTGGCTTACGACCTGATCGGTGAGAAAAAGGAAAAGGCGCCGGTGAAAAAAGGTAAAGCCGTTAAACGTAAAAGAAAATAAGTCAACTGAAATATAAGCCGATATATGAAGTCCCGCCCAATAGCGGGACTTTTTTTTATATTTTTGCCTGAAGGTCCAGTTTAAATTATGATGATACACGGAACCATAATGTTGTTTTTCAGTTTGAGTGGAGGAGAAATTTTCCTGATCCTCTTCGTGGCTTTTCTTGTGTTCGGACCGGACAAATTTCCCGAGCTGGCCAGGAAAATCGGCAAAGGTATCAACGAGATCAAAAGGGCCTCGGCCTCCATCAAGGATGAGATCAATCGTGAAACAGGGGACCTCAAAAAAGACCTGGATGTGGAAGAGGATATCGCCGGCAAGCCAAAAAAGCAGAAGGATCAGAAAAAAGACAAGGAAGAAGAAAAGGCCAAATAATTCGTCGGTTCATTCGTTTATCAAAAGTGAAAACACCTTTAATATTTAAAATGAAAAATATATTATCCGTATTGTTTTTAAGTGTGGGTCTTTTGCTGATCGCCCAAGCAGCCAGTGCGCAGCGCAACCCGGCGGCGGCAGCCGATGAAGCCTTCGAGAATAAAAAATTTGTAGTTGCTGTTGAACGATACAAGAAAGCATATACCAAAGTTAAAAACAACGATGCCGAAAGAAACCGCATCATCTATCAGCTTGGCGAATGCTATCGCCTTACCAATTACCCCAAGCGGGCCGAGATGCAATACAAACGCCTGATCAGGAAAGATTACCAAAAAGAAAGGCCCGAACTTTTGTTGCATTTTGCCGACGCCCTCAAAGCCAATGAGAAATACAACGAAGCGATCGAATACTATAAAATGTATGCCGAATTGATTCCTGAAGACCCCCGGGGCCTTAGTGGGATAAAATCCTGCGAGATGATCAACGAATGGCTTGACAACCCCAGCAAACATCAGATCGAAAGCGTTAAACGTCTGAACTCAAGAGAATCCGATTTTGCCCCCACCTATGCGGGTGATGCGTACAATTCAATCATTTTTACTTCCACACGTGAAGGTTCAACCGGAAGCGACACCGATGAATGGACCGATCAGAACTTCAGCGATCTTTATGTCAGCCGCATGGACCGGAAAGGAGAATGGAGTACGCCGGTTTTACTCGACAACAGCGATGGCGAAGGGGAGGATGTGATCAATACCAAAGCCAATGAAGGCGCTCCCACCATGAACAGCGACTTCAGCACGCTCTATTTCACCCGTTGCCCCAAAGACAGTGAAAAAGGTCTCAGCGGATGTCAAATCTATAAAAGCGAACGTAGCGGCCGCAGCTGGCGGGCGCCCGAACTGTTGTTGCTCGGCAACGACACCAATGCCGTTGTGGGGCATCCTACCCTGAGCGAGGATGAACTGATCATTTATTTCTCTTCAAGAAGAGTAGGCGGAATGGGCGGAAACGACATCTGGGTGGCTACACGCGAAAAAGCCTCGGAAGAGTTCGGCAGACCCATGAACATTGGACCGGTCGTAAACACCCCCGGGAATGAAATGTTCCCTTTCCTGCGCTATGATACCGTTCTGTATTTTGCATCCGACGGCCATCCCGGTATGGGCGGTTTGGACCTGTTCAAAGTCACCATTGATGAGAATGGCGAATGGGGCCAGCCGGTGAATCTGGGTGTTCCTTTAAACAGCAGCGGGGATGATTTTGCCATTATTTTTAAACCCGGGGGAGAAGAAGGATTTTTCAGCACCAACCGGGATTCCTACAGGGGATATGACGGCCTCTACCATTTTATCATCCCGCCTGTCGAATTCACCCTGAGCGGTACCGTTAAGAATGAAAGAACCCTGCAGTTCGTGGAAGCTGTGAATGTTGAATTAGTGGGATCCGATGGTACATCGGTTGCCACCTATACCAACGACAAAGGCTTTTATATGTTCGGAAAATCACAGGTGCTGCCCAATACCACCTATGAGCTGATCCTGAGCAAAGAGGATTACTTTAACACAACTGGTACCACCACAACGGTCGGCCTTACAAAAAGCACCGATCTTACCAGGGATTTCATGTTGCAACCCATTCCGGAAGAACCCATCGTATTGCCCGAGATTTTATATGATCTCGATAAATGGGCACTCAAACCCCAATACCAGGATTCCTTGCAGGGCCTGATCAAAACCCTGGATGAAAATGAAACCATCGTGATCGAACTGGCCTCCCATACCGATGCCAGGGCTTCGGATGAGTACAATGAGATCCTGTCGCAGAAACGCGCACAGTCGGTGGTAAACTACCTGATCGACCGCGGGATCGACCCCGATAGACTTGTTGCTAAGGGCTACGGTGAACGTGTGCCCAGAGAACTTAAGAAAGACATCAACAGGGACGGGTACCTCTTTGAGAAAGGAACCGTGTTGACCGAAAGCTATATCGACTCGCTTGATGTGGAAGACAAGCGGGAGGTAGCACATCAGTTGAACCGGCGAACAGAGTTCCGGGTATTGCGAAAAGACTTTGTTCCCAAACCCAAACCCGAGCTCGACAAGGACATCAACATTGTTATGAACCCCGAAGACAATGTGGTGAAATACACCACCGATCCCACAACCGGGGAAATTCAAACCATTTGCACCATCAATGGTTATAGCATGCAGTTTACCTACGAGCCCGACCTGAATGCCATTATCACCCTTGATAAAGCGCTTGAACTCCTAAACAAAGGAGCCATAAGCAAAGACAACTTTGAAGGGGACCCCAATCAGGTCCTTGCCGAAGGTTCTATTGCCAACAATGCCGTGTTTGTGGTGGAAGAATTCACCCTGGGAACCTTTACCGTCAAAGATGTGAAATTTACAGTTAGCCACCGATTGAGGCATCCCCTGATGATCGGAAGATCAGTTCTGCAGCAAATCGGCAAATTTAAGATCAACAGGGATAAGCAGGAGATTGTTTTTGAGGTGAAGGAATAATTCATTTGTCATTCAGTGGTTATTCGATAGTAATTCAGTTGTCAATCGGTGGTTATTCAGCGGAAAATCGTAAATGATCTTCACTTTCATTATTTGTTTGTTTGATTGGTTCCATCTTTCAGGCAAACAACACTTTCGGGATATTTTGCCGAAGCAGCTAAACCTTTATCAGCCACATTCTCACGCAAAAAATCCACACTGGCCATTTCTCCAAACTGTTTGTTCATGGCTTTTCTGCGGAACTCAAATATTTCATCCAGCTGCTTTCTGATGAGTAGCGAATTGGCAATGGCGCCTAAAAAGCCCAGGGGCGGTTTATAGGAAACAATGTCGGTCATCAGCACACCGCCTTCGATTTCTTCGATTTTGTGTTGATGGTGCCACATGGCATAGTGACCGCTGCGCTGCTCATCCACAAAATATTCTTTTTTGTGCATTTGCGTGATCTCGGTCACCCAAACCATTTTGATCCCGAAGATCGGGCTGACCTTATAACTGATGATCATTCCGGGGTACATTTTCTCCAGCCGGCCGCCTGATGTGATATCAAACCCCATATACCCGGGGGTGATCTTTTTCAGGTTGGCCGGGGTGGAAATAAAGTCCCATACTTCATCCAGGGATGCAGGCAGTTTCTGTTTATATGTTATTTGATAAAAAGCCATGATCAGTTTGCTATTTTGTTAATCATTCCTTTAAAAACAAAACCATGGAAAGGCATTACAAAAAACCAGTACAGCCTCCCTCCCAGCCCGCGCGGCCGGAAGGTGGCAATTTGATATAGTTTATCGTCCTGTATCGAAAACTCCAGCCAGGCCTCTCCGGGCAACCTCATCTCAGCATATAACAACAACCTTCTTTCCTGTCTGTTCGCATAAAGCACCCGCCAGAAATCCAGCGCATCACCGGCATGGATTTCTTTTGTGGTGGTTCTTCCTCTTCTCAAGCCAACCCCACCGACCATCTTATCCAGGAAACCCCGGGTGCGCCAGAGCCAGTTGGCATAATACCAGCCGTTTTCCCCGCCGATCTTCCAGATTTTTTCGAGGCTTTGTTCAGCATTGCTGAGTTTTCGTTCCCTTTTGTCCTTAAAACAACCGTATGTAGGAACCTCAATCAAAGAGGAAACACCTTTTTCGAGTATCTTGCTTGACTGGGCGTCGGTCCAGCTTGACAGTACATCCTGCTGTTCGATTTTATCAAAAGCATTCCGGACGGCCTGTTCATAGGTTAGCAAGTTGATGTTAACTGTTTCGTGCAGCTTGTTTGACTTTCCGACGACCTCCACTTTCATGCTATTGACAAGATTCACAGCAAGCTTATACGAAGTGGAGGTGACAAAATAAAGCCAATAAGATGATAGACGGGGCGTCATCACCGGCAGGGTGATGATGGTGCGTTTCAGCTTCCTGACTTTGGCAAATCGCATAAGCATTTGCTTATAGGTAAGAATCTCCGGACCACCGATATCGAAGTTTTTTCCAAAAGTTTCCTCTCGCATCAATACGCCCGTCAGAAACTCCAGCACATTGCGAATCGCTATGGGATGGGATTTGGTATTAAGCCAGCGGGGCGCTACCATAAGCGGCAACTTCTCCACCAGATCGCGAACGATCTCAAAGGAAGCGCTGCCCGAACCTACAATGATACCGGCACGCAAAGTGGTTAATTTATAATTTCCGGAAGCCAGAATATCCTCGACCTTTTTGCGCGAACGAAGATGTTTCGAAAGCTTTTCTTCATTTACAATACCACTCAGATAAACAACCTGCCTGGCTTTGGTATTATCAATCGCATCCCTGAAGTTTCTTGCGGAAGCGCTTTCCAGGCTTTCAAAATCCTCCTTTTTTGCCGACATGGAATGGATCAGGTAATAAGCTGCCACGATATCCCTGGGGATAACATCCAGGCTTTCATTTTCAAGAAAATTAAGCTCAATAACCTTTAATTTATCTGTTGAAGGCAATCCCGGATTGAATCGATTCCTATCCCGCACGCAACAAATCACTTCGTGACCTTTCTCCAGCAAAACGGGCAACAGCCTTTTTCCAATATAGCCTGTGGCGCCTGTGAGCAGGATTTTCATTCGATCTCCTTTTCTTTATCAGGATCAATGTTGGGCTTTAGCTCTCCTCCCCTGACCGTGGCGCCCAGCACAATGCCCGAGCTGATCACCACCAGGTTCTTAAAAATATACTGCCCTTCAAGCGTAAGCGAATATGGGAAGATTTTGAACACTTCGGAAGGGAAAAAGAATACCGGCAAAAAGGTGCCGATCATTTGCAAATAAAGCAGCAGCAAAGTTTCCCGTATAAAAATATTGAACAGCAGCCCCACCCCGATCAGCACTTCCCAGGTGGCCAGTCCGTAAATGATGATGTTTTCAGGCACCAGGCCGAAAGTCAATGTTCCGATTGTTCTGATGGCCAGATCCTGTGCAGGGCTCAATCCTTCGAAAAATTTCAATACCCCGAACCAGAGGAATATGATGCCGATGCTCCACCTGAGCAGCGTCAGGCCTGTGGAAGCCATCCATTTGGTTATGCGAACATCTATTTTGTGAAATGTTTTGCCTCTGAGGTTCATGGATGATTTGTTTAAGAAATTTACACTTACACTTAAACAACAAACAAATCAGCTAAAAAGTTTAAGGCATGTTCCGGATTAAGATCATAACTTAATTATTCATATTTTACAAAACATAAATTACCGACCGAAACAAACCGGGATTACGCCTGTATTCACTGATCTCGTTCACATCGCCTGGCATGGCCTCATGCAGTTTCATATCTCCGATCATCTTCTCCAAACAGCTGTAATAATCATTCCGCCATACTTGTTCATTCTATATTCATCTATTTGCACTTAATCATAATGGAATCTGCATTTTGCAATCAATATCTCATCCCTTCGAACCCTGTAGATAAGACGATGCTGGTTGTCGATTCTTCTTGACCAAATCAATCTACAACAAACAACCGCCCATCGGAAAGCTTAAAACCCACAAAGCCCTCAGCCTGGGCATAATAAAGGGTATCACCATGAAGCTTATCGGGATAAATACTTGAACCGGGACTGGTAAACACATCGTACAAAGTCCTGTTCCTTAATGTAAGCGAATCGCTGAACAGTCCGTTTTCCAATGCATAGTTCTGCATATCGTTGATTTCTTAGCCCGGGTTAAACCCTCATCATTTCAACAAAATCTTCTGAGTTTATTATTCCCGGACATATGTTCTTAAGCGCATATCGGTATTTTGAGCCTTCTTCTCAAGTTTGTTTAATCCTTTGATCATATTCTTTCCAGGTTCAAAACCGGTTTCCAGAAGCTTCAGCTTAAGCATGTTTTCATTTGAATCCTCAATTAAAAATACTATGATTTGATTTTCGATATAGGTTCCCCGGGGGTTTTGGTCCAAAATGCTAAGGGATATAAGAAGCAGGCTGAATAAGAATATTGGTTTGTTCATATTGGTTATTCTATTAAGTTAAAATTTATCATATTTTCAAAAAAATTGAGTCGCCGTTTGAGATGGGCGGATTGAAGAGATGCGCAATTTGCGCGTCACTATGAATGATATCGTTCAGGTTGAGATGTTTCCGGTTAAATTGTAAAACCATACAATAAATATAATAGAATTTTAAAAAAAAAACATAACTTTTTTAACAAATGGCTTAAACAACAAAGGCTGGGGATATCCTCAGAATTCACTACTTTTACAATCCAAACAGCAGCTTATGGCAGAGGACAGCAGATACAACCGCAGAGGCGTTTCGGCTACGAAGGAAGACGTGCACAAAGCCATCGAGAAAACCGACAAGGGCCTTTACCCGAATGCCTTTTGCAAGATCATACCCGATATTATTGGTGGAGATCCCGATTACTGCAACATCATGCACGCCGACGGGGCCGGCACCAAATCCTCCCTGGCCTATATATATTGGAAAGAAACGGGTGACCTCTCGGTATGGAAAGGCATTGCCCAGGACGCCATCGTGATGAACACCGACGACCTGCTGTGCGTGGGTGCGGTTGATAACATCCTGCTTTCATCCACCATCGGGCGCAACAAAAACCTGATCCCGGGCGAGGTGATCGCAGCCATCATCAACGGCACGGAAGAGTTTCTGCAGCAGATGCGCGATCATGGCATCGGTATCTATTCTACCGGGGGCGAAACCGCCGATGTGGGCGACCTGGTACGTTCCATTATTGTCGACTCGACCGTGACCACAAGAATGAAGCGCAGCCGGGTGATCGAAAACAACATACAGGCGGGAGATGTGATCGTGGGCCTGGCTTCCTTCGGCCGGGCATCCTATGAAAACGAATACAACAGCGGCATGGGCAGCAACGGCCTGACTTCGGCCCGGCACGATGTGCTGAACAAAAAAACTGCGAAAAAATATCCTGAAAGCTATGATCCCTCCATTCCGGAAGAACTGGTTTACTCAGGCGGACTTGACCTGACTGAACCCACGGAAATCGAAGAAATGGACGTCGGCAGGCTGATCCTCTCCCCTACCCGTACCTACGCACCTGTTATCAAAAAAATTCTTGCAGCGCATCACGGCCGGATACACGGCATGATCCATTGCAGCGGCGGGGCTCAAACCAAGGTGCTGAATTTTGTTAATCGATTGCATGTTGTGAAAGACAATCTTTTTTCGCTGCCCCCTTTATTTAAAATGATCCGTGAGCAATCAGGTACGCCCTGGCAGGAAATGTATAAAGTGTTTAATATGGGGCATCGCATAGAGCTGTACGTGCCCGAACAGATCGCCGATGAACTGATCGGAATATCACAATCGTTCGGAATTGAAGCCAGGATTATTGGGCGCTGCGAACAAGCCGACCACAAAGCCCTGACCATCAAATCCGAATTCGGGGAATTCAGGTATTGATAATCAAACATTAAAATAACTTTATAATGAATCATTGAACGTTAATGGATGTGAGCAACGAACAAAAGAAAACCGACGAGCGGATCATCCTGGATTATTTCAGGCAGTGCTACCCTGATTTTCCCGGTGGAAAACTGATCGAAAGCGAATCGCCGGACTTCATAGTTGAAACATCCAGGAAAAGGTCGTTGGGCATCGAGCTCACAAAATTGCACGACCCCGAAGCACCTGATCCCGGGTTTGATAAAAACTCCTATGATGTGAGAAAATTGGACCAGCAAATGATCGAGGGGATCATCCGGGTCAAGGAAGAGAAACTCGCCATCTACAACAAACAGATGAATGACCTCTACTGGCTTATCATATTCATCGACCAGTTTGACGGACCCGAATCTTTCAACATCAAAAACAAGATCGGAAAATGGAACATCCACAGCAGTTTCAATAAGGTTTTCCTTTTCGAGATGTTCAGCCCGGATATTTATATCTTTATTTAAAAACATATTCTCGAATGAAGACCAACATCATTTTTCTGATTTCTTCCCTGTTTCTTTTGATGAATTGCAAAGGACAACAGAAGCATACTTTGCTGATCAATGAAGAAGGAACGAAAATTCATACACGCATTGATCCGCCCGCCGGATATTTTAGAACAAATTTGCCGGAAGCCTCATACGGCAACTACCTCAGAAACTGCAACCTGAAGCCGCATGGAAGTATGGTAAAGTATTATAATGGGTCTGTTAAGACGAAGAGCGGCGTTCACATTGCCGTGCTTGATATGGAGATCGGTGAACGCGACCTGCAGCAATGCGCGGATGCGGTGATGCGGTTGAGGGGAGAATACCTGTTTGAGCAGGGGCAATATGAAGATATTCATTTCAATTACCTGTCTGACGGAAAGCCCCGTTTTTTTACAAATTATGCAAGTGGCGAACTTTCTTACCGGAAATTCAGAAAATACATAGACCTGGTTTTTGCTTTTGCAAATACGGCTTCGCTCCATAACGAGCTAAAGCCGGTAGAAAACATTAAAAACATACAGGCGGGAGATGTCTTCATTCAGAAAGGAACTCCATACGGTCATGTTGTGATTGTTATGGATGTTGCCGTTAACCTCGAAAACGGGGAAAAAGTGTTTTTGCTGGCCCAGAGCTATATGCCCGCCCAGGACATACATATATTGATCAATCCTGAAAACCCCGGTATAAGCCCCTGGTATGAAGCAAAGGAAGGAGACCTGATCACACCAGAATGGGATTTTACCACATCTGACTTGAGGCGATTTCCGTAATTCTTTTATTTCGTACTTTTTTGAAGTACTCAATCCCTTTGAGACAGGCAAGGGTTCATTCCCAGTCCCTTGAGATGTTTTATCAATGCTTCAATTCAATACTCCGCTGCTCTGCGGCGTTCTGATTTATTATGAAACCGACTATCATCCATGCAAGCCCCCCAAAGGGACGAAATATAATTCCCAACACAATTATCGCTCATCCCCGATCAAACCCGGATTTACGCTTCCTCCCGCAAAATTACTACCTTTGCAGCTTGAAATAAGGCAGATATAATGTTAGAAAAACTAGAAGAAATAAAGAATCGTTACCTGGAGATTCAAAAAGAAATGTCCCAACCCGACGTGGTTTCGGACATGAAGCGCTATGTAAAGATTAACAAGGACTATAAAGACCTTCAGCCCATCGTGGAGGCCTATTATAAATACAAGAACATCCTCGGAAATATCGACAATGCCAAAAACATCATCAAAACCGAAAAAGATGAAGAGTTCAGGAATATGGCCAAGGATGAGCTGGTAACATTGACCGAAGAAAAGGAAAAACTGGAAGAAGACATCCGCATGATGTTGATTCCCAAAGATCCACAAGACAACAAGAACGCCGTGGTGGAGATCCGGGCCGGCACCGGTGGGGACGAAGCCAGTATTTTTGCCGGTGACCTGTACAGGATGTACAGCAAATTCATCGAAAACAAAGGCTGGAAGATGGAGCCGGTCTCCTCAACCGAAGGGACCGTGGGCGGTTTCAAGGAAATCGTTTTCAACGTGATCGGGGATGGCGCCTATGGGATCATGAAATATGAATCCGGTGTTCATCGCGTTCAACGGGTGCCCAAAACCGAGACCCAGGGACGGGTGCACACTTCCGCTGCATCGGTGGCGATTTTGCCGGAAGCCGATGAGTTCGATGTGGAGATCAAAAATGAAGATATCCGAAAGGATACCTTCTGCAGTTCCGGGCCCGGCGGACAATCCGTAAACACAACCTATTCTGCCATCAGGCTGACCCATATTCCGTCAGGGATCGTGGTTTCATGCCAGGATCAGAAATCACAGATCAAGAATTATGACAAGGCGCTTACGGTTCTCAGGACCAGGCTTTTCGAGCGGGAATACAAAAAATATCTCGACGAGATCTCTTCCAAACGAAAAACCATGGTCTCCACCGGCGACCGCTCGGCCAAGATCAGAACCTACAACTGGCCGCAGGGCAGGGTGACCGACCACCGCATCAACCTGACCCTGTATAACCTGCAAAGCATTATCGACGGGGAGATACAGGAACTGATTGAGCAATTGCAGCTGGCGGAAAACGCCGAAAAGCTGAAAGAAGAGATCGGTACCGAATAATCATCCATTCAACAAAAACAATCATTTATGACCAGAGAACAACTCATCGAAAGCATCCGGCTAAAACAAACCTTTTTGTGCATCGGCCTCGATTCGGACATCGACAAAATTCCCAAACACTTGCTCGAGAAAGATGATCCGGTTTTTGAGTTCAACAAAGCCATTGTGGATTACACCCACGACCTGGCCATCGCCTACAAGCCCAACCTGGCTTTTTACGAAAGCCGGGGCGCGGAAGGCTGGAAGAGCCTTGAAAAAACCATTGAGTATATCAGCGACAACTACGCCGGCATCTTTACCATAGCCGACGCCAAAAGAGGCGACATCGGCAACACCAGCGGGCAATATGCCAAAGCTTTCTTTGAGAACATGAGTTTCAGCGCACTCACCGTGGCGCCTTATATGGGAGAGGACTCCGTCAGCCCCTTCCTGGCATACGACAACAAATGGGTGATCCTGCTCGCCCTCACAAGCAACAAGGGCGCATCCGATTTCCAGTATTTTAAAGATAACGATAAACGACTGTTCGAAGAAGTGATCTCAGTTTCAGGCAAATGGGCAAACCACGACCACATGATGTATGTGGTAGGCGCCACCAAAGCGGAGATGCTTAAAGATATCCGCAAGCTGGCCCCTGACCATTTTCTGCTGGTTCCCGGCGTGGGCGCCCAGGGCGGCAGCCTGGAGGAAGTGGTCAAATACGGGATGAACAAAGAATGCGGACTGATCGTCAATTCTTCACGCGGCATCATCTTCGCCTCCAACCAAAAAAACTTCGCCGATGTGGCCCGCGATAAAGCCCGCGAAATCCAACTCGAAATGGCAAAGCACTTGATTGATAAAGATGTGATTTAAGAATTGGATGCTGGATAACTGGATGCTGGATAACCGGATACTGGATAACAGGATGCTGGATGCTGGACTTTATGCTGGATCCTGATTTCTGCTGTCCAGATGTAATTTTTCCCCGTTTGTTTCACAGAAGTAGCCCGCAAAGTCCGGTCCCTTTTGGGGAGGGATTTAGGTGTAATCCGATACGGAATGCGGGTTGCCCAGAAGCATAAATAACCACTGGGTTTCTATTGAATTTGGATTCGTTGTTGGCTTATTTGTTGCGCAGCGCAAAGGAAAAACCTTCCTTATGCAAATGAACTACCCCGCCGAAGAGCAGCTGGATATCAAAAGAAAAATTAAATAGCGCCCCAAGGGGCGGAGAATTAAACCCTTGTCCGCCTCAGGCGGATTAAAAAAATCCATTTTCATCTTTATTCTTCTGCGGCCAATCACTTTTTAATTATCTCCTTTCTCACCGAACACTCATCTTTCTACTATCAGCCAACCGGCCGTTCACAACCAATGAATAAAAATAGATGCCGGGCGCCAGGTCTCCACAGTTAAGCGTTTCTGAATGCCTGCCCTGTTCAAGCAATCCCAGTTTAAAGATTTTCAGTTTTTTGCCCGTGTAATCATAAACCTCAAGAGCAACCGTGCTTTCTTCCAATAAATGAAATTCAATAGAGGTTGAGGAGGAAAACGGGTTGGGATAACAAGTAAGATGGTATTTAAAATTTACTTTTTGCGAATTATTAATTTCAGTGATGGGGTCTTCAACAAAACTTCCATCTCCATCATTGAACAAAATTACAAGATTATCAGGTAGTACAATAGAAGCGCCACGTGTTATCGCAATATCATTATAGCCATTCCAGTCAAAGTCAGCACAACAGCAATTCCTTAACCCTTCATTTTGATAGGCTGGAAGAGAAATAAAAGAAGAATCTCCCAATTGGAAATCGCCCTGGTTATAATATATAACCAATCCCGAGTTATCTGACAATGTAAATAGTGCATCCGGCAAACTGTCGTTATTGAAATCAGATAAAAAAGCCCTTGAAGATAAAGCATTGAAATAGAATTCACCAATTGTATCAAATATACCCTCTCCATGATTTTTAAACATCTTTAACACAGAAACATTGAAAATATAAATTCCATGAAATGTAATGATGTCATTAATCCCGTCCAGATCAAAATCAACTATGAAAACCTTTTCTTTGGCATCTGCGTCTTCCAGCAGCAGGGATTCAAATCCGTTGGGATAGCTAAAATAAACCTCTGTATTCTGACCACAAACAACTATATCGTCACGTCCATCTTCGTTTAAATCACCTGCTGTAATTGATACGGGGAAGTAATTTTCCAAGGCATGGTATTCCGGTACAGAGAAAGACCTATTCCCGTAATTTTCTATCCAGCCCCATAATTTCCCATTATTAGAACAAAATATTACATCTTTCAAGTTATCATTATTTATATCACCTGTTGCAATGTCGTCAGCATAACTATTTACATCAATTGCTTGAATATTCGGTGGTAAGTAATTATTATCAAACACAATACTTATTTGAGAATTGATATAATTCCAGCCTTGAGTTACTACGTCAAGTTTTAGGTTTGAGTCAAGTCGATCTAATACAATATTTCTGTGATGGCCATCCATGCTATTTGAATCCCAATTAAAATAACCATTATTAAAATTGTTTAAGGAAGTTATTCCAGACCAGTTTGTTTGGGAGTTATCCAAATGGCCAACGACGATGTCATTATCACCATCTGCCTCTAAATCGCCGGAGGAAATTCCACTGGCATTCCTGGGTAATTTATATCTACTTCTAATTTCATTGTTTTGTTGATTATCATTTTCGAGAAAAACACTTGTCTGGTTTGCTACTTTTCCGGCATCGATATCCCTATTATCCCACTGGCTGGTAGCCTGCCCAGCAAAAAGTAAACAGATTAATGATAAGGCATATTTCATTGTTACCATTCTCATAAGGCGTGGTTGTTTGTTAATTTTTATAAAGATAAGAAATCGACAACAACTTTTTGGGTCTTTTCATATCAAAAAAATGATCCGCTCATCTGCTGAACGGATCAATTTCTGTTTTTTTAAGAACAGCTCGGAACAGGCTCCGAAAAGATTATTCAATCACCTCTGTCCAACCGTGGCTGTCTTCTTCCTCGCCTTCCTGTATGGCGCGGAGGGTAACATAGAGTTTGGTTGAGATGGGACCGGCAACGCCGTCCTTGCAATACTCATAAACCTTTTTGTTGTCGCGGTCAACGATCTTGCCCACCGGTGAGATGATGGCCGCAGTTCCGCAGGCGCCCACCTCTTCGAAGCTTTCCAGCTCTTCTACCGGGATGTTCCGTTTCTCCACATCCATGCCCATATCCTTGCACAACTGCTGTATGCTCATATTGGTGATGGACGGCAAAATCGACCTGGACTCCGGTGTGATATAGGTGTTGTTTTTGATCCCGAAGAAATTTGCCGGTCCGGCTTCGTCGATGTATTTCTTTTCTTTGGCTTCAAGGAAGAGCGCCGAAGCATGGCCTTCGTCCTTGGCACGCAGTCCGGCCCTGAGACTGGCAGCATAGTTGCCGCCCACTTTGATGTGTCCCGTGCCCTGCGGGGCTGCACGGTCGTAATCATAGACCAGTTGCAATGACACCGGGTTGAATCCTTCCTTGAAGTAGGGCCCTACCGGTCCCACAAACACCATAAACATATATTCCTTCGCGGGTTTCACGCCGACCTCGGCCCCTGTGCCGATCAATAAGGGACGGATATAAAGAGAAGCGCCGGTTCCGTATGGAGGAACATATTTCTCATTCAGCTTAACGGCTTTCACAATGGCATTGTAAAACACATCTTTCGTCACTTCGGCCATCACAATGCCCTCGGCGGAGCGTTTCATCCGCTTCCAGTTTTCTTCCCAGCGGAACAAACGGATCTTGCCGTCCTTGCCGCGGAAAGCCTTCATGCCTTCAAAGGCTTCCTGCCCGTAGTGCAGGCAGGTGGCCGCAATGTGAATGTTGATGTGCTCGGATGAGGAGATCTCCAGCTCGCCCCATTTTCCGTCTCTCCAGTAACAACGTACATTGTAATCGGTTTTGAAATAACCGAAAGGAAGTTTTCCCCATTCAATATTTTCCATAACCTTAAATATTTAAGTTAATGCAATGTTTTGTAGCTCGCTAAAGTAAAGATTTTTTTCAAATCCTTTCCTGATAACCATTCTAAATAAGCTGGGCGGTATTGGAATAGATTGAGTTTCAAAGGTGAAACAATGCACATAAAATAGCTTTATTTGTTTCAAAAATACTCACCCCCACAATCTCGACAGGTAAACCAACACCACAATAACAACCAAACTGGGCAGCATATTGAGAATGCGTAGCTTTTTGATCTCAAGAATGTTGACGCCCAGTCCGAGCAGCAAAATGCCCCCGGTGGCGGTCAGCTCATCCACCACCACATCCGAGAAATACTCTCCAACCGAGGAAGCGAACAAGGTTATTCCACCCTGGTAAAGCAAAAGCGGTATCACCGAAAAAGCCACCCCCACGCCCATGGCCGAGGCCAGTGCGATGCTGGAAACGCCGTCCATGATGGATTTCATATAAAGAAGGGTCGGTTTGCCGGTGAGGCCTTCTTCGATGGCGCCAATGATGGTCACCGAACCCATGCAATACAAAAGGAAAGCCGTGATCATGCCTTCCGAGAAACGTTCGTTCCGCAGTTTCAACTTCCCTTTCAGCCGGTCGGCCAGGCGCTCCATGCCCTTTTCCAAACCCAGCAGCTCACCGATCACCGAACCGATCACCAGGCTCATGATCAACAGAATGATGTGATCGGTTTTCAAAGCCATCGACACACCAATGAACAAGGTGAACAATCCGATGGCCTGGAAAACGATTTGCACAAACCGCTTCGGAAGCTTATCATGGATGATCATCCCGATGATGCTCCCGGCAATGATGGCGGCAATATTTACTAAAGTTCCTGTCATAAAGATCACCCAAAAATAAACAAATTCCGCTCAAAAGTCATTTTGTCAGGTTCGGTTTCAATGGCACAACCTTTGATTTTGCGCAGGCAAATCGAACTGAAAATCAACAAAAAAGAAAATAAAATGGAACAGGGAAAGATCAACGTACAGACAGAGAACATTTTTCCGATCATCAAGAAATTTTTGTATTCCGATCATGAAATCTTCCTGAGGGAGCTGATATCCAATGCAGTGGATGCCACACAAAAGCTCAAGACCCTCACCACAACAGGAAAATACAGCGGCGAACTGGGCGATCTGACCATACAGGTTAAATCCGATCCCAAAAAGAAAACCATCACAGTAAGCGACCGGGGCGTTGGCATGACGGAAGACGAAGTGAAGAATTACATCAACGAGATCGCGTTTTCGAGCGCGGAAGAGTTTGTAAAGAAATTCAAGACCAAGTCGGAAGCCGAACAGAATGCCCTGATCGGTCATTTCGGACTGGGATTTTACTCTTCCTTCATGGTGGCCGATAAGGTTGAGATATTCACCAAGACTTACAAAAAAGGCGGAAAAACCAAAGCGGTTCATTGGGAATGCGACGGCAGCCCCAACTATACCATGGAAGAAACCGATAAGGAAGACCGCGGCACCACCATAGTGGTTCACCTGGATAAGGAATCCAAGGATTTTGCTGAAGAGCACAAGGTGCTCGAACTGCTGAAAAAATACAGCAAGTTCCTGCCGGTGCCCATTCAATTCGGTATGGAAAAAGTAACCGAGGAGATCGAAGGTGAAAAAGACAAGGACGGCAAACCCAAAACGAAAGAAGTTGAAAAGCCACGCATCATCAACAATACCGATCCGCTTTGGAAGAAACAACCCTCCGAATGCAAAGATGAAGATTATAAGAATTTCTACAGGGAGCTATACCCCTATTCATTCGAGGAACCCATGTTCCAGATACACCTGAACGTGGACTATCCCTTCAACCTGACAGGTATCCTGTACTTCCCCAAGATCAAGAAAAACATTGAAGTCCAGAAAAACAAAATACAACTTTACAGCAACCAGGTTTTTGTTACGGACAGCGTAGAAGGTATCGTACCGGAATTTCTTACCTTGCTGCATGGCGTGATCGATTCACCCGACATACCCTTGAACGTGAGCCGTTCTTATCTGCAGAGCGATGCGGCCGTGAAAAAGATATCAAACTACATCACCAGAAAGGTGGCCGACAAGCTGGAAGAAAACTTCAAGAAAGACCGGGAATCGTTCGAGAAGAAATGGGACGACATCAAGGTGTTTATCGAATACGGTATGATCACCGAGCCCAAATTCCAGGAAAGGGCCGAGAAATTCGTCCTGCTCAAAAACACCGAAGGCAAGTACTTCACCTTTGAGGAATACAAAACCAAGGTTAAGGAAAATCAGAAGGATAAAAACAAAAACATCGTGTACCTCTACGCCAACGATCTTGAAAGTCAATACAGCTACATTGAGGCGGCCAAAGAAAGAGGCTATGATGTGCTGAATATGGACGGCATTCTCGACAACCACTTCATCAATGCGGTTGAACAAAAGCTGGATGGCGTCACCTTTAAGCGGGTGGACGCCGATACGGTTGAAAAGCTGATCGAAAAAGAAGAGAAAGCTCCGGCAAAGCTGGACGACAAACAAAAAGAATCGCTAAAACCGGTTTTTGAAAGAAACATCGACAAAAACAAGTTCAGCGTAATGTTTGAGGATTTGAGCGAGAAGGACATGCCGGCAGTGATCACCCAGAACGAGTTCATGCGCAGGATGAAAGACATGCAGCAAATGGGCGGCAATGCCTTTATGGGTGACATGCCCGAACAGTACAACATGGTGGTGAATGCCAACCATCCCATCATCAACAATATCCTGGAAGAAAAAGAAGAAAAAAATCAGGATGAAATGGTGAAACAGGTTTACGACCTGGCCCTGCTATCCCAAAATTTACTAAAAGGTCAGGCCCTGAATGATTTCATCAGGCGCAGTGTGGATATCATCAAATAAACATGCACATAGGTTATTTGCACAATAAAAAAAGCGTTGCGGACCATATGCCCGTTTAACGCTTTTTTATTGCAATCAATTTATAAGTTTGTAATTTAGGCGAAATTTTAAACGAAACCCAATGAAAAAGAAATACATCGTAATCATCGTCCTGGCTGTTTTGGCCCTCATCATCTATAGCTCGGTAAAAGGGACATACAACAAGATGGTCACCAAAGATGAAATCATACCTGAAAAATGGTCGTACGTTGAAAGCGCTTACCAGCGACGCGCCGACCTCATTCCAAACCTGGTAAGCACGGTGAAGGGATATGCGGATTTTGAACAGGAAACCTTAACCCAGGTTATTGAGGCCCGTTCAAAAGCAACATCAATCAATGTCGATGCCGGGAATTTGAATTCGCAAAACGTCCAGCAATTTCTACAGGCACAGGAAGGACTATCCGGTGCTTTAAACAGGTTGATGGTGGTCGTAGAACGTTATCCCGAACTAAAAGCCAACAGAAGTTTTATTGATTTGCAGGAACAGCTTGAACGCACAGAGAACAGGATCAACATAGCACGTGATGAATTCAATGCTGCGGTTAGGGATTACAATACATACATCAGAACTTTCCCCAGAAACATCTATGCAAATATTTTAGGATTTGAAAAGAAAGAATATTTCCAGGCTGTATCGGGTGCCGAACAAGCCCCGGAGGTTGAATTTTAAATTTTTATTTTTGAATTAAAACAAAGCATCATGGGTACAACAGCCAGAAACTTTTTTTCAAGACAAGAAAAAGCTGAACTCAAGCAGGCTATATTAACGGCAGAACTGGACACCTCAGGTGAAATCAGGCTACACATCGAAAACCACTGTAAAGGCGAGGTAATGGACCGGGCGGCCGATGTATTTGCCATGCTTAAAATGCACAAAACCGATTTACGCAACGGTGTGCTTTTTTACCTGGCAGTGAAAGACAGAAAATATGCCATCATAGGCGACAAGGGGATCAACCAGGTGGTGCCCGATAACTTCTGGAACGAGATCAAGGAAGAAATGGGTAACACCTTTAAAGAAGGAAATTTTGCAGAAGGGCTGATCAACGGCATACACCAGGCGGGCAAGCACCTGAAAAAACACTTCCCGCATCAAACAGACGACATTAATGAATTATCAGATGAAATATCTTTTGGAGCAGAATAATATGTTCAAACAAACAATTAAACATTTTATCGTATTGGGAGTGACCTTAATGGCACTCACCATCACGGTTCGCGCACAGGAAGACATTCCGGACCAACCCAAACCACCCAGGATGGTGGTTGATTTTGCCGACATCCTGACCGATGCCGAGGAGAATGTCCTGGAGCGTAAACTGGTCGCTTTTAACGATACCACCTCCAACCAAATCGCCATAGTGAGCGTGAATTCACTGGGAAGGTACGACATCACCCAATACGCTTACAGGCTGGCTACCAAATGGGGCATCGGACGGGAGAAATACAACAACGGTGTGCTGGTTCTGATTAAACCCAAAGAGGGAACCGGTAAAGGTGAAGCAAACATTGAAGTCGGTAAGGGACTTGAGGCAGCCATTCCCGACATCACGGCCAACAGGATCATTGACTTTGAAATGATCCCGTCTTTCAAAGAGGAAAACTATTACGAAGGCATCAACAAAGCGGTGAATATTTTGATGGGACTGGCAGCCAAGGAGATTTCCTCTGACGAATACCTCGACAAAACCGGGGGAAGAGGCGGCTTCCCGGTCGGGGCAATTTTCCCCATACTCTTTTTTATCATCATCTTTGTGCTGTTTAGCCGCAAACGCAGCAAATACTATACGGAAGGCGGTCGACGCGGTGACAACAGCGGACTGTGGACCGCCTTGTTCCTGGGCAGTATGATGGGCGGTGGAAGAAGCCACGGCGGCTGGGGCAATTTCTCTGGCGGCAGCGGCAGCTTCGGCGGAGGCGGCGGAGGCTTCGGCGGATTCGGCGGAGGGGGCTTCGGTGGTGGCGGTGCCAGCGGAAGCTGGTAGATTTCGGGATTAAACCCGAAATGTTGTTCACCATAACTCCTTAGCTTCAAGCTTGAATTTTCTTAACACAAGGTATACATAATTGGTTGAAACACTCAACTACTGAATTTTTTCCACTTACTAAAAATTTCCATATCAATAAATTATACGCTTTCTTAATAAATTCAGGCATTTGATTACCTGAATTTAACTTGCTGAATAGAATTATTTTATACTTTTACCCGCCGAATAAACCAGGGAGTTTCTTATAGGGCATCTTGCTTGGTTTTCAAAAAAAACTGTTTAATTTTAAAGTTTGTAAATGTATCATTTAATTCATTTGGCAATGAATTTGAACCTGTCCAAGCTTACCATCGCGGCATTCAGACGAAAAACGCTTCTTTACGGGATTTTCATGTTCCTTTTATTATTGGCCTCTCAATCGCTGTGGGCCCAGTCGGCTGCCGAAGGAAAAAAACTTTACCAAACCTGCAAGACCTGTCATACCATCGGCGGCGGACGCCTGGTTGGCCCCGACCTGAAAGGGGTGACCGAAAGAAGGGAAGAAGACTGGCTGATCAAATTCATCAACAACTCCCAGGAAATGATCCAGGCCGGCGACCCCACCGCCGTTGAACTTTTCAATGATTACAACCAGGTGCCCATGCCCCCCAACAACTTCAGCGATGATGAAGTACGTTCCATCCTGAAATACATCGAAGTGGTGGGAGAAGGCGGATCCGTTGAAGAAGCAACGGCAGAAAAAGAAACACAACCACAGGCGGAAGCCGAAGAACCAACGGCTGAGAAAACAACGGCTGAACAGGCAAAGGATGAAATAGATAAAGAAATCACCCAACGTATGCTTGAGAGAAGCCGGAACTACAGCCCGGTTTTTTGGATCTCACTCCTCCTGATCTTTCTTTCCATTTTCGATCTCGTTATCACCAGGCTGATCAAAGCACGCTTTGTTCATGTGGTCATCATTTTAATTGGAGTGATCATCGTGACCGAGATCACCGTGCGTGAAGCCATCGCGCTTGGGCGGCAAGAAGGTTACTCACCAGATCAGCCCATCTGGTTTTCACACCAGGTGCATGTTCAGCAAAACAAGATCGACTGCAAATATTGTCACCATATCGCGGAAGATAGTAAATATGCAGGCATCCCCTCCCCCGACCTGTGCATGAACTGCCACAACGTGATCAGGGAAGGAAGCCGAACCGGTAAAGAAGAAATTGCAAAGATTCACGATGCCATCGAAAACAACGAACCCATCAAATGGATCAAGGTGCACAACCTGCCCGACCATGTATTTTTCAGCCATGCCCAGCATGTGAATGTTGGACAGGTGGAATGCCAGGAATGTCACGGACCAGTGGAAGAAATGCATCGCATCGAGCAGGTGAAAGACCTGAGCATGGGTTGGTGTATCAATTGCCACCGCAAAGCGGAGGTCGTTAATTTTGAAAGCAACGCCTTTTACGAAGCTTATGTAAAATTGCACGAAGAGCTTAAAGCAGGCGATATTCAAAAGGTCACCGTGGAAGATATCGGCGGGAATGATTGTCAGAAATGTCATTATTAAAATCCGAATGCAGGGGCTGATGCCCACTAAAATAACAGTCAATAAAGCATGAAAAAAAACCGGAACGATCATCAGATGTCAAAAGATAAAATAAAACTCCCGAAGCACTACCGGGAACCTGAATTTTCAGTCGACGGGCTCAGCGATGAAGAAAAGGCCGGAAAATCCAGCAGAAGGGATTTTTTAAAAATGCTCGGGTTCACGGTTGGTTATGCCACCCTGGCCAGTAGTTGTGAAATGCCCGTCAGAAAAGCGATTCCTTTCCTGAACAAGCCCGAGCAAATGACACCGGGAGAAGCCAACTTTTATGCTTCCACCTTTTTTGACGGAAACGATTATTGCAGCTTGCTGGTAAAGACCCGAGAGGGACGTCCCATCAAGATCGAGGGCAACAGACTCTCATCGGTCACCAAAGGCGGAACCACAGCCAGAGTCCAGGCTTCCGTACTCAACTTGTATGATACTTCCCGCCTGCAGCATCCCCTGAAAAACGGTGAAAAAACCGCATGGGAAGAGATTGACAAAAAGGTACCCACTCAGCTCAACGACCTGGCATCTGAAGGCAAAGAGATCACCCTGCTGACTTCATCCCTTATCAGCCCTTCTACACGGCAGCTTATCATTGATTTCAAGGACAAATATCCTTCAGCAAACTGGGTGAAATACGACCCCGTTTCCGCATCGGCCATATTGGAAGCCAACCGGATATCCTTTGGAACAGCAGTAGTCCCGGCCTATCAATTTGAAAACGCCGACCTGATCGTCGGGTTCAATGCCGACTTCCTGGGCACCTGGCTTTCCACGGTAGAATACATTAAAGGATATGCAAAGCGCAGAAACCTGATTGATGAAAAAACCATGAGCCGGCATCATCAGTTCGAATCCATGATGAGCCTTACCGGAAGCAACGCGGATGAGAGATATCCCATCAGGCCATCCGAAGAACAAAATCTTTTGTTGAATCTTTACAACGAAATAGCTGAGGCTACCGGAGCAGATATCCATCCGGCGAGTCCCGCGAAACAGAATATCTCAGGAATAGCAAAGGAACTGCTTAACCACAAGGGAAAATCCCTGATTGTTTGTGGCACAAACGATACCAACAATCAACTGATAGTCAACGCCATCAATTACCTGCTCGGCAACTATGGCAAAACCATCGACCTGAATACGCCGCTTTACACCCGTCAGGCTATCGATAAAGAAATGGACGAACTGGTTAAGCGCATGAACAACGGACAGGTGGGTGCATTGCTCGTATATCAGGCAAATCCGGCCTACGATTATTATGATGCTGAGAAGTTTGCAGAAGGCACAAAAAAAGTAGGCCTGACGGTTTCATTTGCAGATTATCATGATGAAACCGCACAACATGCAACTTACGTTTGCCCCGACAGCAATTATCTTGAATCCTGGAACGATGCCGAACCCAAAGCCGGACATTACAGCCTTGGCCAGCCTACCATCCCCAAATTGTTCGACACACGACAAATGCAGGACAGCCTGTTAAAATGGATGGACAGGGAAGAAGAATATTTCTCTTACATCAGGAAATACTGGGAAAAAGAACTTTTCCCCAGGCAGGAGAAGCATCTTGTTTTCGAAAGTTTCTGGAACAAAAGCCTGCACGATGGCGTCTTTGAAATAAAAACCGAAACCGGCGAACAGCCTGAATTCAATGCAAGCCCGTTGAAAGCCAAAAACCCGCAGGAGAACGGCATCGAACTGCTTCTTTACGAAAGCGTTGCCATGGGCAGCGGGAAATTTTCAAACAATCCCTGGCTGCAGGAACTACCCGATCCGCTTACAAAGATCACCTGGGACAACTATCTATCGGTCTCACCCTCCTATGCACGCAAGCATAAGCTAAAAAATGAGGACCTGGTTCGCATGAACGGCAAGATTGAATTGCCCGTCTTCATCCAACCCGGCATACCTGAAAACGTTATGGCCATCGCCCTTGGATACGGCAGACAAAATGCCGGCAAAGTCGGGAACGGGGTTGGAAAAAATCTTTATGCTTTTGTTGAAAAAGAAAACGGTACACGCAGGTATCACCTTGACGAAGTTGAAATAGAAAAAACCGGCGGCACATATCCCCTTGCCAGTTCGCAGGCTTATTACGAGCAGGAAGGCCGCGACATTGTTCGCGAAACCACTTTCGATAAATGGAAGAAAAAGCCGAATTCAGGCAATGAGATCCACGAGAAAATTGAGAAGCTACACGTTACTTTGTATGATAAGGCAGAATTCCCAAATTTCCACTGGGGGCTGGCCATCAACCTGAATTCATGCATCGGTTGCAGCGCCTGTGAGATTGCCTGCCAGGCAGAAAACAATGTGGCCGTGATCGGCAAGGAAGAAGTCAGGAAGCGCCGTATCATGCATTGGATCAGGATCGACAGTTATTACAGTGAAGATGAAGAAAACCCGCAGGTATACCATCAGCCGGTAATGTGCCAGCAGTGCGACAACGCCCCCTGTGAAAACGTTTGTCCGGTAGCGGCCACCCCCCACAGCAACGAAGGCCTTAACATGATGGCTTACAACCGCTGCATCGGCACACGTTACTGCATGAATAACTGTCCATACAGGGTAAGGCGTTTCAATTGGTTCGAATACGTAAACAATAAAAAGTTCCCTTATAACATGGAAAGCGAGCTGGGTCAGATGGTACTTAATCCGGATGTAACGGTCCGTTCGAGAGGAGTTGTTGAGAAGTGCACGTTCTGCTCGCAGCGGATACAGCACAAAAAGCTGGCGGCTAAAAAAGAAGGCAGGCAGCTTAAAGAAGGCGACATCAAAATGGCCTGCCAGGAAGCCTGTCCGGCTGACGCCATTGTGTTTGGCAACCTCAACAACAAAGACAGCGAGGTTTACAAGGCCTTTAAAAACCCCAGGAACTATCATTTGCTGGAACAGTTGCACACCCTGCCGTCGGTAGGATATCTGACCAGGGTCAGGAACAAGGAAACGAAAACTTGATCACAAACGGATTAAAAACGACAATATGTATAAAACCAAAGTCAGAGGCGTATTAATTGAAGGCAACAAAACCCATGGTCAAATCACAGCGGATGTGATGCGGCCCATGGAACAAAAAACCCCAAAGTGGTGGTTCGCAACTATGGGACTGGCCACGCTGGGCATGCTGGCCGGAATGTATGCCATCGTAAACACCGTTGTTTTCGGCATCGGCACCTGGGGCCTGAACAACTCAGTGGCCTGGGGATGGGGCATCATCAACTTCGTTTGGTGGATCGGCATTGGTCATGCAGGCACGGCATTTTCCATCTTCCTGCTGATCCTGCGCCAGCGCTGGAGAACATCCATCAACCGCGCTGCAGAGGCCATGACTGTTGTTGCTGTGATCTGTGCCGGTCTGTTCCCGCTATTGCATATGGGAAGGATCTGGCTGGCCTTTTTTATCTTCCCTTATCCCAACACCCGCGGACCGCTCTGGGTAAACTTCAACTCACCCCTCTTCTGGGATGTAGTGGCCATCAGCACTTATTTCATGGCGTCGGCAACCTTTTGGTACATCGGGATGATCCCTGATCTGGCCACCGTGCGCGACCGGGCTAAATCAAAAGTCAAAAGGGCTATTTACGGATTTCTTTCCTTTGGCTGGGTTGGCAGGGCCAAATCCTGGCTGCGCTTCGAAACCGCTGCGCTGATCCTCGGCGGCCTCACGGCTCCACTGGTAATTGCAGTGCACTCCATTGTTTCAATGGATTTTGCAACCTCGGTAATGGCCGGATGGCACACCACAGTTTTCCCGCCCTATTTCGTGGTTGGCGCCATATTCTCAGGTTTTGCTATGGTGCTCACCCTGATGATCATCATCAGAAAAGTATTTAAATACCAGGATTATGTTACACGAGGCCACCTGGACGCCATTGCGCGTATCCTCACTTTTATCAGTCTGATCATGGGAACTGCCTACGCCACAGAAATTTTTGTAGCCTGGTATTCCGCTATGGAGGGTGAGATTTACACCTTTTTCCACAATAGGATTGCAGGTGATTATACCGGCGCCTTCTGGACCATGGTGACCTGCAACGTGGTCTTCCCTCAGCTGTTCTGGTTCAGAAGGATCAGAAAGAACCTGACCATGGTATTCATCATCTCCATTATCATCAACATCGGCATGTGGTTCGAACGTTATGTAATCATCATCACCTCCCTCACAAAAGACTATCTCCCCGCCAACTGGGCGCACTATTCTCCTACCCTCACCGAAGTGCTGATCTTTGTGGGGACACTTTCCATTTTCCTTATCGGCGTATTGCTATTTATCCGATACATCCCGATGATGGCCATGAGCGAACTGAAAGGAATTTTAAAAGAAACCCGTAAAGATTGATTGAAATGAGTAAGTCAACTTTAAATATCATAGGTATTTTCGATGATGAGGACAAACTCCTCGGATCGATCAAAAGCCTGCAAAGCAAAGGCATCTTAATTGGAGATGTCATCACTCCTTACCCCATTCACGGGGTGATCGAGGCCCTGAAACTGAAAACCAGAATTCCATATGCCGCACTGTTCTATGGGGTTTTTGCCGTGGTAGCCACCTTTGCCTTCTTATACTGGACCTCCGTGGTGAATTATCCTTTGCGTTTCGGGGGTAAGCCACAGAATACCCTCTCCTTTGTTGTGGTGATCTTTATAATGACCATCAACATTACGGCCCTGTTCACCATAGTGACCTTTTTTCTAAGAGAGAATAAAGGGCCCGGCAAGGTCGCGGATATCGTTCACAAGGAACTGACCAACGACAGCTATGCCATTCTGATTCAGAAAAAAGAAGGCATGACAGTTGATGACCTCAGCAACATCAATATCTTGCTGAAGGAAACCGGAGCCATTGAAATTGTGCAAAAAGAAGTAAAACCATAAGGCATGAAGCTTAAAAGATACATATTCAATTTGTTGGCTGCTGCAGGACTGCTAATTATGATCACCTCCTGCGACCACGACAGGAACCATCCGGGATGGGTATATATGCCCGACATGATGTATTCGGTACCCTATGACGCCTACAGCCCGAACCCGGTTTTTTCTGACAGCATAACCATGCAACCCCCGGTTAAAGGAACCATTGCAAGGGGAAGAAAACCCTATCCCTTTGAAAGAACTTTTCAGGGACAGCAACAGGCCGGTAAAGAACTGGAAAACCAGCTGGAGGTGTCGGAAGATATTCTGAGGGAGGGCAAAAGACAATACGACATTTTTTGCGCCATTTGTCATGGAGAGCAGGGAAAAGGTGAAGGACATTTATATACCAGCAAGCTCTTTCCGGCAAAACCAACTTCACTTGTCGATGATTATGTGCAGAACAAACCGGATGGAGAGATCTATCATGTGATCACCCTGGGGTCGCTTTCCGGGCTGATGGGAGCGCACGGTCCGCAGATCAAACCCGAGGACCGCTGGAAGATCGTACACTACGTGAAACATGAACTGGGAAAATCGAACTAACATTTGAAAGATATAAAATCGAAACCAAATGGAGAACAAATTTAAAATCACAGGCGCCTTTAAACTGATTTCGTGGGGATTGATCGCCATCGGCCTCATTACCTTCATCCTGGGTTTTATTTACCATCCCGAATCTGCCTGGGCCAATTACCTGCTCAACAACTACTACTTCCTGGCGCTGGCTATTGGCGGCACATTCTGGCTCGCCATTCAGAGGATCACCCAGTCGGGCTGGTCTTCAGCCTATATCCGCATACCCGAAGCCTTTGCCAACTATATTCCCCTGGCGGCGGTTTTCTTTGTTTTGATGTGGTTCGGCTTCCACGATCTCTACCACTGGACCCACGAAAAGGAAGTGATGCAGGATGAAATACTGCAACACAAAGCCCCCTACCTGAACATCCCGTTTTTTGTCATCCGGCTAATTATTTATTTTGCTATATGGATTTATTTAACACAGAAAATCAGGAAAGTTTCCCTTGAAGAAGACCGCATCGACGGCATGCGTCCTTTTGAGAAATCCGAATGGTATTCCAAGGTATATATATTTGCACTGGCCCTGACTTTCACCCTGGCCAGTATCGACTGGATCATGTCGATCGACCCACACTGGTACAGCACCATTTTCTCGCTGAAGAACTTTTTAACGGGCTTTTATCACGGCTCGGCCCTGATCGTGCTTATTGTGATCATCATGCACAAATACGGTTATTATAGGTTCCTGAACAACTCCCACATGATCGACTTTTCAAAGTATGTGTTCATCCTGTCCATTCTCTGGGGCTATTTCTGGTTTTCACAATTCCTGCTGATGTGGTACGCCAACATCCCGGAAGAAACAATCTATTACGTCACAAGGATAGAAGGCCCCTGGTCGACCCTGTTCTGGCTGAACATCATACTCAACACCGGCGTCCCTTTTGTATTTCTACTGTCGAACTATCTGGCCAAAAGCAAAGTAATACTGGCCATCACGGTGGTCATCATTATGATTGGTATGTGGATCGATCTTTATCTGCAGATCATGCCGGGCGCCCGCGGCGAACACCACATCGGCTTGCTTGAGATTGGGAGCTTTCTGGGTTATCTGGGCCTGTTTGCCTGGGTGGTAGGCCGGAGCATGAACAAACGCGCACTTATCCCCGAGAATCATCCTTTGCTTGAAGAATCCACGGAGCATCATTTGCATGAGTTGTAAATTATAAAACAGTTAAACCTCAACGGCTGAACATCAGCCACTTTCATTGAATCCACTTCTATATCTGCAATTAGCGTGGCTTTTTATACATTTGCATTATTTATAATAGTTCTAAACTTTTTGAAAATCATTTTTGTTCAATACGAAAGCAATCATCATGAAAAAAATATATCAGTTTCTATTCTCAATGACCCTGGGCGGTATTTTGCTGTTGGTTCTTGCCGCTTCGATGGCAGTAGCCACTTTTCTTGAAAACGATTTCGGGACCCTCGCCGCACGTCAGCTTGTTTATGATGCCTGGTGGTTTGAAGCCCTGATGATTTTGCTCAGCATCAACATGCTGGGTGCTGTGTTCGTAAAGAAGCTTGCCCAGCGCAAGAAATACGGAGCATTGTTATTGCATATCTCTATTGTGATCATCCTGATCGGTGCCGGTATCACCCGCTGGATCGGTTATGAAGGAACCATGTTTATCCGCGAAGGACAAACCCAAAGCCTCATTTACTCCGAAAAACCTTATGTTCAGCTGGAAATTGAAAAAGATGGAAAAACCTACTCCTTTGACGAACAAAAAACCTTTTCGAGATTTTCCTCCCAATCATTTGATGAAATTTTTGAATTGAATGACGAACAAATCCGGATGGAGCTCACCGGATTCACACCCAATGCTGCATTAAGCATAGCCGAACATCCGGAAGGCAAACCTATTCTGTCGCTTGTGCTGGTAACCGATGGGGAACAGCAAACCCATTTCCTGGAGCATCGCGACAGCCTGGTATTTGATGGATATTCCATAGGATTCGGAACGGTATCATCCAACGATATGAACATCGTGTATGTGAACGACAGCCTGTTTTTCAGTTCTCCGTTCCCGGTTGCCACCATGAGCATGATGGATCGCTCGGAAGACACCCTGGCTGCTGGGAAACGCCATGTGTTTGGGCAGGGAAAACTATTTGACCTTGGAGAATTAAACATGGTGGTAAAAAACTTTTATCCAAAAGCAAAGATCAGATACATCAGTACAAATAATCAGGATGGTCGCTCACAGCAACATGCACTCACTTTCAGTGTGCATTACGCAGGAAAAGGCAAAGAAGTCACCGCCCTGGGGGCAAAAGGTTTTATCGGTGAACCCACTTCATTCACTTTAAAGGATGCCCGTTTCAAGCTGACTTATGGCCCCAGGAAGATCAGGTTGCCCTTTGCCATCAAGCTGATCGACTTTCAGCTGGAGCGCTATCCGGGCTCACGAAGCCCGTCCTCTTACGCTTCGGAGGTGATCCTGATCGACAAAAGGAAAAATCTGGAGGAACCCTACCGGATATTCATGAACAACGTGTTGAATTATGGAGGGTTCCGTTTTTTCCAATCCTCCTATGATGAAGATGAAAAAGGAACAGTGCTTTCGGTGAATCACGATGCTGCCGGCACCCTGGTCACTTATATCGGTTATGCCTTGCTGGCTTTTGGCATGATCTTTAGCTTTTTCAATAAAAACAGCCGGTTTAGGTATCTTATCAGAGCTTCCTCGGAACTGAAGAGGAAAAGTAAAAGTATGGCCATGCTCATCATGTTGGCACTGCTAAGCACCGTGACCGGAAATCAAATGAAAGCACAAAGCCCCGGGCAACTACCCATTGATGAAAATTATATCAACAAGGAACATGCCGGGGATTTCGGAATGTTGCTGGTACAGGGGCAGGACGGGCGCATTGAGCCATTGAACACCCTGGCTTCGGAGATTATCCGAAAGATCTCGCGCAAGGATAAGATCATGGGTATGAACGCTGATCAGATTTTGCTGGGCATGCTGGCCGAACCGGCCAGATGGCAAAGCGTTCCCATGATTAAAATCGGGCACAAGGGTGTGCGGGAAGCCATCGGTGTGGATGGTAAACTTGCCGCTTTTATTGATTTTTTCAACATCCAACAGGACGGATCATACAAACTCAGGGCACAGGTGGAGCAAGCCTACCAGAAAAAACCGGCCGAGCGCAGTAAGTTCGATACTGAACTAATTAAAACCGATGAACGCCTGAACATCGCATATATGGTTTACCAGGGAGGATTGCTTAAAATATTCCCCCTGCCTAATGACGAAGAAAAAAGGTGGCTTAATCCCACAGATGCTGCCAGGCTCATCAAAGACAGCACAGCGGCATTGTTCGTGAAAAACATCCTGCCCATGTATTACGATTCCGTGAAAACGGCTATTCTAACAGGCAACTGGAACAAACCTGCAAAAACGCTAAGTTATATTAAGGCTTATCAGGAAAAATACGGAAAAGACCTATTTCCTTCCGATGCCAAACTCAGCATGGAGATCACCTACAATAGGATCGACATTTTCAAGCGCTTGTACCAGGTTTACGGATTGTTGGGTTTTGTTATGCTGATATTCCTGTTTATCAACATTTTCAATCCGAAACGTAAGTTTAAAATCCCTCTTAACATACTGATCAGCCTGCTGATTGTGGGTTTCATCATGCACACCCTGGGTCTTGCCATGCGGTGGTACATTTCGGGCCATGCCCCCTGGAGTAATGGATACGAATCGATGATCTATATTGCCTGGGCCACTATGCTGGCAGGATTGTTATTTATGAACAAATCAAGGATCGCACTGGCAACCACAGCCATATTATCATCGCTCATCCTTATGATAGCCCATCTGAGCTGGATGGATCCGCAGATCACCAATCTGGTTCCCGTGCTAAAATCCTACTGGCTGGTAATCCATGTGGCTGTCATCACTGCCAGTTACAGCTTCCTTGGACTGGGCGCATTGATGGGATTTTTCAACCTCATTCTTATGATCCTGAAAAACAAAAAAAATCGCGAAAAACTGAACCTCAACATACAGGAGCTGACATACATTGCCGAGATGACCCTGACCATCGGCCTGGTGATGTTAACCATCGGAACTTTCCTCGGCGGCATCTGGGCCAACGAAAGCTGGGGTCGATACTGGGGCTGGGATCCCAAAGAAACCTGGGCGTTGATCACCATTTTGATCTATGGCTTTGTGCTGCATATGCGATTGATACCCGGCCTGCGCGGAGCCTACGTATTTAACCTTGCTGCCCTGATTTCATACGGTTCGGTCATCATGACTTATTTCGGTGTGAATTATTACCTGTCGGGGCTGCACTCCTATGCCGCCGGCGATCCGGTTCCCGTACCAACATTTGTTTATTATGTGGTGGCCATCATTGGCATCACCGGGCTTTGGGCATACCTCAAACACCAGGCCGTAGAGAAAACCGAATAATGTCCGGCAAAGATAAAGAAAGGATTAGCCCTGCCCGCTTCATACAGATCACCAGCCTGGATGTAGTGGCTGGAGCTGTTGCGTCCGCTTTATTTGCGACTAAGCTCATTGGCGTCAACCCGGGCTTTGCCTGGTGGATTTTGCTCCCAATGGCGGTATGGACGGTGTATTCGCTGGATCATCTAATTGATGGGATGCAACTGAAAGAAAAAACAAGCAATCTCAGGCATTATTACCATTACAGATACAGAAAGGTCTTCACGATCCTTATCCTGCTGTTCGCATCGACAGGTTTTACAATTGCCCTGGTTTATCTGGATCGCAGAATATTCTCGTTCGGAATCCTGCTTGGTATGCTCACGGCAATTTACCTAATGGCTGTAGCTTTTTCTGACCGGTTCAGAAGGATTTTCTTTCAGAAGGAAGTCTTTATTGCACTGATCTACACAGCCGGTATCTGGGGTGGGCCTGTGGTAATCGGCGATCCTCCGCCTGTACCCGAAATCCTGATCATACTGGTTTTTATGATAACAGCATTTATCAACACTTCCCTCCTGGCATGGTTCGAAGCCCGTTTCGACCGTATGGATGATGCGCCTTCCATTGCCCGCCGGCTTGGTAAAAATTCACTCAGCAGATTGCTCAAAATCCTGTTGGCGATGAACACATTGATTTTGTTATCCATGATCTTCATTTTCCCCGGGTTCATCATGGCCATTTCTGTTTTGTTTTTGATGAGTGCCCTGATGGCCTTGTTGTTATTGTTTCATCCGGTATTTGAAAAGAACAGAAGATATAAAGCATTCATCGAAGGAACTTTTTTCCTTCCGGCTTTAAGCCTTTTCATGAGGACCTGATCTACCCCCAATCAAACAGTAGAGATTAAAGGCAATGTGGAAAAAATATTATTTTTATTTGATCTAAATTATAATTATTTTTTTCTACATTTGCAGTGTTAACATCCAAACATACAAATCATGAACATATCAAAAAATACAGTAGCTTTTTTAACATATACCCTGAAAGACCATGCAAGCGGTCAGCTCATTGAGAAAATCACAAGCAACGAACCACAAGCATTTATTTTTGGCACAGGGCAACTGATACCCGGATTTGAAGACAACCTGATTGGGATGCAGTCCGGAAGCAACTTTGAGTTTGTTATCCCATGCGTGGAAGCATACGGAGAACGGGACCCCAATGCCGTTTTCGACATTCCAAAAGATACTTTTGAGGTAGATGGAATGATCGACCAGGAGGTGATCCGGATCGGGAACCATATCCCGATGCGCGATGATTATGGCAACAAACATGTTGGCAGGGTGATCGAACACAAGCGGGATGAGATCGTGATGGATTTCAACCATCCGCTGGCCGGCAAGGATTTGTTGTTTAGCGGTGAAGTGCTGCAGGTAAGGGAAGCTTTTGAAGAAGAGCTCAACATGCCGGAAGGTTGCAGTTGCGGCGGCAACTGCGGTTGCAAAGGAGAACATGCCCACCAACATAGCCATGAAGGTTCGGAGAACTGCCAGGTTTGCGGCAATCCAGCCGAATTACAGGGACAGGGTATAGGTGACTGCAAATGCAGTTAACCATACTGTTGAACATATTAATAGAATGCTTGTTTATCTAACAAAAAACCGGATAATCATGAAAATAAAAATAAAAACAATTGCACCGATTTTAATAATGGCCATCCTCTCAGTATCCGTTGCCGTGCTGGCTGAGAAACGCCAACAGAAAAAGACAAAGCAGGCATTTCTGACCGAATTGCCCCAGGAAGCTGCATTCACAAGAGGGAAAGAGATTTACATGGAAAAATGCGTGGTTTGTCACCAGGAAAACGGCAAAGGCATCACCGGCGCATTTCCTCCCCTTGCAAACTCCGACTATCTGCTGGCAGACAAGAAAAGAGCAGTAGAACAGGTGCTGAACGGTTCCAATGAAGAAATGATCGTGAACGGTGTCACTTACCGAACGCCAATGCCACCGCAGGTCGACAATAAACAGGATGCGGTTGCCGTGGTCAATTATATCCTGAATACATGGGGCAATGACGGCGGAACCGTCAGCATGGAAGAAGTTGAAGATATCAAAATAAAAAGATAACATCATGAAAATAGTATTTGTATTGATTCTTCTTGCGGCTGCTGTTAACGCCTGCAACAACAATCAGGATCAGAAAAAGGAACAGGATGACGGCCAAAACCTGACACAGGCCGATAAACCGGAAGGATCCCATGGCCAGGTGATCACCATGAAAAACGCACAAAATGCATCCGACTTGATCAGCCTGATGGACGGCCGCGATTCGGTGAGGCTGAAACTGCGGGGAACCATTGCTGCCTGCTGCCAGAGTTCCGGTTGCTGGATGGACATTAAAATCGCGAATAATGAAGTGATGAAGGTGACTTTTAAAGATTACGCCTTTTTCATTCCCAAAGATTCGAAAGGAAAAACAGCCTGCGTTGAAGGTTTTGCAAAGCGGGAACTGATACCTATGGAGACCCTGCGTCATTATGCAATGGATGAAGGAAAATCAAAGGAAGAAATCGAGGCCATAACCGAAGCCCAATATGCCTATACCTTCGAAGCCAGCGGAGTGTTGATCCGGGAGGAATAGCAAAAATGTTACATTCTAGATATATTAAAATCATTATTTTTACGGATAATTAAAGAAAAGATGATTAACAGAAAAACACTCTTTAATACAAAGCACCAATTCCTCAATATCTTCCTGCTTCTTCTATTTCTTTCCGTACCCCTCTTTCAGCTATATGCACAGGAAAAAGAAACAGGCCAGGAGCTTGGCGTTTTCGAAAAACTGGACGAACACGTGCCGGAAGGCCTGGAGCTGATCACCGAAGACTACGATACGGTATTGCTTCGCGAAGCTATCGACAAACCAACCGTTCTGGTGCTGGTTTATTACGAATGTCCCGGGATTTGCAGTCCGCTGCTGGAAGGCGTTGCAGAAGTCATCTCAAGAAGTGATATGCAACTGGGCGAAGACTACCAGGTGTTCACAGTAAGTTTCGATCATACCGAAAGCCCCAGGCTGGCAAAGGACAAAAAGAAAACTTACGCCAAACTGGTTAAGAACAAGGATGTAAGCAAAGGATGGAAATACTTTACCGGCGATAGCACAAACATCAGCCGATTGCTGAACAGCGTCGGCTTCAGGGTAAAGCCCGCCGGGCAGGAATGGGTGCATCCCACCGCCCTGATCGTGCTTAGCCCCAAAGGAAAGATCACAAGATATTTACACGGACTTACCTTTCTGCCATTCGATTTGAAAATGGCGGTTGTGGAAGCAAGCAAGGGAAAATCAGGTCCCACCATAAACAAGGTGCTCAGGTATTGCTTCAGCTACGACCCCGAAGGCCAAAAGTATGTATTTAATATCACCAAGATCACCGGCACGCTGATTCTACTTTTTGCTTTGATCCTTTTCCTGGTGCTGATTTTGAAGAAACGCAAAACAAAAAATCAACCTAAACAGAATAAGTATGTCGACAGCAACTGATTCGGGCTATGTTAATTTTTTCCAGGCAAAGAAAGGACTTGCTTCCTGGATTTTTACCCTGGACCACAAGCGCATTGGACTTTTATACTTTTACAGTGTTCTGGCTTTTTTTCTTGTTGGTGTTTTACTGGGTTTCCTGATGCGGCTGGAGCTGATCGCTCCGGGCGAAACCATCATGAAGGCTACCCAATATAACCAGGTGTTTACCCTGCACGGGGTGATCATGATATTTTTATTCATCATCCCGGTGATCCCGGCCATTTTCGGTAACTTCTTTTTGCCCATTATGATTGGGACGGATGATGTGGCTTTCCCGAAGCTCAACTTGCTTTCGTGGTGGCTGTATATTTTGGGCGCCCTTTTCGCACTTTCAACCCTGGTGGTGGGTGAAGGCCCCGCCGATACGGGCTGGACCTTTTACGCCCCATACAGTGTAAAAACGGGTACCAATGTGACCCTGGCGGTTTTGGCAGCTTTCATCCTGGGATTTTCATCCATCCTCACCGGACTGAACTTTATCGTAACCATTCACCGCTTGCGTTTTCCGGGGATGAAGTGGTTCGATATGCCCTTGTTCATGTGGGGATTGTATGCCACTTCATGGATACAGCTGCTGGCCACACCCGTGATCGGGATCACCCTGCTAATGATCATTGCCGAGCGAACCTTCGGCATCGGACTGTTCGACCCGGCCATCGGAGGCGATCCCATTCTTTACCAGCATCTGTTCTGGATCTATTCCCATCCGGCCGTTTACATCATGGTGTTGCCTGCCATGGGAATTGTTTCGGAAATCATACCCACTTTCACAAACCGCACCATTTTCGGATACAAGGCCATCGCCATATCCTCGCTGGCCATTGCTTTTGTAGGATATTTTGTTTGGGGACACCATATGTTCACATCAGGTATGAGCGGCCCGGCGCGAATCATTTTCTCCCTGCTCACCTTCCTGGTGGCCATCCCCTCGGCCATTAAAGTTTTTAATTGGGTGGCCACACTTTATAAAGGATCTATCGAAATCAAACCGCCCTTATTATATGCAATGGCGTTCATCTTCCAGTTTTCAATAGGAGGATTGACCGGCCTGGTGAACGGTGCTCTCGCAGCCAACGTTCATGTGCATGATACGTATTTTGTTGTGGGACATTTTCATTATGTGATGTTCGGCGGGACCGGCTTCGCTTTCTTCGGAGCCATGCACTATTGGTTCCCAAAGATATGGGGCAAAATGTACAACATCAAACGGGCCAATATTGCTTTCGCCATTCTTTTTGCCGGGTTCAACCTCTTGTATTTCCCCATGCTGATCGTTGGCATCATGGGCATGCCCAGAAGATATTACGATTATCTGCCTGAATTCACAACAATGAATGTGATCTCCACAGTAGGCTCATGGGTTTTGATCATCGGGCTGATCATGATGCTCTGGAACCTGATCAACGGCTATCGCAAAGGAAAGATCGCGGGCAATAATCCCTGGGGTGGCGTTACCCTTGAATGGCAAACCAAATCGCCTCCTCCCCTGCCCAACTTTTTGAAAAAACCCGAATTACCTGAAGACGGACCATATACTTTTAAATAAAACATTCAGATAGATGGAACAATACGTATTGCCAAATTCAGGACACAGCAGCAATCCGGAGGCCTCCAAACTGGGAATGTGGCTATTCCTGTTCACCGAACTTTTGCTTTTCGGCGGCCTGTTTCTTGTTTACATGGTTTACCGCGCCCTCAACCCGGAGGCTTTCCTGATCGCATCCTATGAATTGAATATCACCATGGGTACCATCAACACGGTTGTACTACTCACCAGCAGCCTGACCATTGCCATGTCGATTTCCGCCCTGCAAAAAGGCAAAAAAGGACTGGCGCTTTACCTGATGCTCGCCACCATCGCCTTTTCTTTGATCTTTATGGTGATCAAATTCTTTGAATGGAATGCCAAGATCCACCACGGCTTGTTTCCGGGCATGGAGCATTATCAATCGCTGCCCCATGGCGAAAGCCTGTTTTTCTTTTTGTATTTTTTCATGACAGGATTGCATGCCCTGCATGTGATCATTGGCGCCATATTCATTGGCATCGTGGTGGTTAAGGTCGGAACGGATGAGGTAACCGGCGACCAAGGCACCCTGCTGGAAAACAGCGGGCTTTACTGGCATCTCGTGGATATTATCTGGATTTACCTGTTCCCTTTGTTTTATTTAATTCATTAAGACCATGAAAGCAGAAGAAATTCAACATATAACAAGTTTCAGAGAACATTTCGGCACCTGGCTGGCACTGATCATCCTCACCGTGATGACGGTGACCATTTCGGTTTTCGGGGCCGACCTGCTCAGTTTAACTGTGGTTACAGCCCTGGCCATTGCTACCACCAAAGCCATTGTTGTGGGTTACTATTTCATGCATCTGAAATATGAGTCACGGATATACTTGCTAATGGTAGGTGTGGTGATGCTGCTGTTTATCGTATTTTTGGTATTAACCATTTTTGATTATGTGTTCAGATAAAAAAGAAGACTTATGAATCAGGCATCAAACTTTGTTGAAGGCGTTGATCTCTCATTTTATATCATACTCGGGATATCCGTTTTCTTCCTTGTCGGGATCACCGCAACAATGATCTGGTTTGTGGTCCGCTACAGGAAATCGAAAAGTCCCAAAGCGAAAAACATTGAAGGAAACAACAAGCTTGAGATCCTCTGGACTGTGATCCCTACCCTGCTTGTTTTGGTGATGTTTTATTATGGCTGGACCGAATATGAACCCATGCGCAAGGTCCCGAAAGACGCCATGGTGGTAAAAGCCCACGGGCAGATGTGGAGCTGGTCGTTCGAATACGATGACGGAAGGCGCAGCGAAGAACTTGTGGTACCTTTGAATAAGCCCGTTAAACTTGAGTTGATCTCCCACGATGTGTTGCATAGCCTTTATATACCCGCCTTCAGGATCAAAGAAGATCTGGTTCCGGGCAAAGACAATTACATGTGGTTTTTGCCGCAGAAAGTCGGCGAATACGATATCTTTTGCGCTGAATATTGCGGTGAACGGCATTCCTATATGCTTTCGATGGTTCGGGTGCTTACCGAACAGGAATACAATACCTGGTATGAGGAAAAGCTGGGTAAATCAGACGATCCGCCCGGCCTGCAAATTTTAAAACAAAATGCCTGCCTGAGCTGTCACTCCAGGGACGGTACCGAGATCGTAGGTCCGACATTTAAAGGGATTTGGGGAAGAAATGAAGTGGTTATAACCGATGGTGAAGAACGGGAAATCACGGTCGACAAGGATTACATCCTCCATTCCATTTACGAACCCGACGCGGATGTGGTAAAAGGATTCAATGCAGGGCAAATGATCTCTTACAAAAACACCATCTCCGAAGAACAGATCGATCAGATCATTGAATATCTGAAAACGCTGCAATAGCAGGGAGCAGGGAGCCTGGAGCCACTTAAGATTAACTAATGAACAACTGAATGACCATCGAATGACCATCGAATGACCATCGAATGACCATCGAATGACCATCGAATGACCATCGAATGACCATCGAGTGACCATCGAATGACTATTGAATGACCACTGAATTTCTACTGAGTGACTACTGAATGACCATCGAATTATGACAAACAAGAAACACAACAATATATTCAAGATACTGATGGAACTCGGCAAGGTACGCATCACCTTTGCCGTTTCGCTCACCACAATAACAGCTTATGTAATTGCAAAGGGCGGTTTCGACAGCGGTTTGATCCTGCCGACCCTGGGGATATTTCTGCTGGCCTGCGGTTCTTCCGCCATCAATCATTTTCAGGAAAGGGATAAGGACAGCATCATGGAAAGAACCAAAGACCGCCCGATCCCTTCCGGCAGGATTTCGGCCGGCATGACCTTGCTGATCGCTTTCATCTGGTCGGCCACCGGGGCCTATCTGATCTGGCTCGGCTCCAACCTTCTGGCCATGCAGTTGGGTCTTCTGGCCCTCATCTGGTACAATGCCATTTACACACCTTTGAAAAAGGTGACGGCTTTCGCAGTGGTGCCAGGGTCGGTGATCGGCGCCATCCCCCCGGTTGTAGGTTGGATCGCCGGCGGTGGTTCACTGTCCGATCCCAGGATCATGATATTGGCCTTTTTCTTTTTCATCTGGCAGGTTCCGCATTTCTGGCTGCTTTTACTCAAATTTGGAAAGGAATATGAAAAAGCCGGCTTTCCCTCGCTCACATCTATCTACTCTAACAAACAGATCAAAAACATCACATTTATCTGGACCCTGTCCACGGCCATAACCGCCCTTATGATCCCGGCTTTTGATATCATCAACTCCATGGTGATTAAGATCGGTTTCCTTTTGGCCGCCCTCTGGCTGATCATTGTTTTCAGCAGACTGATCCTGTCCAAAAAAGAAACTTTCAGCCCCTTTTTCTTTTTTATGCGGATCAATTATTTCGTTCTGACCATTTTGGTCCTGCTGATAGCGGATATCTACATGCCGGTTTAAAGCCGAACAACTCCTTTGCGAATATTTACCAGGCTGATTTACTTTTTCTAATTTTATTGTTTCCAAAGAAATTGTAAATAGCTTTCACAACCATGGAAAAAAACCATCACCATTCCCTCAATAAAAAATTGCTGGATAAAAAGGAAACCGCAATTGGGGACGAGCTTGCAACCTGATCCCTTTGATCAACAGCGAGCTGAATATGTTCAGGAAGCAAGCCACCCCCAAATCACTTCGCGTTATAGCGGATTTTGATCGAGAGCAGGAAGTCATCGTATCCGTCGATCCGGATATGATTTCACTGGTGATCCGCAACCTGGTATCCAATGCCATCAAATTCAGCTATAAGGATGCGGATATAGAATTGGAACTCAGGAAAAACGACAGATATGCCAGGGTGTCGGTCAGGGATCACCGGACCTGGTATGTACCCTGAAGCCCTGAACAGCATTTTTAAGGGAGGCATTAAAAGCACCCCAGGGTACAGCCGGTGAAGTCGGTTCGGGCCTGGGCCTGAAACTCTGTAAGGACTTCGTGGAAAAACGGCGTAAAGCTGACCGCAGAATGCCGGCAGGGTAAAGGAAGCACCTTCGGTTTCTCCCTTCCACTCAGTGTTATTTAGAAAGAATACAAATTATTTTAATTTCGGTAAGCAAATACTCAAATCACTATATTTGATCCATTAATTTACCGGAACATGAATCTGCTAAAAAAAGTATTTCACTTCTATATTGATGGTTTCAGAAACATGGACCGGCTTGGCAAAAAACTATGGATCATCATCTTGCTAAAACTTTTCATTTTCTTCATCATTCTCCGCCTGGTCTTCTTCCCAAATTTCCTCAACAAGCAATTCGATTCAAAAGAGCAAAAAGGCGATTACGTACTTGATCAAATAACAAAAACAAAATAGTATGGAGAATTTCGACATGTCATTGATTGACTGGTCGCGGGGACAATTTGCCCTGACAGCCTTCTACCATTGGCTGTTCGTGCCCTTAACGCTGGGTCTGTCATTTATCGTGGCCTTCATGGAGACCATTTACGTAAGGACCGGCAATCCCGAGTGGAAGCGGATCACCAAATTCTGGATGATCCTATTCGGCATCAACTTTGCCATAGGCGTGGCAACCGGGCTTATCCTGGAGTTTGAGTTCGGCACCAACTGGTCGAACTACAGCTGGTTCGTGGGCGATATTTTCGGAGCGCCTCTGGCTGTGGAAGGCATCATGGCCTTCTTCCTGGAATCCACTTTCGTGGCGGTAATGTTTTTCGGCTGGAACAAAGTCAGCAAAAGATTCCACCTGACCTCCACCTGGCTGGTGGCTCTCGGAGCCAACCTTTCGGCACTGTGGATTTTGGTTGCCAATGCCTGGATGCAGAACCCCGTTGGCACAGAGTTCAATTTCGACATCGCCCGGAACGAGATGACCAGTTTCTGGGCTGTGCTGTTCTCGCCAACAGCCATCAGCAAGTTTCTGCACACCATCACTTCAGGCTTTGTGCTGGCCTCCATTTTCGTGATGGGAATTAGTTCGTGGTATCTGCTTAAAAGAAGGCATATCCTGTTTGCCAAACGCAGCATGGTAGTTGCCGGCACTTTTGGCATCCTTTCATCCGTATTCCTGGTGTTTTCAGGCGATGAATCCGCCAGGGAAATGGCCCGCGTGCAGCCCATGAAATTCGCAGCCATGGAGGGACTTTACAAAGGGACTACCAATGCCCCTTTAATTGCCATCGGGTTTATGGAAAAACCAACGCCTCCCGGGCTTGAAAGGGATTTCGCCTTCAAGATCGAAATTCCGAACATGCTTTCCTATATGGCTTATCTTGATGTCAATAAATTCGTACCCGGTATTGAAGATTTGCTGTGGGGAAATGAAAAACAAAACATACGATCATACGAAGACAAGGTCAAAAAAGGGAAAAAAGCAATTCAAGCGCTGGCCCTTTACAAAAGATCGGCTAAAATATCGGATTCGTTAAAGTTTGCAGGCGACACAGCCAGAGCTGACAAACATAAAAATACCGCAAACGAAGCCCTGGCTATATTTAAAACCAACTTCAAAGACCCGGACGGCAGTTACAATTTCGGATACGGATACTATGCCGGCCACGGACGCAGCATCAAAGAGCTGATCCCCGATGTGCCCACAGCCTTTTACTCATTTCACCTGATGGTGATCCTGGGCGTGCATTTCGGCATTGTTTTCCTGCTGGGCATGATCTTCATATATAAAAGAAAAATCATTAAAAAAAGATGGTACCTCTGGATCACTTTCTGGACCATCCCGCTGGCATACATTGCTACCATGCTCGGCTGGCTGCTTGCGGAGATGGGCCGACAACCCTGGGTGATACAGGACCTGATGCCTACCCTGTCGGCAGTGTCCCAGCTTGACTCCTCATCCGTGAAGCTCACCTTCTGGATATTTGCAGGCTTGTTCACAGCTTTGCTGCTCGCCGATTTCTTCATTTTGCGCAGACAAATTCTTATCGGACCAAAAGAAGGAGGGAAATAATCATGTTTGAAAATTTTTCACATAGCGTATTGCAGCATTACTGGTGGATCATTGTATCATTGCTGGCTGCCATCCTTGTCTTTCTGATGTTCGTTCAGGGCGGGCAAACTTTTGTCTATTCCCTGGGCAAAACCAAAACACAACGCAAGATGGTAGTGAACGCCCTGGGAAGAAAATGGGAATTCACATTTACTACCCTTGTAACTTTTGGTGGGGCTTTCTTTGCTTCCTTCCCCTTGTTTTATGCGACCAGCTTCGGAGGCGCTTACTGGGTGTGGCTGCTGATCCTGTTTGCATTCATCATACAGGCAGTGGCTTATGAGTTCCGGTCCAAGCCGAACAACATATTCGGTTCAGGCACCTACGAAGCTTTTTTGTTTATCAACGGATTGCTGGGAACCGTTTTGATCGGGACCGCCGTAGCCACCTTCTTCACCGGTTCTGATTTCAGGCTGGATGACATGAACCGGGTTACCTGGGGAAATTCATGGCGCGGGTTGGAGCTGGCATTTAGTTTCGGACGGTATGAAACCTATATCAATCTCTCGCTTGGCCTGGCTGTGTTCTTCCTGGCCCGTTCGCTCGGTTTGATGTATTTCCTGAACAGCATTGATGATGAAACCCTGGATAAACGCATAAGAAAAAAGCTCTGGTACAGCGCCCTGCTTTTTCTCGTATTGTTCTTGTTTTTTCTGGTGAACATTTTGGTAATGAAGGGTTATGCCGTCGATCCCGAAACCAGGATCGTGTTCCTTGAACAATATAAATACCTGAATAACTTGCTCAACATGCCGATCGTGCTTATCATCTTCCTGACGGGAGTTGTGGCCGTGCTTTTCGGGCTGATCGTCAGCCTGACCAAAGCCAGCACCAAAGGGATCTGGTCGGCAGGTTTCGGGACCATCCTCACGGTTTTCGCGCTTTTATTGGTCGCAGGCTTCAACAACACGGCTTTCTATCCCTCATATTCGAACCTGCAAAGCAGCCTCACAATCGCGAATGCCTCATCAAGCAAATACACCCTGACGGCCATGAGCTATGTTTCGCTTGTTGTGCCTTTCGTGATCGCATACATCTGGTATGCCTGGAAAGCCATCAACAAAAAGAAGATAGATGAAGAAGAAATGAGCGATGAAGAATCGCATGCTTATTAATCAATAATTAAAAGAAACACCATTATGTATACAGAAGAAATATTATGGTTATTGAGCTGGCCGGCATTTATTGTTCTCAGCTATTATGCGGTCAGGTTTGCCCTGAAGAAGTTCGAAAAGCTTCCCGAAGAAGGTGCAGAATAATAAAGGCTGTTAAGACCGCGTTTTAAATGTCTCTTTCCTCAAAAGCCAGGGGAAAGAGATTTTTTCAACAAATGATTAACCAACCCTTAAGCGGATTTGGTTGTCCTAAAAATTGATGATTATTTATTAACTTTACGTAATTAAAAAACAACTAATTAAAGGATTATTATGATACGCTCCATTTTTACTTTGATCCTGGCACTGATCTTTGGCACCCAAATACTTGCGCAGGAGACAAACGAAAAAGAAAATAAAAACTATTCCGAATTTCCTTACTGGATCGAGATGATGCAGGACCCGGAAGCCAATTATTACGAAACCGTTAAAGCTTTCGAGGAATATTGGGAAGGACGTGAGATCACCAGGGGAAACGGTTGGAAACCTTTCAAGAGATGGGAATACATTACCGAATTCCGCATCAACCCCAATGGTGACCTTCTGCCCGCTGATCATGACCGAAATGCCTATTATGAGTTTATGAAAAACAATCCCCCCGAAAGGGATTTCACAGGCGACTGGACCAACATGGGACCGTTCACCCTTCCACTTGGCGATCGCGGTTACCAGGGACTCGGCCGGATCAACGATGTGGCCTTTCATCCCACGGACGCCGATATCCTTTATATCGGCGCTCCCTCAGGCGGCCTTTGGAAAACCACCGATGGTGGCGACACCTGGTCCAGTACCACCGATATCCTCCCGACACTTGGCGTTTCTGCCATTATCGTTGATTACAACGATCCGGATAACATTTACATGGGCACCGGCGACCGCGATGCGGGAGATGCCCCCGGACTGGGTGTTTACAGAAGCACCGACGCAGGAGCGACATGGGAGGAATGGAGCAACGGCATGGGCGAAAAAACAGTCGGCCGTATGATCCAGCACCCCACCAACCCCCAGATAATGCTTGCCGCCACCAGCGGAGGTATCTATAAAACCACCGACGCCGGAGCCACATGGGTGCAGAAAAAGCCCGGCAGCTTTAAAGAAATTGTGTTTAAAAGCGACGACCCCGCCGTGATCTACGCAGCCAGCGGAGGAGATTTTTACAAATCGACAGATACGGGTGAAACTTGGACGGAGAAAACAAACGGCTTGCCGGGAGGCGCACGCGGCGTGATCGCGGTAACCCCCGACGATACCGAAATGGTGTATTTTCTTATTGCCAATTCACAATCATTTAAAGGTCTTTACAGATCGCTGGATGCAGGTGAAAGCTTCCTGGAGATGTCGACCTCTCCCAACATCATGAGCTGGGGATGTAACGGCGGAAGCGGCGGACAGGCCTGGTACGACCTGGATGTTTCGGCCGACCCCAACAATGCCGATATCATTTATGCAGGTGGAGTCAACTGCTTCAAATCTACCAACGGCGGGATTACCTGGGAAATAAACTCCCATTGGTGGGGCGACTGCGGTGTACCCTCGGTTCATGCCGACCTGCACGGGCTTGAATGGAACCCGGTGGACGGAAGGCTTTACGCTGTGAACGACGGTGGCATTTACTGGACCGATAACGGTGGAGCCACCTGGAACGAGATCACCGACGGACTGCCCATCAGCCAGGCCTATAAGATCGGGCAAAGCGCCACCGCTCGAAACATCGTGATCAACGGCTACCAGGATAATGGCACATCAACTTATACAGGATCTTCCTGGCTGAGTGTTTATGGCGGTGACGGTATGGAATGCGCCGTGGACCATGAAGACTCTACCATTTCCTATGCCACGCTTTATTATGGTTCGATCTTCAGGCTTACCAACCACAACAACGCATTTCAGGTGGCCGGAAACGGTTATTTCGGCATCAATGAAAGCGGCGCATGGATCACCCCCTTCTGCCTGGCTGAACACGATGCCGACATCATGTTTGTCGGATACAACAACGTGTGGAGATCTACCAAGGTGAAAAGCTTCGATCCCGACTGGGAAAACATCACCAACAACTTTGCAGGCTTCAGTACCAGCACCAACAGGGATGTGGAACATTCACAGGCCGACAACGAAATCCTGTATGTTTCAAGAAACAATGGTGAATTTTACAGAAGCGATAATGTACTTGAACAATACCCCGACTGGATCGATCTGACCAACAAATTGCCGGATGCCGGCGATGTGTTTGATATCGAAGCGCATCCAACCAATCCCGATATCGTTTATATAGCTCAAAACAGAAAAATATACAAATCGGAAGACCGCGGGATGAACTGGGAAGATATCTCTGGCAACCTGCCGGATGTCAATATGAATACCATAGTGTATTATGAAAGAAGCCAGGACGGGCTTTATGTGGGTTCCAATGCAGGTATTTATTACCTGGATTCAAACATGACCGATTGGATATCCTTCTCCGATGGATTTCCCGCATCTGCTGAAGTTACCGAGCTTGAAATCTATTACGATCCCGATTCGATTTCCAGAGATGTTATCCGCGCAGGAACTTACGGCCGGGGGCTATGGGAATCAGAACCATACTACTACGCCCCGGAGGTTGATTTTTATGCCAGCGAAACCGAACTTCCGCTGGATTGCAGCATCAACTTCTTTGACGCCTCTTCGGGCATCCCACACAACTACCAGTGGACATTCGAAGGGGGTACGCCTTCTACATCGTCGGAAATTAATCCAACGGATATCACTTACCACGAAGAAGGAACTTTCCTGGTTAAGCTGGTGGTGAGCAATCCTGCAGGAACCGACTCACTGGTGAAAGAAGATTATATTACGGTGAGTTCCGGGATCCTTCCAACGGTCGAATTCACGACCAGCGATTCCAGTATTTGCGTTGGCAACAGCGCCAGGTTCACGGATGAAACCGAAAATTGCCCTTCAGGATGGCTCTGGGAATTTGAACCGGATGATGTTGAATTTGTGGAAGGTACCGATGAAAACTCACAAAACCCGGTTGTTCAGTTCAACAATGCTGGCATTTATGATGTTACCCTGACGGCAATCAACAGTTCCGGGAACAGCACCATAACAAAAGAAGAATACATACATTCGGGCGGACTTGCTTTGCCCTTCGAGGAAACCTTTGAAGAAGACAATGTTCTGGCAGGAGGTTCCTGGCAGATCGACAACCCGGACGGAGGCTATACCTGGGGCATAGGACAGGTGGGCGGAACCACACCCGGTGACCAGGCCGCATGGATCGAGCTGATGAACTACAGCAGCTGGAATGAAAGAGATAAGCTGATCTCGCCCAGCCTCGACCTGACAGATCAAACCACTGCCTATCTGCAGTTTAAATATGCCTATACCCAAAGAGGCGCTCAGAAGGATTCCCTTATCGTTTATATTTCAGACGATTGCGGTGAAAGCTGGACACGACTTTGGCAGGGCGGCCCCGATGGCACCGGCGTATTTGCTACCCACGAGATGAGTGTTAATTTCTTTGTGCCGGAGGTATCTTCAGACTGGTGCGGCGAAGGATGGGGCGCCAATTGTCCCACAATTGATATTTCAGAATGGGCGGGAATGAACGACATTAAGATCGCTTTTGAATCTTTCAACAACAGAGGCAACAACCTTTACATCGACAATGTGAAAATTTCTAGCACGGTTGGATTTGAAACCGAAGAATCCGTTTCCGAGCTGCATGTTGTCCCCAACCCCAGCCACGGCATCTTTATGCTGAGCAACAACACAGGCAAGGATGCCCAGCTAAAACTGTTTAACAAGCAGGGTAAGGAGATGATTGAACTCGAACTTCAAAACGGTTCCAGGGAAGCCCTTGACATATCTGCCTTCCCCAACGGAATCTACCTGCTGAAAATCAAGGCGGACGGACTTGACGGCAGCAGGAAGCTGATCAAGCAGTAAAAACAAAAGACATCTATAAATAAAAGGAGCATCCAAATTGGTTGCTCCTTTTTTCTTTTCAATATCTTTGTTCAAAACATAAACCATGAAACAAATATTGATCCTGATCTGCATCCTGTGCTCCTTCTTATTTTACTCATGCGATGAATGCATGAAAGAAGACAGCCCGGAACTATCTGGTCCTTATTTTGGGCAGGAACCACCCGGCGACACGGCCGCACTTTTTGCGCCCGACATTGTTTCCAACGGCATGAACAACCGCGACATGGCTTTTACCGCCGACGGAAAGGAGATCTATTTCAGCAGCAGTGTGGGCAATAACAATTATGTTAGCCTGCTTTACTGCAAAGAAACTGATGGTAAATGGAGCAAACCGGAAGTGGTGTCCTTTGCACGCGATCAACGCTATATGTTTTTCGAACCCTTTATCACAGCCGACGGGAAGAAACTTTACTTTTCTTCTGACATGCCTGTAGAAGGCGAACAACCGATGGAATATCCCGATCTTTATGTTTCGGAACGGGTCAACGGTCAATGGACCGCTCCCGAAAACCTCGGCCCCGGCGTAAACACAGAGGAAGGAGAGTACTTCCCCAGTGTGACAGATGATGGAACACTTTATTTTACAAGGGATGAATCGGCAACCCGCCTGAGTTTCATTTACCGTTCGGAGTTTGAAAACGGCCGTTACAGCGAGGCGGAGAAAATGCCGGTCGAGATCAATGCCGGCGTCAGCAGGTACAATGCATTTGTGGCCCCCGACGAAAGCTATATCATCATTCCCATCTACGGAGGAAAAGACTCCTTCGGCGGAACGGATTATTACATTTCATACAGGCAAAGCAACGGCAGCTGGTCGGTTCCCAAAAACCTGGGGTCGGAGATCAACAGCAAGGACTCAAGGGAATATTCTCCCTTTGTCAGCCGCGACGGGAAATACTTCTTTTTCATGTCGGCACGCACACCCGAACGCGGAAAGGGAAGCATGACCTATGCCAAACTTGACAGTCTGCACAACAGCCCGCAAAACGGAAACACCGATATTTACTGGATATCAACCCGCTTTATTGATGTTTTGAAAGCGGCCCGAAAAACTGACTAAAATTATCAATCAATAACCAAAAACCATGAAACACACAAAATTGCTGCCCGTAATTCTTATGATGGCCCTGGCAATGGCCTCATGCAAACAAAGCAAACAGGTAACTTACCTGGGATTCCAGGCTCCGGCCGACAGCGCCCTGCTGTTCGGGCCGGGCGTTTTCAGCGGGATTTACGATGAGTTTAACGCAAGCTTCGACGAGCAAAATCAGAAACTTTTCTACACCCTCCGCAAAGGGTGGTTTTCATTCATCATACTCCAACGTCAACTGACGAACGGGGAATGGAGCGATCCGGATATTGCAACTTTTTCGGGCACCTACCGGGATGCCGATCCCTTTATTTCCCCCGACAAAAGCAGGCTGATTTTTTGCTCCGACAGGCCCATGCATAAAGGGGACACCCGGCTCGACTGGAACATCTGGATATGTGAAAGAACGGAGGATGGCTGGGGTGAGCCCTTGCCCCTGGATTTCAACACGGATAATAAAAACGAAATGTACCCCACCATGTCGAAAAACGGGAACATCTATTTCCATGCTGATTATGAAGGCGAAGAGGAGCCCCTCGACATCATGCATACCAACATCTATGTGGCAAAAAAGATAAACGATGACTGGACCTGGGCCGATCCCGAAATGGTGCCCTCGCCGGTCAGTACCGACCGCAGCCCGCAATGGGACCCCTTCATCAGCCCAGATGAGGATTACATCATTTTCACGGCCATGCTGCCCGGCGGAATCGGCGGTGGCGATATGTATATCAGTTTCAAACGGGAAAACGGACAGTGGGGCGTGCCCGAAAATATGGGACAGAAAATCAATTCGAAAGCCCTGGATTACTGCCCCAACCTCTCCCCCGACGGAAAATATTTGTTCTTCTCAAGCTACAGGACCCCGCCCCGGCCGGTGGGTGAAAACACCTACGATTTTTTGAAATCGGTTGAGCCGGGGCCAAAAGGCAGGGCCGGCAACATCTACTGGATTGACAGCAGCGTGATTGAAGACTTGAGAAACAGATAATTTCACCGTCTGGCAATATCTAACTATTTTTATCCTTACAAAAAACGGAAAGGATGCAATTGTTTTACACTACCGAATTCAAAGGCAATCATGCCGTCCTTGATCCGGGGGATTCCAAACATCTGATCAGGGTGCTGCGGATGAACAAAGGGGATGAGGTCAGGCTGACCGATGGGAAAGGCAATATGTTCAGCGGAAGGATAGAAACCGCCGACCCAAAAAAATGCATGATCGCCCTGACGGATAAGATCAGTGATTTCGGCAAGCGGAACTACCGGCTACACATGGCCGTGGCCCCCACGAAAAACATCAGCCGGTTTGAGTGGTTTCTTGAAAAGGCCACAGAGATCGGTGTTGATGAGATCACACCTGTGATTTGCGAACATTCCGAGAGAAGGATCGTGAAAACGGAAAGAATGCAACGCATCCTGATCGCTGCCATGAAGCAAAGCCTGAAAGCCTTTCTCCCGAAAATCAATGAAGCGGTATCATTGCAGAAGTTTTTTCATAATGATACCGTGGATATGAGATTTATCGCCTTCATCGACGATTCGGTTAAAAGCCATCTGACGGAACTTTACGAAAAAGAAAAGGATTGCATCATTTTGGTCGGCCCGGAAGGCGATTTCAGCAGGGAAGAGTTTGAGCAGGCCAAAGAAAATGGCTTTGTTCCAATAAGTCTGGGCAAAAGTCGTTTAAGAACCGAGACGGCCGCAGTGGTGGCATGCCACAGCGTGAACCTGATCAACGAACAACTGTAACAGGCAGCCGGAAGCAACAATAATCACTATGAAAAAATACATCAAACCCATACTGGCAATTATTTTTTTAATCACGGGCTTTGGAGTTCAGCAGCAGCTGAAAGCACAAACCGCCTATCAGATCGCCCTGCTGAAATACAAAGGCGGCGGCGACTGGTATGCCAACCCAACCTCTTTGCCCAACCTCATCGCATTTTGTAACGAAAACCTTGAAACCGCCATCGATCCCGAACCGGTCACAATAGAGGTGGACAACCCCGACATTTTCAATTATCCCTTCATCCACATAACCGGGCACGGCAACGTGGTTTTTTCGCATGATGAAGCCCAGAATTTAAGGGAGTACCTGCTGGCCGGAGGCTTTCTACACATCGACGACAATTATGGCCTGGATCAGTATATCCGGCCGCAAATGAAAAAGGTGTTTCCCGAACTTGATTTTGTTGAGTTGTCTTATGATCATCCTATTTACCACCAGAAATACGATTTCCCGAAGGGATTGCCCAAAATCCATGAGCACGACAACAAACCGCCACAGGGCTTCGGTTTGATCTACGAGGGACGACTGCTCTGTTTTTACACCTATGAATCCGACCTGGGCGACGGCTGGGAAGACCAGGAAGTGCATGACGACTCGCAGGAAACTCGCCTGAAAGCCTTGCAGATGGGCGCTAATATTATACAATACGCCTTCACATCAAAGTAGCCCAGTGTATCGGTCACTTAGCGCAGGGCAAAGAGCATAGAGCTGGGAGTGCAGGGTCCGTTTACTGAATAGGGGTCACTGTCACGTGAACGGTGAATACCCTACTGATTTGAATGTTCAACATAATTGCTCTGTCACTGTTCAAAAGTAAGAAAAATTGCTTTATTGATCCGCTCCGCGGTTCCCGGTTGGTTCTATCCTTTTTACACCGCATTGCATGCGGCGCTATTTTAATGGAGAAATCGACAAAATCACAGATGACGTGACAGGTAGAGAATTGGTAAATCTATACTTATTTTTGTTGTTTGAACCCAATCCTTTCCCGGTTGTCCTGTTCTATCTGTTGCTGTTTTGATTCTTCTACCTTTTTTAAATATTCGAAAATTAACAGTAACTTATCATCGTGATCTGACAGTTGTCTTTTTATATTCCCTATTTCCTGCATTATATCTTTATGTAACAACACTGCCTTTCTTAACATGGTAAAAGTTCGCATGATAGCAATATTAATTTCTATTGCTCTTTACTGTTTAAGACACTTGATAGCATAGCAACACCATTTTCAGTGAATGCAAAAGGAACTGCACCACCAAAATGTCTTTTAGAAGGTATCACATTTTGTGATACCACATTGTTTATTTCAACGTCGGTAAGTTCATACATAAAATCAGCAGGAAAACGATCTTTATTCCGGCGGACAGCTTGTTTTAAAGATCTTGTTTCAACACCATAAAATTCTGCGAGATGAACATCAAGTATTACACTTTCACCTCTCACGACAATAATTTTACTTGCTATTAATGATTCCTGTGTTGCCACTGGTTTGCTTTCTTCGGCCATCTGGTTTCGTTTGCATCGTAAAAGTAAACAATTTTGTTTTAGGAAATAATTCATTGAAACCAAGGAAGCCCCGGGACTCAATATGAATAGCCCCCGTTGAAACCGGGTGGAAAACACCACGCATCAATCTCAAGTCCGGCAAGGATTGAACCGCAAACCGCATCAAGGTATTGATATTGGTGAATCGGATTTTCTTTCCAATACTGTCAAATGAACTGACGGTAGTTTTCCCTGTTTATTACATGAAATTCGCAATCCGGATAGGCCTTTTTAAAAGCAGATGGTGGTTTTTTAATTTGCCGGGGATTCCATTTAAATTCAAAGGCTTTAAGCTGCCCTGAATGTTCCTCGATCAAATCGATTTCCTGCTGCTGGTAGGTTCTCCAAAAATACATGTTAACTCTTCTATCAATGGCCTGATTTAATTTAATTCTTTCAACCAGGCAAAAGTTTTCCCATAACTGTACGGTATCATTGCGGCCTGCTAATGGAGTAAAGTTTTGCAGTAAACTGTTTCTAATCCCAAGGTCATAGAAAAAATACTTCTTTCCTTTCGATATCTCGTTTCTCAGGTTTCTGCAATAGGAAGAGAGGGAAAAAAGAACGAATGACTTTTCCAGCAAAGTAATATACCGGCTAATCGTTTCCAGGCTCACCTTAAGAAGATTGCTTAACTCCCTTAAAGAAACCTCGTGACCTACCTGCAGCGCAATAGCCTTGAGTAAACTGACCAATATGTCCGGTCTTCTCATATTCTCAAACCTCAATACATCTTTAAAAAGGTAATCGCTTGCCAATTCTTCCAGTAGTTTTTCTTTTTGTGCTTGCGGCCTGTCAACAATATCAGGATAGGATCCGTATAAAAGTAAATCATGCAACATTTCATCCTGCCTGGGTTTATCGAATTGTTTACTCAATTCCTTAAGGGAAAGCGGATACATGATAAATTTGACATTTCGTCCTGTAAGTGGTTCGGATAGAATGTTGGTCAGATCGAAACTGCTTGAGCCTGTGGCAATATATTGTATTTCAGGATAAGTATCAACAAGCAACTTCAAAATATCACCAATATCAGGAATTTTCTGAGCCTCATCAAAAACAGCAAGGGAGGCTTCTCCAATGTAATTCCTGATGCGTTCCACATTCCGGGAAGTAAGCAATTCCCATACAGGTTGTCTTTCACAGTTCAAATAAACAGCATTTGATTGGTTTCTGATGATATCCTTAACCAATGTGGTTTTACCTACCTGACGTGGACCATAAAGAATAATGATCTTTCCCTGATACAGCCAGGAGGTGATCTTTTCCATCAAAGTTCGCTTATAGAATAATTTGTTTTTCATTAATTAGTCGCATTAACCTGACAAATTTATGAAAAAATGCAGTATAAACCTGACAAATTTTAATAACGTTAAGAAAGGTCTGAATAGCAAGGGCTTGAAGAAATCACGGCTTTAAGACAGCCTGATAAACATAAAAGAACATCTTAGCTATCATGGCATAAACCTTTGCGGTCGTCGAGCTTAAATATTCTGCTACTATCAAACTTCCCGAAACAATAAACAATTTGTTGTTTAAAAAAACAAAACAGCCGCTCTCGGCGGGCTATGATTTGTCATACCTTTACTCCTTTCGGGAAATCATATGGGCAGGTTGTTCACATATAAATTCAAAAGAGATGCACCCATCAGCTTGCTGATCCTGATCTTTGGAATCATCTACTGCCTTATTGCATTGCTCAACCATCACAACTTCAGCTTCAACACCATCGAGCTGGGGGAGTATAACCAGGCCCTGTGGGATTACAGCCATTTCAAGTGGCACTACGGCCCCTTCTTCAGTCCCGATCCGCAAAACATCCTTTCACAGGATTTCGATCTTTACCTGATGATCTTCTCCCCGCTGGTATGGATCGGCGGCAGCTACACTCTCATCATCATACAGATCATTGCCATCCTGATGGGCGGATTGGGCATCTACAAATACCTGAGAGTTTTGGAAGCATCCAATAAAGTCGCCTTTTTTGCCGCCCTGCATTTCTTTTTGTTTTTTGGAGTCTATTCTGCCTTAATACAGCAATATCAGAGTTTTGCCGTGGCGGCCATGCTGCTGCCCTGGCTCTTGTATTTTTTCCATCAGGAAAAATATAAAACGGCAGTCTTGTTTTACCTATTGATGATCGTCGCCAACGAAAACATCAGCCTTTGGCTGGTGCTGGTTTTCGGAGGTTTTATTTTCAATTATTACAAAGACAGGCGGGCCACCATCATCCTGATCGAACTGTTATTGATCTCCTTTGCCTATTACCTGGTTGTGACGGAAGTTGCCATGCCCTGGTTTTCGGATAGTAACAAACAGCAGCAATTTGAATATTCGGGGGTGGGGGAGAGTTTCTTGAAAAGCATCGGCTGGATCATCGGGCATCCCAGGCTGACCATGGAGATGATGGTCCTGAACCATCTCGACATTCCCGGTGCAAATTACGTTAAAATTGAATTGATTGCTCTGCTGCTTATATCAGGGGCATTTATGTTCATCATCAGGCCGCAATATTTACTGATGCTGATCCCGCTGTTCTTCAACAAGCTTTTAAGCGACAACCACGAACTTTGGGGGGCAAGCGGCCTGTACACCATTGCTTTTGGGCCGGTCATTACAATCGGGTTGTTCAAATACATCAGCGAGCTATGGACGCCCAAACAAAAGTTTAACTGGAGCTTCATCTTTGTGATCCTTGCTGCTGCCGCCACCCTTTTCTTTGTTTTTAAACCGTCCGATCAAAACAAAGCATTGCAGATTTATCGCAAGGATCGTTACCATGATATCAACAAGGCTGCCATGGTGCAGAAAATGCTGGACAAGCTTCCCGACACAGCCAGTCTGAGTGTGCCTCCCGGCATGTTTGCCAATGCATCCGTGAGGGAAAATGTTTACATCTTTCCCAATATCAAAAAAGCGGATTTTGTATTTTTTTCTGAAAAAAGGATGCCAGATTGGGCGCCCGAAAGCTACGATACCATCGGGCAGCAGTTGGTGAATTCAAACCAATGGGAAATCGTCGATTATTATGATGGGCATTATATGTTGAAAAGGAACAATCCATAGACACCCTCATCCGAGCAGCGGAATAATAAATGATTGCTTTCAATAAGATTAATGAATCGTTATTTCCTTGTTAAATGACTGTAAATATGCAACTCATGTTAGTATAATTCCTACCTTTGCCGCCATTCCTGAAAATGGAGCGGTTTTTGTTTACCAAACAATTAATTATCAACATTTTAATCAATCAAATAGATGATACCTTTAAGTAAGATCAGAAATATTGGCATTGCTGCGCATATAGACGCCGGAAAAACAACGGTAACAGAAAGAATGCTATTTTATACCGGGGTTAAACGGAAAATGGGGGAAGTTCATGACGGCATGGCCACCATGGATTTCATGAAGCAGGAGCAGGAAAGGGGCATCACCATTGCCTCGGCGGCCATCTCCTGTGTGTGGAACAATGCCAACATCAACATCATCGACACCCCGGGCCACGTTGACTTCACCATCGAGGTGGAGCGTTCTCTGCGCGTGATCGACGGGATGATCGCCGTGTTCGACGCCGTGAATGGAGTGGAGCCCCAAAGCGAAACCGTCTGGAACCAGGCCGACAAATACAAAGTGCCCCGCGTCGCCTTCATCAACAAAATGGACCGTTCGGGAGCCGATTATGAAGAAGCCGTTAAAATGATGAACCAATACCTCGACGCCAATGCCGTTCCTTTCCATTTGCCCATGGGCGCCGAAGAAGACTTTGTCGGCATCATCGATGTGATTGAAGAGAAGGCCTATATTTTTAAGGAATTTGAAAGAATAGAAGCCGAAATACCCAACGAATACAAAGAGCAGGCAAAAGCAGCCCGCGATTTCCTGATTGAAAATGTTGCCGATTACAACGATGAGATCGCCGAGCTGTTTTTGGAGGAACAGCAAATCCCTTCCGAAATGCTCAAACGTGCCGCCAGAAAAGCGGCGCTTCACCTGCTGATCACTCCTGTATTCTGTGGGGCGGCCTACAAAAACAAAGGCATTCAATTGCTGCTCGACGCCGTGGTCGACTACCTACCCTCACCCATCGACGTGGGCGCCATTGTGGGCATCGACACCGAAGACAAAGAAAAAACGCATACCCGCTGCCCCTCCTCCAAAGAACCTTTTGCTGCCTTGGCTTTCAAACTTATACACGATCCTTACGTCGGTCAGCAAACTTTTATTCGGATTTACTCGGGCTACCTGAAAAGCGGCATGCAAATCCTGAACAGTACAAAAGACCAGATGGAACGTATCGGGAGGATCATGAAAATCAGGGCCAAGGACAGGGATGAGATTGAAGAAGCCGGTCCCGGCGATATTGTGGCCTTGATCGGCATGAAAAATACAAAAACCGGAGACACCTTGTGCGATCCCAACAACAAGCTGTTCCTGGAATCCATTAGCATTCCGCCCACGGTGATTGAGATGAAGATCAATCCCACTTCCAGAAAAGAGCAGGCCAAACTGGGCGAAGCGTTGCACAAGCTCTCAAGTGAAGACCCATCTTTCAATGTAAGATATGATGAGGAAACCGACGAGAATATCATCTCCGGTATGGGCGAGTTGCACCTGGAGATTATTGTCGATCGCCTGAGGTTTGAATTCGGAGTGGATGTTAAAGTTGGAGAGCCGGCCGTGGCATACCGCGAAAGCATCACCACCGAGGTTGAAACCACTTACCGCCATGTAAAACAGTCGGGTGGCAAGGGACAGTTCGCACAAACTGAAATGCGGCTCGAACCCAATAGCGGAAACGGCTATGAATTTATCGATCTGATCAAGGGAGGCAGGATTCCGGCTGAGTATATCCCCTCGGTGAACAAAGGAGTGCAAAAAACCCTGACCGAAGGCATCCTGGCCGGATATCCCATTGTGGACGTTAAAGTTGTTTTGCTGGACGGAAAGTTCCATCCGGTGGATAGCTCCGACTGGGCTTTCCAGACCTGTGCATCCATTGCATTCAAAAAGGGCTTTACAAAAGCCAAACCCATTTTACTCGAACCCATGATGCGCATCGAGATCAACACCCCCGACGAGTACATCGGCGATATTGTGGGCAACCTGAACAAAAGGCGCGGCAAGATCGAATCGATGAGAAGGTATCGCAAAGGATCGCAAAAACTTGTTGGGTTTGTCCCCTTGAGTGAAATGTTCGGATATGCCACCACCTTAAGGAATATGTCGAGCGGACGGGCCAACTACTCGATGGATTTTTACAAATACATGCCCCTGCAACCTTCCGTACAGGAGGATGTGCTTAAGAAGCTGAGGGAGAAAAAAGCAGAAGAGCAGAAGTGATCCGTGCTTTTTGGCTTTATCGGTATATTTGCAACAATTAATGGAAACCCGACGGGAAATTATCTCCCGGGAATTCCGAAATTAATAAACATTACGTATCATGACTTTCGAAGAATTCGGGCTTAGCGACACCATCAATGAAGCCATTTCCTATATGGGATATGAAAAAGCCACCCCCATACAGGAGAAAACCATTCCCGCCATCATGCAGGGCAAAGATATCGTGGCATCGGCGCAAACCGGAACCGGAAAAACAGCTGCGTTTATCCTGCCTGTTCTTGATAAAATCATCAATCATTCTAAGGGACATACTTCGACCCTGATCCTGGCGCCCACCCGCGAACTGGCCATACAAATCGACCAGCAGGTGCAGGGATTTGCTTATTTTACGGATGTTCATTCCATTGCACTATACGGTGGTACCGACGGCGCCGAATGGGGACAGCAAAAAAAATCGCTTACAAGGGGCGCTGAAATTATTGTAGCCACACCCGGAAAACTGATCGCTCATCTGAACATGGGCTATGTTAAATTTGAGAAAATCGAACATTTTATTTTGGATGAGGCCGACCGCATGCTCGACATTGGTTTTTACGAGGACATCCTGCGCATCGAATCCTATTTGCCGAAAAAGCGGCAAACCCTGATGTTCAGTGCCACCATGCCTCCTGAAATAAGAAAGCTGGCCTCTCGTATCCTTGACAATCCCGTTGAGATCAGCACAGCCATTGCCAAACCGCCCGAGAACATTCTCCAGGCAGTTTACCTGTTGCACGAAGAACAGAAGATCCCGTTAATCAACAGACTGATCAAAGACAAACCAGATTATAAGAGCATCCTGATCTTCAGTTCAACCAAGAAAAAGGTGACCGATATTGTACGTGCCCTGAAAAAGGACAACTTCAATACCGAGGGCATATCCTCCGACTTGGAACAAAAAGAAAGACAGGCCGTGCTGCTGCGTTTCAAATCGCGCGAAACCAGAATCCTTGTAGCCACCGATGTGTTGAGCCGGGGCATCGACATACAGGACATCAACCTGGTGATCAATTTCGACGTGCCCAATGACGCCGAAGACTACGTGCACCGCATCGGACGTACGGCACGCGCGGAAAAAGACGGGGTGGCCATTACCTTCGTCACAACTTCTGAAATCAGGGACATTCATAAGATTGAAAAGCTCATCGAACGGGAGATCATCAAACTGCCTCCGCCACCCGAACTGGGTAAAGGCCCCGAATGGAAAGAAAGCAAAAAAGCTCCTTCCCATGACCGTTTCAGGAGGAAGCACAGCCAACCCGGGAAAAGACATCGCAAATAAATAGCCAATAGACGGTTCCCGATGTGTTAACTTGGAAGCATTTTTGCAGTTGTATTATATAAAAAAATTACACTGCTATGTCATACCGGGAAAACAACATCATACAGATCAATGAAAGAGATCTGATAAACCTCATTGAAAGCAACGCACACGATCTTCACAAAAGTCTGGACCCACTGATGGACCGCATTGGCAAGGCGCCCATTGTAATGCTGGGAGAAGCTTCGCATGGAACACACGAATATTATATGTGGCGTGCACGCATCAGCCGGCGGCTCATTGAAGAGAAAGACTTCAAAATCATTGGAGTTGAAGGCGACTGGCCAGATTGTTACCGCATAAACAGATACATCCGGAATTATGATGACACTGAAAACACTGCCTTTGAAGTGTTGAAGGAATTCAACAGGTGGCCAACATGGATGTGGTCCAATTGGGAAATCCAGGCCCTGATGGAGTGGCTAAAAAAACACAACCAAAACAAAACACACGACAGGCAGACAGGCTTTTATGGTTTGGATGTTTATAGCCTTTGGGAATCTCTTGAAGCCATCACGGATTACCTCAGGACAAACGATCCCGATGCGCTGAAAGCTGCGGAACATGCTATGCAATGCTTTGAACCCTACGGAGAGAAAGGGGCAGAATACGGATCAGCCAGCAGATTCGTTCCTGAAAGTTGTCAGGAAGAAGTGCTCGACCTGTTGAAAACCATCCGAGCCAGGGTGCCGCTCTACGACAGTGACCCGGAAGCGCCCTTCAATGCCGAGCAAAACGCCATGACCGCCGTAAATGCAGAGAAATACTACCGCGCCATGATGGAAGGCGGGCCCGAATCATGGAACATCCGCGATGTGCACATGACCGAAACCCTAGAACGTTTGCTGGACTTCCATGGCGAAGGCGCCAAAGCCATTGTGTGGGAGCACAACACCCACATCGGGGATGCACGCGCCACCGATATGAGCCGGGGCGGTATGGTGAACGTTGGTCAGCTGGCCCGCGAAAAATGGGGCCGGTCCGACACCGTGCTGGTAGGTTTCGGCTCTCACAGAGGTACGGTGATCGCAGCCAGGGCCTGGGATGATAAAATGAAGGAAATGGTAGTGCCGCCGGCCAGGGAAAACAGCTGGGAAGACCTTCTGAACCGGAGCGAACCCACCGACAAGATCGTCATCAACCAGGATATTAAAGACAGTCCGCTGCTCAATAACCCGGTCAACCACAGGGCCATCGGCGTGGTCTATGATCCCGATAGGGAATATTACGGCAACTATGTGCCCAGCATCATTCCCGACCGCTACGACGCTTTTGTGTTTATTGATGATAGCCAGGCGCTGCATCCGATTAAAACAGCCACTAAAAGCAATATGACCCCCGAAACTTATCCCTGGGGAATATAATACATCTTTTTAGTACCGGAAGTATTGTATATTTGAAAATCTATATATATGTTCACAAAACCGGATTACTTTAAAAACACTGAATAAAATCCTGATCTTTGTTCTTCTTTTCTCTTTTCGGTTGCAAGGATAAAGAAGAAAATCCGCCCACTGAAACTGATTTACTTACCTTGGAAGCCTGGTATCATAATTCTACCATAGTAGATATGAACAACAATTTTATCCCGGACGACGAAACACAAGCGGGTTCGGATGTGTATATGCGATTTGAAAAAAATCGGCTCGCTTTTATACGGCAATGATGACACCACAAAAAATCTGACATGGAATTTGAAAGTGATGAGAAGATTCTCAGGATATTAGGCGTGATGAATGATTCCATTGTTCCGCCTGTAACCGAGAGCGACCATGAGATCTATCAATTAGATGAGAACTCCCTGATCTTTTATTACGAATCCTCAGCTTCTCATCCCGAAACGGGTACATTTGAGAAATACGGGCATAATATCGACTAAGGCATTTGAATCTTATTATACAAATACTCCAGATGTTCCAGGTTGTTTAACTGGTATTTCCTGATTTTATGAGCGACATAATAACTGACAAACAACCCGATCGGAAGTGAGATGATTAGACCGGTCAGCGATTCTTCATTGTTAAAGATCTCAGCAAAAGTAGCCTGTTCAAAATAAACATGGATCGACAACAAAAGCATAGTATAGAAAACCGGAATAAGAAATAAGTAGACATTGCTGTATTTTCCTTTCAACCAAAAAGCAAGTATCTTTATTTGCTCACCCAGCCGGGTCTTAAGAGATTTTTTGTAAGAAATATTCCTGAATTTAAGCCATGTAGCCAACAGCGAACCTCCCAATGTTGAGATAATGAATGCCAGCAAAAGATTGTTATATATAAACAATACATCTCCGGAACGGTTAATTACTGAATATATGAGAAATATCAGCACCCCCCCGCACAGCACCAGGGAAATCATAAACTCATAAACATATTTAAGAATGATTTTACTGATTTTTTTGTTGAGAAGGTGATCCAATTCCACTTCTGATTTCGATACAAAAGACTTGTCTAACTGATTCCAGGTGTTTTGCAATTCATTGTTTTCCATGACTAAGTATTTTTAAGGTTTTTCTTCAATTCACTTTTGGCCCGGTTGATGCGCACCCCTACATTCGATACCGACATGCCCAGGATCACTGAGATTTCTTTATAACTTTTTTCTTCAAGGAAAAGCAGCAAGAGCGATCGGTCAATTTCGTTTAACTGCCTGATGGCCTTTAACAAAATCTCAGTTTCTTCATTCCTTGCAATTTGCTCAAAAACATCCTTTTCATCCTGAATATCAGGCAAATCTTTACGATATTCCATGCGGCTCTTTCTTTTCAACTGAGTGATGCTTGTGTTAATTGCAACTGCGTAAATCCAAGAGCTTGGGTTTTCAGTGTTTTTCAGCCGGGGATATGATCTCCAAAGCTGAAAAACTGTTTCCTGAAAATTATCTTCTCTCTCGGCCAGGTCGCGGAAATACAACAGACCGACTTTATGGATGATCCCCTGATAGGCGGAAAGCATGTTAAGAAATGAGCGTCGGGATTTCATGACAATTTATTGCTTTATATAATAGTATCATTAGGAATACTTTTATTACAAAAAAATAAAAAATCATTAACTTTAAGTTTTTATGAATTCAAATCAAAAGTGCGAATGGATCAAAAAACCTATGAATTAATTAAACTGCTTAAAGATGAATGGAAATTATTTCTCTCCATTGCTCTGGGGGTTTTCCTTTTCATATTGTTTTTCCAACCCTTTGAAACCGGACATATGGAATTCAATAACCGCCTGCTTTTTACCGCGGGTATGGCCGGGATTGTTTTTCTTGTGATGTTGTTGGTCCGTACTTTCACGCCCTGGTTGTTTCGTTTTTATGTTCGAGAAGAATATACAGAAATCCTGATTTCAAACATTGGAGGTTTTATCATCCTGCTGCTAAGTGCAGCGGGAATGGCTTTTTATCTTAACTATGTTGGATGGATTACGCTTAGTTTGTATCTGATGTTCAAGGTGGTACTGGTTTGTCTTATTCCACCTGTGGCATTGAAAATGAATGATCTGATCAAAGACCTCAAAATGGAAAATAGAATGCTTTTAAATGAAAAGTTGCGACAGAACAAGATGATCGGTAAGTATGAAGACGACATCCAGAACAAATCGCTGAATTTTGTTTCGGAAGGTGAAAGCGAGAACCTGGAACTGCGACTCTCAGATATAGTTTATATCAAATCGGCTGACAATTATGTTGAAATTGCTTACCTGAAAGAAGGTGATTTGAAAAAGGAACTCCTACGAAACACCCTCAAAAACATTGAAAAGCAGTTAAAACCTTATGCAAAATTTATCCGTTGTCATCGCAGTTGTATGGTCAATGCCAATTACATTGAAAAACTGCTTAGCAAAAACAACACCTACGTCATTAAGGTTAAAGGGCAAGACGAACAACTTCCCGTTTCAAGACAGTATCTACTGAATGTCAGAAAGATCGTCTCCTGATTTGGCGAATGGCATTGGCCGCCACTGACTGACCTTCTCCCCTCCTATTAACCAACCAACCCTTATGCCGGCAGTTAATCCCTATTATTTTCAAATCATTCCGGACTCCGATATTTTTGTAATCGAAAAATAAAAACAAACTGATTACTATGAATATTTTAATGATCTATCCCAAATATCCGGATACTTATTGGAGCTTTAAACATGCGCTCCGTTTCGTTTCTAAAAAGGCTGCAGTTCCACCGCTTGGGCTGATAACCGTTTCGGCCATGTTGCCTGACAACTGGAATAAAAAGCTTGTCGATTTAAACGTAACAGAACTAAAGCTTTCTGACCTGAACCATGCCGATTATGTTTTTATCAGCGCCATGTACATACAGAAAGAATCGGTTGATGAGGTGCTTGCGCAGTGCCGCGATCTACAGGTGAAAGTTGTTGCCGGCGGTCCGCTTTTCACACAGGAATATCAAAACTACCCTGAGGTAGACCATTTTATACTGAATGAAGCGGAAGTCACGCTGCAACCATTTTTAAAAGACCTTGAGAATGGAGACCCTATAAAGAAAATTTATCAAAGCTCGGAATATGCCGACATTACGGACAGTCCGGTTCCGGACTATCATTTACTCTCACAAAAAGATTATGCTTTCATGAACTTGCAGGTAACACGTGGCTGTCCTTTCAACTGTGATTTTTGTGAGATCACGGCTTTACTGGGCCATAAAGTCAGGATGAAAAAAACCGAACAGATTCTCAGGGAACTGGAAGCATTGTATCGTCTGAAATGGCGTGGGCCGGTGTCAATCGTTGATGACAATTTTGTGGGCAAGAAAAATCAGGTTAAACAGGATTTGCTACCGGCAATGAATCAATGGATGAAAAAACACAAGCACCCCTTTACCTTCAACATCCAAACGTCCATCAACCTGGCCGATGATGATGAGCTGCTGTCGTTGTTAACGAAAACCGGCTTCACCTCCACATTTATCGGGATTGAAACCCCGGATGAAGTATCGCTGCAAAGCTGCAACAAAGTACAGAACAACAACAGGAATCTTTTGGGGAACGTAACCAAAATCCAAAAATCGGGCATGCAGGTGTCAGGTGGGTTTATCGTAGGTTTCGACAGCGACACGCCTGCCGTTTTTCAAAGGCAAATCGATTTCATTCAAAAAAGCGGTATCGTTTCGGCCATGGTTGGGTTGCTGAATGCACCGCGCAATACAAAGCTCTATGAGCGTATGAAAGCCGAGAACAGGCTGACCGTGGAAGCATCCGGCAGCAATACCGATATGTCGATGAACTTTAAACCGAAAATGAAACGGGAAGAACTGCTGGAGGGCTACCGCAAAATCATCTCGAATATTTATTCTCCCAAACCCTATTATAAGAGAATACGTAAGTCGCTGATGGATTATAAGCGACAACACAGCAGACCGGTCAAAAAAATCGAATTCAGCCAGATCAAGGCCCTGTTCAAATCGTTCTTCATTATCGGTATAATGAATAAAGGAAGAAGCGAATACTGGAAATTTATTTTCTGGACCTTATTAAACCGACCGGGCTTATTCATCGAAGCCATTACCTATGCCGTGTTCGGTTACCATTTCAGGATCGTTTACGGACTAAAAAAATAATCGAAGATGAACAATTCAATATCAGTAATGTTTTAACACTGATAAGCTATCATTTAAAAAGTATATCAACACATATGACAAAAAGTAAAATCCGCTTTTCCCCCCGAAAGGACGCAGATTTCATCAAAGAGTTAAGGAAAAGTGTCAATGAATATTTCAAACAAAACAATATATCCACCTTTGGCAACACCAGTATCATTGTCAAATCAACTTTTATGCTGTTGTTGTATTTTATTCCGTACATCTTAATGATGACCGGATTGGTAACCGCCCTGCCCCTGGTTTTCGCTTGCTGGATATTGATGGGCTTTGGCATGGCCGGACTCGGGATGGCACTAATGCATGACGCTAACCACGGCACCTGGTCCAAAAACCGCAAAATGAATAATTTTATGGGCAGCTCCCTTTACTTGCTAGGAGGATTGCCTGCCACATGGAAACATCAGCACAATACCCTGCACCATGGATTTACCAACATCGACGGGCAGGATGAAGACATCAATGCCTCTGCCATCCTGCGGTTTTCTCCTCATCAGCCTCTTCGGAAAATTCATAAATATCAACATTGGTATGCCTGGATGCTATATGGGCTGATGACCATGGCCTGGATCACCACCAAAGACTTCAGGCAGGTACTCAACTACAAAAAGGAAAGAGTCCCCTTAAATACAAAAAGAACATACAATGGGTTGATGTTCGACCTCATTCTCTCCAAAGCACTTTACTATATTGTTTTCCTAATATTGCCGATCATTGTTTTGCCCATTGCCTGGTACTGGACTTTGCTGTTCTTTTTAACGATGCATTTCATTAGCGGGTTTTTGTTGAGCGTCATTTTCCAGACCGCCCACGTAATGCCCGATTCGGATTTCCCGCAACCCGATGAAAACGGCCATATCGACGCAAACTGGGCCATCCACCAATTGTCAACCACCACCAACTATGCCCGGAACAATAAGATTTTCACCTGGCTCATCGGAGGATTAAACCATCAGGTAGAACATCACTTGTTTCCAAATATAAGTCATGTGCATTACCGCAAGATCGCCGTTCTGGTAAAAGAAACAGCGCATAAATACAGACTGCCTTACCATGATCAGGGTAGTTTTTTTGAAGCCGTTCGGCAACATGGCAAAATGCTGAAGATGTTGGGAAGAGAAAATCAAATCTGAATACCAGAACAACGATTTCTCAGTAAGATGCTTAAAGGATTAAGATATTGCCGGGCAACAAACCAGACAATTAATTAATTTGTTTTTTGTATTGTTTAAAACATTACCTTTGCAGCAAATTTTTTAAACACAACAACATGAGATTTGACGAATTGGGTTTGTCGCCCAATTTGCTGAAAGGAATTGACAAGCTGGGATTTGAAAAACCAACCACAATTCAGGAAAAGATAATACCTCTTATTTTTAACACAGCAAACGACATCACGGGATTAGCTCAAACCGGAACAGGTAAAACGGCCGCATTCGGCCTGCCTATAATTGAGCAAACAGATATCAACCAAAAAGCGGTCCAGGCATTGATCTTATCCCCCACGCGGGAATTATGCATACAGATCAGCAAAGACATGCAGTCATATGCACAATATGTACCCGGTCTTATAGTATTGCCGGTTTACGGTGGCGCCAGCATAGAAGAACAGATCCGGATATTGAAAAAAGGAGTTCACATTATCGTTGCCACACCGGGCAGGATGCTCGATCTGATTAAACGGAAAGCCGCCAGCATAAAGCACATTCAAACACTTGTCCTGGATGAGGCGGATGAAATGCTGAACATGGGGTTCAGGGATGAACTTGACGCCATACTTGAAACAACACCATCTTTCAAGCGAACTTTACTGTTTTCGGCCACCATGCCGAAAGAAGTTGAACGGATCGCCAAAAAATACATGAGAGAGCCGGTCAACATAACCGTTGGCAGACAGAATTCAGGAGCTGAGAATGTGAAGCATATTTATTACCAGGTGCATGCCCCCGACCGCTATCTCGCCCTGAAACGCATTGCTGATATGCAACCGGATATTTACAGCCTGGTTTTTTGCCGCACCCGGCGGGAAACCAAAGAAATAGCCGATAAACTCATCAAAGACGGATACAATGCCGACGCCTTGCATGGAGACCTGTCGCAGTCGCAACGTGACCACGTCATGAAACGATTCCGGGAGAAAAGCCTGCAGATGCTCGTTGCAACCGACGTAGCAGCAAGAGGTATCGATGTGCAGGACATCTCGCATGTGATCAATTACAACCTGCCAGATGATCCGGATGTGTACACGCATCGCAGCGGCAGAACAGGACGGGCTGATAAGTCAGGTATATCCATCGCCATAGTGAATTTCCGGGAAAAAAGTAAAATTTCGAAAATTGAAAAGATTCTTGGTAAATCATTTAAAAAACAAGCCATCCCAAGCGGAGAGGAAATATGCAGGAAACAATTGTTCAGGATGATCGACAGGATGGAAAAAGCAGAAGTTGATGAAGAACAAATTGCTCCTTTTATGGAAACCGTCAACAACAAACTGGAATGGCTTAGCAAGGAACAAATAATCAAACACTTCGTTTCTCTCGAATTTAACCGTTTTCTTGACTACTATAAGAATGCACCCGATTTGAACAAGGTTACAGAACCTGCAAAGGAAGGCAACAGAAAGAAAAATACCAAGCAAGGCCGCACCAAACACTTTCAGGCCGATCAGGGTCAATATTTGCGCTTCTTTATGAGTCTGGGAAAAAATGACGGCATTCTCCCGAAAAATATCATCGGGATGATCAATGAAAGCACAAGAGACCGGGATATCAACATCGGAGACATCGACATCAAAGACACCCACTCCTTTTTTGAAGCAGGCGAAGCCTATACCGATAAAATACTTAACGGCTTCAACAAACGCTTCAAAGGGCGACGCATTAAGGTTTCACTGGCCGATAGCACTTCAAACAAAAGAAAAAAAAGAAGCAAAAAACCGCTTAACAGCAGGGTATAAAGCAACAAAAAAAAATAAATAAATCAATTTAAAAAAAATGTTTATCTTTGCAACAATAACAGATTTAAAGAAACGAGCTATCGCAGCTAATATCTTATTCGCTATTGGTTGCTTTTAGCATTTTTTTAAATCCTTTTAAAACAATTAACGCAGCCTTGGATCATGTTTCCTTCACTTCACCAGGATTTTCACCTCCGATTTATTTACACAGTAAAACACGGTTTAACAGATTTTCCTGCCGTCGTGAAAAACACAACAAGCTGTTTTTAAACTAACATTAATTTTTTCAACATGAACATTTACGTAGGAAATCTCGATTACAAAGTAGACGAGAACGAGCTGCAGGAAATATTCGAAGAATATGGAAGCGTTAGCTCTGCAAAAATCATTATGGACCGTTTCAGCGGCAGAAGCAAAGGCTTCGGCTTTGTCACCATGGACGATGACGAAGAAGCCCAAAAAGCTATCAACGAACTAAACGGCGCCAATTACAAGAACCGGGACATCGTCGTTAACGAAGCACGTCCCAGAAAAGAAAGTTTCAACAGATAAAACAAGTTCTCATGACAAAAGGAAAAGTAAAATGGTACAACGAAACCAAAGGATTTGGTTTCATTGAGACCCCCGAAGGCAACGATATATTTGTACATCGCAGCGGACTCGAAAATTCTTTCGAAGGCCTGCAGCCCGATCAGGAAGTTTCATACGAAGTGAAACAGGGCGACAGAGGTCCTGTAGCCATCAACGTTAAGGTAACAGGCTGATCAATAACAAAGTAAATAACCCATACCCGTTTCGACCCATACGGCCGGAACGGGTATTTGCGTTTATGCCGGAATACAGGGATCCGGCAAAGCAGGGACCTTTGGTTGGCAACCGACCCCGTGCAGACAAAACAATTTCAAAATTTTGAATTTTCTTCTAAAATCATTACCTTAACCGCAATAAAAATTAATAAACGACAAAAATAATATGGGCAGATCACGCGAAACATTTGGGAAAAAAGAAGTTAGAACCAAGAAAGAAAAAAAACGTAAAGAAAAAGCAAAAAGACGTCAGGCCAAAAAAGAAAAGGAAAAAAGCGGCAGTCTGGATGATATGATCGCTTACGTGGATGAAAAAGGCAACATCACCGACACCCCACCCGATCCCGACGAAAAAGAGGAAGTCAAAGCTGAAGACATCCAGATCAGTCCCCCCAAACAGGACGAAATTGAAACCACAGACCGGAGAGGAACCGTCACCTTTTTTAACGACTCCAAAGGATACGGATTCATCAAGGATTCGGAAACCAAAGAAGACGTGTTCGTGCACATCAACAATTCAGCCGACGAGCTAAAAGAAGGCAACCTGGTTAGCTATGAAGTAGTGGCAGGTGAAAAAGGTCCCGCGGCCGCCAATGTAAAGCTGGTAAAGTAATTACCAGGGCGAAAAGATCAAAAAGCGCAACCACCAAACCCTAAAAATCGGGATATACATCATCATCCGGCCGGTGCTGCTCACCGCCGGGGTTTTGTGTATCGAGCAAAATCCACCTCAATATCGAGGATTGCATCCCAAATAAATACCGGCTTGATATCAGATGCGGCATTGACGAAATCAACTACCAGACAACCATCATCACCAGGGTTAGCAGGTTTTGAATTGCTTTCTGGTTACTGGATAGGGCCGTGTGATTGGCCGCAGTTTTTAAAAGAATGTTCCATAAATCAATCCTGACAATGTTGCCATGATCACCACCAATAAAACATAAACCAGTGTTTTTTGTGTGCCGATTACCCCCCGTATAACAAGCATGTTAGGCAGCGACAGTGAAGGGCCGGCAAGCAGTAAGGCCAAAGCAGGCCCTTTGCCCATGCCGGCGGCAATCAGCCCTTGCAAAATGGGCACTTCTGTTAAGGTGGCAAAATACATGAAAGCCCCCACGATGGAAGCAAAAAAGTTGGAGAATACTGAATTTCCACCAACAAGACTGGCTACCCATTCGTTTGGAATGATACCGGCCATGGCTGTATCATCGTGTGTCGAACCCAGCAGAAAACCGGCAATCAAAACGCCAATGGCCAGCAAGGGCATAATTTGTTTGGTGAAATCCCATGTTGAGAGCGTCCACTCTTTGTTATCAGGATCTCTTTTATCTGTTAATGTAATGATGCTTAAGCCTGCAATTCCGACGACCATGTGGATGAGCGGGGAGGAACTTAAAAATGCAGACAGGGCGGTTGCCAGGGCGGCAATAATAACATATTGCCATTTCAATTTTAAAATATAGATCAATGAAAAAATGAGCAACAACGCAAAACCAGCGGTTATATGCCATTTATTGGACCAAATCCAGTACCAGGTGCCACTTTCCACACCTTCACCAGGTTTTCCCCAGTTGGCAAAAACCAAAATAAGCACGAGCGTAAAAAAGTGAAATGCAGTTTGCCACATGGGACGCTTTTCCGGTGTTTCGGGGAAGTTTAATTGCTCTTCTTTTTTAACCTTTTCCTCTTTGCTATAAATGAAGGACATGACAGAACCGATGACCACGGCAAAGACCACAGCTCCTATAATACGTGCCACGCCCATTTCAAATCCCAAAATCCGGGCGGTTAAGATAATTGCCAGTATGTTGATGGCAGGACCGGAATATAGAAAGGCGATGGCAGGGCCAAGGCCGGCCCCTCGTTTGTGAATACTCGAAAACAACGGCAAAATCGTACAGCTACAAACAGCCAGTATGGTTCCTGAAACCGAGGCCACCGTATAGGCTACCCATTTTTTGGCTTTGGCACCAAAGTATTTCATCACTGCCCCCTGGCTAACAAAAACAGCAATAACGCCTGCAATGAAGAAAGCCGGCAGCAAACATAAAATTACATGTTCCTGTGCATACCACCTGGTCAGATCAAACATGGCCATGATGGCTTCTTTGAACCTCGCATTATCCAAAGGCATGAAATACGCGAATACGAATACAGCAATAATCCACGCCAGTAATTTAAATTCCCTTTTCTTTTCCATTTTTTTAGTTGAATATGTTGATTGTGTAATTAAGTTGGTTAACTCAATTAACTACAAATAAATCACAATCACATAATACACCCCCACACCAATGAACACCATTGCAATTACGCGCCGGAACCAGATTTCAAATGTTTTCAGGCTGTTGTAAACCTTTCCAACACCCGAAACAGTATAGGCTATTAGCCAGGCAAAAATAATCACCGGGATTCCGGTGGCAATGGCAAAAACTACTGGTAGATACAAACCGGAAGTACTGCTTACCGTTATCGGGATCAATATGCCAAAATAAAGCACACCGCTGTATGGGCAGAATGCCAGGGCAAAGATTACTCCCAATATCAGCACATCCCAATAAGTATGTTTTGTTTTATTCTGAAATTTCTTGCTTAAGTTTCCAAGCCCCGGAAATTTTATTTTCAGGATATCAAGCATAAACAGTCCGATTATGATCAGCAAAGGCCCGATTATTTTCTCACCATACTTTTGAAACCAGCCTGAAATCTCAAATTGGTCGGCTCCAATAAATATGACTACAGCTAAAAGCGTATATGCAATGGCACGGCCTGCCGTATAGATCAGGCCATTCATAAACACCCTGCGCTTATCTTCCACATCCTTGCTGATAAACCCAATGGCTGTGATATTCGTGGCCATCGGACATGGGCTTATGGCTGTCATCAATCCCAGAATAAAAGCCGTAACCACAGGCGATGAACTGTTGCTCATTAAATTTTGCAGAAACGCTTCCATATTAATTAATCATCGGGTCGATCTTTTCCTTTAAAATCTGTTTTAACTTTTCAGGATTATTCCTGGCATTCATAAAGGCTTCATTGGTAAGGTCTACCCTGGTATCGCCGCCTACAATTAGTAATGTTTGCCCTGACACGCCCAATTCTTCAGCTTTTTGTTCGCCTTCGGTTTCTTCGAGGTTATAAGCATAAAAAGTCACTTTGTCGCCATAAAGCTCTTCAACAGCTTCCTTTGATTCTGACTCAACGGCTTTGCAGGTGGCACATCTCCGTTCATTATGAAAATAATAAACCTGCACATCATCTGCTTTCTTCACCCTTGTGTTTTGGTTCTGATCGCTCTGGCCGGCGCATGAAAAATTCATGCCGGCAAGCACGAATAAAAGAGAAATAATTTTAACTGTTTTCATAAGGTTATTTGTTATTTGTTAATAATGCATTGAGTTCTTGAGCAGAAGGAACACGGCCCGAAAAAACGACTTTTTCATCAATTACAAGACCGGGTGTTTTCATGATCCCATATTCCATTATTTTTATAATGTCATTCTCTTTTGTGATATTGGCTTCAATACCTTCTTTTTCAACTGTTTCCCTTGTAAGTTTTTCAAGAGTTTTACATTTCGGACAACCTGTCCCGAGAATTTTAATTTCCATATTATTACCTTTTTTTATTGTTTATCAATTAATTAAGATACATCTAAAGCACCTTCCTTTGAAAAATATTTTTCTTTCATTTTTAAAGCGACATTTACCAGGGCGATCAGCACCGGCACTTCCACCAGGGGGCCGATGACCGCTGCAAAGGCTTCACCGGAATTAATACCGAAAACAGCCACAGCCACGGCTATGGCCAGTTCAAAGTTGTTGCTTGCCGCTGTGAATGACAACGTGGTGGTTTTTGAATAATCTGCTCCAAATTTTCTGCTTAAAAAGAACGAAAGGAAAAACATCACCACGAAATAAATAACCAGGGGAATAGCTATCCTGACAACATCAAGTGGTAGCTTAACAATATAATCGCCTTTTAACGAAAACATGACATATATCGTGAAAAGTAAAGCAACAAGTGTTAAAGGGCTAATTTTGGGTATAAAATTTTGTTGATACCAGTTTTTGCTTTTTATCCTGATCAAAGCAAAGCGGGTTATCATGCCTGCAAGAAATGGTATGCCGAGATAGATAAAAACGCTTTCGGCAATTTGCCCCATTGTTACATCCACGGCGCTGCCTTCCAAGCCGAAATATTCTGGCAATACGGTTATGAACACCCAGGCATAAACCGAAAAGAAAAGCACCTGGAAAATGCTGTTAAAGGCTACAAGCCCGGCAGCATATTCGGTATCGCCTTTAGCAAGATCATTCCAAACAATTACCATAGCGATGCAGCGTGCCAGCCCGATCAAAATCAAACCCACCATGTAATGCGGATAATCATGCAAAAAAGTGATGGCCAGGAAAAACATGAGTACCGGGCCAATGATCCAGTTTTGCACCAAAGAAAGCAATAGTATTTTGCGGTTTTTGAAAACGTCTTTTAATTCTTCATATTTGACTTTGGCCAATGGCGGGTACATCATCACAATGAGCCCGATGGCGATGGGGATATTGGTTGTTCCGCTGCTCATATAGTTCCAAAAATCAGCCATGCCCGGGATCAATCTTCCCGATGCTATTCCAATGGCCATAGCAAAGAAAATCCAAAGTGTAAGATAACGGTCCAGAAATGATAATTTCTTTGTTGCACCCATAGTAATTAAATTTTTTTAATTATTTATTTGCTGAAACTGTTATGCTAAAAATCCCTGTTTTGCTCCTTTTAAAATTCCTTAATTCGTCTAATGTCATGTACTTCAGCAGAAGTGGATTTGGCAATTCAATTTTTTTGTCCTTATGGACTTTAATTTCATTGAATCCTGCATTTTTTATGATTTCAAGATATTTGTGCTTTTGAATTGCCCCCGAAACACATCCTGCATACATTTCGGCATCCTGCTTGATTTTTTCAGGTAACTTCCCTTCAATCACAACATCAGAAATGCAGAAATGTCCTCTTTTCTTTAAAACCCTGAATATTTCACTGAAAGCTTTCTCTTTATCCGGTACAAGGTTTAAAACACAATTTGAAATAATGACATCATAAGAATCACCTTTCAATGGGATATCTTCGATGTCGCCTTTAACAAATTCAATATTGGGATAACCAGGTCTTTTATTATTATCAATTGCTTTTTCCACCATTTCATCCGTAAAATCCAAGCCGGTAACTTTACCGCTTTCACCCACTATAGCCCTTACAACAAAGCAATCGTTCCCGGCCCCGCTTCCTAGATCAAGAACATGGTCCCCCTTTTCAATGCCTGCAAATTCTGTTGGCAGACCACAGCCCAGCCCAAGGTCTGCAGCCGAATTATAGCCTTCATTTCGTGTGTAATCTTCACTAAAAATCGCATAATCAACACTTGAGCAGCAATCTGATGTACCGCAACAAGAGGTTTCATTTTGTTGTTTCTTTGATTGTTGGGCTATTTGACTGTATTTCTCTTTAACAACCGTCTTTAAATTGTTTTTATTCATAATGTTGATTTTATTCGTTTGTTATAAAATTCCCGAAAATCCCTTTTAATCTCGTCGCGTATCCTGCGAAATTCCGATAAAATAAAATCCTCGCTGCCTGTTACTTTTGCCGGGTCTTCAAAGGCAATGTGCAAGCGGTTTTTCACCTTAGCGGTAAATACGGGGCAACTTTCTTTGGCGCCATTGCAAACTGTAATGACATAGTCAAATTCCTCATCAAGAAATTCGGATACGGCTTTCGGACTGTTCCGGCTCAAATCTATTCCTTCCTCTTTCATTACCTGAACAGCCCCGGGATGAACCCGTTTACCCGGCTGTGTGCCCGCCGAAAAAACATTTAGGCGACGATCAAATGTTTTTAGAAATCCCCCGGCCATTTGACTGCGACAACTATTTCCCGTACATAGGATTAATATTTTCATAATTCCTGATCTGCGTTAAACAATTGATGAAACATCTCCTTTGCCTTTTTCCAGTTTTCGCGATTCAGACAATATTTTATATAAGGAGGTTCGATTTCCCCCTGGATCAGCCCGGCATATTTCAGCTCTTTCAAATGTTGCGATAAGGTGGAACGTCCAACTGGCAATTCATCAACAAGGTCACCGCTATAACAGCAAGCATTCATCCTGGATAACTTTTGTAAAATATACAAACGAACAGGATGCCCCATTGCCTTGGTAATCCTTGCCATTTCTTTAATATCTTCTGACAGTTCAATCTTATTATCCATTTCCATAACCTTAATTTTCCTATTTCGCAAAATAACGAAATGATAATGACTTCACCAAATATTTTAGAGTTTTTTCACGGTTTGGCACGCACTTCCACTTTTCCATACTGAAACGCAAATTTGGAATTCAGCCTGGCCGAGGTATAATCTTTGGTTACCCCCTGGTCGGCAGGAGATCATTTTCAGGTTCTTCGTTTTTTTATGAAGTCCGCTGCACCCCATTTCCAAAATAAGGAGCAAAAGAAAAGCGGCTAAAGCCGCCGGTTAGCAAAACCTTAACTCATCCCCCGGATGAATCCGGGGGCTAATCTCATGTCCGCAAGTGAACTGCACCATCTCATTGCCAGATATAAGGGTATATGGGTATAAAGTTATAAGGGAATTAATACGCTATCTTTTCCGGCCAAATTTCCACTTTCAATTTTCAAATTTCCGTGTAACAGCTGCCCCCTCTATGCCCTTATACCCCTTATACCCCTTATCCACATTTAAAAGTGAACCGATCAATTGGAGGGCCGGTTGACCAGAGCAACCGCAGTGGGCGATTGATCGGGTCACTGGCCAACACACTTAGCATCAATTACCATGAATTACTATTAATTACCATGAATTACTGCCATCTTAAACAGGACAACCAATCAATTGAAAAGTCGTTTGATCAAAAAAACCGCAGTGGGCCATTGATCGGGTCACTGGCCAACACACTTAGCATCAATTACCATGAATTACAATGAATTACTGCCAGCTTCCTCTATACAACCAATCATACAATCGTGCAGTCATTTCCACTCCCTGTGGCACGGATTGCAAATCCGCGCCAGCTAACGGTAACAACCGCTCCACCACCCCATCACCCCATCACACCAAAAAACAATCAATTACAACAAATTACTATTAATTACCATGAATTACCATGAACAACTGCCAGCTCCATCAATACAATCAAGCATCCTGCTACCCCCCATTACTCCATAATCCATAAAAACGTACCTATACCCATATACCTTTATACCATTATACCTATATACTTTTCTACCCTGCTAAATCCAGCAAGACAGAACAATCCCACCCCTGTCCACCGCTTTAACTTCGCCCCCGACAATTCATCCCCTAAAATCGACAATTCGTCGAATATTGTTTTTGTAGGCGGGGGCGGGAGGTCATCTTTGCAACAACAAATCTTGAAAATCATGAAAAGGATCGTTATCATTATTTTGTTCAACCTCTTGTTCCTCCACAGCCAAGCGCAGCAGCTCAGTGGCAGAGTCACCGACCGGAAAGGCAACCCCCTGCCCGGCGCCAATGTTCTGATAGAGGGCAGCTACGACGGCGCCTCCACCGATGAGAACGGCCTGTTCAGCTTCAAAACCAAACTAAGCGGCGAGCAAAGCCTGCTGGTCAGGTTTGTCGGTTTCAGGGAATACCGCCAGCCCGTTTCGCTGGATGGCTCGGATATCAAGCTCGACATCAGCCTGGCCGAAAGCAGCCAGAGCCTGGACGCGGTGGTGATCACGGCCGGTTCCTTTGAAGCCGGCGACAGGAAGAAAGCCGTGGTGCTAAAACCCCTTGATATCGTAACCACCGCCGGCGGACTGGCCGATATCTATGGCGCCTTGCAAACCCTGCCGGGCACCCAGGTGGTGGGCGAGGAAGGCAAGATATTCGTGCGCGGGGGCGACAGCTACGAAACCAAAACCTTTTTCGACGGGCTGCCCGTAGAAAAACCCTATTACGCCCAGATCCCCGACATCCCCACCCGTGGGCGCTTTTCGCCCTGGCTTTTCTCGGGCACGGTGTTTAGCTCGGGCGGCTACTCGGCAGAGTACGGGCAGGCGCTTTCCTCCGCACTGATCCTGGAGTCGGAAGGGCTGCCCGAACAGGATGTGACCAGCATCTCGCTGATGACAGTTGGGCTGGGCGCCTCGCACACCAAAAGATGGAAAAAGACTTCGCTCTCGCTTTCAGGGAATTATTCAAACCTGGGCCCCTACTTCGGACTGGTGGAACAGGAGTTTGAATGGGAGATCGCACCCAGGGGCTTCGAGGGCAATGTGATCTTCAGACAACAGGCCGGCAAGAACGGGCTGATCAAGGCCTACGGATCGTATGGTAACGGAAGGAACAAACTGCTTAATCCTACCACCGCCAATCCGGATGAGTTGCAGCAGATCGACCTGAAGGATAACAACAGCTATCTTAACGCTACTTATACGGACATCCTCTCTGACAAGTGGCTGTCGTATGCCGGCTTTGCTTACAGCAACGACCGCTCGGATTACGCTTTTGACGAGGACCGCCTGGATGAAATGGTGCGGGTGGCCCAGGGCAAATACCGCCTCACCTACCTGGCCGGGGAGCTGCTGAAGCTGAAGTTCGGCGGCATCTTCCAGCACAAACAATACGACCAGAAATTTTTTGTGTTTGATGAAAACCAAAACTACCATACCGCTTTCACTGACAACCAGAGCGCCCTCTTCGCCGAAAGTGAGTTCACCATCGGCAGCAGCTTTGCTTTCAGGCTGGGCGGACGGCTGGAGTATTCCTCCCTGCTCGACCGCATCAACCTGGCGCCGCGCTTTTCAACCGCGCTCAAAACCAGCGACAACAGCCAGCTTTCGTTTGCCTGGGGCATTTTTTACCAGACGCCCGAGGATGAGTTCGTCCGCTTTGCACCCGGTCTGAATTACGAAAAAGCCGCCCATTACATCCTCAACTACCAACTGACCAAAAACAAAAAGATCTTTAGGGTGGAGGCCTATTACAAAGATTACCGAAACCTGGTGAAATTCGACAGCCTCCACTCCCCCATCCCCGAATCGTACGACAACAAAGGCAAAGGCTATGCGCGCGGCATCGACCTTTTCTGGCGCGACAACAGCATCACCCGCTTCGACTACTGGCTGTCGTACGGATATATCGACACCAAAAGGGATTACCTCTTCTTCCCCGAAGAAGCCACACCGGATTTTGTGTCGGACCACAACTTCAGGGCGGTGGGCAAGTATTTCGTTTCGCAGATCAACAGCCAGGTCGGGCTGACCTATACCTTCGCAAGTGGCCGCCCCTATAACGATCCCAACAAAAAGGATTTCATGGACGAACGCACCATAGCTTACCATGACGTCAGTTTGAACATCAGCTACCTGACCAGCCTGTGGGACAATTTTACGGTGGTGTATTTCAGCATCGGCAACCTGCTCGACAGGGAGCATGTGTTCGGCTACAACTACAGCCCCAACCCGAATGAGCAAGGCATTTACGAACCCATGGCCGTAAAGCCCATGGCCAAACGCTTCATTTTCCTGGGCGTATTTATTTCATTAACAGAATAAATTATTGTTTAACTATAAAATCAAAATGATCATGAAAAAATCAATCTTAGCATTTGTTTTTGCCATTGTGATGATGGCAGGATTTTCACAAAGCGATAAATACCTGCAAAGCATGAAAGCGGGTATCGAAGAAATCTCAGAAACCGAAACTCACACGGACATGCTGGCGCTGGCCAACCGCTTCGAGCGCATCGCCGGGGCGGAAAACGATCAGTGGTTGCCCTGGTATTATGCGGCCTATTGCAACACTTTAGCCTGCTTTATGGGCATGGACATATCCAAGGTGGATCAGCAACTGGAGAAGGCCCAGGCCGCCCTCGACAAGGCCCGGGAACTGGAAGAGGAGAACGATGAGATAGAGGTTATGCAGGGATTCATTTACCAGGCCGGCATTATCGTTGATCCGCAGTCCAGGGGATACAGCTATTCAACCAAATCGAACACGGCCTTTACCAAGGCCAAATCCATCAACCCCGACAACCCGAGGGTTTACTTCCTGGAAGCGCAAAACCTGTTGAACACGCCTGCGGCTTATGGGGGCGGTCCGGCGGTGGCCTGTCCCAAATACAAGCTGGCAGCCGAAAAATTTGCTACTTTTAAACCCGAAAGCAAAATCGCACCCGCTTGGGGAGAAGAGATGAATGAGGGGATGATGGAGCAGAATTGCAAGTGAGATCAATCAAACTGTAATAATTTTAACCGCAAAGACGCAAAGGAATGATTACCAGGGACACAAAGCAAGGAACCCGAAAAATAAAAAATTACATCAAACTTTGCGTCCTTTGCATAAACCTGGCGGGCTTTGCGGTTAAGTATTTTTAAAAGCCTTGGAATACGACATGACCATCAGCAAACATAAAATCCTCACCCACATCCGCGACCTTATCCTGATCACGGTGATCAGCTTTTTGATCGCACTGTTCTTTTCGGGCGGCCAGCAGATCAGCTGGGCCTGGGCGGGATGGGCCATGCTGTATTCATTCCTGATCGGCGGTTCGCTGTGGAAAGGCAATGAACTGGTCGGTTATCTGGTGGAAAAGAAATTCACCGAGATCAAGAACCCCGGGCGCTTTCTTCGGATCGAGATCGCCGCCCTGGTGCTTTTCTCCATCGCGGACATCTTTCTGATCAATTACATCTGGTTTGGCTTGATCTGGGGAGAAAATTTCCCGGATTTCATTGTGCATCAAAAAGGATGGGTGATTCTGGTCATCCAGTTCATCGTGGCCTTCATCATCGGGCTGATCTTTTATGTGATGGAGTTTTTCAGGGTGTGGAAGGAATACCTAAAGCAGGAAGAAGAGTTCAAGCGCGAAAAGCTGCTGCTGCAATACGAAGCCCTGAAAAGCCAGGTGAACCCGCATTTCCTGTTCAACAGTCTGAACACGCTTTCATCACTAATCTTCAGCGACCAGGACAAAGCCGATCAATTTGTTCGCAAACTGTCGAGCACCTATCGCTATATCCTTGAACAAAAAGACAAGGAATTGGTGAGCCTGCGAAAAGAAATGGATTTTGTGCGGGATTACGTAAGCCTGCAGAAAATCCGCTTTGAAGACAGCCTGAAGGTGAATATCGACCTGCGAAACCCGAACGACAGGCAGGTCATTCCCAACTCCATACAAATGCTGGTCGAAAACGCCATCAAGCACAATGTGATCACCAAAGAACAACCGCTGACCATAAAGATCTTTCTGGAAGGTGGTCATCACCTGGTGGTGAAAAACAACTTGCAAAAGAAAAAATCCATCAGGGCGGATGAGGAACAAAAACCCGACTGGGTGAAGATCGGGCTAAACAATATCAAAGCCAGGTACGAATACCTGACCGATAAAAACTTCCTGGTGAACGACCCGGAGAACGATGTTATAATAGAGGATGACAGGAAGCACTTTATTGTGAAATTGCCTTTAATATAAGGCCATCAATGAAAACAAAGATAGCCACAAATACACGAATAAGAGATTAAGATAATTGTACTGGTAAATATTCATAAATCATTGATAAATTAGATACAGGGTTTTATCTTTGTATAAACAAGCTAATCCAAAATAAAAATATGTTAAGTATAAGAGCCATATATGACGGAAAAAAGTTAAAGTTAATCGATAAGGTTAAGGTGAGTTCTCCAAAAAAGGTAATCCTTACTTTTCTTGAAGATCCTGAGGATGAAATGACCTATGAGGAACTGCATGGCCTTGCGGAAGAAAGCGGGGCACTTGACTTTCTTGAAGAAGAGCCGGAGCTTTATTCCGATGATGACCTTAAAGTAAAATATAGAAAATGAAAAGAGGAACCATAGTTTTAACGCGTTTCCCTTTTACAGACCTTAAAAGTGCAAAGCGCAGGCCTGCCGCAATAATATCAAAAGAAAATCCTGAAAAGGAAGATGTCATTGTTGCTTTTATCACGACCTCAATCCCGGCAACTTTATCCAATACAGATTTACTGTTTGATAAAACCAGAAACGACTTCAGGAAAAGCGGACTAAAAAAGGTATCATTGATAAAGCTTGATAAAATTGCAAGACTGAATACGCGTATTTTTACTGGTGAATTGGGTAGTGTCAGTAACCAAACTTTAGAAGAAATAAATGAAAAACTTAAAATGGTATTCGACCTCGGATGACAAAGATAAGGCCAGCGGTTCAGGTATTGAATATTCTTAAATTAGAATTTGGAATTTATTTATAATTTGGGATTTGTCTTTTGTAATTTAATAAATCCCGGATTTCATTGCTAAGGTATGAAAATCCTCATCATCGAAGACGAAAAGCCTGCGGCCGAAAAGCTGGAGCACTTGATCCTCAGGGTGGAGCCCGGGGCTGAAGTGCTGGCCAGACCCGATTCGGTTAGGGAAAGCGTGGAGTGGTTCAACAACCATCCCCCACCCGACCTGGCCTTCATGGACATACAACTGGGCGACGGGCTGAGCTTCGAAATATTTGAGCAGGCCGAAGTGAATTGCCCGGTGATCTTCACCACCGCCTATGATGAATACGCCCTGCGCGCCTTTAAGGTGAACAGCATCGATTACCTGCTGAAACCGGTCGGCATGGACGAGCTAAAAAGCGCCCTGGAAAAGTTCAGGAAGGTGAGCGGGCAGAAGCCGGATAAATCCGTATTCGACCAGGTGCTCAAATCCCTGAGCAAGGAATACAAATCCAGGTTCCTGGTGAAGGTGGGAGAACACATCAGGTCCTTGCCGGTCGGGCAGGTCCAGTGTTTTTACAGCATGGACAAATCCACATTTGTGCTGACGGCGGAAAACCGGAACTATGACCTGGACTATACTTTGGAGCAGATCGAAAGCCTGATCGACCCGTCAATGTTTTTCCGCATCAGCAGGAAATTCATCATCAAGCTGGAGTTCATAAAAGACATCATCAGTTATACCAATAGCCGGCTGAAAGTCGTCCTGCAGGGCGAGACCGAAGTGGAACTGATCGTAAGCCGTGAAAAGGTGAAGGATTTCAAAGCCTGGCTGGACCAATAAATAATTGAGTAAGTTTAAACAGAATCCGACAGGGTGTTTGAATGGATTTTTATTCAACCCCTCGCGGGGTTGCCGGTAGCGCTGATACACTTACACCGCATTTCATGCGGCGCTATTCACATTTATCCCTGTCGGGATTATTCAACTAGCAAATGTTATTCCTAAACATTTTTGGCAAACCTGTTTCGGAACGAAATTTCATATACCGTATTTGTTTATATTTGGCATCAACAACAAAGGGGTAAAACCACAAAACTAACCAACTAATTGCGATACGATGGAGTATATTTTCTGCCTGCTACCGGTCATTATTTTTCTGATCTGCCTCTATTTGTTCGACAACTTCAAGCTGGTTGATAAATATACCTTGCTGTTTTGCCTTATCTGGGGCGTGTTCGCGGCGGTGCTTTCTTTTTACCTGAATACTTTCCTGGTAGAAAGCACCGCTTTAAGCTACAAATCCTTCACAAGATATCTTGCACCTCTTACTGAAGAATTACTGAAGGCCCTGATCGTTATATTCTTCATCACACGAAAACGGATCGGATTCACGGTGGATGCCGCCATATACGGATTTGCAGCCGGAACCGGCTTTGCGCTGGCCGAGAACATCTTCTATCTTTTAAACCTGGTCGACGGGACCGTTTTGCTCACTTGGATACTCAGGGGATTCGGCACAGCTTTGATGCATGGCGGTAATACGGCCCTGCTGGCTGTACTTATCATGAGCGGCATTCAAAGACATAAAGGCATGGCCGTGGTCGTCTGGCCCGGTCTCCTGGCAGCCTATGTGTTGCACAGCGCCTACAACCACTTCTTTGTAAATCCATTCCTTCAGGCGGTCCTGTTGCTGATTGTGTTACCGGCTGCCTTTACTTTGGTTTTCATGCAAAACAACAACTTGATGCAAAACTGGCTGGAAATCGAATTCAGCAACGAGGTGGATATGCTTCGTATGATCAGACAGGGAAAATTCAGGCAAACACGGGCCGGAGGGTACCTGGCCTCGCTCAGGAAACATTTTTCGGCTGAAACCATTGTCGATCTCTATTGTTATGTCAGCCTTTACCTGGAGCTTTCCATCAAAGCCAAAAGAAACCTGATGCTCAAAGAAAACGGTTTTCCAGTCATCATCGAAGAGGATGTGAAGCCAAAGCTGGCAGAGCTTAAACAGCTGCGAAAAATGATAGGCAAAACCGGAGAGCTGGCCTTGCAGCCACTGGTCAGAATGAAACATCGTGAAATCTGGAAACTGAATCAATTGAAAAATTAATCATACCTTTTGCCAACTTTTAACGGATGGGATTGTAATTCATGAAAAACAAGAATACAGAAACCGGAGGTGATCCAAAGCTAACCTCAACAAAACAGGAAAGCACAAACGAAGATCATAAGATCATCAGACAGGTTCTGGATGGCGATGTAAACGCTTATGGAAAACTGGTAAAAAAACACCAGCAGGCTGTTTTCAATCTTTTGACCGCTATGCTCCGTGATCAGGAACAGGCCAGTGAACTAACACAGCAAGCTTTTGTGCAGTCGTATGAGGCCTTGGGCTCATTCCGGTTCAGACATAAATATTTCAGCTGGCTTTACCGGATAGCCATAAACCTGGCGCTGAACGAGCTGAAGAAACGTAAAAAATATGTTGGGCTTGATGCCATAAGATCCATGAAGAATGAGGAGATGTTTGAGGAAGATGAAAAAAAAATGATGCTTAATAAGGCCATCGGCAAACTGAAAGAGAAATACAGGCTGCTGATCTCAATGAAATATGATCTGGATATGACCTACCACGACATTGCCGAAACCCTGGGCATCCCTGAAAAAAAAGTCAAATCCAGGCTGTTCGACGCCAGGGTTCAACTGAAAGAGATGTTGGTAGGTACCGGCTATTTTTGATATCAGGATAGGATGAAAAAAGAAATATACAAATGAACAGTAAAACCAAAAAGATCAACAGGCTGCTCAAAGCCAAATATGAAGGCAGGATCAGCAGGGAAGAAGAAACGGAACTGGAACGCCTGCTGGCCTCCGACAAGAGTGCTGCCGAACATCAGGAGCTATTGGAAAAACTCGAAGCGGACCTGCACGAACCGGATCAAACCGAAGCGCAGGTGGATGTTTCAGAGGCCGTAATGCAAAAGATCGGCGGAGGTAAAAGCAGCTCACATCAAAAAAAATCATTTAACATTCGATCGGTAAATGCGCTAACCTATCGGTATGCAGCACTACTCATAATCGGGCTGTTACTGGGTGCTGCCGTTTCATGGGTCTGGCTTACAGGCCGGCAACAAGCCAATGTGGATCAGTTGCAAGGAAGCATGATCAATGCTTCGGACGGGCTTTACTATATGCAGGCGGGCACGAGCATCAAGATGGTGCCGTATGTTGCAGAAGATCTGTATTACCTAAACTTTTTCATTGACGCCAGAAATGAAATCGAAATCGAAACCACCTTCAGCGATCAATATTATCAACCCGTGAAAATGGAATACATCATAAGCGGCGGGAGACGCAACATGGATAACCTGGACGGCGAGATCAGCTTTGTTGCACACGGGATCACCCAGTTTCAGATCATACTGAAGAGAACAACTGAAAGGACCTCATCCGTATATATTAAAGCAACTCAAAATCAAAACGTTCTGACAAGCAAACAAATTTTTTAGCAATAAAAGCCAACTTTTGAACCGAAATGTTATACTTTCATTAAAGAAATCAAACTTATACATCTATAAATAAAAAAACCAAAAATGAAAAAGAACACAAAACTCCAAACCGGCCTGATTGCCATTCTGGCATTGATCATTGGTTTCGCCATCGGAACACTTGTTGATCTTCCAACAACCGACACAGACGACCTGGCCGGAGCGATCGGTAAAGTTGAACGTTACAGGAACGTTCAGGTTACCGAAGACGACATCCTCCTTCGCAACGAGCTGGTGGAAGACTCCATCAAACGCGAACTTTATCAGCAATATCTCACCTATTACTATTACAGGTCGCTGAGAACGGCAAACGATCTGGAAAGAGTGCTTGAAAACACCGGAACGGTTGAGGAATTCAGCCGGGAATACCCGGGCTATTTAAATACCCTGGCCGATTACAGAGAGTATCTTAAAACTGCACAAACAGATATTTTGCTGGCAAACACCATGGTCTCCTCACTCGATGAAAATGAAGAAGTTCCCATTATCGGATATCTGAACCAGGCAAACAATGCGATTGCACGCATGCGCAGCAACGATGACATCCTGCTTGATTACCTTAAAGCCATGGAAGCATTCATCCAAAACCATCCGGGGCAGGAATATCCTCTTCTGGCGGATGCCCATGACATCTTATCCTTAAATGTGATCCAGGCAGCGGCTGTGGCAAATGACAAGCCCGTTTTGAAATACCTAGATCAGACCAAACTGATGAACAAAAAGGAAGAACTGAAAGACCTGGTAAATCAGGATCAATTCAATGATTTCATTGCCGGCCAGATTAAATTGGATACGGAAACTGTCGGTTCGGTTATCTCTGACATGGAAAACCTGGGCCTGCTCGTCCTGTTAAACGACATGGAAAACCTGGGTAATGCCGTAATGAATGATGTGGGAAAACTCAACATCGTTCTGGATATGGAAAACCTTGGAGTGGTAATCACTCTGGACCAGGAAAACCTGGGTGTTTTCGATATGGAAAAACTCAATATGGCCGCAGATATGGAGAGACTCGGCACTATAAGAGACATAGAACAGTTACAGGAATTTATGGATACAGAAAAATTACATGGTGATATCCGCCCCATGTAAGGGCCGTGCCTATTTCGATCATCAATTGTTTTGAATAAAATCTGATAAGGCGATAATTATATATGAAAATTGGCAAACCAATTTCCCTTTTGTTGCTGTCCCTTTTAACCGGGACGGCAACAATGCTTCCTGCCCAGCGGATCAGCCGATATACCACCCCTGAAATGGAGCTGATTTATTTTGGTGATCGCTACTCATACCTGATGCCGCATGTGGCACGCACTTTTCACAATTCCATGTATTTTCATAAGGACCACTGGGATTATGGCCACCGGAAAACCTTTGTGATGCTCACCGATTTTGAGGATGACGGTCATGGAGGAGCTATGGTATTGCCTTACAATATGATCGTGCTGGGTGTCTCCCCCTTCAATTTTGCGTTCAGCATTGTACCCTCCAACGAACGGTTTCAGTGGCTGTTCAGTCATGAGTTCACCCATGTGACCATGGCCGACAAGGCCAACAAAACCGACAGGTTCTGGCGCAAAGTTTTGCTGGGCAAGGTAAGGCGGGATGAGGAAGCCCCTGTATCGGCATTATGGAGTTACCTGACGGCTCCCCGATGGTATGCCCCGAGATGGTATCACGAAGGAATCGCCTGTTATATGGAAACCTGGATGTCGGGGGGAATGGGCCGGGCGCTGGGCCCCTATGACGAGATGTATTTCCGAAGCATCGCGAATGAAGACGAACCGATCTATTCGGTAATCGGACTGGAAACCGAGGGATCAACCATAGATTTTCAGGTGGGCGCCAACGCCTATTTGTATGGAACACGGTTCATCACTTATCTATCACAAAAGTATGGGGACAAAAAGGTCAGGGAATTTTACGACCGCGACGATGACACCAAAGCCTTTTACGCTGCACAGTTTAGAAAGGTTTACGGGAAATCCATACATGATGCCTGGGAAGAATGGACCAGGTTTGAAAAAGCTTTTCAGCAAAAAAACCTGGAAACCATTAAGGCCTATCCCCTTAGCCCGTTCAGGCCGGTTACCGATAAACCTCTGGGCAGTTTCTCGAATGTCGGATTCAGGACAAAAGATCAGAAAATATATGCGGCAGTAAATCATCCGGGCGATATCTCACAGATCATCGAACTGGATATCACAAATGGCGACATCCGGAAAATCGCCGTTCTGGATTCTCCCATGCTCTATTCGGTCACCTATCTGGCCTACGATCCGAAGGAGGAACAGATCTTCATCACCGGGCAAAACAATAAATACCGCAGCCTGGTGAAAGTGGACGCCAACACAGGTAAAAAGGAAAAGCTGATCAAAATGTCAAGAACAGGGAACCTTGCTTATAACGTTACCGACCGAAGCCTTTGGGGCGTAAAGCATGATAACGGATATGCCACGCTTGTCAAAATCCCTGAACCCTACACCGAGATCATCCCCATGCACACAACCGAATTCGGACGCTCGCTGTTCGATTTGGCGGTTTCCAATGACGGCAGGTCGATCAGTGCGACCATGACCGGCATCCGGGGTGAACAGTCGGTGATCCTGTTTAATATAGCTGATCTTGAAAAAGGGATTAAACAATATAAAACGATACTGGAGCTTGAAGACAATACCCTTACACAGTTCAAATTTTCAAACGACGACCGCTACCTCATCGGCACCTCTTATTACACTGGCGTTTCAAACATCTGGCGGATTTCACTGGAAGACAAAAACTTTGAATTGCTTTCAAATGATGAAACAGGTCTTTTCATGCCGGTGCAGATCAGTGAAGATTCCCTCTTCGTTTTGAAATTTCAGCGAAACGGGATGCAGCCCGGCATCATTCCGGTCAGGGTTCATGAAGACGCCAATGCCATCGACTACCTGGGGGATATGGTGGTTGATAACAGTCCGGAGGTGATTGAATATTCTCTTCAACCGGCTTCAAAGATCAATATCGACTCATTAAAAACCGAAGAAAAAGCCTATTACCCGTTCAGAAATATGTCTTTGTCGAGCGCTTATCCTGATATTGCGGGATTCAAAAAGACGGTTGCACTGGGTTACCGCATGAACTGGCGCGACCGCATCGGGCTGTCCAACATCAACCTTTTTGTGGCCGGCTCTCCCTGGGGCCCTTATCCCGACAAGCAAAGGCTTCACCTGGAACTGCGCTGGGATTACTGGCTGTGGAACCTGCATGCGGCCTACAACAAAACGAATTTTTATGATCTTTTCGGGCCGGTGAGAAGAAGCCGGGCCGGCTACTCGGTAGGAATTGGTCACAATAAAAATTTTTCGAGAAGGGCGCCCTTTATCTGGCACTATGGATTTGACGTCACGCATTACGGCGATCTGGAAGTATTGCCGCAGTTCCAGGAAATCGCAACGCCCATCAAAAACTTCCAGAGTTTTTCAGCCATGATCGGGATGTCGAAGCTGCGAAAAACCCTCGGCGGAGTGCAGGATGAAAAGGGATATTTATGGGAACTTACCGGGTACAGCTATCTGGCAAACGGAAGTTTTTATCCTTACCTGATCTCGGAACAACATGTGGGCTGGCTGGTACCGGGCATCCGAAACACCAGTTTCTGGATACGCAACAGCCTGGGTCAATCTTATGGCAAACAAGGTTCCTCCTTTTCAAGTTTTTATTTCGGCGGATTCAGGAACAATTATGTCGACTGGCAGCAACCCGAGCAATACCGGAAAGTGCTTGCTTTCCCGGGAGTGGATATTGACGCCTTAGAAGCGCATAACTTCATCAAAACCATGGGAGAACTGGATCTTAAGCCCATTCGATTGCGGGATGTAGGTTTTACGTGGTTGTACCCTACCTTCATCAAAACTTCCATGTTCGGCACCCACTTAATGGCCAATCCAGATGATGATGAAAAAAGAAGAAATGTTTTCAACGCGGGAATACAGATAGACCTGGAGCTGGTATTGTTCTCCTATTTGAAGACCACATGGTCGGCCGGTTATGCGCGTATGTTTGAGGAAGGAATCGGACCGAATGAACAATGGATGTTTTCAGTTAAGCTGCTTGGTAATTAATACCTTTCTAAGAATATATAAGCTAAAAAGAGACATGAAAGTGTATATTTGCCATCAGCTAATTAATTTTACGGGCAAGCTCTAAATTAGAGTCTGTCTTTAAAGTCACGAATTAGGATATTTGCCATGGGATATCTCCTTGCTATGGTTGACCTGTTGACTCTATGGACATATTCTAATTATTATGTATTACAATTAGAATCGACAGTTTAATAAGATTCCGGTGTTTATGAAGAAGATCATCAAAGACCTGTGGCTGGCCATCGCGCTTATTCTGGGAGCTTCTGCCATCCTGCTGCTATCCGATTTGGAACAAAGGAAAAGCAGTGGACAGCCTGAAAGAAGGACCTATCCCAGGATAGCCGTCATGCAGATCTCTTCCACTCCCCTGCTCGACAGCCATGTGAAAGGAGTTACGGATCGCCTGCAAAAGAAGGGATTTGTTTCTCCCGACAAAAGCAACCTCAGCCTGTTCAACCCGCAGGGCGATCCCGGCACGGCCAGCACCATTGCAAAGGAAATCGTATACGGGCCTTACGATCTGGTCATCACATCCAGCACAACAGCCCTGCAAACCCTTTCCAAGGCCAATCAAAACGGAAGCATCACCCATGTGTTTGGTGCAGTCACCGATCCCTACGGGGCCGGCGTCGGGATCACAGGCCCGGAGCCCGGTCAACATCCTCCTTATATGGCCGGCATAGGCACCTTCCAACCGGTTGAAAAAGCCATCCGCATCCTGAAAGAAATGAATCCCGGTATCACACGTATCGGTGTGGTATGGAATCCCAGCGAGCAGTGCTCGGAGGCCTGCGTATTAAAAGCCAAAATGATCTGTGAAGAACTTGACATCGAACTTGTGGAAGCCATTGCAACCAATACCTCCGAGGTGGCCGAAGCTACCAAGTCGTTGTTTTCCAAAGGTATACAGGCCATCTGGATAGGTGGCGACACGGTGGCCAACGCATCCATCAGCATGATCATCGACCTGGCCGGGCAGTTAGGGATACCGGTTATCACCAACGACCCACTGGACGCCGAAAAAGGCGCCCTGTTCGGACTGGGAGCCGATTATTACACGGTTGGGGAATACACAGCAGATCTGGCGGCAGAAATCCTAAATGGCAGGGATCCTTCCGAAATCAGCATCGAAAATGTGATCCCCGAACAACTTAAGCTGAACAGGGAGTTGCTGGCCCGGCTGGGTGGAAAATGGAAGATCACCGCTAACATTCAGGAAATGATCCACAAAGAGGAACCGGAAAAGGATGAAATACAAACTATTGACTTCGCCTCTAGTGAATATCAAAATCAATCCCCTGATTTAAAACAACTGATCGGGGCGAATCGCTTTCTGAACCTTCATGCCGTCAAAGACGAGCCCATGCGGATCGCCCTGATCAACCTGGTGCAAAACCTGGCCCTCGAAAATTCCATCACTGGATTTAAAGAAGGATTGAAGGAAAGCGGCCTGATGGCCGGCACCGATTTTATCATCAAAGAATACTGCGCACAGGGTGAGATCGGGCAGTTGCCACAAATCATCGATGCAGCCTTGCAGGAACAACCGGATATGGTGGTCACCATTACAACGCCTGCTTTTATCGCCGCCGCCAACAGAGTGAATGATATCCCGCTGGTATTTTCCGTGGCCAGCGATCCCGATAAATTAAACATCTTCAAAGGTGGAGTGCCGGATAATATATGCGGCATCCATGACGATCCGCCTGTTGATGAAGTGCTGGACATGGCCATGAAACATGATCCGAAGCTCACAAAAGTGGGGATTGTTTATGACGCCGCCCAGATGAACTCAATGATCTCGGTGGACAAACTTAGAAAGGTAGGCCAGGAAAGAAATGTGGAAGTTCTGGAGGCCACCGCCTCCACCACCTCAGAGCTGAGCATGGCCACGCAATCGGTGATCCAGCGCGGAGCCGACGCCATCATACTTTCGGCTGACAACCTGGCTTATACCGGCTTCCCCGCCATTTTGAAAGTAGCCAATGGCGCAAATATCCCTATTTATTCAACAGAAATGGAACTGGTTAAGCAAGGGGCCGTGGGAGCCATCGGAGATGACTTTTTCAACTGGGGGTTTGAATCGGGACAAATGGCGGCCAAAGTGCTGGCAGGAGTTCCTCCTTCACAACTGGAGATCAGACCCACCTCCAAGCTGATCAGAAGCGAACCGGAAAACGAAAAAGAAGCGTTCCGCCCGGAACATAAGCTAAAGCTTCGCATTGTGATGTACAGCGAAACCGAATTCGCCGAGCGTTGTCACGAAGGTCTGGTGGATGGTATCATGGAAGCGGGATTGAAAGAAGGACGCGATTATGAACTGATCACCTACAACGCACAGGGCGATATGTCCACTCTTTCGAGCATCATGACCACCATCAAAGCCGGTCATGTGGACCTGTTGATGGTGATCTCCACCCCTACCCTGCAGGCTGCCCTGAGACAGGCCGGCTCACATACCAGAATAGTTTTCACGGGGGTGGGCGACGGGGTGAAAGCAGGTGCGGGCAAATCCGAAACCGATCACCTGCCCAATGTAACCGGCATTTCAACGCGCTCGCCTTTCGGAGGCATGGCCCGCCTGATCAGCCAAACCATGCCAAAGGTAAAAAAGGTGGGAACGCTTTTCAGTCCCGCAGAGATCAACAGCGTGCTTTACAAAGACTGGTTTAAAGAAGCCCTGGCTGAATATAATATCGAACTGCTTGCCGTTCCGGTAAGTTCCAGCGCAGAAGTGTCTCAGGCAGCCAGCGAGCTATGCAGGCACGACATACAGCTGCTTGGGCAGATCGTTGACAACCTCACCCGGCCGGGTTTTGCGCTGATCGCACGCAAAGCAGCAGAAAACAACCTGCCTGTTTTTGTTTTCGACAGCGACCAGATGAAGGACGGCGGCGCCCTCTGCCTGGCCAGGGATTATTACGACGCCGGATTGGAAGCCGCTGAAAAGGCCATCCGGGTGCTGAAAGGAGAAAATCCGGCAGACATTCCTTTCAACAATACGAAATCTGAAAAACTGATATACAATCCGGTGCTGGTTCAAAAATATAAGCTGAATTTGCCGGAATCACTCAAGAAAAAAGCCGATGTTTTTATCAATGAATAATCCTGAATAGTGCATGGAACTTCAAACCAAAAAATCGGGCAGGTATTTTATCATCCTGGCAAAAGGGCGACTGGACGCCAATTGGGCCGACTATTTCGCAGAAACCTTTATGGGATACATCAGGAAAGGCGAACACCAACTGGTGGTGGACGCCCGTCATCTGGTGTTTCTGAGCTCGGCAGGTATCCGCTCCCTGATAAAGATCAGCAAGGAGCTGGCAAAGGTGAACGGAAGCTTCCTGATCGTTCATGCCAATGATTTTGTTGCGGAAACACTGCAAACCACCGGCCTGGGACAATGGCTTTCCAGCAAAGCGCCGGAAGGAACCGGGATCGATTACCCGGAAAAAGAAAAAGCCGACCCGACCCGATTTCTGCTGAACAAAGGCGCCCGCATGTTGCTTCGGGTTGAAAACAAATGGAAGCCCTGGCAAAGCGTTCGGGAGGAACAGCTAAAAGAGATCTCTTTCAAAACAAATTCTTTTGCCCTGGGGATCGGAAGCCCAAAAAGTGATGAACAGGAAACAACCGAATTCGGAGAGTTTCTCGTTGTATGCGGCAACCTGGTGTATCAGCCGCCTGAAACCGGAAGCCGTCCGGATTACCTCTTGCCGGTGGCTAACTACATCCCTAAGATACGGAGCATTCAAACCCTTTATTGTGAAGGCGAAATGTCGCATCTTTTGCGCTTCGCCCCCGAAGAACAAAAGGGTAACCATAAAATTTCTGACCTGGCACAGCAGGCGCTGAGTCTTACTCAAAGTAAGCTGGCTGCATTTGTGATCCTGGCGGAGATCGACGGACTGGTGGGCGCTTATCTAACCAAATCACCCTCCGGCATCGATAACACGGATAATCCCCGGCTCTCCGAAATGCGCGAGATGTTATCTTACAGCAGCGAAAGGGTCTTCACCCGGGAGCAGGCCCTGGTTTTCGGGATTGCAGGAAAAGAAGGTCAATCAAAAAATGAAAGCCTGCTGAGAAAGATCCCCTCCAAGCCCGGATTGGCAGCCCATATACATGCGGTGGTATTTCCCTATCAGCCGCTTCAAAACGGAAAACTTGACATCAACGAACAAATGGATAAATTTTTCAACGGCCCGCCGCCCAAAGCCCTGATGCATCTGGTTGAAGATAACCGGCCGGTGCAGGGATTGGGAGAAAGCGCTTTTATCAGGGGAGCCATGTGGTGCTCGGCTGTTCAAAACAAGGAGGAGGAATTATGAATCTGATCATCGGCGCATTTACCATCGGACTAATCCTGTCGCTGCTTTCGCTGGGCATGCTCATCAGCTTTCGCATGATCAGGTTTACCGACATCACCGTTGACGGCAGTTTCACATTGGGTGCTTCAACCACAGCAGTGCTGATCATGTCGGGCTGGTCGCCCTGGCTGGCCACTCTGGTAGCCTTTGTTGCCGGCATGCTGGCCGGTTCGGTCACAGGGATTTTATATACCCGTTTCAGGATACAGGAAATCCTTGCAGGTATTTTGATGATGACGGCGCTTTACTCGGTCAACCTTAGGATTATGGGCCGCAGCAACATCCCGCTGCTGGACACCAAAACCGTATCGGACGTACCCGAAAAGCTGCTAACCAATCTGACCGGCGGCGAAAACAGTCTGCTGGTTTTCGGCTGGCAGGTTTCCGTTATCGACCTGGCAGTGTTTATCAGCAGCCTGCTGATCGTCATTTTGATCGGCTGGTTGCTGTACCGTTTCCTGCTCACGCATTTCGGAACGGTATTGCGTGCCACCGGCAACAACAAGCAAATGGTGCGGGCACAGGGAGTAAACAACAACCTGATGGTGGTCTTCAGCCTGGCGCTGGCCAATGGTCTGGTGGCTTTATCGGGCGCTTTGCTGGCACAATACCAGGGATTTGCCGATGTGCAGATGGGCATCGGGATGATGGTGTGGGGGCTGGCCAGCATCATCATCGGGGAAGCCCTGGTAGGCAAAACCAACCTGGGCATCACCATCGCCGGGGTGATCCTGGGAACCATACTCTTCAGAATGCTGATCGCCATCGCTTTGCGCTGGGGCCTGAACCCCAACGATCTGAAACTCGTCACCGCCCTGTTTGTATTCCTGGCGCTGGTTAGTCCAGGGTTTTTCAAATCCGTACATAAACAACTATTTAGAGGTTCATACCATGCTTGATATAAAAGGAATATCGAAAACCTTCAATCCGAATACGGTCAACGAGGTCAGAGCGTTGCGCAACATCGACCTGCAAATCACAGAAGGCAGCTTCACCTGCATCATCGGAACCAACGGCTCGGGTAAGAGCACCCTGCTGAATGCCGCGGCGGGGACCTTTACACCGGATACCGGCAGCATCAGCATCGACGGAAAGGAGGTGACCAACTGGACGGAATTTAAAAGAGCCCGGCTAATCGGCAGGGTGTTTCAGAATCCGTTCGCCGGCACGGCGGCTGATATGAGCATTGCAGAAAACATCGTGATGGCCATGCGAAGAGGCCGGTCCAGGCCTCTGACCACGGCAGTCAACCACAAGGTGAGGCATGAAATTGCCGAACGGGTAAGCATGCTGAAGATGGGCCTGGAAGACCGGCTGGACAATCCCATCGGCACATTATCGGGTGGACAGCGGCAAGCGCTTACCCTGTTGATGGCCACCTGGCTAAAACCGCGCTTGTTGCTCCTGGACGAACACACCGCCGCCCTTGACCCCAAGAGTGCAGCTAAGGTAGCGGAGCTGACCAAAAAGATCATCCAAGACGAAAACCTGACTGCCCTGATGGTAACCCATTCCATGCAGCAGGCCATCGACCTGCCCGACCGCATTGTGATGATGCACCGGGGCCGGATCGTGGAAGACTACCGGGAAGCGGAGAAAAAGCGCGTCCGCATCACCGACCTGCTCGACACCTTCGACCGGGTGCAAAAACTCGACCTGTTCGACGAATCGGTGGCGGAGCTGTTGAGTGAGCAGTATGTGTAAAACTACAGGGAGCATTTTACATGCAGTTAATAACATGCTGATCTAATCGGCTGCGAGCAGGATTTTTAGGTTTGCAACCTCAGCCCTCAATTTCTCCAGTTCATCTATCTTTTCTTTTAACTCAGTGTTTTGTCTGCTGAGCTCCTTAACGGCATTGATAAGCGGGATAACAAACTCCACATAAGAGAGGTTTAAAGTGGCCTGCGGATCTTCATCAACCACCAGCCCGCTAAAGTATAAACCCTGCACCTCTAAAACCTTCTGTACATCCTGGGCAATCAGGCCGTTGCGCATTCTATTATTTTCATCCTCTTTATAGATGAAAGTAACGGTTTTAAGCATGTTGATAAAATCCAGTCCCAGGGCGTCATCATAGTGTATCTCCTTTTTTAGTCTCCTGTCGGAATAATTAGACCAGGAAGCATAACCCCCGATGGTTCCCACACTCGAATTACCTATCACCACCTTGTTGCTGCTATTGACCTGAGCATTATAGCCCAGCGCCATGGAGTTGTAACAGTTAATGATTGTGGCGTCAGCTCCATATCCCAGAAACGTGTTATCATTTCCATACCAGTTAGTACCTCCTGCGCCATATCCGATTGCCGTATTTCTCTGACCATTATCGTTGTAAAGTAAGGCATTATATCCTATGGCGGTATTATAAGACCCACTTAGATTGTTTATCAACACTTTGGCTCCGACGGCTGTATTCCGGTTGCCGCCACTGTTTGATATCAGCGCCTGGTATCCCAACCCGGTATTGTACTCACCCCCCCGGTTAACCCGCAATGCCTGATCTCCCATTGCAGTGTTATAACGTCCGTTGTTTTCTGAAGGAAGCGTGCCGCCTCTAAGGGCTTCAAAGCCGAAAGCTGTATTGTATGTATTTCTGGAATTAATACCTGATAAGTTATGTGCATAATACATCGCATGATAGCCAACGACGGTACTCCTGTTATTCCCCACATTAGAATACAGGCTCTGGTATCCGATGGCCAGATTGGAATCCCCGGTAGTATTTGAATAAAGGGCCTGGTAGCCATAAGCATCGTTTTCAGTACCAGTCTGGTTTGAATACAAGGCCTGATAACCTGTGGCCATATTCTTGGCCCCGCTAGTATTGTAATACATGGCTTCGTTGCCCATTGCAAGATTATAACTACCTGATGAATTCGTAAACATCGCCTTGCCGCCCATTGCCGTATTGTAGCTCCCCGAAGTATTCCAGTACATCGCTTCCGAGCCAAAAGCCGAATTCCGGTCGCCATCATCATTTTTTAACAAAGCCTGAAAACCTGAGGCCGTATTGTATTCGCCCGAGGTATTATAGTACATGGAACGGTATCCGCCTGCAAAGTTTTTGTTGCCGCTTGTATTTCCATACATCGACTGATCGCCGATTGCCGTATTGTACTGACCCGAATTGTTTACAGGTGAAGCACTTCCTTTCAGGGCTTCGTATCCCACTGCCGTGTTGTAGGTTTCCCTCCCGCTTGTTCGGTTGTCGGCATTATACATGGCATTGTATCCGATAGCAGTGGACCGGCTGTTGGCTTTATTTTCATGGAGGGCATCATAGCCTATTGCAACCGAGCTTGTGCCGAGGGTATTATCTTTCATAGCGCCATGGCCGATAGCTGTATTGGATGATCCTGAAGTATTGCTAAATAAGGACCAATAACCCTGCGCTGTGTTTCCCGATCCGGTATTGTTATAAAGAGACAAATACCCATGCGCCGAATTGTAATGACCTGATTGATTACTATATATGGCCTGAAAACCTGTTGCCGTGTTGAAACTGCCACCAATGTTTTCATAAAGGGATTGATAACCGAGACTTACATTGCCATAACCGTTGGTATTGGAATACATAGCCTGGGTGCCTACTGCCGTGTTTTCATGTCCGCTTGTATTTGAATGTATTGCCTGGCTGCCAATGGCCGTATTGTTTTGGCCGGTATTATTAGCGGGTAAAGTACTCCCACGCAAGGCTTCGTAACCGAGGGCCGTGTTATGGGTATAAACCACCGGACTTGAAGCGTTATTTGCATAATACATGGCCTGGGCTCCCACGGCCGTTGAACCGTAATTCGCAACGCTGTTCAGCAAAGCGTCCTGACCAATGGCGGTATTATACCTTCCTCCGATATTATGGTACAGTGCCCGATAGCCCATAGCAACATTGTAGCCACCGGAGATATTGTTTTTCATTGCTCCAATACCCAATCCTGTATTGAAATTATTCCAGTCATCATTGATACCGGCATCCCTTCCCAGAAATACACTCTGATCGTTTGCTACAGCATCCGTGAGATCATCTATCGAAGAAATTGTTGCAGTCCAACTGGCCAGACCGGTGCTATCACAGGTTAATACATTTCCCTGAGTAGGACTGCCCCCTGTAATTCTGATCTGTCCATTGATTCCCAAATCACCATTGACGACTAAGGTATCGTTGTCGAACTCCCCGTAAATCAAAGCACCGGAGGAATCTGCATTGCTGTTCTCGATATAAAGCTTGTTGGAGCCGGTTTCATTGTATCCGGCTTCCTTGCCGATAAAGATATTTCCTGAGCCGTTAAGATTATTATTGCCTGAACGGTATCCAAGATATAGGTTGCTTCCGCCTCCCATGTTCTTCTCTCCCGCCCGGTGACCGACGAAAGTGTTCAGCGATCCTGATGTGGTTTCCATACCGGTTCTGGCACCATAAAAGGTATTGCTATAGCCGCTGGAAATATCCTGCCCCGAATACTGTCCAATATATACACTGCTTCCCTCCACTTCCATCCGGCCGTCAGAAGTGAAACTGAATACATTGCTCCCGGCAGTGTAAAAGCGTATCCAGTCGTCATCCGAACCGTTTTCTACCAATACTTTTGTATCTCCGTCATCATCGGATAATTGTGTGAGGGGGCCGGGAATCAGTCTGAGCCAGTTGGGTGTGAAATGAGTTCCGGAGTTGTAATAAAAGCCTGTATCGCCATCCACCTGGAAAACCATCAGGCCGAAGGCAGGACTACCAATGTTGTTCTTCTGCATTTCTGTCATGCGCGGGATCAGGATTCCCATCGAATCCGATTTTACCTCCAGCATGGCCGATGAATCGGGTGCGCTGCCGTCTGTTGAAATGGCGACACCCTGCGCATAAACATGCGAGGCGAGGCCGATCAGGCAGAAAAGAATAAGGATTTGTTTTTTCATGGTTTTGGGTTTTTTCTTTTGAATAAATTCCTGAAATGGAATAACACTTTCCTTTTTTCATGCTTTAAGACCCTGCCCGTTATCATTGCAGATTTTTCGGAGGCAGGATCAAACAGTCCGATGATTTTACTCAGGGCAGTATTCTGGGAGTTGGTTAAGTCAATAAGCTTAGTTATTTCCTGGTTCAATTTGGTTTGCCTTGTGCCAGGCTGTTCCGTATTTCCGTTTTTATTTGTGCCGAACTGCATGCATAAGTATTGAGAATCAATAATAATCAGGAAGAGGTCATGTCGGCAAATGAAATACCCTGTCAATAATACGACATACCGCAAAACACACCACAACAAAACCACATCGCCACCAATACATGTATCTATTGATCAGCCTTTTAAAAAGATGCAAGATGGTTCACCAGACTGCTGTCGGAAGGAATATCCAGTTTCTTCCTGAGCCTCGACCGTGCAGTTTCAACCGATCGCACGCTCAGGTAAGTAAGCGCGGCAATATCCTTGGAAGTCATATTGAGCCGAAGAAACGCACAAAGCCTCAATTCGTTGGGGGTAAGGCCGGGATATTTTCTCCGCAGGTTTTCATAAAACCGGCTGTGCACATTTTCGAACCTTGTCTGAAACTCTTTCCAGGCATTTTGCTGGGTATTCTTTTTCAAATTGATGATCAGTTCCAGCAATTTGGCTTTGCCTTTTTCGTCCGTATGTTTTTCAAGATCCCTGACATGCCCGATAACCGCATTGATCATTTCGTTGTTTCGGGCAAGGTTCAGCGCTTTTGCGGTAAGTTCACGGTTGCGGAATTCCAACTGGGTTTTATATTGTTCCGCAGATTTTTCAGCAATGGTTTTATCCTTTAACAGTGTTCGTCTGCGCAACCTGAGATTCAACACCAGCAGAAATCCAACAATGATCAGGGCTATTATAATCACTAACAGAAGGAGTTGGAACCTCCGGTGCGATTCTTCCTTTTTTTGAACCTGAGAGAGAGAGTTTTTCAACTCCTGGTTTTCCTTTTCTTTGAGGGCAGTTTCGAGCTTTGCCTGGTATTCTGCAATGGTTTTTAATTTCTCTTCATTTAAAAGAGAATCCTTCAACTGTTCATATTTCTTCAGATAGTTATAGGCATCTTTGTAATTTCCCATAGAAAGGTAAACCTGTTCGAGATTTTCGTAGTTCCTTAATATATTCTCCCGATAGGAAATTTTCCGGCCAAGCTCCATGCTCTGCATCAGCCAATGGATGGCATTTTGATGCTCACCCATATTCAAATACATCAGCCCCTTTGAATTATATGAAGACGCCAGGCCGTGTGTGTCTTTCCGCTTTTGCTTAATGCTGATCGAACGGTCGAGGTATTCCATGCCTTTTTCCGGCATTCCTTTCATATCATAGATAATTGCTATGTTGTGCAGGTTGAACGACATATATTTTTCATTCCCGGTCCTGCTGTTGATCTCGAGTGCTTTGAAATAATATTCGAGCGCAGGATTTAATGAATCCTGATACATATAAACATTGCCTATATTATTCAGGGAAGCAGCGATCCCATGTTCATCGCCGATTTCTTTCCGAAGATCCAAGGAAAGCAAATAATAAGTGATCGCATTATTGTAATCCTTGATTTGAGTATAAACACTTCCAATACGGCTTAAGAGCAACGCTTCCTTTTCTTTGTTGTCTGTTCCGGAGAACAGATCGTAAGCTTTCAGATAAAACTCAAGCGAACTGTCGAAGTCGCCCACTTTGCGGTACATATACCCGATATTGCTCAGGCTTTCCGCCACGCCTGACGAGTCGTTGAGTTCCTCATAAATTTCACTGGCTCTCCTATAGAAATACATCGCACTGTCGTAATCCGGAATATTTCTGTAATTTATCGCCAATCGTTTCAGGGCCGTTGCGGCTTTGTCCCTTTCCCCCAGTTTTTCATACATGGCAAGTGCCTGCCGGAGTATATCAATCGAAATCCTGAAATTATTCAGCTTGGTATAAATGATGGCTTTGCGCATGAGCGCGCTGGCATACAATGATTTCTCATCATGCTCGCCGGCAAGTATCATGGCGGTGTCAGCATACCTCATTGCAATATCGGGCTGTTCGGTAAAAATCTCTCCTGAAAGTTCGAGCATAAGCATAACTTTTTGTATGCCTGATGCTTGCGTGACAAGTGCTTTAATACTGTCCGCCTGGGAACCCTGTCCATCGGTTGATGATGGCAAATAGATGAACAAAAATAAAAATGGTACAAACCTTGCCACAGGCCCTTGATCTTGGTTAATGCGTAAATATATAAAATTTCAGGCAGTAATGTGCAAGTGAATACAATTCCGAGATATTATAACAACAAATCCCTGCCAGGGATTGAAACCCTGACAGGGGTTTGTCAAATCAATATCCGACATACAAAACATTGTACAGACTCCCCTCCTGGATAAAACCAAAAGGAAGTTTATTCTGCGGCATGTAATCATTTATTTCCTGTTGGGCTTCTTGCAAAGTGAGGTAACCTTTGATTTCCCAATTCTTTAGGCTGGAGTTCTGCACCTGAACCAGTAAGGTATAATACCACTGGCCATGAAGGCTGATGCCGACAGGGAGATACCCCTGGTTCACCTAATGCTGGATATCGGCAGCGACCTCTTGCAGATTCTGCCCCGATTCGACAAGCTGCCAGGCAATGGGGTTGGTTTCTCCTTTGATGTACAGCACATACAAGTTTTTATTGTCGGAGGAAATCCCCATAGGGAAATAATCCTCTTTCTGCATTTTGGTAGTGATCCCGTTTTTGATCTCGTCTGCATTGGCGTACCAGTCGATAGCCCAGGCTGTCATCTTAAACAGATCCTGATCAAGATAAAGGATCTGCATATCCATGCCCCTGACCTGCAAACCGACAGGGGTTTTTCCACTGCTGAGCTCCCTGTCGATCAGGGTGCCCACATTCTGATCATTCAGGCTGTATGAACCCCAGACAGCATTCATGGCAGGTTCGGGTTGTCTGGTCTTGTCGGGGGTATCGTATCCGGCAGGTGGTTTGTAGGGCAGCTGCTGAGTCTCAGCTTCTCTGATCAGCTTTTCCCAGTTGGCGGCTTTACGCTGAGAAGCATTAAAAGCCGATCGCTGCATTACTTCTTCACCGGCTTTGGCCACCAGCTTCTCGCCGGCTGTTAGATAGCTGATATTTGTTTGGTTGCGCACCTCAACCAAACCGCTATACAGATAGGTGGTAGTACTTTTATCGGGTGCCACGCTCACTTCAAATTCCGTTCCTCTCACCCCGTGCCCGGCCGAAGGGGTTACAACAAAGAATTTCTCCCCTTCTTTTCTTACTTGCACATATACATCTCCGCGTTGTATGTAGAGATAATTATCATCAAACTGAACGATTGAACCGGATTTGATATTGAGCCTGGCCTTATCCGAAGCAAAGGTAACCGACACCCCTGATGCCTCATCACTCGTTTTGATCGCATCGAAAGGATAAATAACAACCGGTGAAGAAGTGATCTGAGCCCAGTCTTCTGTTCCGCTTCTTCTCAACCACACCCTACCTTTTCCGTCAGTATTGATAAAAACATCTGCAACATTAATAAAATTGCCCTTTTCTTCGAGCGGCTGAATGAGTTCACCCTGATCAACCATTTGCATGGCTGATTGTGCCTCGTCCCAATACTGGTCAGGGATGGGTTCGAGCTTTTTAACAGCATCGGGAACAGGGGGTTTGGGAGCTTTGAGCCGGGCCAGTGTGGTCCTGGCTTTTTGATATGAAGGATCGGTTTGCAAGGCCTTCTCATAATAATAGATCACTTTTTTATCGCAATCCATTTTATTGTAAGCATGATTGCCCCATAAGGCTTTTTTGGTCATATTGCGCCAAACTTCGGCAAGGTCAACATAAAGTTCTGCCATTTACTTTGTATCTGACCTCAAAAATACCGCCCCCATATCTATCAAAGAAATAATCATATATTGCCGTGGCAGGTATGCTGTTTTCCCAATATCTGTCAACCGGGTTTGGAGGAATACTGCTGTTGATTAGGCAAGCTTCATTTATTCCTGACTGACTATGATTGTTATATGCCGTTGCAGGAAGATTCACTGCGCCTACCATTATGATAAGCATGGCAATAAAAAAACTGGTATTTGTTTTCACTATTTTGGGTGTTATTTGTTTATGTGGTTATGAATTTATCACATAGCCTGGTTGTTTTGCAACAGTTCCTGACAACTGCATTGTTTTGTTTCTTGGATGCCTGAAAGATTTTAGTAAAAGCATATCGGAACCGGGTTTTGGGGAATTGATTTTCCGATATGATTTTTGAAAAGAAAAATAGTTTTGCACTATAAAAGAATGAAAGGAACGGGCAAGCCTGACAATAGATTTAGTTTTTTGCGAGAACCAATGGCATTACCTAATAATTGTCTGTTTCTAATCCTTTTGTTTTAATTTCCTTTTCGGATTTGTTATTTTTTTCATAACAAAATGCTTATTAATCCAGTTGTTTCCAGGTTCCACCTAGGTAGCAATAAATATGGTGATCGGAAGAATTCACATAAAGTTCGCCTTCTGCCGGGCTTGAGGGAGCGCTGGCACGGGGGGCAAGTTTCAGCACATCATTGATGGTGACCTTATCGGTGGAGAAGTCACCATAGATAAGGGGGGATGAAGAGTTACTGTTTTCAATGTAGAGTTTATCATCATTAGTTTCATTGGAACCTGCACCATAACCGATAAATATACATCCATCATGTGTGTTTAAAGCTGATCCCTGGCCGGCATTGGACCCTATAATTACATTTTCAGACCCCTGGTTATAATAATCACTTACATTGCCTATTAACTAAGCATCTGGCCTGTTTGCAAAACAAAGGCTAGATGCGGTGTTGACGAAACCGGGCTAAATATGGGGAATGATGTTAGGTTTATGATTAGAGTTTGAGAGATTGGTGGGTATTAATCAAAATGATGTATC
>JAIPBS010000004.1 GCA_021738625.1 Bacteroidales bacterium
GACCACTTTCACACTGCAAATTAATAGAGCTTAACAGTGAACCGATCACTTGAAAGGACATTTTGTCGATGAAACGGCGCTTGATGAGTGATCGGGTCACTTTCCAGAAATTTGCCGGTGATTCGATTACTTGGGAATGTCATTTGATCAATGAAACGGCGCTTGATGAGTGATCGGGTCACTTTCCAGAAATTTGCCGGTGATTCGATTACTTGGGAATGTCATTTGATCAATGAAACAGCAGTTGCTGAGTAATCGGACCACTTTTCCAAATTGGTTTAAGTGATCGGGTCACTTTCCCATCAATCCCTTCCCCGCTCCGTCTTCACCATTTTCCTCAGCTCTGTCCTCAATACCTGCCAGTCGTCTTTGCCGGGCAAGAACTCTTTTCCTTTTGCCCCTGACATTTTTACAAACAGGATCAGATGATAGATCATAGAAGCCAGGTAGGCGGCAGAAGCGGCCAGGCCTGCGCCAATGATGCCCAGCCAGGGGATCAGGATGAAAACGCCGGGAATGGTGATGAGCAATCCCCAGGCCGAAGAATACATATTGTATTTGGGCTTGCCCATGCCGCTGAAATAATGGGCAAAGATCATGGAGGCTGAAATGGCCATCAGCCCGATGCTGAGGCTAAGGATGACCGGTTTCAATCCACCGAAATCTTCCCCGAAAACATAAGTGAAAACAGAGGAGGGGATGGCCAGGATCACCAGCAGGGCGATCAAAGTTACGAACAGGGTGAATTTTAAAAGTTGTATGCTTATGCGTTTGGCGTATTCCGGATCGCGGGTGTTGGAAATCCTCGAGAATTGCACTAGTGAAATGCTTTGCCCGATGATGCGCAAACCCTCCGTTAGTTGAACCCCGGCGGAATAAACACCCAGCGCACCCACATTCAGGTGGGATTTGATCACGAAAAAGCTGAAGCGCTTGTTCATCAGCTGAATGATGTTGGCGAACTGCCCCATGCTGCCAAAAGCAAGGATCTCTTTGATCATGGCCCCCGGTTTTTCGGGTCTGGCCACTTTGATGTTTTTGAACAGCATCCCGAAACTTGTCAGGATGGAAAGCCCCAATGCAACGTAAAGGGCGATCACATAAGACATCACTTCATGTTTCCTGAAAACGAAGATCATCAGGGCCAATACAATGGCGGTGGTAACGATCTGCAGAGAAAACACCTGGTTGTATCGTTTGATCTTTTCCAGTCCTACCAGGAAATTGTAGTTTGAAAGGCAAAGCGCATTCATAAAGGCCAGCAGCAATATGTGATGCTCATAACCTGTGGCAACTATGTCGGAATAAATGCCGGGAAAAAGTGCCATCAATCTGAAAATAAAGAAAAACAGCATTAAAACCACTATGGCCCAACTGTAGGAAACCAGCAGCAGTGAAAACAGCTTTTTACGGCTGCTGAAATACACCAGTGCGCTGCCTCCCAAAAAATCGTTCAACAACAGGATTATGCTGATGTCGAGGATGATCAGGCTGATGGTGCCCACGCCCTCCTTACCCAGGTAGTTGGTTGTGATCCACAGGGTCAGCAGGGTGAGCAGGGCATTGAGCAGCCGGGTGCCGGTGGTGCCGAGGATCTTAGTCAGCATGGCTTTGTTGTTCTGTGTTTAGATGGAGCAATCTTTTGAATTTCCTGCCCAACTGGTACCAGAGGTTTTGCACCAGAAAAGCAAAACGTTTGCCGTCGATCACCGCCAGATCCCCTGTAAAGTTGAAGGTATGCAACCCACCGTCGAATTTCGTTCCCTGTATGGCTTTAATGCCGGATACTGTGATTTCTTTAAATTCAAAGGGGCTCAGTTTTTGAACCTGGTTGATCAGGATACGCTTACCATAAGTTTCGGCGCAGTCCTGGGCGGGACGGTAAAGTTGCCCGTTCATTCTGAAGAAACTTCCCCCAGGCCTTGCCGAGTGGATATCCGTCTTCACAGGGTTGTTGGCATGCGGCAGGTAAGGGCCTTCAAAATTTTCTGCATGGTAAATGTAAAGATGAACGCTGGGCAGCCTTCTCTTTGTGAAGAAAAGATAAAACCGCCCGTCCTGTTCAATCAGGGTTGGATCCACGGCATCGATCCCGTCCAGCAAAACCCTGTCGAAAATAAAAGTCTCCTTTTCCTTATCAAAACGGTAAAGACGGATCTGGTTTTTTTCAAAGGTTTCGGGTATGCAATATATCTGATCCTTATGCCTGAACACAGAAGGGTAGGCCAGGTGAAAATCTTCACTGATGACGGGTTGGAATTCCGAAAACGATCTTTTGGCCGGATCGTAAGAACCCATACTGATCCTTCCTTTTCGTTCCGGGTAGTGATAATCTTCGGCAAGGATAAATGTTTTGTTTTTGTGCTCAAAAATGAAGGGATCGGCCAGGAAGTGCTTTGCCAAGGATTTGGGATGCCAGGCTGCATCTTTCAATTGTATTTGTCCGTCATCGGAAATATGAGTTTCTGCCATGGCTATGTTCCAGTCTTCCACTTTGAACAGCTCTTTTAGATGAAAACGTAATTTGTTTAAAATTAGCTTGCAGCAGAATCCAATGAACTGAAAATTGGAAGGTATGTGGTAAATCGGTGCTTCGCTTTGGCCCGGCCATGGGCTGAAAATACCGCTTCTGATCTCATTGCACAAAAGCACCGGCCAGGATGTGCTTTCGTAATACGCCTGGTCGATATTGGCCGAATAGCTGTGAAAGACGGTTTTGAAATAGCCTTTTTTCAGAATGACGCCGGCATCCAGCTTTTCGGTAAGCTTTTGAAGGATAACACCATTCACCGGGTCGTTTTTATAGATTTCCCAGAATGCCGGCGGACCGCCGCGGTATTTCTGCTCATCGTCGTGATGAAAGCTCCAGATACCGTATTTTGCCGCATCCAGGATTTCCCCTTTTAAAATATTGAAGCCGAAACGCAAAATAAAATCCAGGCAATGATCTTTGATCCGATCAATGTCTTTCTCTAAAAAGCTGTCGGTATGTTTTGTTTGTTTTGTCCGGCAGCGGATGGTTTCACATTCTTCGATGAGGGGATGGATCGACACCCGTTTCTTGGCTTTCGGGCGGAGCAGATAGCGGTTATAAAGATTATAAAGCAACTTTTCCCAGGGATATGTCCTGAGTTTATTAAGAAAAGAGGTTTTATTGGGGATATTGTCATTCAGGATCAGCAGAGCTGCCTGGTTTCCATCCTTGATCAGTTTTTCGATGCACAGGTATTGCCAGTGTTCGACCGTCAGGCTGTTCAGCATCAGCCCGAAGCGAAAGCTTTGTTGCTTCTGAATCTCTTCTTGTTTATGATTATCCGGCATGCAAGCGCATTTACAGGCAAATGTAAGATAAAATGTCTTTTACCAAAACCCTGCGAGCTTATGTTCATTAAAAAGTTTGAAGTTTGATCTTGCACTGGATGTTTGTGAATAAAACCCTCGTAGGATTGCCGGGGTGGGCTTTGTCCAAAAATCTGAAATCTGGAATTTAAAACCACGCTGGGCAATGAAAAGCCAGTTTTGAAATATTTTAATTATTAGCAAAAAAACCATCCAATGGGCTACATGGGCTTCGGCATCCAAAGGTGGATTTACACCATGCGTCCGCGTAAACCCTTTTCAGGAAGGCGGCAGCGAGGGACGGGCATGGATCAGGATACACCGGCCCGAAATATGAACATTTCAGGCACTGCAATCCGCATCCCCCAGCGTTTAAGAGAAAATATAAATCAAAGGATGAATGAAATGGGCCGAAAATGGTTGCTCGACCGAATATTTACCATGGCTTATGCAGCTATACTGATAGGGGTTGTGGTTTATGTATTGGTGAGATTTGTGTTCTAACTTTAGAATGCAAAAAATAAACTACATTTGAAGCTTTATGTTTTAAAGCCATGAAACCGGCAAAAGACATTTTGATCGGTCTAAACTTCAAACAAGTGCTTTGGGCTCAGTTTGCGGCCATCACCATTTGGTTCCTGATTTCGATCATTCAATGGGCCAATAATCCCAAAGGCAACCTGGGCATTTTAATACCAATCATTGTGAGGGGTGTCGAGGGCTTATCCATATGGGTTGCATCGGGTGTATTAGTGATCATACTGAACGTCCTCCTTAAACGGGTCAGGCAACTCCTTGCCTTTATGCTGGTTTTCCTGATGATCTATCCGGTTGCTGTACTCGCCAATTTATTGTCAATTGGCATACGTTCGCTAATTGGATATTCGGCGCCACCCCTTGGAAATTTCTTTTTTGTGCATAGTCTGCATTTTTTTATTCCCTTATTGCTTATTCTTGTATTTGTTTCAATGCTCCACTTCAGGCACTCACTCCAAACTATGCGTATAAAGGCATTGCAGGCAGAATCCCTTTCCAGGGAGGCAAACTGGTTGATGCTGCGCTACCAGGTCAATCCCCATTTTTTATTTAACGCCCTGAATTCCATCAGGGGGCTGATCGGCCTGGATGATGAAAAGGCAAGAGAATCAATTACTGAAATGTCGGATTATTTTCGTTACAGTTTGTTTGTAAATGATAAAAGCTTGGTCAGTATAAAGGAAGAAATACAGGCTGTCAGGAGCTATCTCAATATTCAAAAAATGCGATATGGCGAAAGGCTTGAATTCGAAATTTCAGAACAAGACAACATTTCTAAGTTTGTGATCCCGGTATTTGCCATACAAACACTTGTTGAAAATGCGGTTAAATATGGATTGAAAAGCACTGATGAAAAAGTGGCCGTCGAGCTTATGCTATTGAAATCCGGGGAGGATATAATGGTTGAGGTTATCAACACAGGCAGGCTGTTTCCTGCAAGCAATGAAGAAGGAACAGGTACCGGTCTGGAGAATTTAAGAAAACGTCTTGAAATAATTGATCCCGGAAATGAACTAAAACTTAATCAGGAGGATGGAAAAGTGAAAGCCAGCATGATCATGAAAATCATTCCACCGGGAGTATGAAGACCTGGGATACCATAATCGTAGATGACGAACCACTGGCCAGGTGGGAAATGCAACGGTTGCTTGAACCTTTTGGTCAAATTCGGGTTGTTGGTGAAGCTGCTTCGGTAGCGGAAGCAAATGAGCTCATCAATAGATACACACCTGACCTTTTATTTCTTGATATTGATCTGGGTACGCAAACCGGATTCGACCTGATTGATCAAATCAATAAAAAATTCCATGTGATCTTCGTCACCGCTTATGATGAATATGCAATCAGGGCTTTTCAGGTAAACGCCCTTGATTATCTTTTAAAGCCCGTGAATCCTGAACGTCTGAACGAAAGCATTTCCAGGTTGGGTCATCCTCACCGGGATGATCCGGGTTTTTTATTAAAACCGCAGGACCGGCTTTTGATCAGCCAGAGAAATGCTTCATGTTTTATTCGGGTTGCGGATATCTCGATTATTGAGGCGAGGGGGGATTATACATTCGTTTATACCCAAGATGGGAAAACAGGATTGACTCATCAGACAATGAAAAGGTGGATGGAACGCCTGCCTGCCGATTTGTTCCTTCAGGTCCACCGCTCTTACATAATTAATCTCGAAATGGTAAGTGAGGTGATAAAAAAGCCAGATGGAAATTCATACATCATAATGAAAAAAACGGCAAATGAAATTCCTGTGAGCCGCACACAGCTTAGTAACATTCGAAAACGTTTCCTTCCCGGTTGATTCGTCGAATATTACCACCATTCGTCGAAAATATAAGCGAATGATTAAGTTAAAAATGCAAGTTTGCAGGCATGATAAATTTTAGGCACTCATGAAAGTTAACCCTGTTTTTTTTGGCGTATTTGTATTGGGGATGCTATTGGTAAATACAAAAGCGAATTCGCAGCAGAATGTCTTTGATAGTTTGTTTGCAAAGGTTGACAGCCTTGCGAAGAATGGACTGTATTATGAGGCACTTGGTCTGATCACCGGTCTACAACCCCAATATGCAGACAATTGGTTTGAGCTTTCAAAAGAGAAAATATATCTCAACGAGAAGCTGGGCCATAATGAAGAAAATCTCACAATTTTCAGGAACGGGCACCAAAAGGGATGGTTTTATTTTATCCATCCTGCATTGGCAAAGTATGATCCTTACAAAGAACTGCCGGGTTTTGATTCCATAGCATGGAAAGACATGGAGTTAAGGGAAGCGGCTTTAATTGATTCCCGAACCATTTATGAAGTAGAGCAGCCGTGCAATTGTTGCATGGGCAAAAGTCATCCTGTAATGCTGATTTTCCATGGGGGTGGCAGTAACCTGGCCAGGGTGAAAGAACACTGGCATTCGCCCATTTTGGATTCATGCTTTATCAATATTTATTTGCAGTCATACAGGCATTATGATTCACAAACTTATGGGTGGCGCTCCGGCGATCCCCGGGCTGATGAGGACATTAGGAATATACTAAGAGATGTAATACAGAAATATGATGTTGATACCAATGCCATTTACCTATCGGGGATTTCGGCAGGTGGGACATATGCGCTTGATATTCTGCTTCGAAATGTAATGCCGGCAAAGGGTGGACTGCTGTTTTGCCCGGGTATGCCCTATCAGTTCGAAGAATTGTATAAAAATGAAAAGCTTAATTTTGACTTCACGCTATATATGGTGGGCGGTGAATATGATTTTTATCTTGAAAAACAGAAAATGATGCTTCCTGTTTTCAAAGAAGCAAAACTACATTACCTGCATGTTATCGTGCCAGGTTTGGATCACCGGTACCCACCGGATGAAGACTATTATATTGATGAAGCCTTGAAGTATTTTTTTAATCAATCACCATGAAAGGAAAATTATATTTACTGATCGTATTGTCGCTGTTGCTTTTTGCCTGCAATCCCGAGAGCTATATTGATAAAAGAAATAATCTTACAATTTTGCACTTATTTGGGAGCCCTTATGAACGGGGCTTCGACCATGGCAAATTGTTAAAGCCACAAATTGATTCCATCATCAAAAGATGGATGATTGAAGTTGAGAACACCTACCATCAGGATTTCGAGGGAGCTATAGAGGTTTTTTCTAACAATACCACTTTCAGAGATACCGTGGGTCGCTATCATCAAGAGATTATAGAGGAAATCGAAGGGATTGCTGATGGTAGTGGGCAGGCATACGAAACCATGTTGGCTTTTCAGATGAGTGAGGAAATTGAGGCTTTTGCGGAGGAGCTTGCCGAAGGACATTGCACCGCAATCAGCGTGAACAAAACAGATACGACTCCTACCATACTCGCACAGAATATGGATCCGCCACCATGGATGCATGGAGCCCCAACCTTACTGCACATCTATGACGATGATAAGGAATTGTATGTTTATACTGTCCCTGGGTTTATCGGCCTAGACGGAATGAACTCGAAAGGCATTGGGATTGCCTTTAATGGCATTTCCATGTTGAGTCACTCCAGGGAGGGATTGCCGGTTTCCTTTATTGTTAGAGGGGTGTTGGATTGCACATCCGAAGCTGCAGCATACAGATATATCGAGCAGGTACCGATTGGCGTGCCACAGTGTTTTACTATTGGCGGTCCGAAAGAGGCCCGGTGTTATGAGTGTTCACCGAATGAAAAACAAATTTTTTATCCTTTTGATGAAAAGAACATTAGCTTCCATACCAACTTCTCATTAGCCAATCGGGATTTCAACCAATACTATATAGATTTGTTAGCTGAATATGGACGCACGGTGGATGACCCCTATTTTTGTCCGCGCTACTTTTTGTTATATGATAAAATTGAGGAATGCGATCGTCAATTAAATGCAGTAATGATTAAGGAATTACTGAGCCTGACTGTACCAGAAATTCATCCCATATCCAATAACAATACCTACGGATGTCTTGTTATGGGGCTGTCTGAACACCCTGTACTGCATATCGCGGCGGGAAAACCGAACGAAACCGAATTTATCAGACTTTCCTTTGATGAATAATTGTAATGAAATCACATTTTATACATATAGCATGTTTTTGTTTTGTGCTACTGGTTGATCCTTCCCTGGCTCAAAACAGAGCGAAAAATGATTCTTCCTTTCATGATTTTATCTCAGGTGAAAAATGGTTTTTTTGTGATTCATTGAAGAATTCAGGTATTGATGCAGAGGTGTTGACTGCATTCTCGGGAGCGGGTCATTTACCTGCCGGAATAAAGATTCTGTTTAGCAATCCAGGTCAAATACCCGAATTTAACTGGCACATGGGGGAATTGTTCATTGCTTCAGCTGATCAACCATCCGGGCTATTTTATTTGGCGTACGGACTGTTAAGTATGTCTGCCGGAGGTTATGGCCCGCCCTTGAGTGGCGTAGCCCTGCCCTGGGAAAGAAATTTTTATGAATATGATGTTGATATGGTGGAGAAATTGATCAACGATGTTATAATTAAGATTGATAACCATGACCTGACACAGTGGCGAAAGTTGCCTGATAAGCTGAAAAAATATATTTTACATTTGTTATTCAAGATGCATAGCTGTGCTGAGATGATTGCTGTTTACCGGGAACCATTGCAGGATATAATAAGTGAAGTGGTTGAAGATGAAGGATTGTCTTTGATTCAGCGTCTTATGCGACCCTGGACCGAACGGCAGATGATATCATTTGAAAGTCTTGATTTAATAGATAAAGTTGATCAAAAAAAGCTTTCATTTTCAACCAGGTTGTTGATGGATGAATTTTCCCGACTGCCGAAAGACCTGTTTATGTCGGTCGACAGTTCTTTTGAAGGCTGTTGTTTCGAAAGTGCTTGCGGCAGGGTTGCAATTACGGGTATTCAGGTTGATACCATACAAGGTGATTATTGCCTGGTGTTGGATCTTGGTGGTAATGACCGCTACATTGGCAATATTGCCGCCTCCTCAGCGAACGTTCCTGTTAGCGTTCTAATAGACTTTCAGGGTGATGATACTTACCAAAGCGAAAATTCTCAGATCGCTTCGGGAATTGCCGGCATTGGAGCTTTACTGGATTTTGACGGAGACGATATATACTACTGCAGAAGCCATGGACTGGGATTCTCTATATTCGGTAGTTCAATTTTGTATGATTTCAAAGGGAATGATTTTTACAATAGTACTAAGGGTCATTCGCAAGCTTCGGCCTTTGTCGGGGCTGCGATGCTTATTGATAAATCGGGGGATGATATTTATTCCTGCTGCGCTTATTCTCAGGGTTTCGGTGGTTCATTGGGGGTAGGCGTATTCCTTGATTTAGAAGGAAATGACCATTACAATTGTGAACAGAGCCGGGGCGATCAACCTGCCTTTATACAGGGAGCCGGCTATGGCCGTTGTGCTGAAGCAACAGACGGTCACTCTCTGGCAGGTGGTTTTGGGATCTTTATTGAAGCCGATGGCGACGACAGCTATTTTGCAGGAAGTTTCGCACAGGGCGGCGCTTATTTTTTAGGTGCAGGTCTTTTTTATGAGAGATCAGGTGATGATACATACAACGCCCTGACACATAGCCAGGGGTATGCGGTACACAAGGGCCTGGCATGTTTTATTGATCAAAAAGGTGATGATGTATACAATGCAGCCTGTGATCCCAGGAAAATGACCCAGGCCATCGGAGGTGGAAGGGACCATTCCGTGGGATGGTTCCTGGAAGGGGCCGGGCAAGATACCTATCATTTCGGTAACAGAAGTGTAGGGGTTGGCGATATGAATGGCCTGGGTTTTTTTTGGGATTTCAGCGGCAGCGATCTCTATTACCATCATAATAATAACATTTACCGTAATGTTCCATCTATGGGTAAGTCATTTGACATTTTCAACGGAATGAAAACCGGATCCGGAATATACGGTAGGTTTGGATTAAGAAATCATGGAGTATTTTTGGATCAATCCGGTAACAATGCATTTTTCTCGAAAGATGAACCTTAAATCAACACTGGTATTGTATGTACTTGCATTGCTCTTATGTTGGCATAAAACTCATGCATGCACGGTGTTTTGTCTGTCGGGCAAGCAATGCATTTTGGTGTCAAAGAATCTCGACTGGTACGCAGACCCAGGTATGATCATGCTGAATCATGCAGGTGTCCGAAAAGAAATTTTCGGTCTGGAGGGTAAAACTTTAAGTTGGGTATCCGATTATCGGAGTGTTACATTCAATCATTTTGGAAAAGAATTTCCATTGGGGGGTATAAATCAGAATGGCCTTGTGGTTGAGGAGCTAAATTGCCCGGATTACGGATTTAGCTCTGATCCCAGTAGGTTTTTGTCAAATGAATTTCAATTTGTGCAATACTTATTAGACAAATGTAGCAATGTGGAAGAGGTGTGTCAAAAAATCAATGGAATTCAGATTAAGCCACTGCTGGTTGCTTTGCATTATTTTGTCGCTGACCGGCATGGGAATATTGCTGTGATTGAACCCCGGAAAGATGGTTTTATATGCTATAGCGGATCCGACCTTCCTTTAAAAGTACTAAGTAATAATAACTATCTGGAATCAATCCGGTACACCCGTAATTTTGCAGGATTTGGAGGGGATTTACCTGTTCAAACAGAACGAAAGGGATCCAATGATCGGTTTGTTTCTGTATCAAGTTTAATAAAAGAAGCTCCTAACAAATGCTCTGTTGATTTTGCTCTTGCTCTTCTTGATACTGTGAGCCAAGAAGATACACGTTGGAGTATTGTGTATGATATTGTCGGGATGAAGATATATCTGAAATTTTACAATTGCTGTGATTTAAAGACATTTGAGCTTGATGGTTTATTTTCAGATTCTTATCCGGATACCACCATCGGTTGCAGATTGGAAGATTGTTTTTGTATAAGATCGGATGATTTTAAAATAATCACAACCAAAGAAAACAAAAACCTTATGAATGAAGTAATCAGCTTATTTCGTTCAAAAGCTATGCTTGAAGAAAAGCATCATCTCATGCGCGCAATGATCTTATTTGGAAACAAATTTTTGCCGACATCAACTGGCAACAACGATCGGTAATCTCCTTTGCCCTGTTCAGCTTGCTTTTTACATTTGTTTTGCATTTTTAGTAAGATTCAGTATATACTAAGCAGTTTATTTTTCAAAATTGTTCACTCTCTCAATCAGGTCCCGGTTTTGCTGCTGCAGTTCCCGGATCATCTCCTGCTGCTCCTGCATGGCCTTCACCAGGTAGGGGATCATTTCGGTGGAGTAAATCCCTTTTTCACCACCTGCATTTTCTCCAACAAGTTCAGGTATTACAGCTTCCACTTCCTGTGCGATGAAACCAATTCCCTGCTTTCCGCTTTCTTTCCAGTCGAAGGTGACCGGCCTGAGTTGCATTACTTTGTCCAGGCTGGAGGAGAAGGTAATGATGTTTTCTTTGAGTCGCCTGTCGGAGGGATTGGTGTTGGTCAAAAAGCCCGAATTGGAATAAACTGTTCCGGTTGCAAGGTTATGCACCTTTACATCCCCGTCCGCCTGAACGGTCATCCTGATCAGGCTGTTGGTTCCAAATTGCAGGTCATTATTGGATTCATGCATAACATATAACGAATTTACGTTGGCTCCGGAATAAAGATTATCCGTTTCGCCATTGAATCCGATTGCTCCTTTAAACAGCGTTCCATCCTGGCGAAATTCAAGCCTGGGGTTTTCATCTTCACCTCCGGTATTGTTATCGGTGTCTGCCTGGATGATCAGCATGGCGTCGGTTGTACTGGAAATATGCAAATGAGCTTCGGGTGAGGTGGTTCCGATGCCAACATTCCCATCCGGCTTCCATGTCATGCGTATGACTTCATTTCCTATCCATCCTTTTGTCCACAGGTGTAGCTTATTGCTTGAACCTGAATACTGGAGTTCATACCCATAGTAATTGTTCGCTTCTTTTTCCAATAGTTGTATTGAAGCATTTTCTTCATCACCACCTGAGATTTTGAGAGATACATCCTCCGTATCCTGAATATGTAGTTTTTCTAAAGGGTTAGCGGTACCAATTCCCAATCTTTTGTTAAGCAGGTCGCCGTACAATATCTCAGGTCCCCCCAGCACCATCTGATAGCTCCCATCGTTAACCGGAAGTTCCTGGTCAAAGCCCAGTACAATATTGTTGTGGCCAGAGCCCCAGATATTCCTGCCGGCGCCATATCCAACAAATATGTTGTTGTAGCCCTGATTTTGGTTGTTGCCACCCCCCTGATAACCAGCACCTGAATTGGCTCCGATAGCTGTGTTTTTTATGCCATTGGTGTTGGAGGTTGAGTTGTTGTAGATTAAAGAATAGTAACCAACAGCAGTATTCAATGCCTGATAAGTAGTTCCGTTGTTTTCAAAATCCAGTTTTGATAATGCGTTGGTACCTACCGCGCAGTTATTTGAACTATTAGTGTTATTTGTAAGAGCCAGCGTTCCATAAGCTGTATTTCCATCGCCTTTATTGTTTTGTAAAACAAATGCTCCGACTCCTGTATTGGCCTGCCCGGTTATTAGTTCATGCAGGCAATAAAAACCGATCCCTGTATTATAGTATCCTGTGGTGAGTTTCTGCAGGCTATTGCATCCTAAAGCTGAGTTGTTGTAACCCTTTGTAAGTGAGTAGAGTGATTTTTCGCCAATACCTGTATTGGCAGCTCCTTCATGCATCTGAGTAGATTGTATGCTAAGATTCCCTGCATTTTTTCCAAGAAATGTGTTTTCGCGCCAAGCTCCATCCGGAACATAATTGTGGATAAACCTGGAAGCACCTTTATAAATAACTCCCTCTGCATTAAGCGTATTCGGTATTTTGATTGAACCTGTTATCTCAAGTTGCTGGGTTGGATCATTGGTTCCTATCCCAATACAGCCATTATTTTCGATGGTTAATCTTTCTGAGTTTTGCGTGAAGAATCTTACATGATCTTCATCCCCGCTGGCCTCTACCTCAACTCTTGTGTCACCGTCGGCGTCGGCCAGTCGGGTAATGAGGGTGGAACTCAGCCTGATCCATTCCGCACCTGTGAAATAGTAAAAGCCGGCAGGGCTATCGGTTTGGTAAACAAGCAAGCCGGTTGCCGGGTTTGTGATGTTCCCGCGCTGGGTGGCATCCATACGGGGAATCAACAGTCCTCCGGTGGTGGATTTCACATCCAGCATGGCGGAGGCGTCGGGGGGATCGCCGGTTTCATTTACGGCAACACCTTGTGAATACAGGTTAACAGATATGCAAATTAAAATGACTGCAAAAGCTGTATTGATCTTTTGGGGGTAATTCTGTGTTTTCATCGGTTTGTCTGTTATGAATGTATGATTGGTTTATTCTATAAATTAACTGGCATCTAAAAATAAACGTTTTTTGACTGTATTTCAGGTTTTTATGGCTTGAGTTAGCAAAAGGTAAAGTTGATAATATAAGAGGTTGATTTAGCGGGATGAGCGGCAATGAAAAAAGCTGTTATCGGAGCCTCCGGTTGTTTGATTTTAATTGGCTATACTAAAAAAATCACTACTGTCCGGGGAAATTTTGGGAGATTCCTCGCTTCGCTCGGAATGACATGCTATTTGGGAGATACAAAGGGGGTTGGGGATAGTACGGCGGCAAAGCCGCCGTACTATCCCCAACCCCCTCCCAAGCCTCTGAAAGCACTGTCATTCCGAGCGAAGCGAGGAATCCCGTTGCGTTTAACCGGACAGTAGTGTAAAAAAATAGTAAAACATTTAACTGCAAGGAGCGTAAAGTCTCACGCAAAAGACGGCAGGATTTACCTTGTGTATTTATATGTATTTTCCGACGCGCTACATTGGTGAAATTGCTATATCTCTCAGCCTATGTAACATATTTTATAGTTTTTGAAACAATGATGGTTCCAATTCGGAAGCTTTAATTGTACTTTTATACCGATTTGGAACAGCTTTGCAATGATTGACCTTCTGCTCCAATCGGTAAAATGGATTTAACAAACACGCTAAGAAAATGAAGAAAATAAAAATTATTCTGACATCAGTGTTGATTATAGCCGGCTTTACCATGCAGGCACAGGTGGCCATCAACACCGACGGCAGCAATGCCGACAGCTCGGCCATGCTGGATGTAAAAAGCATTGATAAAGGCTTGTTGCCCCCGAGAGTGACAGCAGTTCAACGGGACGCCATCACCAACCCGGCGGCAGGGCTTATCATCTATTGTACCGATAGCTCGAAATTGGAAATTTATAATGGCACAGAATGGTTAAACATGAGTGACGACGCCGATAATAATCCCACAAACGAATTGCAAACCCTTTCAGTAAACGGAGATCAGCTTGAGATCAGCAACGGCAATAATGTCAGTTTACCTGGTGATGATCTGGGCAACCATATGGCAACCCAGAACCTGAAGATGAACGGCAAATGGATTTCAGGTGATGGAGGAAACGAAGGTATCTGGATGGACAATAGTGGAAAAGTTGGGGTAGGGAGGACCAGTCCTGTTACGGATCTGCATATTTATTCCTCCGGTTCATGGTCAAAACCTCATTTTGCTATTCAGGATGTCGATAACGATATAAGTTATTTACTGCAATCATCCGAGGGTTTGGTGTTCAGGAATCAAAATGCACAGGGTACGGAAAATGCTTTTAGTTTCCGTAGATCTGACAATGGACATTTGTTGGACATGCATTCAAATGGAAATGTCGGGATAGGAACAAGTTCTCCCGCTTCAAGACTGGAAGTTAATGGTACAGTAACAGCTACCTCTTTTGAGGGCGATGGTTCAGGATTGACCGGGGTTTCGGGTGACAATCTCGGAGATCACACGGCAACCCAAAACCTTAAAACGAATAATTACTGGATTTCAGGCGATGGAGGCAATGAAGGGATATGGATAAACAATAGCGGAAACATAGGGATCGGAACCAATAATCCTTCATACATACTTGACGTTACCGGGAATCGTATCCGGATAAAGGAAAACAGTACTGGTGATTGGATGGCTATGCGCACGGATGGCAGCGCACTCGACTTTCAGTTCGAAGGCAACAATCTTTATATGCAAAGTACAACCTCAGGCGAACATATTTTGTTGAATCCAGGTATCAATAACTATGTAGGGATACGCACAACCACCCCCGAAGCATCGTTGCATATTGGATACGGCAGTCCCGCCTCATTATCTGGTGGTGGCTATCTGATTGCCGGATCACTTTCTTCAAAAAACATAGGTATGGATAATGATGAGATCCAGGCCAGGAATAATGGCTCATCATCTATACTTTATCTTAACCCCGAAGGGGGAAACATTGTGTTAAATCAAAATGCAGGCAAAGTAGGTATCGGAACACTGTGGCCGGGAGCTCCGATGGAAATTGCCGCCCAATCCGACCTGCCCACCTTACTCCTTGACAGAGCTTCCGGTGAGGCAAGCATCGAAAGTACCGACGATGACTTGATTTTGGAGAGTGGTGGCAATTCAGTCGGGATAAATTATTACTGCAGTGACGATATTGTATTGGCAAATGGTGGAGGTAAAGTGGGAATTGGAACATCAAGTCCAGGAAACTTGCTGCATGTCCATGGTAATGGAACTTCTACTGGAGGAGTAGCGGGTTATAATGAAGTAGTCGGAAGGTTTAGGTCATTTTATGGTCATACTGCTTTGTCTATAGATGTTAATGGTTTGACATATGATCCAATATTATACTTTTCTCATAGTGGCGGTGCAAAATGGGGCATACGTAGCGATGGCAGTACGGGGGAATTTCAAATTCGCTATCAAGATAATGGGGCTAATTCTACCTTATTCAGTCTTGATGGTGTGGGAATATGGCTTGAGGGAAGAATAGAAATGGGTGGCGACATCGAAGTTAGTGAAGATAATAGTCAATGGATAGGTTTTTTAATGGAAGCTCATGCGATGATACATTCTCATAATTTCTTAGTAACGACTAAGAATATAATTTTAAATAAATCTCATAACCTAAAACAAGGACTATCAGCCTTGTCAAAACTAACTCCTATTACCTATGAAGTTGAAAATAATGAATATTTCACTTCAAAAATCGGAATTGATCCAGTAGAATTAAAGGAAGCCATACCCGAGGCTGTGGTTATGCCGGAAAATCCGGGTGAAAATTACGGAATTGATTATAACCAAATTATCCCTGTTCTGATAAAAGGAATACAGGAGCAACAGAAGATGATCGATGATCTGACAAAACGCATTGAGGAACTGGAAAATGAATTATAAGCTTATAAAGGCAGCCCTGCACCTGCCCGGTGATGTTCTCACCGAAGGTGGATGGTAGAAAAGATAGATTCTATTGAGGCTGCTATAAATGATCAATTCCCGCTACCTTCCAATTTCTCCATCCGTTTCAATAACTCCTCATTCATTTGCTGCATCTGCATTATGCTGTTTTGCTGGCTGTTAATGATCTCCTGCTGTTCCTGCATGGCTTTCACCAGGTAAGGGATCATCTCGGTGGTATATATTCCTTTGTATCCATCTGGGTTTTCCCCAACGAGTTCCGGTATAACAGCTTCCAGTTCCTGTGCAATAAAACCGATACCATGCTGACCGCCTTCCTTCCAGTTGAAGGTGACCGGCCTGAGTTGCATTACCTTATCAAGGCTGAGGGAGAAAGGGGTGATGTTTTCTTTGAGTCTTCTGTCGGAGGGGGCGGTGTTAGTCAGAATGCCATTTACCGAATAAACCGTGCCCGAACCAAGATTATGTATTTTAACCCACCCGTCATAAGTCACAGTTAGTCTTACCGTATCGTTGGCACCAAGGTGTAAATTTGAATTATATTCATTCATCAAATATAAAGCATTTCCATTTGTCCCTTCATAAATTGAACCATCCAGACCAGTATATCCCAACGCCCCCTGAACTGTCCCGCCATCCTGTCTAAGCTCCAATCGTGGGTTGTCATCTTCACCGCTGTTATCAGTGTCAGCTTCCAAAATTAAACCTGCATCCAAAGTGTTTGCAATATGCAGTTGGGCCAGGGGAGTGGTTGTTCCCAGGCCAACATAACCGGTTTTAAGCCAACTCATCCTGATGTCTTCGTTACCGGTATAATTTCTTGACCAAAGATGAAGTTTGTCATTGCTGCCGTCATATTGAAATTCGAAACCGTAGTCACCGGATTCGAATAGTTTTAAAGAGGATGTGTCCGCACTGCCGGCGATGATTTTTGCCGAGACGTTGTCCGTTCCGTGTACATGAAATTTGTCCGATGGAGTATCCGTACCGACCCCCACATATCCATCGTCATCTATTCGAATTCCTTTATTCGTGCCACCTTTCACTGATAGTTGTATATAACCGTCGGCAATTAACCAACTTGACCAAGGGCTGTTGTGTCCTGCTTCATTTTTTCCGATATAAATGGATTTTGTTGAACTGCTGGCGAAAATATTCCCATCGCCGGAGGCAAACTTAATATCTCCATTTATAGTTAGTTCTTCAGTTGGAGCAGAAGTGCCGATTCCAACTTTAGCGTTCAGGAAGTTGACCTCGTCAGTGGCCTGGTCATCAAATTCGATCCTTCCGGCAGAAGCTCCTAATCCCAACCATTGATTATCGGCGGAAGCACCTGAGAACACACTTCCGGATGTCATAGAACCGACTGCGGTGATATCTCCTGTACCGCTCCAGCTAAGTACTCCCGAGCCATCTGTTGTCAGTACTTCACCGCTTGCACCATCATCAACAGGCAAGGTGTAGGTGATATCACCACTTTGATCACCTCCCTGGAATATGGTGTGATAGGTTGGGGAAGCACCGCCTTCAATGATGCCAAAATCACCGTTTAGGGTGAGTTTTTGGTTGGGGGTTATGGTACCTACTCCCACTCTTTTATTTAGCAGGTCGCCATATATAACATTCTGGTCACCTAAAACCATTTGGTAATTGCCATCAGCATCAGGCAGGTCTTTGTCATACCCTAATACTATATTGTTGTGAGCGGTCCCTTCAATATTAATCCCTGCAGCACATCCAAGAAATATATTGTTATATCCCTGATTGTAATATCCTCCGTATCCAGCCATATATCCCAAAGCAGTATTGTTTATTCCGTTGGTATCCGAATTAGGATCTGTATAAAAAAGGCTGAGTGAACCAATGGCCGTATTACAAGCATGGTAATATTGTTCATTGTTATTGTAACCAAATGCTTTTAATGCACTCATCCCAAATGCACTATTATAACTACCATAGCTGGCAGATTTCAATGCCCATGCACCACAAGCAGTATTGCCACCTCCTCCTTTAATATTTCTCATACTAAAAAACCCTAAAGCAGTATTATATGATCCCGATGTAAGCCCCTGCAGGCAATTATATCCAATGCCCGTATTGTGATTTGCTGAAGTCATGGAAAGATTACCTGCATTTAATCCCAGAAAAGTATTATTGCCATCTCCAATTGGTGGTTTGAAATTATGCAGAAATACCGAATTATCTTTATAGATTATTCCATTTGAATCAATTGTTGAACTAAGTGTAATTGAACCAGTTAATTCCAATTGTTTCCTGGGAGATGAGGTTCCGATCCCCACATTACCTGCAGTATCAATAATCATTCGCAGGGAATCCTTTACCTTAAAACGGATTTTGTCCTCATCAGCATTTTCCTCCACTAACACCTTTGTATCTCCATCTGCGTCTGCCAGTTGAGTGATGAGGGTAGTGCTGAGCATGATCCAGCCGGAGCCGGTATAATAGTAAAAACCCGCTGTGCCGTCGGTTTGGAATACCAGAAGTCCGGTTGCCGGATTTGAGATGGAAGCTCGCTGGACGGAATCCATTCGGGGGATCAGCAATCCTTTATTCGTTGAACTTACATCCAGCATGGCGGAAGCGTTAGCGGAATTTCCGCTTTCGTTGATGGCCACGCCCTGGGCATTTCCTTCGAATGAATTGCTCATGATAAGCAAAGCCAGTAAGAAAAATCCCAATTGTTCTAATTTTTTCATGATCCTGGGTGTTTATGTTTTATTGAAAAATATTTGGTTTTTGCCTGGGAAAACAGCCCTGCGATGCTTTCAAAGAAAGATTCTTTTGAAGGGGAGTTCATGATGATTGATTTTGATGGGTTAAATATAATAAATGAAGCTGCTCTTGTCAATAAATGAAATCACTACTGTCCGGTTAAACGCAATGGGATTCCTCGCTTCGCTCGGAATGACATGCTATTTGGGAGATACAAAGGGGGTTGGGGGTAGTACGGCGGCAAAGCCGCCGTACTACCCCCAACCCCCTCCAAAGCCTCTGAAAACACTGTCATTCCGAGCGAAACGAGGAATCTCCCCAAATTTCCCCGGTCAGTGAAATTAAATCTCATTTTTCTGATTATTATATTTGTAATTGTTTTGTAATGATTGGAAACTAACGTTTTTCCAAATTGCTCAGTTTCTTCATCAATTCCAGATTTTGTTTTTGCAGCTCACGGATCATCTCCCCTTGCTCTTGTATGTCGGTCTTGTATATTTGCAACTCTTTAATGATCTCCTGCTGTTCCTGCATGGCTTTCACCAGGTAAGGGATGATCTCGGTGGTATATATTCCTTTATAACCATCTGAGTTTTCCCCAACGAGTTCCGGTATAACAGCTTCCAGTTCCTGTGCAATAAAACCGATACCCTGCTGACCGCCTTCCTTCCAGTTGAAGGTGACCGGCCTGAGTTGCATTACCTTATCCAGGCTGGGGGAGAAGGGGGTGATGTTTTCTTTGAGTCGTCTGTCGGAGGAAGCTGAGTTGGATAAGATACCATTATTGGAATAAACTGTATTGGAGCCCAGGTTGTTGATTTTGACATTTCCCCCGTCGTATATGGTTATGCATGGAGAACTGTTGGCGCCAAGGTACAATTCCGAATCGTATTCATTCATCACATACATTGCATTGTCGCTGACTCCCGTATAAATGGCGTCATTATCACCACTAAACCCAATTGCACCAGCAACGGCGCCCCCATCCTGTTTAAATTCAATTCGGGGATTGTCATTTTCTCCGCTATTGTCTGTGTCCGCCTCCAGAATCAGGCCTGCATCCTGGGAGTTTGCAATATGCATTTGGGCCAGGGGAGTGCTTGTTCCCAGGCCAACATAACCGGTTTTAAGCCAACTCATCCTGATGTCTTCGTTACCGGTATAATTTCTTGACCAAAGATGAAGTTTGTCATTGCTGCCGTCATATTGAAATTCGAATCCGTAGTCACCGGATTCGAATAGTTTTATAGAGGATGTGTCGGCACTGCCGGCGATGATTTTTGCCGAGACATTGTCCGTTCCTTGTACATGAAATTTGTCCGATGGAGTATCCGTACCGACCCCCACATAACCTGCGTCATTTATCCGAATCCCTTTATCGGTTCCGCCATCCACGGAAAGCTGCACATAACTGTCGGCTATTAGCCATGATGCATAAGGACTGTCGTGACCGGCATCATTTTTCCCAATAAATATAGATTTAGAAGAACTGCCAGCGAAAATATTCCCATCACCGGAGGCAAATTTAATATCTCCATTTACAGTTAATTCTTCAGTTGGAGTGGAAGTGCCGATCCCAACCCTGGCATTTAAGATGTTGACCTCGTCAGTGGCCTGGTCATCAAATTCGATCCTTCCGGCGGAAACTCCTAATCCCAACCATTGATCATCGGCGGAAGTACCTGAGAACACACTTCCCGAGGTCATCGATCCGACTGCGGTAATATCTCCTGTGCTGTTCCAGCCAAGTACTCCTGAGCCATCCGTTGTAAGTACCTCTCCGCTTGTTCCATCATCTGTGGGCAAGGTGTAGGTGATATCACCACTTTGATCGCCTCCCTGGAATATGGTATGATAGGTTGGGGAAGCACCGCCTTCAATGATCCCAAAATCTCCGTTGAGGGTAAGTTTTTGATTTGGGGTTGTTGTGCCTATTCCGATATTACCATCTGTATAAATTATCATAGCTTCAGATCCATCCACATCAAAACGGATCCTGTCTTCATCCGCACTTTCTTCCACCATTATTTTTGTGTCATGGTCCGTATCATGAATGCTGCTAAGCGTAGTTTGAACAAAGCTGCCATCAAGCGGGTCAATACTTATATTGTTGTAACAACTTAGTTTGATTATCTTGAGATCATTACTAGTATAACTTCCTACATAGGCATAATTGCCAGAAATGGCTACTGATAAAGAACTATTTATTCCAATGCTCCCAGAGAGAACTAGGCTTGCCGGATTGTTCACATTAATTACCTTAAGATCATCACTACCGTAATCCACTACATAAGCATAATTACCTGAGACGGCTACTGATGAAGGAACCGGCCCTATCCCATAACTGCCTGAAAGAACCGGGCTTGCTGGATTGCTCACATCAATTACCTTAAGATCATCGCTGCCCTGATCTACTACATATGCATAATCACCTAGAACAGCAACAGACATGGGAATTGATCCTATTCCCAGGCTGCCTGAAAGAACCGGGCTTGCCGGGATGCTCACATCAATTACCTTAAGATCATCGCTGCCCTGATCTACTATATATGCATGATTATCCGTAACATCAACAGCATAGGGATTTGATCCTACTCCCAGACCACCTGATAGTGAGGGGCTTACAGGATTGCTCACATCAATTACCTTAAGATCATCACTGCTGTAATCAACTATATATGCATAAGTACCCAATACTTTAACAGAATTGGGATGTCCTCCTATTCCCAGGCTGCCGGAAAGGACCGGACTAACCGGATTGCTTATATCAATTATTTTAAGATCATCGCTTCCAGCGTCAACCACATATGCATAATTACCCGAAACGGTAATAGACCTGGGATGCGTTCCTAATGGCAGGCTACTTGATAGTGCTGGGCTTGCCGGATTGCTCACATCAATTATTTTAAGATCATCGCTCTCAGAATCTACTATATAGGCATAATTATCCGAAACAAAAATTGATCTGGGAAATTCTCCTATCCCCAACTCCCCCTGAACGGATATGCAGGAGAAATCAGGACCGGGGAGGCTATCTCCAAACAGTGATAAAAGATCAAAATTTTGCCACTGGCCTTTGCCATTGGCATCGGATACCAAAAGCCTGCCTTCTTCCTGGTTGCCATCGGAAATTTTTATATTGCCAACTAGATGAAGGGTTTCATCAGGGCTGGTTGTACCAATACCGACATTTCCGTTTTTAAGCCATGTCATCCGAATATCTTCTTTGCCTAGATATTTTCTGGACCACAAATCAAGTTTGTCATTACTGCCGTCATATTGAAATTCGAATCCATAGTCGCCGGCTTCAAATAGTTTTAAAGAGGATGTGTCGGCACTGCCGGCGATGATTTTTGCCGAGACGTTGTCCGTTCCTTGTACATGAAATTTGTCCGATGGTGAATTTGTACCGACCCCAACATAACCAGCGTCATTTATCCGGATTCCTTTATCAGTGCCGCCATCCACGGAAAGCTGTATATAGCTGTCTGCAATTAACCAGCTTGAATAGGGACTATCGTGTCCGGCGGTGTTTTTGCCGATGAAGATCGAGTTAGAAGAGCCACTTGCAAAGATGTGGCCATCACCTGATGATAATTTGATGTCGCCTGCGATGGTTAGCTCCTCATCCGGGTTTGTTGTACCTATTCCGATATACTTATTGGTCAGATCACCATAAAGAAGATCTGAAGCACCTATGATTACCTGGTTGTCACCAGCTGCATTGGGTAAATCCAAATCATAACCAACAACAATATTGTTACTACCCGAAGTTATATTATAACCTGCTTCATGACCTATAAAAATATTATTGGTGCCCAGATTTGTTCCAACATAACCATGGCCTGCACTACTACCAATTGCTATATTATTGATGCCATTCGATGAATTTGACGAGTTAAGATTTTGTAATGAATGTGAACCAATAGCAATGTTATATCCATAGTATTGTGTTCCGCTATTAGTAAAATCTATCTTGCCAAGTGCATAGGTACCTATAGCAATATTATTACCTGAATTGGTGTTGCTTTCTAATGCTGAACTTCCAATGGAAATATTATATGCTCCATTATTGTTATGCAGTAACGATTTGAAACCAATAGCAGTATTTCCATAGGCTAAATTATTTTTTAAAGCCAAATAGCCAATAGCTACATTATTCCCTTGTGAGGTTAAACTATTGAGTGCCTGATAACCAACTCCTACATTATTAATACCAATAGTACAGGAAGTACCTGCATCCTCCCCTGCAAAAATGTTTGTTCCTGGGGTATTAATTATACCCTCATCAATTATTTCTAACCAGTTAGCAGAATGATAAATATAAATAGATTCATTATCCGTATCATAAACCATCAACCCATCCGCAGGAGAGGCTATTGCCGTGCGCTGGGCTGTTGTCAACCTAGGAATTAACATGCCCTTTGTGTTGGATTTCACATCAAGCATGGCACTTGAATTGGGTGAATAATTGGCGTCATCGGTTATGGCCACGCTCTGGCCAACTGCGGCTGAACATATCATCAGGGCAGCCAACAAAAAAGTCAGTTTTTTCATATTGTTTGGTTTTTGGGGTTTTTGGGTTTCGGGTGATAAATCTACCGCCCCCATCGGCAAAAGCCTGTCAGAAATGTTTCATTTTGTATAAGAAATGTTACATGGATTGTATGGATGTATGATTGTATGATTGTATGATTGTATGATTGCATGATTGTATGATTGCATGATTTTATGATTGTATGATTGTATGATTGTATGATTGTATGATTGTATGATTGTATGATTGTATGGTTGTATGATTGTATGGTTGTATGATTGTATGGAGGTATGATTGTATGGATGTATGATTGTATGGATGTATGATTGTATGGATGTATGATTGTATGATTGTCTTCCCTTATACCCTTATACCTTTATACCCTTATAATTTTGGTATTGGAGTGGTGGATTGGTGGGAGCTTGGCTTAATCGCTTTCCGAATACTTTTGGAGGTATTCTTTGGGTGAGAGGCCGAATTGTTTCGTGAAGTTGTTGCTGAAATAGGAAGGGCTGCTGAAACCCACATCGTAGGCGATTTCTGCTATGCGGCCCTTTTTCTGTTTTAAGAGCCGTGCTGCATATCGCAGGCGAATGCTGCGAACGAACTCGGTGGCTGACTGGTCGATGAGCGCCCGGAGCTTGCGGTGCAGCTGCACCCGGCTCATGCCGGTTGCACTGGCGAAATCTTCAACGTTGAATCCTGTTTCCGACATGTTTTGCTCTACAATCTTTTTGGCTTTTTCGAGGAAAGCGCGATCCATTGGTGGAAATGCAGCAAATTCGGATACCTCTGCCTGGATTACTTCCCGCCTGTACAATGATTTGAGCTTGTTTCGCTGTACGATCAGGTTTTTGATGCGCACCTTCAATTCCTGCGGATCGAAGGGTTTGGTGATGAAGTCATCTGCGCCCGTTTCCAGGCCTTCGATCTTGCTTTCCGCTGAGGCCCTCGCTGTTAAAAGAATGATAGGTATATGGGAGGTGCGCTCATCATTTTTCAATTGGTAGCACAATTGGTTTCCATCCATTTCCGGCATCATAATATCACTGAGAATGAGATCGGGTATGTATTGTAAAGATTTTTCCAGGCCGTCTTTTCCATTCACGGCCTCAAGCACAGTGTACCCGGTTTCAAGAAAACTCCTGATATAAAAGCGCAAATCGGAATTGTCTTCAACAATCAGCACAATCGGTAAATCGGAATTTATGTTTTGTTCCTTGAACACCGGGTCTGTTTCCTGTTGTTCAATTTCAGAAAGCTCTACCTGGTATTTGTCATAAGCCAGAGAAGTTACAACAATCTCATCATCCTTAAAATGCGCTTTGCCTGCAGGTAGGTAAATCCGAAATTCACTTCCTTTGCCTGCCTCACTGTCAACTTCAATTGTTCCATGGTGCAGCTCCACCAGTTCCTTTACCAGTGCCAGTCCGATGCCGCTTCCTTCATTGTTTTTTGTAAAAGGATCATTCACCTGGTAAAAGCGCTCAAAAATATGTTCAAGTCTTTCCCGGCTGATCCCGCTTCCTGTATCCCCGACTTCAATTAAAACATAACTTTTTTCTCCCGAAAGCTTTGAAAATTCTTTTTCAACATTCTTCAGGTTGATGCTGATCTCTCCACCTTCCCCCGTATGCTTAAATGCGTTTGAGATAAGGTTGTTTACGATCTCCTCGATTTTTCCCCGGTCGAAGTAAAGGGATATATGCTCTTTTTCGGAATTGAATGATAGGTTGATCTGTCTTTGCCTTGCGTAAGATTCGAAAGATTGTACAAACAATCTGACCATCGCAACGATATTGCCTTCACTTAGCTGTAATTTCATTTTACCTGCTTCAAGTTTCGACAGGCTCAAAATCTGATTTATTAGTTTTTCCAACCTTCTTGCATTGCGTTGCATTATACTTAGGTCCTGCCTGCATTCAGCATCGTTTTTTTTGCTTAGTAATTTTTGAATGGGCCCCAGGATCAGCGTTAAAGGGGTGCGAAACTCATGAGAAATATTGGCAAAAAAACCGGATTTCATTTTGTCAAGTTCTGCAAGTTTTTTGGTTTGCAGGTGTTCAATTGCCAGGGCCTGTTTTAATCGCAGTCTCCTAAGGTCGTATCTTCTCCATGCGATAAGCAGGAAAATCAAAAGCAATGCATAAAGCGACCATGCCCACCACGAAAGCCACCAGGGCGGACGTATAACAAAATCGTAGGTCAGGGTATCGCTCCATTTTTCTGCTGCTCCTTTTGATTTCAGCATGAAGGTATAGCTTCCCGGTCTGAGGTTGGTATAAATTGCCCTGGTTTCGGCGGTTAGCGGACTCCAGTTTTTATCAGCGCCTTTAAGCTTATACCGGTATTTCAGCCTATGCGGGGCCTGTAGATTAATTGCGGAAAAATTGAATTCAAGGTGATTGATATGATGTGGTATGCTCAGGTTGAGAGGATAGTTGGTAAAAGGAGAAATCCCATCAAACCGGATCCCCTTAAGACCGTTGTCGCTATTGGTTCCTTCATCATCCTTATTAAGCTGCGACATCAACTCTCTGAAATCGATGAAAACGCGGTCGAACTCTATGTTTTGGAGTTGGATGATGGGCGCTTCAACAGGAGGATCAAGATCGTTCAAATCGATATAAGTGATGGCACGGTTATAACCATACCATAAAATGTTGTTTTGGTCAACCAGGGCTGAATTCAGGATTGCATTATTTCCTTTTAACCCGTCCTCTTCAAAAAAATCAATCATCAGCAAGCTGTCGTATCCATCTTTGTTTCTGCTGATCAACCATTGAATGCCATCTTCCGTTCCCAGCCAGAAATTGTTTAAATGACCCTGGGCCAGGAACTTTGTTCGCGAGTATTTCAGCACATCAAAAGAGTTTTTATGTGCCCCAGATGGGGGCGTGCCTTTTATTCTGAGTTCGGTGAATCTGTTGTTGGAATCCCGTATTTCCGGATTGTAGATACCGATCGCATAATTGCCTGTCATTCCAAACCAGATATTTCCCCTGTGGTCTTCCATGAGCGAAACAACCTTATTGCTGTTTAAAACATTTTCTGTAGAAAAATTTGTGAACCGATGTCCGTCGAAGCGGTCAACCCCATTGCTGTCTGTAGCAAACCAGATATTTCCGTTCCGGTCTTCCAGCATGTCATTTATATAATTACCACAAAGACCTTCTTTGTTTGAATATCTTACAAAACGCTGCCCGTCTAATTTATAGGCGCCGTTTTTTGTAGTCCCTATCCAAATATTTCCATTTTTATCTTCAAGCAAAGTGGTTATGTAATTCTCATTCCGTTGGTCTGGTATGTTGTAATGAAAGAAATAATTCCCGTCAAATTTGCAAATCCCGCTGCCATGCGTGGCCACCCAAATATTTCCTCTTTTGTCCTGAATAACCGATGAAACGCTGTCGCCACATAAGCCTTGCTTGCGTGTGTAATAGTAAAAATTTGTGCCGTCAAACTTGCACAGTCCTCCGCCTCTTTCCTCTCCAAACCAGAGGTTCCCTTGCTTGTCTTTGATCAACGACACTGGGAAGTTGAATTCCATACCCATTTGGTTTGTGATATGTTTGAATGAATTCGGGTTGTAGCGCATGGTTCCGTTTTCGAACGAACCGAACCACAGACAGCCATCGGCGTCTTCCATGATCGAAACAATATGGTTGCTGATTAAATTATCAGGGGATTTAAGGATTTCAATGCTGCCCGAGAGTTTATTTTGATCCTCTAGTGTAAATTTACAAACACCGCTTCCATGGGTGGCGATCCAGATATTGTTCCGGCTGTCGATGCAGATGTCATTTATATAGTTGTTGCCTAAGCCCTCCTCTGCTGTGAGATAGTAGAAAGCTTCACTGTCGAATACATTCACTCCTCCACCGAAAGTTCCCGCCCATAACCGGTTTTGATCATCAAAAGCAATCGAAGAAACCGTATTGTTGTTTAATCCGTCTTTGGTGTTATAATGGATAAACCTTCCCTCAGGAAAACGCTCCGAAGCTTTTTCAAACATACACATGCCCGAATCGGCGGTGCCTATCCAGATATTTCCGTCTTTATCGCTGCTGATGCATTTTATGTTGTTTGAGGGGAGACCTTGTTTCACAGTGTAATGAACAACACGGCCTTCTCCCAGGTCTTTATCGGGTTTTTCATATTTGATTATTCCAACCGAAGTTGTTCCAATCCACAAATTGCCAGTGTTGTCCTCAATTAAGCAATTCATGAAAGGAAGGTGGATCGGTTTATCTTCCCGGTCAAAAAAGACATTACGGAAAAATTTCCCGCCATCATATTTAATAATCAGAGATTCGTCTTTTTTTCCATAATTCAGAATATACATTTCACCTGTATCATCAATGATAAAGGCACGGGTATTCAAAGGAAAGGCACGTTCTTTTAATTGCAGTCTTCGAAAATGTGTGAAAAAAGTACCATCAAAGCAGATCAGTTTATTTGCCGCAAACCATATGCGTTTATCCCTATCCTGCAACATTTGGCCTGTGTATCCTCCTGCAAAACCCTGCTCGCTTCCGTAGCATCTGACATCCCGGTTTGCACCGTCTCTGAATTGTGGACGTAAGGCTTTTACCAGTGGCGGGTAATCGAACTTGAGTTCTTCTTCCATGCTTGTATAAACATCGGGCAACAAATTATGATTTTGGCCGGGAATGTTCGTCTGCAAACTGGTATTTGCTTTTTTTAGCCGTGGAGTACCTGATTTGATGATGATATTATTAAAGGGAACAATTCTGGGATTACCGGCCAATACGACTTTTGAGTATTTGTCGCTGTGGGTGTTTTTTGTATTGTCCTGATTTATGGCCGTGAAAGGCTCCGGAGCCAAACCATATGCGATTCTTAAACTACAAGCGATCAAAAGGACATTAAATAAATAAATTACCCTGAGCATGGCTTCTATTTATAAACACAGTGGGTAAATATACAAAATATAGATTGCCAGTAAGAATTTTAAGCAACATACCGGCCCAGTAGAATATTTTCTTCCCTATCTTTATAACATAATTTTGAAGTATTATGCCGGGTATCAATTTAATCATCAACAAAGGGCAAAATAGCAGAGGCTGGATGGCGACGACGGAGCAGGCTTTGCAGGACACGAAAACAAGCGATGACTATGAGGTGAATGAATTATATGCCGCCCCCAACTCGCTTTTATCTGTCAGTTTGCTTCCGGATTATCCTTTCTCTAAGTTCGAGAACAATGAATATTTGCTGGTTGTTGAAGGGGACATATACAACAAGCAGGAAGAACGCAGTTTGTTCCTGGAGCTTGTTTCAATTGCACGAAGCCTGTTCCGCTTTGGCAGGGAAGAAGAGGTGTTGTTGAAGCAGTGGATGCAGGAGGCGAACGGGGATTACCTGATCCTGGCTGTTGAAAAGAAAACAGGCCGCTGTCTGCTGTTCAACGATCCGCTGGGGCGTTTGCCTGTTTACCTGCATCAGGGTGTAAACTTTACAGTGGTCAGCAGGAATATTTCGTTGCTTGCCGGCTTGCTCAAACCGGCGCCGGACCGCCTGGGACTGGCAGCTTATCTGGCTTCGGGATATAGCTGGGGGAAGAAAACCCTGTTTGAAGGTGTTGAGTATTTTCCTGCCGGCAGCCTGGCTGTTTTCGATCCCGATGGAGGAGTGGAAGTTGAAAAAATCTATCCATTCAATTTTGATAAGGTAAATGAAACCTACCGATCCGTTGATGAAGCCGCCGATCATCTGCATGAGCTTTTTCTGAATTCGATCAGACTGCGGTTTTCCAAAAAAAGAAAAAACATTTTGTCCCTCAGTGGCGGACTGGATTCCAGGGCCATACTCGGGGCCTGTCATCAGTTGGGCCTGGAAATCGACTGCAAAACTTTTATCGACTATGAAAAACAGGTTTTGAAAGATGTGCGGGTGGCCGAAAAGCTGGCTGCGGCCTTCAATGCAAATCTCGACCTGATCGAACTGGATGCTCCGCTGGGCGAAAACTATATTCAATTGCTCAGGATGAAATACGGCCTGAATTACCTGGATATGGGATTCATCCTGCCATTCTTTAAAGAAATAAAAAAGGAAAACCTGGCTTATTTCACCGGTGACGGCGGGGATAAGATATTGCCCTCCCTGCATCCGCATGGAAAACTCTCCGGTCGGTCCGCACTGATCAATTATATCCTGAAAACACAAAAACAGTTTTCGCTGAAGCAGGTTCGCTGTCTGACCGGTATCAAACCATACCGGATCAGAGAATACCTTGAGGAAGTCCTGGATTCCTATCCCGAAGAGCGATTGGAAAACAAGCTGGTGCATTTCCTGATTTTTGAACGGGCGGGCAAGTGGTTGTTTGAAGGGGAGGACCGCAACCGGCATTTTTTCAGGAATGTAGCGCCTTTTTATTCCCTTCCGTTTTTTGAGACTGCCATGCAGGTGCCGGAGCGCTTGAAAAAAGATTATAAAATGTTTGGGGCTTTCCTTGAAAAGATCTCACCGGAATTGAAGCGGATCGAGAATGCAAATTGGGGGTTCAGCCTGTACGATAAACGGCTTAAGCGGCTTATGTGGCGGCAAAGGATTAAATTCGTTTTGCCGGATTTCATCAGGACACCTAAAATTTGTATTCATAAAAAACATAATTATTTGTCTGCCCAACCCGCATCGCAAATATCGGAATGTTTTAAAAAACAGCTAGCTGCATTAAAAGGCACGCCTGTTATCGAAGGATTTAGTCGGGCGGATAAACTTTGTCCGCTCAGCAAAGACCAGTTATTCTATTTGCTTTCGGTTGCCTCAGCAGTTGAGTTGATGGAGACTGGAAAATCAAGTCTGGAGGATTACCGGTTTGAGGAGATCGGGTGATGGAAATTTGATACACTTGCCGTGTCATTCCGAAAGCGATGAATCTCATTAAATTTACTGGACACGATTGAATTTGAAATTTGGATTCAATAAGAAATCATTTAATATTGTTAATTGTTATCTCATAAATCTCAACGAATCTTCGGCCAACCGCCTCATAGCTAAAATTTTTAATTGCATATTCCCGCAGCTTTTGACTGTTGAATTCCCTGAAATGGTCCAGCATCGAATTGATTTTTTCTTCCAGATGTTGTTCGTTGCCTTTTTCAACAAGCAAGCCGGTTTGCGGATTGATTACTTCGGAAATGCCGCCCACATCAGAAGAGATTACGGGGACGCCGCACGAAAGACTTTCGTTGATCACCACCGGCATGTTTTCGTAATTGCTGAACATCAGCATAAAGTCCGCTTGCTGAAGGGCTTCTATCAAAGTTTTATTTTCCAGTAGACCGGTAAAACGGATTGTTTTATCTGTCAGACCTTTTTCTGCTGCCAGGGATTTCATCTGATCCAGGTTGATGCCTTCGCCTACCAGGATCAGCTCAAAATCGTCCCGCTTTTTCGAGAGCCTTTCAATTACGTTGATAATGCCTGAAATGTTTTTTGAACGGTCCTCGAAACAGGAAATATGTACAATGCATTTTTTGCCGGTATGTTGCTTTTCTGCAGGAATGAATTTATTGGTATCGACCACATTGGGCACAACTTCAAAGTTTCTGTTATGTATGCCGTGATTTTGCATGGCTTTTTTGAGGTTGCCGGTAACTGCTGTTATTGCTCCGGCCTTTTTTGCCAGTAGTTTTGTGATTCGTTTTCTGAATTTCCCGTGATAGGTATTGGTTATGGGCAGATAGCGCGACCAGTGTTCTGTGATGATGTAGGGCGTTCCGCTCAGAAGCTTCTGAAAATATGCGATGACGCCCAGGCGGGTTAGGATGTTGACATGCAGTAGGTTGGCTTTCCCCTTTTTTCTTTCGATGAGCCTGATGCCTTTTCGGTTGTATCTAAAGTATTTCCAGCCTTTTATGATTTCATTTAAAAAGGGAATTTTATAATCATGGTTCCTGTAATAGATCTTTATTGTATAAACACCATTTTCTTCGGTTTCGAATATCTCGTGTTTTTTGTATTTCAGCTGCTTGTCAGGATGGACATACAAAAGGGAAACCTTAGTATACAGTGCCACGGCTTCGGCATGACGCTGCACGAAAAGCCCTGGCATGGGATCGTAGCGATGGGGATACCAGCGGCTGAGAAACAGAACGTGTATGTTTTTGTCAGCAGGCATGAAATTGTTAACGAAATTAAATGTTTTTAGTTATTCCGTGCTTAATCGAAACATATAAATTGTCATTTCCAGGATCGGTTCACTTGCCAGTTTAAAAAATAACGTCATTATTAGGTAAAATAACATAGATTATACTTGCCTTACTTTTTCTTTGATGAAAAAGTAACAATCTCGCCTAAGGCGAGACAAGGCTGCGTCCTGAATTGCATGAAAACTACACCCGGAATTTTTCCGCGCAATTCGAGCCGTTCGCCAGCCAACTTTTTCACTAAGATTATAGTATTTATCGGCTCACTTGCGAATTGCTTACCCATGCCTCCGCCAAAGTTCCGGGCTTGTTTTCTAAGCAATTCATCACAAGGCCATTCCCCAAAAGCAGTCAATTATCCTGATGATCGGTCTGGCAAGAATCACCCTTATGAAAATGGAACACATGAGCGTCAAAAAATTCATACGCGTGAATTGATTACCTGCTTGGATGGCACTAGAAATGATTCCTTGTTTATAAATTTAACTATTTTGGGTCATGCATATTGGATAATTGTTCTATTGTTCGATTGCTCAATTGTTCCAAAAAATGCAAAGTAAGCCGATCACTCGTTAGGTTGGTTGATAATGGGTTTGACGATTCTAAGGATCGGATTACTTTCCTGTCAAAATACAATTGACACGATTTTCAGGGCAAGATATTTTGAACCACATAAGCCACATGTGAGCACATAAGAAAATGTTACTCCAACCGTTACAATACTCCAACACTCCAGTACTCCAGCATTCCAACACTTCCATTTCCCAGCCAACCAGGGTATAGAGGTATACAGGTATTAGGTTATAAGGGATTTTCTGAGCCAACCCCATTACAATCAATTACAATAAACTACAATCAATTACCATGAATTACCGCTTTGACCCGTCCTGAATTTTGTTCACTTTTTTTGTAAACCTATTTCAGGACAAGACACCCCTCCCAGAAACCCATCAACAATCCGAATGGCATTTTTCAACCGGTTCTCACCCTGGCCGTTTACCACTTCAAAACGAAACCCTTGCTGATCAAGTTCTTTATAATAGCAGTCGAAGAAAAATTTCCTGAGATGGGGGTGTTCCCGCTGGGGATCGGGTTGCCAGGGCAGATCGACCTCCATCAACAGATAGAGGTCGTAAACATGTACTTTATACATCTTTTGTATCCAGGGATGGCAGTTGTTGTATTTGTGCTCACTCCAGATTTTGGTCACCAGGAATTCGGTATCGCAAAAAAGCAATCCGTCGGTTTTCTTTGCAGCTTCCTCTTCCAGCTCCAGTTGATTTTTTGCGATCTGAAGGATGTCATCCTGTGTATAAGGTCTGTTTAACTGATCGATATAATCGCGTGCGATTTCAGGTACGAAAACCGTATTGAAATGACGGGCGAGCTTTTCCGCCATTTGTGATTTTCCAGTTGATTCGGGTCCGGTGATGGCAATGCGTTTAAGCAAATTTCTGGTTCTCCTTATACATTTTATGCCATTCGATATAACCCAGAACGGCGATGATCAAAAAAACAAAATATTGAAAGCTGCTAAATACCAACCCTTTGTAAAAATACAAGGGGACACTTATGGCGTCGCCTATGATCCAGAATATCCAGTTTTCGGTCCTTTTCAGGGCCATGAGCCACATGCCAACGATAAAGATAGCGGTGGTAAGGGAATCGAGTAAAGGTACATCGCTGTCGGTGCGTTTGAGCAGAATACTCAATCCGATAAAAAAAAAGACAAACATGATGATATTGAGGATATGATCTTTTCTCCGGCAAAATGAAACCGGCAGGGTTTCATTATCTCCCGTCTTCCTCGACCACATCACCCAACCATAAACGCTCATCACAAAGTACACCCCGTTAATGCCCATATCTGCATACAGTCTGGCATGAAAACAGATGTAAACATAGATCACCACGCTGATGATGCCGGTGGGATAAACCAGGATGTTGGCTTTTTTCGCAAACCAAACACTCAGCAAGCCGAAGAAAACAGCAATGATCTCAAGCAGGCTGGTGTTGGCGACGTTCTGAAAAAACAGGTCTATGATCTCGTTGATGTTCATCAAACAACCACGTCAAGATCGGCATTAACGATTTTTATGATGAAAACGGAATGTGGTACTTCAAAAGATTTTTTGATCTCGCTTTTCAAAATCAGCATCACTTTTTCATACTCACCAAATATCTTGGTGCTCATGCCGTCGGTCCTGACCGTTATGTCGGCGTGTGTGTTCAATCTGTCAATGAATTCTTTGATGGGGTCAACAAATTCGTCCTTCAAAGGATAATAGCTTATTTCAACTGAGGTTTTCATAATCGGTAAATTTTTAGAACAATTGAGGAGACAAATTTACAACTTACAAAAAAACATGATCATAGTTTTTGAATCTTTAATGACAAATTATTACAATTGAACCTGGAAAGCGGGGTGGTAAGCCATGTATTCGTGGAATGCGAATAACTGTTAATGATATTCTTGAATGGTTGGCTTCAGGAATGACAATTCAGGATATTTTATCTGACTTTGATGAACTCAACGCGAACGACATTTATGCAGCCTTATCGTTTGCTGCTGACAGGGAAAACAATACAATTCAGATTGCGGTATGAGATTTTTATTTGATCAAAACATTTCACACAAGATATTGAAATTACTAGCTATCTCCCCCTTCCTCTCTTACCTATTTCTTTCAGCCGCTCAAGCAGCATGCGTTTGAACTCCTGTTCGGTGTTGTAAAGCAATAAAACCTGGACAGGCGTCAGGACTTCTTTTAACTGTTCATGATAGGCCTTTTTAAGATCAAGCATTTCTTGAGCATGGTGCAGGCGGGCGTCGGCTATTTTTTCAGCCTCGCTGTCGCTGAGAGATTTGATACCAATTCCATTCAGATATTCTTCCCTGAACTGTTCTTCCATTTGTCGTGCCTGTTTGTGATGCTGGTGGTAAACCGGCCAGAACTGCTGCGCCTGTTCCGGGGTGAGTTCCAGCTTGTTGGTGATATAGGCTACTTTCTGGGCTTCGATTTTTTCAATCTTATCTTTCGATAAGGGAAGCTCATCCAGCGGGATTTGTGCATATGTGTTTTGCATACCTGCAAACAAGAGTATGAATAGAGGCATGATCAGGCAAAACGGTACTTGCCTTCTTCTGGCATGCTGAATTTTGTATGTTTTCATTTTGTACTTCATTTGTGCGCAATTCATATTTAAAAGTAAATGTTTTGGTTTAGATCATCTGTCAGGATGTAATCGATAATGACCTCATCAGTTATTTGTTCATCATTCAATATTAAATAGTTTTCTTCTTTAAGCAATCTAAGGTCATCCGGTGAGTCACTTTTCATAACCAGGAGCTTTATCAAATCATCTTCCGACAGATAGGAGAGCAGGTCGGTTTTTTCAGCGATGATCTCCCGATCACTGAGCTCTGCAAAAATATCTGTATTTTGAATTGATTTGTTTTTCATGAAGAGAAATCCCAGTAGCAACAATATTGCAACCGAGGCTGCTGCAAGCATAATGCGGTAAACAGCTTTGATTTTCCCTGGTTGTCTGTTTTCACCTTTCAGGATCTTTTCCGAGATCGAAGCCGGCAGCTTTTCAAAATAACCGGCTGGTGTGACGAATGGATTTCTTTTCCCATCCGGTATTTTATTGACATTTTTATGTTTTCTGTTTTTGATCATATGACTTGTGCTTTTGACGGCCAAATCTTATCAAAGTTTAATTTTCTGTTAAGAAATTCTCGATTTTCTTTCTTGCCAGATGAAAGGATGCTTTAAGCGCACCCACTGATGTGCTAAGTATTTCCGACATATCCTCATATTTCATTTCATCAAAATATTTCATGTTGAAAACGATGCGTTGTTTTTCAGGCAATTTAACGAGCGCCTGATAAAATCTCCCTTCAATATCCTCCCCTTTAAACCAGTTGTCGTCCTGCAGGGCATTCAGGAGTTTTTCGTTGGGATCGGAGATGAATTTTTTACGTTTCTGTTTTTTTAGGAAAGTCAGTGTCTCGTTTGTGGCTATGCGGTATAGCCAGGTGAACAATGCAGAATCCTTCCTGAAGCGATGAATGTTCAACCACACTTTAACAAAAACTTCCTGCACCAGGTCGTCGGCGTCTTCATGCACCATCACCATTCGCCTAATCAGCCAGTATATCTTCTCCTGGTACTTTTGTACCAGCAGCTCAAATCCCTGCTTTTTATCACGGCCCAGGATCAGCTCGATGATCGTGTTGTCTTCGGGGGATATCAATTCACAGATGTTTTCAACTTTAGACGGGCAAAGGCCGGCAAGGTTTAAAGTCTTAGCGCATGTCGATCACATCCACATCCGGATATTCTTCTTCTTCAAATGTGAATGCGTTTTCCGGCAAATCGATATTGGGCTCAAAGTTGATAATTTCATAGGAGTAAACCGAACCGTTCTTGTCAAATATGGTAAAGTCGTGTATGATGTTTTCTTCCTGATCAATGGCTACTTCTATCTTTGAATAGGTTTTGCCTTCCTCTGGCTTCAGCTCGATAACATGAACATTCTTATCGCTGCGTACTTCAGATCCAACATACTTTGATTTATACTTTTCGTTGTATTTGTTAAGTAGGTTGGATGGTGTGACGGACTCGTCGCTCTCCTCCAGTTTGTTTACCATCACTTCCTGGTCGTCTGCGATATAGGTCCAGATATTTTCACCGTCGCAGATTACCATCTGGCCGATGAGTTCCAGCACATACTGGTCGCCCTTAACGAGTATCTTCCCCTCTTTGCTTTCATTAAGGCCCGCTTCTTCATTCACCATGGTATATACAAATTCGGCTTTAAAATTCTCGAAACTGTTGGTGTTTTCAACGACTGCGTCGAGTATTTCCGTGGCTTTTTTGTCTCTGCTCTGAGCAAAGCCTACCGACAGGCTTATCATCAGAAAAGCGGTTAACAATACTTTGATTTTACTTGTATTCATATTTGTTATTCTATTATCAACTATTCAGATCCTTCAAATGTTGTTCCAAAGCGAATTCATTTGCAACTTTTACTTCTCTTGCCTTGCTACCCTCGAATGGTCCTACGATTCCGGCGGCTTCCAGTTGATCGATGATCCTTCCGGCCCGGTTATATCCGAGCTTAAGCTTTCTTTGGAGCAAGGAGGTGGAACCCTGCTGGGTTTGCACGATCAGACGTGCGGCTTCCTCAAACAATTCATCCCTTTCGTTCGGGTCGTATTCGCCTGTGCTTTCCGATTCTTCATCCTCGTATTCAGGAAGGTTGTAGGCGTCGGGGTATGCGCGCTGTGAGCCGATAAAATCAGTTACTTTCTCGACTTCTTCCGTATCCACAAAAGCACATTGCAGCCTGATCAGATCACTACCGGTTGATAGAAGCATATCCCCACGGCCGATAAGCTGATCGGCTCCTGAAAAATCCAGAATGGTTCTGGAGTCGATCTTGGAGATCACACGATAGGCTACCCTGGCCGGGAAGTTGGCTTTGATGGTTCCGGTAATAATATTGACCGAGGGTCTTTGCGTGGCGATGATCAGGTGGATGCCGATGGCCCGGGCAAGCTGTGCCAGTCGGGTGAGCGGATTTTCGATTTCCTTGCCTGCCGTCATAATCAGATCGGCAAATTCATCAATCACCAGGATCAGATAAGGCAGGAAACGATGTCCTTCGTGGGGGTTCAGCTTACGGGCGATGAATTTTCTGTTGTATTCTTTTATGTTTCTAACCTGCGCGTCTTTCAGCAAGTCATAGCGGTTGTCCATCTCAATGTTCAATGAATTCAGGGTTCTGACCACCTGCCGGGTATCTGTAATGATGGCTTCTTCTGAATCGGGAAGTCGCGCCAGGAAGTGTCTTTCGATTTTGGAGAACAAAGTGAGTTCAACTTTTTTCGGGTCAACCATAACAAATTTAACCTGGGCAGGATGCTTTTTGTAGAGCAATGAAGTGATAATGGCATTCAGACCGACTGATTTTCCCTGGCCGGTTGCCCCTGCCATAAGAATGTGCGGCATCTTTGTCAGGTCCACTATGAAAGGTTCGTTGGATATGGTCTTGCCAAGTCCAAGCGGAAGTTCCGCTTTATTTGAGGTGAAATTCTCGGAACTGAAAATGGACCGTAGCGAAACAATTTCTGGGTTTTTGTTGGGAACTTCAATACCTATTGTACCTCTTCCGGGTATTGGGGCGATAATACGTATGCCAAGAGCGGAAAGGCTGAGCGCGATGTCGTCTTCCAGGTTTTTGATTTTTGATATCCGGATGCCGGGCGCCGGAATAATTTCGTACAAAGTTACCGCTGGCCCGATGGTTGCCCTGATCTTTTCAATTTTGATGGAATAATGATTGAGGGTTTCAACGATGCGTTTCTTGTTTTCTTCAAGCTCTTTCTTATCCACGTTTATCTCGCCATCATCATAATATTCCAGCAAATTTAAAGGAGGATATTGGTAATGTGGAAGATCCAGTGTGGGGTCGTATTCGGTGTCGGTAGTTTTGTGATCGATCTCTTCCACCTCGCTGTTGTCTTCTGTTTTTGCTTTCTCAATGGTGAATTCAACTCCATCATCCTGATTTGCCTCAGCTTTATCCTCTGCAGAAATTTCGGCTTTTTCCCCGCTTGCTTCCGTTTCTTCCGGCTGATCTTCAGTTTTTTCAATGCCTTCGTCTTCCTCAACACTGAATTCAGTAGTATTGTATTTGTCTTCTTTCGGACCGGGTTTTTCCTGATCGCCATCTTCAACTACATCGCTGGCATCTTTCCTTTTTTTAAAATAAGAAGGAAAATTAAAACTAATGATGAGAATGCTAAGCAGGAAAAAGAATAAAAGGAATCCTGTGCCGATCTTTCCCAGCAGTCCTTCAAGCCAGATCACGCCTTCATAGCCGAACACGCCGCCCAGTATCGCCACTGGTGAATCTTTGAAAATAAAGGCCAGGGTTAGTGAGAGCCATACCATTAGCACCAGGGAATATTTTAGGGTTTTCCATTGCGGGAGCATCTTAATGTTCAGTGCCAGTTTGAAGCCGAAATTGAATATGATCAACAGCAATAAAAATGATGCTGCCCCAAATCCCCTGCTAATAAATAGATAGGAGAGGAATGCGCCCAATCTGCCTGTCCAGTTTTTTACTTCCGACTGACTAAAAAGGATGTCCCATATGCTTTCCAGGTTTTTGTCCAGATCAATTTTCCAGGTGGAGAAGTAAGAGATGAAGGCAAACAATAGATAAACCGACAGAAAAATAAGGGAAAATCCAATTATTTTCCTGATCTGTTCGTTGCGTCTGGATCTGGTTTCAGGGGATATCGTTTTTTTTCTGCGGGTTTTCTTTCTACCCGTTTTCTTTTGGTCCCTGAATTTGTTTGACTTTTTAACCATTAAATTCCAAGTGCTTAACCGGCTGCAAAAATAGTAAAAAACATAGGATTTACGTAAGCATTAAAAAATCCCCTGCCCATGAATGAACAGGGGATTCATTAAAAAATTGTTCAACTTACATACCGAAATTGCTTCTTAATTCTTCTTCGGTTGTAAGGGTATAACCTTCAGGGATTTCAAATTCATCATCAGAAATCCTTTTCTTGTTTACATCGCTTGTGGTAAAAAACATAGTAAATCCCTGGTTTTTTATTTCATATTCCATGAGCATGCCCGGGATATCTTTAAAAATAGGTTTTGTAAGGTTGCTACCGGGAGACTTGATCTCCTCCGTATAAAATACGCTATAGGTGAATGTTTCCCCAGTTTCCTTGTTGCTTCCTTTAACGATTGCTTTCTTGCAATCATAACCGGCAATTTCCTTGCTTTCATCCAGGAATTCCACTTCGGTTTCGATGTTGTTGAGTTCTTTTTCAAAATCTTCTTTGCTTTGCTTCATGGCAAATTTCTGCCCCATCATGTCCATGAGTACGGTACCTGTCATTTCTTCCGTGTTCACAATGGTTTGCGTGGCGCCAAAACCGGTATTCACCTTCACCTTTACAAAATTGCCTTTCACGTACATGGTGGCCACCTTTGGCAGGGCAGCCATGGTTTGTGCATCAAAATCCGAGTCGGGATAACTGATTTTATATGTGATGATCCCCTCGAAGGGTTTGTCCGCATAGCTGCTTCCTGTTATGACAAAAGCAAATGCGAGCGTTAACAATGTGAATTTGATTAGATTTTTCATGCTGTTTCTATTTACGGTTTCAAAATTAAATAATTTTCCAAAGTACTGATTTTACCTGACAAAGCGGAACATTTTATCCCAGCGAATTTTACCCCTGAAAAGGGATTTGTTTTTATCAAGCGAAAGCCAGACGAAGACGGCTTTGCCAACAATGTGGTCTTCAGGTACAAAACCCCAGAAACGCGAATCCTGCGAGTTGTGCCTGTTGTCGCCCATCATCCAGTAATAATTCATTTGTACCACGTATTCATTGGTTTCTTTTCCATTGATATAGATTTTTCCATCCCGGATATCCAGCTCATTGTTTTCATAAGCATGGATGACCCTCTCATACAGGGCGATGTTTTTCATGTTGAGTTCAAGGGTGTCTCCTTCTTTGGGGATATAGATCGGTCCATACCAATCCGGATTCCAGGGGAAAGCGGTATCCTGCGGATAGATTTCCGTATAAAAATAGTTTTCAGGATAAACATATTTCATCACTTTGATCACATTGGGCAGTTGCTTGATTTTTTCAGCTGATTTGTCCGTCAGGTTAAAATCGAAAAGCATGGGATTGGCCCCTTTGAACTCGCTACGGTCAACACCCATATAATCGAGCATGCGCAGGTTCAGCGGGTTGCCGTCCGATTGGATGTTCATATTCTGCAACCTAACCGGGTTGATCCTGCTTCCGTTGGTTTGTACAATATATTGGTATTGCTTTTTGCCCGGGTTGTTATTTGGCTGCCCGTCAATATATACAACCTGGTTTTTTATTTGAAGCGTGTCACCCGGCAGTCCGATACATCTCTTAATGTAGTTTTCTCTTTTGTCAACAGGCCGGGTAATTATTTTACCAAACTGGTAGGGATTTGTGTGTACCGACTTTCTTCCAAAAGTTCTGACCAATTCATAGTAGTTTCTTTCACTCTGAAAAGCCGTCGACAGGGTGTCTCCTGCCGGATAATTAAAAACCACGGCATCATTTCTTTCTACCTGTCCAAATCCGGGGAACCTGTAATAAGGAAATTTGACCCATTCCAGATAAGATTTCCTGTCTTTGGAGAGGGGCATGGTATGATGCACAAACGGAAAAGAAAGCGGGGTTAGTGGCAGGCGGGGTCCGTAGCTTAGCTTGCTCACAAAAAGATAATCACCAACAAGCAGCGATTTTTCCATTGAAGAAGTTGGAATGGTATATGCCTCAAGCAGGAAAGTACGGATGATGGTAGCTGCGATTACTGCAAACAAAATGGCGTCGACCCACTCGCGCACAATGCCTTTCTTCCTTTTTGGCCGTTTGTCGGGGTCGAGATATTTTTCCTTTTCGGTCAACCCCAGCCAGGGTAAATAAACAAAAGGAAATAAAACGGCAAGGGCTTGTTGTCCCAGGCTGAATTTATTGAAACATTTCAGCATCTCAACAATCATCAACAGGTAAACAAAAACATTGATGAAAGGAATGATTAGAAAAAAATACCACCAAATGGGTTTTTTTATGATCCGCAACCAAACATATAGGTTGTAAAAAGGGATGGCGGTTTTCCAACCGGGCTCTCCGGCTTTTTCAAAAACCTTCCAGGCAAACAATGTTGGGATGGTAAATGAAAGTGGTATTAAAATGATTAGCTGAAGCATGTTCTAAGGTTTAAAAATACATTTGGGCGAAATTACAAAAGTCCTGATATTAACAGTGTTAAAAATTGTTAATCGCCTGAATATTAGCTTTTTACAATTTAATGATCCTTTTGGTTGTCTTTGAATTTCCATTGGATATCTCCAACAGATACAATCCGGGTTTCAGTTTTGCAATACTGTTTAAATGCTTGCTTGCTTCCAACAGGTTATTCTCTGTATCCGGGTTTTTCAATAGGCTGCTTTCGATTTGTGTTCCATTCAATGTATAAAGCGAGAGCCGGCAACCGGCATTGTTTTTTAATTGAACAGAAATCAAAAGTTTCTCCTGAAACGGATTTGGGTAAACGCTTGCGTTCAGATTTCCTTGCCCATATTCATCGATCCCGATTTCACCACCTCCGTTGTCTGTAAACAAAATGGTGCCGTTGCTACCAACGATCCAGCCATAATCTGCGGAGCTGAAATAAATTTCGCGCAGGTTTTCGGCAGGGGCCTGGTATATTTGCCAGCTATTGCCTCCGTTTTGAGTGTAGTGTAAACGGCCATTGGCAGAACTCGCCCAACCGACCATTTGACTTTTAAAATAGATGTCCTGGAAATAATCCTGCGGGCTGAACTGTAAACTGTCCCAACTGTTGCCACCGTTGTTCGTGAAAAACATCCTTCCGAGGGAACCGCCGGCCCAGCCATTGTTTTCATCCAGGAAAAAAACAGAGGAAAAGGAAGAATAGGCTGGGATATCGGTCAGGCCGTCCCAGCTCAGACCTGCGTTGGTTGTTTTGAGCAAGGTGGTTTGATCACCTGCAATGTATCCGACCGAATCGCTCACGAAGAAAATGTCTCTGAGCAGCGGAGCCAATTGCAGGGTGTCGGTCCAGCTTTCGCCACCATCAGTACTCCTCAGAATGAATCCATCAGAACCGATTAAAAATCCATGCAGCGTGTCACTAAAAATGATCTTGTTGACCAGGTATCCCGAAATCCTGAATTTCTCTTCCCAGCTATTGCCACCGTCCTTGCTTTTCCTGATCATTGTGATGCTTTCAGTGTTGCCAAGCGTATCCAGTATGGTGTCTTTTTGGAGGATGGTCCAGAGTTGGTCTTTATAATCGATATGTAAATTCCTGTAGCGGCTCATCGGATCTTCAAGGCTGTCTTTCATGATCCAATCGGCGCCGGCATTGCCGGTGCTGAGCAAGGTTTTCTCACCTGCGATCCAGCCTTTCGATTCATCAATGAACCGGACGCTGTGAAGGTTGTCATTGGTACCGGAGTTTTGCTGGGTCCACATGCTGTCGGGCAGCATCCTTTGCGCCTCTGTTTGAAATGAGAATAATAAAATTGCAAGGATGGGAAAGATGCTGATGTGTTTCATTATAAGTTTTGTTTTTATCGGTTGGCAAATTTAGTAAATGATTGCCAGATAAGCGGCCTTCATTTGCCAATCCTGTATGTGAGTGTTAGCCCCGGGCTAAAATGTGGCATGTCAAGCGGATCATTCACGGCAGGGCTGAACTTTATGCTGAGGTCGTCACTGATGTCGTAATCAAACAGATGGGCGTCCACGGTAGCGTCCACAATATTTAAAATATACCAGAGTCCTGCAAGGATATAATTAAATTCAAGATTTCTCAGATAAAAATCGCGTCCGCTGATCAACTGGTCTTCGGTATATTTGTTTACATAATCATTATCGATCGGGAAAAGGGTGTCTCCCCGTGTTTTATAATCGTAGGCATCCCGGTATTTTACATATTCATTTCTGTAGGTAATGATGAAATAGGTGAATACTGCAAAGCCGGTGTATACGATAGGTATTTTCCAGTACTTTTTGTTATAGGCCTGCCCTAGTCCGGGAAGCACCATGCTGTACAGGGTGGCTTTTTGCGGCGAATGCGGCGCCTTGTACGATGTGTCAAAGCGGTTAACCACACCTTCCTCCACCTGGGCAGTGGTTTGATGAGGGATGCAAACAAAGATAAGAAGCACGACAAGCAAAATCATGCTCATGTTCAAGCCTGTTTTTGTAAAAGGATGAATTTCTCTGTTTTTTTCTTTATGATCAGTTGTTTTCTCCACCAAGCAAATCTAAGATTCTTCTGAAATCCTCGTCGGATTTGAAGGGGATAACGATGCGGCCGCTTCCTTTAGTATTTCGTTTCAGGTCGATTTCCGAATCGAGTTTTTTACTGAGCTCTTCCCGGGCTTTTTGAAAATTTTCCGGCAAAGGCTTATGGGTTGATGAGGGTTTTTCTTTTTTTCCCTTTTCCGCATGATCCTTTACCAGCTTTTCTATCTGTCTGACCGAGAGGTCCTCCTTAATGATTCGGTCGATGATCTTCGATTGGGCGTCTTCATCATCCAGGTTGATGACGGCCCTGGCATGCCCCATGGTGATCTGCTCTTCTTTCAGGGCCAACTGAATGGCGGGGGGAAGCTTCAGCAGACGTAGGTAATTGGTAATGGTACTCCTGTTTTTACCTATGCGTTCACTGAGTTTTTCGTGTGTAAGCTGGCATTCTTCAACCAGTCGTTGATAGCTGATGGCTATTTCAATTGCGTTGAGATTTTCGCGGTGAATGTTTTCCACCAAGGCCATTTCGAGCATCTGCTCGTCATTTGCCACACGGATGTAGCAGGGGACCTGTTCCATGCCTGCTATCTTGCTGGCTTTCAGTCGCCTTTCGCCGCTGATTAGTTGGTAATGATCATACCCGAGTTTTCTAACGGTAAGGGGCTGGATGATGCCCTGTTCTTCAATGGAGTTGGCCAGTTCGCGCAAAGATTCTTCATCAAATTGATCCCTTGGCTGAAAAGGATTGGCTTCGATCTTGCCAATTTCAATGTCGGCAATGGCGCCAACCACGTAGTTGCCCGAAATATCCTTGGAGGTGATGTCCGTTTCGGGGCTCGATAGAATCGCAGCAAGTCCTTTTCCAAGTGCTTTTTTCTTATTCGTCATCCGATACGTTTATTTGTTTTTCAGCTTGATTAACATTCGTCATATTGTTGTTCTGTAGTATTTCACGGGTCAGGTTCAGGTAATTGATCGCTCCGGTGCTTTCCGCATCGTGCATAATGATGGTTTCGCCGAAGCTCGGCGCCTCGCTCAACCTGATATTCCGGTTGATGATGGTTTCAAAAACAATTTGCTGAAAATGTGTTTTGACTTCTTCGACAACTTGTTTCGACAGGCGGAGCCGCTGGTCATGCATGGTAAGCAGAATGCCTTCTATATCCAGCTCGGGGTTCAGTCTTGATTGAACGATCTTGATGGTGTTCAGCAACTTGCCCAGGCCTTCCAAAGCGAAATATTCACATTGCACGGGTATGATAACAGAGTCCGATGCAGTTAAAGCATTAACTGTGATCAATCCGAGTGAAGGAGAACAGTCGATGATGATGAAATCGTAATCGTCTTTGATCTTATTGGTTACCTTACGCATCATCTTTTCCCTGTTTGGCATATTGATGATCTCAATCTCAGCGCCTACCAGGTCGATATGGGCAGGAAGAATATCCAGGTTCGGGGTTTTGGTTTGCAGGATGATGTTTCGAGGTTCGATGTCATCAATAACACATTCGTAAATGCTGGTTTTAATGTTTTTGGGATCAAAGCCCACACCTGCGGTTGCATTGGCCTGAGGGTCTGCATCAATGATAAGCGTTTTGTGTTCGAGAACAGCAAAACTGGCTCCTAGATTAATGGCGGTGGTTGTTTTGCCGACACCTCCTTTTTGGTTTGCGATCGAAATAATTTTCCCCATAAACTTGATATTCTGATGTTTTACCTGATTTCTTACAGCGCTTTATTCCTACAAAAATATAACAATTGAAATAATATCAGGCAGGGGTGCAGGCTAAGTTATTAACTGATGTTTATAAAATGTTGATAAAAAAAATCAGCCTGGCATCCGTTGTTTTAATGATAGAATATGGACCGGTTTAAGACTATTGCTTTTCTCCTTCGCCTTCTTGTTGGTCCGAACTTTGGTCAACGCTATCGGGCTGCTCCCTGGCTTGGGAATCAATATCTTTTTCTTCCTTCTTTTCCGTTTCCTCTTTACCCAGATCTTCAAACTCAACCTGCGAAACCGGGTTTTCGGCCGAAACCTCCGGTTTTGCTTTTTCCTGCGGTTGCTCAGCGGGAGATTCGGGTTCATTGCCGGCTTCAATAAACTCTATGGTGTCTTTCAACCCACTGATGAACTTTTGAAAGTCTTCCTTGTAAAGGAAAACTTTGTGTTTTTCATAATAGAATTTCCCCTGTTCGTTGTTGAACCGCCGCTTACTCTCGGTAATGGTAAGGTAGTACTCATTCGACCTGGTTGCCTTAACATCAAAAAAATAGGTTCTTTTTCCCGCTCTCACCGTTCTTGAGAAAATTTCTTCTCTTCTCGGTTTTTTTTCAAACTCTGCCATATTGATTGATATTGATTAATAATCCTCACTTCCCTTATCGCAAAAATAAAGATATTATTGAAAAATCAAAGGTCGGTAGTAATAATATAAAAAAACTCGTTTGTCCCAGCTACAAATCATTCCCTGTTAATCACTTATGGTTTACTCCCATAAGACAAAAAAGAATGAACTAAGGTTGCATTTTTTTAGGAGTTAATTTTCAAAAGTATTCCGATTTAGAACAGATGTACAATGTTTGAGTTTACCCTCCAATCGGCATAATTGCATCCAACAGAAAAAGGCTCGTATTTTTGTAATGTTCAGTATAATACATCTTTTGCGATCCTACATGGGATTTGTTTTGAAAAGAAGATTACCTTTGCAGCAGTTTAATTACATCATTGTTCATTTTATTCATGTTAAGCAGAAGGTTTTTACGTATCAAGGTGTTGCAGGCAGTTTATGCCTTTTTTCAGTCGAAAAATGATGATTTGGGCTCGGGCGAAAAACAGCTCTTGCTCGGCATCAACAAACTGTATGAACAATATATACATATCCTCAGTTTCCTGGTTGAGATTTTTGATTTTGCCGAAGTGAGGCAGGAAGAAGGTAAGAAAAAGTATTTCCCAACCAAAGAAGACCTTGATCCCAATACCCGTTTTACAGACAATACATTTATAGCGCAGCTACGAGAAAATAAGGACTTCAGAAGGAAGGTAGACGCCTATAAAATCAACTGGTCGGAAGATGTGGAATATGTCAGAAAGATATACAATGCAATCAGACAGGGGGATCAATATAAGCATTACATGAGCAGCCCCGAAACCAGCTATAAGGCTGATAAGAAAATGGTTGAAGATATTCTGCAGGTATATATTTCAGAATCCGAATCATTGGAAAGCTATTTTGAAGACAGAAATATTTTCTGGGCGTCGGATTATTTTATTGCTATATGGATGGCTCTTAAAACGGTGAAAATGTTCAAAAAAGATTGGTCGCAAAGTAAGTCTTTGCCTGGTGTTTTTCAAACATCTGCCGAAGAGGACAATGAAGATCGTGCGTTCGTGATCGATCTCTTTAGAAAAACCATCATTCACAATGCAGATTTTGAGCAAATGATTAAAGAACGGGCGACAAACTGGGAGATCGACCGCATCGCCGCAATGGATAAGATGATCCTGAAGATGGCCATTGCAGAACTAACTGAATTTTCCAGTATTCCGATAAAGGTTAGCCTGAATGAATACATCGACATCGCCAAGATATTCAGTACGCATAAAAGCCGTGTTTTTATCAATGGCATCCTGGATAAACTCATCAACGACCTGGAGAAAGAAAATAAGATCAAAAAATCAGGAAGAGGCCTGATGAAGTGAGATTCACTTTTATATTTTACGTATCCCGATGTTAACATTGTTGTTTGATTCGAGTAAGAAAAGATTGAACTGTTTTCGGCAACTGATAATGTTTTTGCTGATTGGCTTTCATTTATTTTCTGATGCCCAACCCATTATTGATACCGTTTGGACCGAAACAGACACGGTTGACCGTTATAAAAGTTTTACACTTTCGCTCGGCATCACAACCCAGGTATCCAATGTCTTCAACTACGATAAGTTTCATCTAAGGGGTGTTTTCCAATCTCCCTCAGGAAAGCTGGATACCATTGATGGTTTTTTTTATCAGGATTACCAAATGACGGAACCCGATGTTTTGGTGCCGCTTGGGGCGCCTTTCTGGAAAATGCGAATCGCTCCCGATGAAACAGGCGTATGGAAAGTCCATTTAATATGCTCTGATAGCACCGGTACAGTTGAGATTGCCGGTCCCGATTTTTATTGTGTTCCTTCAGGGGAAAAAGGTTTTCTAAAACTGGATGGGAACTTTCTGAGATATGACGACGGGGAGTACTTTTTCCCGGTAGGGGAAAACCTTTGTTGGTCGGATTTTCAAAATGGATTTTACAATTACAAAAGGTGGACAGACAGCCTGAGTCTTCACGGCGCCAATCATGTTAAGATCATATTCGCTCCCTGGTCGTTTGAGATGGAATGGGGAGAGAACAGGCTGGGAAACTACACCCATAAAATGAACCAGGCCTGGGCGCTCGACTGGGTGATGGATATGCTTGAGGAAAAAGGTATCTACTGCACCCTGGTTCCTATGATACATGATGAAGTGAGGATACAGCAACAAGGTGGCCCTTATCACTGGCAGCAAAATCCTTATAATGCCCAAAACGGAGGGCCCTGTGAAAATCCCTGGGATTTTTTCACCAATCAGGAAGCCCGGAAACTATTTAAAAGAAAGTTGAAATATATGATTTCTCGCTGGGGCTATTCTCCAAGGTTGATGACCTGGGAGCTTTTCACCGAAATCGATAATTTTCCTTATTACGAAGAGCATTCGGCCGACATCAGGGCGTGGGTGCTTGAAATGGGAGCCTATCTTGAGCAGAACGATATCCGGCCCAGACCTTTTTCTGTTAGTTATGCCGTGAAACAGCACGACAGCCTGACCTGGCTCGACGAGCGAATAGATTACACGCAATTGCATTTATATAATGTGCCTGAAGGAGACCAGGAGCTTAACCTGTTTATAAATTCCAGGGAATACCTGAAAGCTTTTGGTAAAACGCACATAGTTGGTGAGACCGGTGCTTTTTCCTCTCCCTCGGAATTGATTGAACTGGATCCGCGGGGACTGGCCTTTCACAATGCCCTCTGGTCATCATCCTTTACCGGTAGCTTTGCCGGCATGCTGATGTGGAACTGGGACAGTTACATCGACACCCTTGGATTGTACCATCATTTCAATCCATTGACCGGGTTTATGAAAGCCACGGATTTGGGGCTGTACAATGAATTTGCATTGACGCCATTCACCTTCAGTGATTCCAATTTGAATATTTCCGTAAAACCCAAATACTTCAGCCTTTCCGAAAAGGCCCCTGTTGATACTTTTATTGTCGAACGGAACGGCAATTTTTATCCTGCAGAAAACCAGCTGGGTTCTGTTTTGTATGGGAAGGATATGATCGGGCAGAGCTTACGAAATCCGCCGGTTTTTCAATTGAATCAAACACAACATGGAGAGCTGATCATTGAAACTGGTGATGTTGTGGTTTCGGGCAATCTGCTGGTAAAACTCGACGGTGAGTTAACTTTTTCAGGAGCTGTTGCGCCAAATACTGTTTATGAAATATCAATACCCGAAGGAACCCAATATATCCGGGTTGAAAATACAGGAACCGCCTTTGCCAGCTCGATTGAAATTAAATCCTATACTTTTGAAAATTATGCTCCGGTATTGAGAGCCTTTGCGATGAAAGGTGGTGATCATATGACCGGCTGGTTGCAAAACCGTTTGTATAGCTGGAAACATTTTTACGAAAGCACTGCAGATCCCGCTCCGGTCAGTGGATATATGCTGGCAAAGGGTCTTAGCCCCGGAAATTATGAGGTAAAATGGTGGAACCCTTCAACGGGTATGTTGGATTCGGTGAGCACCTATACAGCCGGCAGCTCGGGTTTGCAGTTGAATATTCCGGCTTTACTATGGGATGTAGCGTTTACCATCGACAGAGTGGTTGGCATCAGCGAACAGACGGGGCAGGGATCAAATGATATCGGGATTTTTCCACTTCCCGCAAGAGACCTTTTTTATGTTGAATATGCATTGGATGAAGCCGGGGATGTTTGTTTTGAGTTGTTTGACTTGAGTGGAAAACTACATCATTCTGAATTGATACAGCATGACTCCCGTGGAAATTATTGCCGGTCCTTCCAGGCAGAATACCCGGTAGGGATTTATTATCTTCGTGTAAGTACAAGCAGGTATACCTTATCTGAAAAGCTGATCCTCCTTTAGGAACCACCGGTTTAAAACATATGTTAACATCTATTTATATTGCATTTTTTTGTAATTTTGAACCAATTGCATGAAAATTGGTTTATCAGATAAAATCTTTTAATTATGATATTTGATCTCGAAATGATAAAAGGGGTGTATGCCACAATACCTCAAAAAATCAAGGAATTCAGAAGACAGGTAGGCAAACCCCTCAGCCTGACCGAAAAAATACTTTATACCCATCTGAGTGAGAAAATGCCACAAGAGCCTTTTGTGAGGGGCAAGAGCTATGTCAACTTCAAACCGGATCGAGTTGCTATGCAGGATGCAACGGCCCAGATGGCATTGCTTCAGTTTATGATGGCAGGTAAAGACAATGTTGCCGTGCCTTCCACGGTGCATTGCGATCACCTGATCCAGGCCAAAGTGGGCGCTGAGGAAGATTTAGAAACCGCCAACAAGGCCAATAAAGAGGTTTTTGATTTTTTGTCTTCCGTATCCAACAAATATGGGATAGGCTTTTGGAAACCGGGAGCCGGTATCATTCACCAGGTGGTGCTTGAAAATTACGCATTCCCGGGTGGTATGATGATCGGCACCGACTCGCATACAGTAAATGCAGGCGGCCTCGGAATGGTTGCTATTGGGGTGGGTGGCGCCGATGCCGTTGATGTTATGGCCGGTATGCCATGGGAACTGAAATTTCCCAGATTGATCGGCGTAAAATTGACCGGAGAGCTGAGCGGCTGGACTTCACCAAAAGATGTTATCCTGAAAGTTGCCGGTATCTTATCCGTAAAAGGTGGTACCGGTTCCATCCTGGAGTATTTCGGACCAGGAGCCAGGTCTATTTCCTGTACCGGCAAAGGAACGATCTGCAACATGGGGGCCGAAATCGGGGCCACAACTTCATTGTTTGGTTATGATGAACAAATGGCCGAATATCTGAAAGCAACCGATCGGCACGAAGTAGTGGAAGAGGCCGATAAGATCGCTCAGCACCTACAGGGTGACCCTGAGGTTTACGAAGATCCGGAAAAGTATTTCGACCAGGTTATAGAGATCAATTTATCAGAACTTGAACCGCATATCAATGGCCCGTTCACACCCGACCTGGCAACACCGGTTTCAAAGTTCGCTGAAACCGCCAGAAAGAATGCTTGGCCGATGAAACTGGAGGTTGGTTTGATCGGCTCCTGCACCAATTCGTCCTATGAAGATATCACAAGGGCGGCATCCGTGGCCAAACAGGCCATCGACAAAAAATTGAAGGTGAAATCCGAATATACGGTTACACCGGGCTCTGAGCAGGTACGCTATACCGTTGAACGCGACGGCTACCTTCAGTTGTTCGAAGATATGGGCGGAGTGTTGCTTGCCAATGCGTGCGGACCATGCATCGGACAGTGGGCAAGACATAATGCCGATAAACAGGAGAAGAACTCTATCATGACTTCTTTCAACAGGAATTTTGCAAAAAGAAATGACGGAAATCCCAACACGCATGGTTTTGTTACTTCTCCTGAAATTGTTACGGCTTATGCAATTGCGGGAACGCTCGATTTCAACCCCTTGACCGATTACCTGGAAAACGAGAACGGAGAAAAGGTAAAACTTGACGAACCCAGCGGGATCATGTTCCCGCCCAAAGGCTTTGCGGTTAAAGAAAAAGGTTACCAGGCTCCCGCTAAAGACGGAAGTCAGGTTAAAGTGGAAGTTGATCCCAAATCAATTCGCTTGCAAAAGCTAACACCTTTTGACCCTTGGGATGGAAATGACCTGCATAAATTGAAGTTGTTGATCAAGGCGAAAGGAAAATGTACCACCGACCACATTTCCATGGCCGGACCCTGGCTGAGGTACCGGGGACATCTCGATAATATCTCTGACAATCTCTTGATCGGAGCCGTAAATGCTTTTAATGATGAGACCAACCTGGTGAAAAATCAGATTACAGGAGAATACGACCCGGTGCCCGATGTGGCACGTACCTATAAAAAACTTGGAATTGATTCGGTGATCATTGGAGATGAAAACTACGGAGAAGGCTCATCCCGTGAACACGCGGCCATGGAACCAAGATATATGGGTGTTCGGGTTGTTCTTGTCAGAAGTTTTGCCAGGATACATGAAACCAACCTGAAGAAACAGGGTGTGCTCGCACTTACTTTCGTAGATACGTCGGATTATGACAAGGTCAGGGAAGATGATGAATTTGATATTTTGGGATTGAGTGAATTTGCTCCCGAAAAGAACTTTAAAGTTGTTCTGCATCATAAGGATGGAAGCACCGATGAATTTGAAGTAAATCATAGCTTCAACGAAAACCAGATCAAGTGGTTTAAAGCCGGAAGCGCATTGAATCTGATAAGAAAGCTAAACAAGGAATAGATTCTTTAGATCTTTCCTTATACTGAATGGAACATAAGAGCAATCATTGCAAACCTGTTTCGAATTGGTATAAAGATTGAAATACCGTGCAGCTTGTGGAGATTTCTCCTTTTGTATATCTTTACTGAAAAAAAATCCGATATGAAAATCAAAACCATTTTAAACACTCTGATCTTGGGCCTCCTGGTATTCGGCTTTGCGGCATGCAACTGCATTGAAGGTGAAGGACCGGTGACGGAAGAAATGCGCGATCTGAAACCGTTTAACGAAATAGAACTGGACATACAGGCCAATGTTTACCTGTATCAGGATACTGGCTTTGCCTTTAAAATGAGTGCCCAGCAAAACTTGCATGACCACATAGAAACACGTGTTTCGGGTGATAAGCTCAATATCGGAATAAGAGAATCCTGCTACCGCAGCGAAGATGAAGTGCGTATCGAAATCAGCATACCCGAACTTGAAAAAGTAGAATTGAATGGATCCGGTAATATTAAAGGCATGACGCGTTTTGAGATTGAAGACCTTGAAATTGATATCAATGGTTCGGGAGATATCCGTTTTGATTTGATTGGTGAGGAAATTGATGTGGATATCTCAGGCTCGGGTGATGTTCAACTGAAAGGTACAACACAAAAGTTTAAGGGCGATATTACCGGTTCGGGAAATATTAACGCCGAAAACCTGACCACTTATAAATCTGATATTGGTATTACCGGTTCAGGTAATTGCAGTGTGTATGTACATGATTATCTGAAAATATCAATTACCGGGAGCGGAGATGTTATATATGGAGGTACTCCCGAGCTCAAATCGCATATCACCGGATCAGGTTCGGTAAAAAAACTGGATTAATCCTGTGTTCTTTTCTCGTTCTTCTTTTTCTTCAGCATGTCAAGCACACTGTCCAGTTTGTTGTTGTTGATGGGTTTGGGAATAAAGTCATCCATGCCTACCTCAATGAATTTATAGCGGTCTTCTTCAAAAGCATAAGCAGTTACGGCAACAATGGGAATTTGCGGATCAAAATCACCGGTCTCATCTTTTCTTATTTTTTCTGTGGCTTCAACACCGTCCATCACAGGCATTTGAATATCCATAAAAACAGCGTCGAACTGTTCCTCCCTGAGTTTTTGAACAGCTTCTTTTCCATTCTCAACCAATATGCAGCTATGTCCGCGATTTCCAAGCAATCTTACGATAAGTCTTTGATTCAGATCGTTGTCCTCGGCGATGAGTAGCTTTAAATTGTCATGGCATTGCTTGCCGGTTAATTTATCATCGGGGCCTGCTACATCTATTTTGATAGCAGCGCTTCTCTTCGGCAGATCGAAAGTCAGGGTAAAGTAAAACACCGAGCCGGCATTTGGTTCACTTTCAACCCAGATTTTCCCTCCCATTCGTTCAATAAGTTTTTGGGTGATGGAAAGTCCCAATCCTGTGCCGCCGTATTTTCTTTTGGTTTCGGTATGGGCCTGTGAAAAGTTGTCGAAAATAACGTCTATGCTTTCTTGTGAGATACCGATGCCGGTATCCTCCACCGAAAATTGAATCTTGGTTTTTCCTGAAGCCGTTTTCAAATGTTTTAGCCTAACCAAACACCCACCTTCATCCGTAAATTTGATGGCATTGCTGATGAGGTTGTAAAGTATCTGTCGCAAATGGATTTCATCCCCCTGTACCTCATCGGGTACATTTTTATCAATATGAAAATCGAGCTGCAGGTTCTTCTTTTCTGCATTGCTTCGCAGCGATAGTATGATTTCTTCAATAAATCTCTTTATGTTGAATTTTCTGAGCTCGAATTGTACCTTGCCGGCCTCAATTTTTGAAAGGTCGAGAATATCATTAATAATATCCAGCAAATGTGTTGAGGATGATTTGATGATATCGATATATTCTTGCTGTTCTTCATCCAGTGGTGTTTCCAGGGTCAGGTCTGTCATACCGATAATGGTATTCATAGGCGTTCGGATCTCATGGCTCATGCTTGCCAGGAAATCGCTTTTGGCTTCATTGGCGTTTTCGGCGTGTTGCCGGGCTTTGACCAGTCTCGTCTCCAGCTCTTTCCGTTCGGTAATATCCCGAACCACCAGTACGACCAAACGTTTGCCATTCTTCGTGATATCCAGATTGGCCGAGATACCTTCAAACCATTTTTTGCCCGCAGGAACATCCAGTTGATATACATATTTTTGCGAAGCGTTTTTCTCAATGGTTTTTCTGATAACTTTAATGGCGTTGAGGGCTACATCATGGGGGACAACTTCGCTTATATTTTTACCGGATATCTCCTTTGCCGGTTTATACAGGTAGCTCGGATTGCTGGCAAAAACCTTTAGGATGTGCCCTTCTTCATCAAAAAGAAAACCCATATCCGGTATGGCATTGGAGAGTGCGCTGAGTAATTCTTCACTTTCGTGGAGGGCATTGCGTATATTTTTATTCTCGGTTATGTCGATAACCACACCGGTCATGCGAACGGGCTTACCCCTGTTGTCGCGTTCAACTACACGTCCCTTGTCAAGTACCCAAATGGTACGTCCGTTTTTTTGTTTCACCCGGTATTCGACTTTATAAGATCGTGTTTCCCCTCTCAGGTGCTTTTCGATCTCCTGCCGTGCCTTTTCAGCGTCTTCTTTCACAACCCTTGTTTCCCATATTTTGTCAATGGGAATATCCTGCTTGCTTTGTAAATCGAAGATATCTATGAAGCGTTCTGATAGAAAGTATTCACCGGTGATAAAATTCCGGTCCCAGGTTCCTTCCCTGGCTGATTCGATGGCCAGACGGAGGCGTTCTTCATTGATTTCAAGTTCTTTCTGTGCTTTGATTTGTTCGGTGATCTCCAGGGCGACTCCACCTATCAGGCTTGTGATATTTTTACTATGGATTGGGAACTTAAGAAGTTTATAATAGTTTTCATTGCCAACTTTATCTCTTCCTTTGGCAATTTTTGTTATCAGGCCTTTTTCAAGTACCTGTTGATCTTCCTCTACATCTTTATCAGCATCTTCTTTACGGAAAAGGTCATGGGGCGTTTTGCCAACGATTTCCGTTGTTTCGGCTTTTTCTTTTAAATAATTGTTCGCGAAGATAAATCTGGAGTTTTTATCCTTAATGAAAACGGAACCGGGTATTTTATCCATAAAGGTTAAAAACCGGTTTTTGGTTTCTTTCAGCTCGTCATCAACTTTTCGCTGCTGGCTAATATCGCGGCACATGACCAACAACTCAACCGGTTTTAATTTTTCGTTGAGTACAAGGTGAACTTTTTCATGGACCCATATTACGGAATTGTCTTTTCTTACTTTCCTGAAAGTGAGCTCGCTTTTTTCTGTTTTACTGCTGAAAATTCCTGTGATTTGCTCTTTGATGTCTTTCAGGTCATCAGGATGCACGACTTTCCAGACAGATTCTCCAATCAACTCCTCTTTTTGGTATCCCAGGTTTTGTGCGCCGAATTCGTTAACATCCAGTATGATGGCACTCGGGTCAACAGAAAAATACATATCAGGAGCTTTTTCGAATAGGTTCTGATATTTTTTTTCGCTTTCAAGCAATTTCCTTTCTGTTTTAAAATTGCTGATAGCCATGTCAATGGTAGTAATCAATTCTCCTTCATGAGGAGGTGATAATATGTAGCCGGCTGCTTTAACTGTATGCGCTTCAACAATCAGATTGAGTTCGCTTTCAGGGATCAACAGTATAACAGGAATGTTATCGTCATGATGTACCCGGTTGGCGAGGGACAGGCTCTTTGTTTTATCTTTAAAAAGTACATCAAGCAGCAGGATATCGATACTTTCGTTTGCAAGTAACTGTTGCAAAGCCGTTTCTTCTTCAGCAACGAATACTCGATAATTGTGTTTCGACAGAAGAGATTTTGTGATTTCCCTTGTGCTTTGCTTCTTGTCAGCTATTAGAACCGTATTCTGTTTCATCATACATCTGGCTTGACAACATCAAAAGGGTGGTTTAGATCAAATAAAGTATCAAAAATAGTAAAAAATACCGACTACGTAAATGTCATTTATTTTGTGCTGTAAATCATAATTGCCGGTTTTCTTCGTTGATAAGTTAATTTAGTTTGAGAATTACAAAACCTGCAGCTCGTGAAGAAATTATCATTCGTTTTGCTTTCATCATTTATTCTTTCCCTGAATATGTCCATCTTCGCACAAACGGGAGGGAACAGCACCTACGAGTTTCTGAATCTGTCCAACTCTGCCAGGATCGCCTCCATGGGGGGTAACTTCCTGGCCATTAGAGATCATGATATTGCACTTGCGGTGGCTAATCCATCGCTGATCAGCTCCGAAATGCACAACAACCTGGGATTGAGTTTTGTGGATTATTTCGATGATGTGAGTTACGGTTTTGTAACTTACGGTCGCGATTTCGGGCGCATTGGAACCTACGCCGCCTCCCTGCAGTTTATTGATTATGGAAGGTTTAAATGGGCGGATGAGACCGGGCAGGTGCTTGGTGAATTCAATGCCAACGAGCTGGCGTTTACATTGGGGTGGGGCAGGAGCCTGGATTCGAATTTTTCGATAGGCGCCAATTTCAAAATGATCTATTCGGCCCTGGAAAGCTATAATTCATTTGGGGTGGCTGTGGATGTCGCCGGGAGTTATCACAATCCGGAAACCCGGTTTACAGCCTCTCTCATTGCCAGGAATATTGGATATCAGATCGTATCTTATTACGGCAGCAATCATGAACCATTGCCCTTTGAAATTCAGCTCGGCTTATCGAAACGTTTGCAGCACATGCCCTTCAGGTATTCAATTGTTTTTACCAATCTTCAGAAATGGGATCTGACTTACTCTGAGCCCGGTGCAGGAACCAATGGCAACGGATTTGGGGAAAGCAGCAATGAGCAATCGGATGTTGCTGATTTTGCAGATAAAGTTATGCGGCATGTTGTGCTGGGCGGTGAGTTTTTTATAGGTAATAATCTGAGCCTTCGCCTGGGGTACAATTACCAGCGACGACAGGAACTTAAAGTCGATACCAGGGTTTCTACCGTTGGTTTCTCCTGGGGATTTGGTATCAGAGTATCCAAATTCCATTTCAGTTATGCCCGTTCCACCTATCACCTGGTGGGGTCTCCCAACTACATCACCATCACTACAAACCTGGGTGATTTCTATAAAAAGAAGTAAAGCTGAATTGGGACGATTTTACTTTTTCGGGCTTACATACTTTTGTTAATTTTACCTGCGCTTATGCAAAAGGTAAAGGTTGAAATAGAAAGCGGTTCGGGATTTTGCCCGGGTGTTGTAAATGCCATCAAACAGGCAGAACAATTGCTATCGGAATCGGATAAACTATACTGTCTGGGTGAGTTGGTGCACAATGAAGCTGAGCTAAAAAGGCTGAAGCTTATGGGTATGAAGGTGATCGACAGGACCGATTTTAAGAAGCTCTCTAATGAGCGGGTGCTTGTCCGGGCGCATGGTGAAGCTCCCGAAACCTATCAGATTGCCCGCGAGAACAACATTGAACTGGTGGACGCCACCTGCGGAATTGTGAAAAATCTTCAGAAGAAAATTAAGCATCAATCCCGGCAAATATATGACAGCAAAGGGCAGCTGATGATCTATGGTAAAAAGGGACATCCGGAGGTTATTGGACTGAATGGTAATATTGAAGGCCAGGCCATTGTTGTGGAGAAACCGGAAGATATTGATGCAGTTGATTTCTCCAGACCTGTTCGCTTGTTTTCCCAAACCACAATGGATCCCGAAGGCTATGAAACCATTATTGAACTTTGCAGCAATAAAGCAATGGAAAAGGGAACCGATTTCGATTATCAGCCTTCGGTTTGCGGCTGGATGACAAAAAGGGTGGACGGTTTAAAAGATTTTGCAGGCAGGATGGATATGGTCGTTTTTGTTGCCGGCAGGCAAAGCTCCAATGGAAGGTTTCTGTTCGGCAAGATTACGGAAGTCAATAAAAATGCTTTTAAAATATCGGAAGCCGATGAGCTTGATCCTGAATGGTTCGCTGATGCAGACCGGATCGGAGTGTCGGGTGCAACTTCCACTCCGCGTTGGCTGCTTAAAAAGGTTGCAGAAAAAATCAAGGAGATGACAGGATGAATTTGAAAAGCCTGATACTGACAAATTTTAAAAACTATAGCCAGCAAGAGCTGCAGTTTTCCGATAAGATCAATTGTTTTATCGGAGATAATGGGGCCGGGAAGACCAATATCCTTGACGCCATATATTACCTTTCATTTTGTAAAAGTTATTTTAATCCCATTGATAGTCAGAATATAAGGCATGAAGAAGGCTTTTTTGCGTTACATGGCACCTATCTCACCAGTTCGGAGAAACCCGATCGGGTTAGCTGCATACAGAAACGAAACAGCAAGAAAAAGTTTAGCCTGAACAAAAAGGAATACGACCGGCTGGCCGATCATATCGGGTTGTTGCCACTTGTGATGATCTCACCATACGACCGGGATCTGATCAATGAAGGGAGTGAGTTGAGGAGAAAATACATCGACGGGGTGATCTCCCAGTTCGACAGCCTGTATCTCAATAACCTGATTCATTACAACAAAGCTTTGCAACAGCGAAATGCCTTGCTGAAAAGGTTTTGGGAAGAGCATTATTTTGATCAAAGCAGTCTGGAGATTTGGGACGGGCAATTGATCAAATACGGTGAAAATATTTATGAGAAACGCAAAGATTTCCTTCGGAATTTTATCCCGGTCTTTCAGCATTATTTTGATTTCATTTCTTCCGGTAATGAGCGGGTTACCATTATGTACGACTCTCAATTGCTTGAAGCCCCTATGCCGGAACTGATCAGCAAAGCCGTTGAAAAGGACCGTCTGGCCCGCTACAGTACAACGGGTATTCACAAAGATGATCTGCTTTTTGTGATCGACGGACATCCCGTGAAAAAATTCGGATCGCAGGGGCAACAAAAATCTTTTGTGATCGCCATTCGCCTGGCACAGTTTGAATACATAAAAAACATCAAAGGATATAAGCCCATTCTTTTACTGGATGATATATTTGATAAATTGGATGACAAGCGCGTACAGAAGATCATCCAATTGGTGAGCGACAACAATTTCGGACAGGTCTTCATCACCGATACCCAGCAGAAACGCATCGAAAACCTGTTTGAGAAAGTGAAAATCGATCATATGATTTACAGGATTGAGGATGGCAACGCTAAAGAAATAAAAAACAACAACCTGAACAAATGATCAGATCCAACGAACAATCATTGGGTGACGCCATCAAGGCGTTTTTGAAGGAACACCGCCTCGAAAAAAAACTGGATGAAACCCGGCTCATTCATTCGTGGGAAAATATCGTTGGAGATATGATCGCCCGGCACACCCGGAGCATTTACATCAGGAATAAAACACTGTTTGTAAAATTGGATTCTCCCGCCCTGGCCAATGAGCTTTCTTATGCCAGAGAAAAGATCGTTAAATCACTCAACAAAGAAATTGGGAAAGAGGTGATTGCAGATGTGAAATTTTCCGGCCTTTAAAAATTCTTTATTTTTTTCTTGCCCCTCTGTAATTTATTAAATATGTTTACATACTGAAATTATATTATTTATTTAATATAAATAAACTTGAACCAATTAGCCTTTTGTTTACCAGCCAAATATGTTTGTTATGAGAAGTCTTATTAGATTCATCCTGCTGGCAATGTTGTTGCCAATTTCATTTTTACTGTCAGCTCAGAATTTTGTTCCGGGCTACATTGTGGATAGAGAGGGAGATACATCCCGGGTGCTCATCCGCCATCAAAACAAACTGTCAACCCCTGAGCATATTCATATCAGGCAATCGCCAAACAGCGAATCCCAAAAGGTGGGTGTAGAAAATATTTCCGCTTTTGGTTTGGAAGGTGATGTGTTTATCAGGGCCGTTGTTGAGCGCGATACCAGATTCAGGAATGTGAAGAACCTGGATCACAACAAAGATCCGAAACTTGTGACCGACACGGTTTTTCTGCAGCTTCTGGTGAATGGTGAAAAAAGCCTGTACCTGTATCGTGATCAGCAAAAACAAGATAATTATTATATCTGGCAGGCCGGCAGGCCGGTTCTTCTCATTTATACACAGTATTTATATGAAGATGAAACAGCCACATACCAACGAGAAAATCAGACTTATAAAGGTCAGCTCATCAATTATATGAAAGATTGCCGGGCTGTTTTTGAAGAGATAAATAAGGCCGATTATGAAACATCCAGTTTGATCAGTGTTTTCGATTATTATTACGATAACTGCACAGAACAAAATGCTCTTGAATATGTCATTGATAAAAATAAACTTAAGCTCAAATTCCGTTATGGGATTTTCGCTGGTTATGCCATGAGTAAGGTTCACTTTGAAGGCAACAGCGTTGGGTATTACAATCTGATCGATGCAGATTTCCCGAATTCCCATGATTTTACGGCAGGCGGATTTATCGATTTGGTTTTTCCGTGGGGTAAGGGAAACTTTTCCCTGAACAACGAGTTGGAATTCACTCAATTTAACACCTCGGTGTATTATCTGGATTATAGAAGTGAAAATCAGCAGTATGCCTTCGACACGGATTTTGAATATGGTTTTATACGGATCAACAGCATGTTGCGTTATGCCATTCCAATCAGAAAGATCACCGTTTATGCAAATGCCGGATTATCAAATCAATTTGTGACTGAAAAACTAAATCAAACTTATTTTGTGAAAACAATAACCGGTAACGAATACGATGAATGGCGCACCGGTATTGATACGGAACCTTATATCCAGGGTTTGCTCTTGGGGATGGATGTGAGGTATTCCGGGATTTTTGCCGAATTTCGTTACAACAGCAGTGATCAGTTAACCAGGATTACAAGTATAACGTTCAATTGGAATCAATACACATTTACAATAGGCTATATGTTTAACCATTAATCTTATCCCAATGAATGAAAAGATTCAAAAAAATCCGTTAAAAAAACTTTTGCTTTGTGGGTTCGTTTTTATAAGCATGTTTGTCTTTTCTCAGGAGGAATATCTTCCGGGTTACACAATGACCGGAATGGGGATACTGCAAATGTCCTTATTAAAAATCCTTACTGGAGCTCAAGCCCCGAATTTATTCATGTGAAATCAAATCGTCAGGGAACTGAAAATAGGCTGGGAGTGGAGGATATCCGGGGATTTGGCGTGGATGATAAGATTTATTTCTCCGCAGTTGTCGACCGCGATGTAAAGCCGCGTGAGGTAGGTTTCCTGGATAATTCCAATAAGCCGGTTCTGGTGAAAGACACTGTTTTTCTTTTGGTATTGGTCAGGGGTGAGAAAAGTCTTTATCAATATCAAAGTGTGATTGAGAATAACAATTTTTATATCGGTAGCCGGGAAGATCCGCAATTGCTTGTCTATACCAAATATATCCGCGAAGAATACGACGGGAATTACAAACGCGAAAACGAAAAGTATAAAGGACAGCTGATTTACTACATGAATGATTGCATGGAGATGATCGAACGCATCAATAAAGTGGATTACTTTGCGCTGGATCTTTTGGAAGTTTTCGAGGATTATTATAAATATTGCGGGAGTGAAGAACGCAAGGATCAGCTTAAGGCTTCCTATCCCAATCGAAAAACAGTTGCAGGATTATTGGGTGGTTTGACTTTAGCAGCAATTGACTATCAAGGCTATGGCCTCAATTATCCTGAACTTACCAATGATCTGCCATTAACCTTTGATTGGACCCTGGGTTTGTTTGTAGATTTTAAATTTAATCCTGATCAGGACCATCTGAGCTTTTATAATGAGCTTTCCTACACCCAGTTTTCATTTAAGGAGTATAAGCTTGATAAGTCGGATGGAGAATACGAATACTATATCAACAGACACATTGAGAATAAATATGTTCGTTTCAATATGATGTTGCGATATTGTTTTCTGAGGGAAGCCTACGATCTTTATGTGGGAGCAGGAATATCAAACAATCTTTTAGTAGGTAAAAAGAACATCAACGAATATCAAAAAGTAGGCTTAAATCGTCAGGTACTGTATGAGGTGCGCCCAAATACCAGGGTGTATGTTCCTGGGATTACCGTGGGACTGGGGGCTAACTTCAATAAACTTGGCTTTGAGTTTCGATTTGTCAGGACTTCTCCTCATAAGGATGTCAGATATGAAAATGTGAAAACCTTTATGAATCAATATAATTTATTGATATCCTACAAACTGGGTAAAGGAAATTAGCAAAACCAGAATTGTCTGTTGTCATTTCACCTTAAAATCCAGCAACAATTCATTTTCTATATATGCCTTTAGTTGATCGCCTTTTTGCACGGGGCCAACCCCAGCTGGCGTTCCGGTATAGATCAGGTCGCCCGTTTTCAGGGTGAGGAATTGCGAAATATAGGCAATGATCTCATCAAAGGAAAAGATCATATCTTTCGAGTTTCCTTCCTGACGTTTTTCTTCATTTACCAAAAGACTGAAGTTGATGTTGTTGATATCCTTAAATTGACTGACAGCTCTGAATTTTCCTAAAGGCGCTGAAAAATCAAAAGCTTTGGCAATCTCCCAGGGCAATCCTTTCTTTTTGCATTCGGCTTGCAAATCCCGCGCAGTAAAGTCAATGCCGATCCCGATCTCATTGTAAAAACTGTTTGCCAGCCGTTTGGGGATGTGCCGTCCAAGCTTGCAGATTTTTAATACCAATTCGGTTTCGAAATGGATCTCATTGGAAAAATCCGGGTAGAAAAAAGGCTGATTTCTTCTGAGGATGGCCGAATCGGGCTTTAAGAAAAATACCGGTTTTTCCGGCAAAGGATTTTTTAGCTCTTTGGCGTGGTCGACATAATTGCGGCCTATGCAAATGATTTTCATAACAGATTAGATTGACGTTAGAAGTTAGAAGCCGGAAGTTAGAGATTAGAAAGTTGCTTAATCTTCAGACTTCTGACTTCAAACCGGAAACTATCTGACTAAATTCCCCTGGTTGAAGTTTCTAAGCTTGATGGCCGTGATCACCCGCTTGGTGGAACGGGGAAACTTGGCCTTCATCATCCAGTCGTAATATTGAGGCTCTTTTGAGAAAACCTCTTCAACGGGTTTACCCTTATATTTTCCAAAATTAAAACATTCGATCTGTTTTTCGTTGAAAACGACATGTCCGACCAAATCCACATTGCGTGTGTTATACGAAAACTCATGCAGGGCTTGCATGTCGTTTTGTACGGGTTTTGAAACTATCCCGTCGAAATCCTCATATTCCTCTTCCTTGTATCTGTCGAGTTGAGCTTTTAGTATTTCAAAGGTAGCCAATGTGTCGGCCTCTGCAGTGTGGGCATTGGGCAGGTCTTTCTTGCAATAGAATTTGTAGGCAGCTTTCAGGGTTCTGGGCTCCATCTTGTGAAAGATGTTCTGCACGTCGATGAAACGCCGGTTCCGCAGGTCAAATTCGATATCTGCTCTCAGAAACTCCTCAACCAGTAAAGGAATGTCAAACTTGTTTGAATTGTAACCTGCCAGATCGCAATTCTCGAACAGTTGGTTCAACTCGGGCGCCAGCTCCTTAAAAGTCGGTTCGTTTTCAACATCCGCATTGGTGATCCCATGAATGGATGTGGATTCGGCCGAGATAGGAATGGTTGGGTTGATCCTGTATGTTTTCAGTTGCGAATTGCCATCCGAATGCAATTTGTAAATGCTTATTTCGACAATACGGTCGCTGCCGATATTCAAACCGGTGGTTTCCAGGTCGAAAAAGGCAATGGGTCTGGTCAGGTTTAGTTCCATATGTTAACAGGTGTTTATTAAGTGCAAAAGCAATCCGGGTCAAGTTGATCAGGATTGCTTCAAAAAAGTATGAATTTCTTACAAAAATAGTTTAAATGCTTTGATTGACGTCAAAGTTTTCCAGAACTTCTTTCAATCTCCTCAGGTACATGCCTCCGAGCGCTCCGTCAACCACCCGGTGGTCGTAAGCAAGCGAAAGGATCATGATGTGCCTGATGCCGATCACATCGCCTTCTGTCGTTTCGATCACCACCGGTTTCTTTCGGATGGCTCCGACGCCGAGGATGGCCACCTGGGGCTGGCTGATGATGGGTGTGCCGGTGAGGCTATCGAAACTGCCGAAATTGGTCAGGGTGAAAGTTCCGCCCTGGATTTCATCGGGCTGCAGCCTGTTTTCACGTGCCCGAACAGCCAGGTCGTTTACGTCTTTTGTGATGCCCAGTAAGTTTTTCTTGTCCACATCCTTCAGCACGGGAACGATCAGGTTTCCGTTGGGCAGGGCCGCAGCCATACCGATATTCACCTTTTTCCTGTGGATGATCTTCGTGCCGTCCACACTGGCATTAACCCTGGGATATTCCTTCAATACCTTTGCAGCCGCCTCTATAAAAATGGGTGTGAAGGTGATCTTTTCCCCTTCGCGTTTCAGGAAATCTGCCTTTACCTTGTTTCGCCAATTGACAATCGAAGTAACATCCACATCAATGAATGAAGTCACATGCGGAGAAACCCGCTTGGACATCACCATATGATCGGCGATCATTTTGCGCATGCGGTCCATTTCGATTACTTCATCACCATCTGAAGTGGTAACTGCCGGTTGCTCAACCCTGGGCGGAGCAGCAGCGGGCGCAGCCTTTTCTTTTGGTGCGGCGGGTTTAGCAGTTGCTCCTTTTTCCCTTTTATCCAGGAAACCGAGAACGTCGCGTTTGGTTACCCTACCGTCTTTACCGCTGCCTTTAATGGCATCCAGTTCCTGCCGGCTGATGTTTTCCGTTCTGGAAATGTTTTTAACCAGAGGAGAATAGAACCTGTCTGACTTGCCGTAGTCGGTATCGAAAGGTTGTTCCTGTTGCTCAGCCTTTGGCGCCGGTTTGGATTCGGCCTGAACCGTTTCTTTTGCATCCTCCTTTTCGGCCGGTGCGGGGGCCCCGACATCTTCTCCGCCTTCGGTTTCGATGATGGCGATCACCTTTCCGATTTCCACCACATCTCCTTCTTCAAAAAGTCTTTCTTTGATCACCCCATCGACCGGCGACGGAATTTCGGAATCCACTTTGTCTGTTGCTATTTCTACAATGGGATCGTCTTCTTCCACCTGTTCGCCGACTTCCTTCAGCCAGCGGGTGATGGTGGCCTCTATAATGCTTTCGCCCATTTTGGGCATCACAAGTTCAAATTTCCCCATGGATGTATTCTTTTATTATTGCTGAATTAACAAGCTTTTCGGTTGATTTGTTTGCAAAAATACGCAATTTTTTTTATTTGGATTTATTCTATATAATACAAGTTCAGAACTCCTCATTTTTCCTTAGATTTGCATACCATCAAAACCCGGTTTATTCATGCCCAAAACTTTTAAAAAGAGTTTTCTTCAAATGTTGGGGCCGGGCCTGCTTTATGCGGGAGCGGCGGTTGGGGTATCCCATTTGGTGCAATCCACCAAAGCCGGAGCCGGCTTCGGCTTTGATCTGGTCTGGGTATTGATCATCGTCAATATCCTAAAATACCCTTTTTTTGAGTTTGGCCCGCGATACGCCGCTTCTACAGGAAGCAGCTTGGTGGAAGGATATTACCGGGTAGGCAAATGGGCTATCATCCTGTTTTCCCTGCTCACCATCGCTACCATGTTTGCCATACAGGCTGCGGTAACCATCGTCACGGCCGGACTAGTAGCCAATATTTTCGGCATCGGGATCGACATCACCTTCCTTTGTGCAATCATCCTGCTGGTCACCACTCTCGTCCTCATCATCGGTAAATACAACACCCTTGACCTGATCATCAAAGTCATTATCTCTTTATTGGCAGTTTCCACCATCGTTGCGATAGCATTTGCCCTTGAAATAGATGTGATCAAAAAACCTGAAGCCATGACCGGGTTCATTTGGAGCAATAAACTGCATATTGCCTTTCTGATCGCATTTGTTGGTTGGATGCCCGCTCCCGTCGATGTTTCCGTGTGGCATTCGCTATGGTCTATCGCCAAGCGCAAGCAATTGAGGCAGATGCCTTCGCTGGGTATGGCCCTGGCGGATTTCAAGATCGGATACATCGGAACTGCTTTCCTGGCGTTGGGATTCCTGAGCCTGGGGGCATTGGTGATGCATGGAACGGGTGAACAGCTCAGCCCCAGCGGAAGCATTTTTGCCGGACAACTGATCGAAATGTACACCCTGCCCCTCGGCAGATGGGCTTACTGGGTGATCGCCATTGCCGCCCTCACCGCCATGTTCAGCACCACCCTTACCTGCCTTGACGCCTATCCGAGAGTATTGAAAAGAACCACAGAGATGCTGGTGCCGGTGTTGCGTGAAAGCAGAAGGGAAAACCTCTGGTTGACCCGGTTCTGGCTGATCATCCTGGTGATCGGCACGATTATCCTTTTAGGCGCCTTGTCAAATACCATGGGGTTTATGGTCGATCTGGCCACCACCATTTCCTTTGTTACTGCCCCGTTTTTTGCGATCATGAATTACAGGGTGGTTACCGACCGTCATATGCCTTCCTTCGGCCGGCCCCAAGTCTGGCTCAAAATATACGCCCAAATTGGGATCGTTTTTTTATGCATCTTTACCCTGGCTTATATTATATTTGAAATCGGAAATATTTTTTAAACAAACAAATTGATCATAAAGAAATTGATAGTCATTCGATAGTTATTCAGCAACTTATCTCGATCTCCGACTTCCAACAAAATCAATGTTCGTGATCCTCATGTCCGTCTTCTCCTGACTGGCCGAAGGTAGCCCTCAACCCGCCGATCAAATCCTGCTTTTCCTTTTCCGTAAAGCGGGCTTCGGGATGCATCCATTGATAAATATCCAAAGGCATGGTGCCTTTCTCAACCATCCCGGCTGCTTCATCGCCATGTTCAAAAGGAGGAACAGACATATTAAAGTGTTCCCTGCCTTCATGCACATCGGAAGCCACCAACCAGCTGACAGGTGCCACATAAGCATACCAGGGCCAGTCCGTCTCATGGCTATGACAGTCGTAGCATGCCTGCCGAACAAGTTCGTGCGTACGTTCATTATTAAAATCAGGGGTTCCCTGCACTTCAGGGTTCTCGCGACTGACGGGAATGAACTGAATCATTATAATAAGGATGGCGATAACAATCAGAATAACAGACCAGGTTTTTGATTTCTTCATCGGGTACGGTTTTTAATTTTCAATAAATATAAGAAAAAACTTAACTAAAAACTGTAGAATTATTGCCATAACTGGATTTCTACAACAACAGACATCAGGCAGGTATAATTGTATGCTTGAGCTTTTACAGCTAATCCAAAATTTCAAGCCAACATTGGCATGAATTTTAGCCAACATGATATAACTTTAAAAATCAAAATCAGGAAAGTCATGAAGATCATTACAAAAAGATTTACACTTTTAATCACAATCGCAATGCTGATACCGGCTCTGTTGCCCGCCCAAAGTTTTTCTCCAGGCGTGAAAGTGGGTGCAAACCTTTCAACTATTTCAACGGGCCTGTCTTCTTCCAACGACTGGAGAGTGGGTTTACAGGCGGGTGTTTTCGGCAAAATCAGGTTGAATGACTATACGGCCCTGCAACCTGAGCTGATGTATGCCCAAAAGAAAGCTGGCGCGGATTTGCAATCCGGGCCTTTGTTCAGGTCTTTCGGTTCTCACAAAAACAATAACTGTGTATCCCAACTGTTCAGGCAAATTGCTCTTAAACTGATATGTATATGAGCACGGATTGCAAATCCGCGCCAGCCAGGGGGACGATTTCCAACTTCAAAATTCTGACTTCTAACTTCTATCTTCTATTTCCCTATCTTTGCCCCCTCATGACTGAACAAGCAAAACAATACCGCCCCCTGCAAAAAATGTTCATGGAGGTGCCCGGCCGATACGATCTGCTAAACCGCATGCTCACCTGGCGCTTTGATGAAAACTGGCGCATGGCAGCTGTGAAAAAAATCCTGAAGGATGAACCTGACAGGATACTCGACCTGTGCACTGGCACCGCCGACCTGCTGCTCCGCATTGCAAAAAAAGCAAAAAATGATACAGATCTGACCGGCCTGGACTACAGCCGTCTCATGTTGGAGATCGCCAGGCAAAAAGCAGAACGTAAAAAGTTTGAAAAAATCAATTTTATCCACGGCGATGCTGCCGATATGCCTTTCCCCGATAATCATTTCGACGCCATTGGTATTGCCTTCGCCTTTCGCAATCTAACTTACAAAAACCCGGATCAACAAAAATTTCTGAAAGAGATCCACCGGGTAACCAAAACCGGCGGCAAGTTTGTGATCATCGAAACCAGCCGGCCCAAAAACAAACTGATGAAGGCCCTCTTCAACAGCTATATGAAAATCGCAGTAGGGAAGATCGGTGGTAAAATGTCCGGGCACAAAGCTGCCTACCGTTACCTGGCCAACTCCGCCAGAAACTTCTACACAGCAAATGAAGTCTGCGATTTGTTAAAAGGTGCCGGATTCAAAACCGTAACCTACAGGCATTTTGTGGGAGGGGTGGCGGCGCTGCATGTGGCGGTGAAGTGAATCGCCGTTAATCAGCATCCTTTATAGAACTGGAATGTATTGGTTAATTGTGATTCGTCATTCGATGGTCATTCAGTGGAAATTCAATTGAAATTCGTTGGTCATTCGGTGGAAATTCAATTGAAATTCGTTGGTCATTCGGTGGAAATTCATAGTCATTCGTAGTTGTTATTTGTTATTCATTATCATTCAGATAAAAGTAGTGCGAGCCTGGGTTTATGCACTGTAAGCAGATTAATATCTTTTAACATTCATGGAAGCCTTTATATTCCATAGGGTTTTGGCGCCTTCGGGGCTATCTATTATACAGCAAATATTCCAGGACACTGAAGTTCACGAAGAAGCTATTCCGGCTTCTAACTTCCGGCTTCCGGGCTCATCGAAGTTGCTTCTTTCACAATGCTACTTTTACGTCTTTGCGTGATCGGCAGGTCGTTCAGTACATCCGGATTGTTTTTGATCTCCCGGCACAACACGATCCCTTTGTCTATCAAAATCTTTGTTTCCTTTTTAGTCAGTGATTTCAGGACGGTGATCGGGTGAAATCCCGACCGATCGATCCAGTCTTTCAGGCTGTTGCCTTTCGGAAAATCCCAGGACAAAAGTTTCAGGCCGGAGCATTTGCCGTATTGTTCGGCATCCAGTGTAAAACGCGTATTGGTGATGAGCATGGGCTCAAAAATCATATCCTGCTTTTGTTCGTCCAGTTTGTTTTTGATATCATGAAAACGGGAACGGACGTACAAACTGGTTTTCACATCGCTTTTGGCGCCTTCGGTTTGATGGAATTTACACTCGGCCATGATCATTTTTCCGGGCTTTTTGGCAACTACGTCCACCTCATGTTCGACACATTTCCCCCGGATGATCTGCCCGGTCCTTACCTGATAGCCTTCGATTTCGAGCAGCCTGGCCACGAAATGCTCAAAAGGGAAACCTGTGGGCCCCAGTTGAAACAAGGCCTTTTTCAGTTTATACCGTCCCGCTGAGCGTTGGGACAATTTTCTGATTTTGGCGTAGGCGATCCGGTAAATCTTCTGGGTGGTGATCTCTTCATGAAGCTCCGACAGAACATCATTCAGCACTTCTTCAATTTCCCGATCGCTTGCTCCCGAACGCCTCAGCGACTCCCGGAATTTTCCCCCGTCAAAAGGCTCCAGCTCGCCTGTATGCTTTCGTATGTTTATTTGTTGCTTCAAATTACCGCTAATGTTTTCCGACCTCCAAAGTAGGAATTTCTTTTTAGACCATAGTCATTCGATGGAAATTCAATGGAATTTAATTGTTATTCGGTTGTCATTCGATGGTCATTCAATGGTCATTCAGTTGTCATTCAGTTGTCATTCAGTTGTCACTATATGCACAATCGTATGCTGGCGCGGATTTGCAATCCGTGCCTGTGTTTCAATATTTTAATAATAATAGTTAATAATCGTAGTGTGAATCATTTTATTTGGATGAAAAGTTTGCTGAAATTTGATATGGGCCCGGATTTCTGACTTTCGCCTTTCTGGCTCTCTGAATAATTGGTTTAAGAAGATCTGAGTATTTATCCGCCTATTGATTCATGGCCCGGATTGCAAATCCGTGCCAGCTTTTTCTGATTTCTGACTTCCGACTTCCACCCTCTAACTTAAACCCATTCTAAATTCCCTTCAAATTTCTCATCCCTTTCAATGCAATGGTCTGAATTTATATTTTTATGGCTGAAAGGGAAAAAATGGGAGATCAGAACAAGATTGACAGGCGCTGCTTCCTGAAGTGGAGCGCTATGCTGGGTGGGGGATTGGCCGTTTCATCCTCCTTGCTGAGCTGCCTTGACAGGCTGAAGGAGGAAGGCGTGGTGACCATCGAAAAGGGCTTCGACGGATTTGTGATCCGAACGGGCTGCCCGGCGCATAACTGCGGCGGCCGCTGCGTGCTGAAGCTGTTTGTGAAAGACAACAAGATCGTCCGCATTGAAACCGACGACCGGCCAACCGATGAAGTGAACGACCCGCAGTTGCGGGCCTGCGTGCGCGGACGTGCCTACCGCCGCCGGCAATACCACCCCGACCGGTTGCAATACCCCATGAAACGCACAGGGCAAAGAGGGGAAGGCCGGTTCGAACGCATCAGCTGGGAGGGGGCCCTCGACCTGCTGGCCTCGCAAATCAAACGGGTAAGAAGTGAATACGGCAACTCTGCCATCTACATCCCATATGGCACGGGAAGCTACAACCAGATCAACGGGAGGCAAACAGCCGACCGACTGATGAACCTGCTGGGAGGCAGCCTGGGCTACTACAACAGCTATTCCTGGGCATGCATCAGCCAGGCCACGCCCACGGTTTACGGCACCAATGTGACCGGCAACCAGCGTCAGGACTGGCTCAACTCAAAATACATCCTGATGTGGGGCTGGAACCCGGCCGAGATGCGCGACGGCACCAACAGCGACTTCCTGATCAAGAAAGCGCGGGAGAACGGCGCCAAAGTGGTTTGCATCGACCCCCGCATGTCGATGAGCGCGGTGGCCCTGGCCGACGAATGGATCCCCATCCGCCCGGGCACCGACACCGCCCTGATGAGCGCCATGGCCCACGAGATCATCTCGGAAAACCTGCACGACAAAGATTTTATCGACCGCTGCTGCCTGGGCTTCGACCGCAGCCAGATGCCCAAAGGACTGGAAGCTGAAGAAAGCTATACCGATTACATTTTCGGCAGGAAAGACGGACAGGAGAAATCGCCGGCCTGGGCAGAGGGCATCACGGGCGTCCCGCAGGAAACCATCCAAAAAATCGCCAGGGAATACGCCACCACCAAACCCGCCATGCTTTATCAGGGCTACGGCATGCAGCGCAGGGCATACGGCGAGCAGCCCGTGAGAGGCGGCTGCGTGTTGGCGGCCATCACCGGCAATGTGGGATTACACGGCGCCTGGTCGAGTGGGCTGGGCCTGCAAGCCAAAGACGGCGGCCCCTTCTGGAACGTATTCCCCACCGGCAGCAATCCGGTGAAGGCGCGCATACCCGTTTTCCTGTGGACCGAAGCCGTTTTGCACGGCAAAGGCATGGGAAAAGAGTACGGCGTGAAAGGCACCGAACAACTCGACAACGACCTTAAGCTGATCTGGGCGGTGGCGTCCAACGCCCTGATCAACCAGCATGCGGATGTAAACCGAACGGCAAAGATTTTGAAAGATGAGAACAAGGTAGAGTTCATCGCGGTTCAGGACAACTTCCTCACCTCTTCGGGCATGTTCGCCGATCTGATCCTGCCGGCCTGCACCCAGTTCGAGACCTGGGGGCTGGAAGACGGTTGGAAATACGGCGACGAGGTGATCATCATGCCGCAGATCGTGGAGCCACCCTTCGAAACCAAAAGCGATTACCACATCTGTGCAGAGCTGTCGAAACGCTTCGGTGTATATGACGCATACACGCAAAATCGCTCCGAGCAGCAATGGATCGAATGGGTGGTGGAGCAATACCGCAAAAGCCGCTTTCCGGAAATTCCCTCCCTGGATAATCTGAAAAAAGAAAACACAGGCGTTTATGCGGTTAAGGTAAACAATCCTGAAATTGCCTTCGATAAGTTCAGGGAAAACCCGGAAGCTCATCCACTGCCAACGCCTTCAGGGAGGATCGAGATATTCTCATCAAAGCTTTATGAATTGAACAATCCAAAGGAAATTCCACCCGTCCCCAAATATATACAGGAATGGGAAAGTCCCTTTGACGCTTCGGCGGAGAAATATCCCTTACAAGCTATGGGGCATCATTACATGGCCCGGGTACATTCCACCCACGACAACAACGATTGGCTGGCTGAGGCATTCCCGCAAAGGGTGTTCATCAACCCGATGGACGCCGGGAAGCGGGACATCAAAAACGGTGACATGGTACGTGTGTTCAACGAAAGGGGTAGCCTGTTGCTCCCCTGCCGGCTCACTCCCAAGCTGATGCCGGGCGTAGTGGATATTCCACAGGGGGCCTGGTGGAAGCCGGATGGAAACGGCCACGACAGGGGCGGCTGCGTCAACACCCTGACTTCGCACCGCTGGACGCCATATGCCTTTGGAAATGCGCAACACACCATCATGGTGGAAATTGAAAAAGCTTAAAACAAGACATTATGAAACAGTATGCATTCTTCTTCGACTCCAATGCCTGTTCGGGCTGCAAGGCCTGTGAGATGGCCTGCCGCGACAAGCACGACCTGGATTACGGCCTGCGGTGGCGAAGGGTTTATGAAGTGACCGGCGGCTCTTGGGAGCTGAAGGGAAAAACCGCCCTGCCGCAACTGGTGGCTTACAACCTGTCGATGTCGTGCAACCAATGCGTGGATGCACCCTGCGTTAAGGTTTGCCCCTCCAGCGCCATGCAAAAACGGGAGGATGGTATTGTTTTTGTCGATACGGATAAATGTATGGGCTGCAAGCTGTGCAACTGGGCCTGCCCTTATGATGCGCCCCAGTATAATGAAAAAGAAGGAGTGATGACAAAATGTGATTTTTGCAGGGATTATGTGGACGAAGGCAAAGTGCCTTCCTGCGTGGCGGCATGCCCCATGCGTGTGCTGGAATTTGGGGAGCTGGAGAAACTGAAGGAAAAACACGGCTACCGGAGCGTTTTCCCCATGCCGGTCAACAGTACAGCACATCCGGCGTTGGTAGTGAAACCGCATCACAGTATCGGGAAAATTGCTAACTTTAATCCGGAAATCATCAATCAGGAAGAGGTGAAACATGCATAGCAACGAATGGGTACTGGTGATCTTTACATTAATGTCGCAACTGGCCGTGGGCCTATTTGTGATGCAGGAACTTTATCTGGCATACCGGCATATGGAAGACCCTGAAATGCGCAGGGTTAAAAAGAACGTGCTATACACCGATCTGGTGCTGGTGATCATTGCGCTGATCATTTCATTTTTCCATCTGGGCAAACCCTCCAATGCAACAAACGCGCTCAGCAATCTACAATCCTCATGGCTGAGCAGGGAGATCCTCTTTTTATCCATCTTTACAATTTGCCTGATCATTTACACATTCATATTCAGCCGAAGCACCATCAACACCCTATTGCTGAAACTGTTTGGCATTTTCACCCTCCTCAGCGGGATAATGTTTCTTTTCAGCATGGCCAAAATCTACATGCTGGAGAATGCGCCGGTCTGGAATACGGCATACACCCCCATTGAGTTTTTCACTTGCAGCTTGCTGCTCGGGTCACTCTTGCTGATGAGCCTGATCCAGAACAGGCTGATGCGCTTCGATGCAGAGGAGCTATCGTTTTTTGCCAGGCGGATGTTTTCGCTCTTCCTACTCATCACCTTGTTGCTGGTGATCGACATGGGCGCCGCCATTTACCACCACTTCATCGACTTCACACCGAATTCGCCTGGCCGTCCCGATTCAAGCTACCTGCCCAGCATTGTAAAATTCCTTTTCCTGATTATAAGCCTGATCGCCATTATTTTCCAGTTTTACAACTTCAACCTTAAAAAACGCTTTACCAGCGCCACCGGTATCTCTTTTGTTTTCGTCTTCGTCCTGATCGCCGAAGTGATCGGCAGATATATGTTTTATGCGAGTTATTTGATGTCGGGAGTGAAGTATTAGGGGGATGCTGGATATTTAATGCTGGTTGAGCCCTTCAGGGCGAAATCCCGCAAACATAGTGCAGCGGGAATGCTGGATTCCGGAAATTGGATGGGGAGTTAGCGATAGTGTCAACGACAAAACATCAACTATTAACTGACAACAAACCTTTTGGCTTGCGCGGATTTGCAATCCGTGCCCATATCAAATTTCAGCAATCTTTTTATCCAGATTAAATGATTCACACTAGGATGATTAACCATTACTTTTATTAAAATATTGAACACAGGCACGGATTGCAAATCCGCGCAAGCAAACGATAGGAGCAAAGAGACAACTGAATTTCCACAATAAACATGGTATGATAATTGGTTTATTTTCAGAATGGAAATCAACCAAAAACCAAGGCCATGAAAAAGTCAATTTTCATTCTTGCATTATTATTTGCAATCCCGATGGTCAGGGCCCAGGAAGAAGGCATCGGTGAAATCCTGAACAGAAATGTGATCGATTGCTACGATGTTGTGAACAACAGCTACGCCTTGTTACCCAATTACTATGAAGAAAGCAAAATGGATACGGTGCAAATGATCATCGATTATTGGAAGGAAAACTGCCATTTTAACGAAAGGCTGCAACGCATCATCATACTGAAGGCTATTGATGAAAACAATTTTTCGGAAGAGCTTTACGATGAATACATCATCGACTTCCTTTTGCAATACAAAGGAAGCGAAAGTGTTTATTACCCCAGCTTCGGCTTGAACCCACCAGCCGATTTCCAAAAATTTGATAAGTTCACCCAGGATCTCGCCTACAGGCTTAGCGAGCAGAATGACCTGGGCCCCCTCGAAAAGTTTTTTGCCGACTTTTACTCGAATCACTACATGAATGAATTCAAGCGGCTGTATGGGCCTGAGTTCAACGGAACCAATTTACAAGCATACTATTTTGAAGACATCCGAAAAAATAAAACATTCGGAGCATTGGGCTATTATTTTGCAGCAGGCATGTGGGCGCCAACCAGCAGTTTGAATACTCTGGGCATACATCCGCGGACGAGTTTCGGAATGGGATATTACAGTCCGAATACCACGGTGATGCTGGATTTTGGGGTGGCCTTCCTGAATTCCGCCAATTATTATAATGTCATGTACAAGGATTCGCTTTATCGCACCAAACGGTTCAGCGGACTTTACCTGGGAATAACAGCCGAACAAAAGATCATCGGTTCTTCCCGAAGCAAGCTGAACCTGCTGGGCGGATTTGGCTACGAAGGGATAGGCACCATCAAAATATATGACGAACAGTGCGATTGTGACGGCCTGGACGATATACATTACCTGAATACCATCAACCTGAACCTGGGCGTTGGTGCACAAATCTATCTGTCGGACTACATGAACCTTTTCCTCAGGTCGAAATACAATTTTCTTTTCTTCAACAACGAAGGCGGCACCGATCTTTCGGGCAACACCATCACGGTTAGCATCGGAGCCATGTTCACCGGCTATTCTTATGAAAGAAACAGACTCAGGGCCCTAGATTACAACCGGGCGAACTCATGGTAGTTCCGGTGAATGGTGAGTGGTGAGTAGTGAATGGTGAATAGAACAGGGAGCAATTTACTGAATAGGAATTTACCTGTTACCGGACACTGGAGCGTTGGAGTGTTGCAGTGATGGGGCGCTATCTGCTGGCATTTGGCAATAAGAATGCAATAAATTCCTTGTTCCTTGTTATAAAGGTGTATGGGATGAACATACAGATTACCGAATACCGATCACCTCTTCCTTTTTCTCCAGTAAACCTTAATCCAGACTACCAGTCCTGTGATCAGGATGGTGAGGGAGAAGATCCCGAAAAGCGGGATGAACAGGATGTAAAAATCCCCGAACAGAAATTTGAAAAATCGGGCGGTATGAACTTCCAGCATCACATTCCAGAGCGACATCGGTTGTTTTTTAATCCCGGGAGGCATGGGGATAAAAGGCCTTGCGTTGTTGAGGGGCAATGCACCCCGGTCGTAATCAAAATAGTATTCACGGCCCATGTTGTCCTTCAGGTATCCGGCCACCACCTCTTGCCCGATAGGCGGGCCGGATGGATTGAGGTTGACCTCGCGGCTGCCGGTGATATAATTCTCAACATATCCCGCCTCAGGGATCCAGCGGAACAAGCCGCTGAAGCTTCCGACAAGGTACGCTCCCCTGTCAAGCTGCTCAAACACATTGATGCCCATAATGCTCACCGGAGGCTGCACCGCATACGATTTAAGTGCGGAAGAAAATACATCGTCAGAATAATACAAACCGTCATTTGTACCTATGATCCAGCGATCGAGCTCTTCATCATAAAGCAATCCGCGGAGTTTATCAAACCAGTGATTGGGATTGTCGAGATGGGAATATTTGATCTTATCCACTTTTGTATTGGCTATGGCAATAAGCAAAGGCGGCCGCAGGAACATACCGGCCGTGACATTGATAATCAGTATGGCCACCAGCCAGATGCCCAACTTGTTGTGCCATTTAAGGGACCATCGGTTGAGACGGGCATGTTTTTTAAGGGATTTCTGTTTGCATTTTCTTCTCTTGAGAATCCCTGGCATAAAGAAATAAATTACACCGGTGATGGCCAGTAAAATAAAAACAATTCCTACAAAATCGATGATGAGTTTTCCGGCGATGCCGTATATCTCTCCGCTGTGGATAATCCAGAGGGTTTTAAAGAGGGTGGTTTTGTTAAGAAATCCTTCCGGTGGAGGAAGGGTGACCTGTTGCCAGTTTGACGCATGAGTATTCACCAAACCAAATAATAGAAAAGAACGCGTCATAACGGCCAGTGTGTCCCCCTTTTTAACGAGATCTACAATCCGCTCCTCCTTAACCGGAAGGAATATTTTTGTCCATTTTTTGTTCTTAGAATCAAATTCAAAGAGCCCAAAATGTGTTCCGGCAAATAAACTTCCCGTGTTGGTATTCAACACCGAACTGATTTTTTTATTGTCTATACCATCGGGAAATCCTTCATTGAACATTGCAAATTTAGTAAAATTTTTTGTTGCCAGCCAAAGCCCGATATTTCCGTAAATGAGGCTGCTGTCACCCCGCAAAACTTCTGCACCCCTTACTGCTGAATGGTTCCAGTTTTCGTATCTGTAATCCGCCGGCAATTGATCTCTGCTAAGATCATAAGGAGAAAAGGTTTTCCGGTGATTCAGAACGATACCTGAAACGGCCCACAAAACAAAGAACAATGAAAAAACCAACCCGAACCATTTATGCAGCCAGCGTGATGTTCTGGCCCTTCGCTTCTTCTTCATATTAATTGTCACCCCTCTTAATCTCCCCAAAGGGGAGAAAATAAGCGTTGCATTTGAGCCTTTCCAAACGGAAAAGTTTAATGCTCGCATATTTTACTATTACCTCATAAGTTGCAGTTATTTCCTACCCAAAAGTCCTTCCTTTGGAGGGATTTAGGGAGGTGATGTTTTATAAAAAAAATTCCTGAACACTCCATTTTGCTCCTCCGTCCAGGTCTCAAAACCCATCTCCTTCACTTTGTCGATAAGAGGCGCCGGCAAGAAAGGAGTGAGCAGTAAGTATATCTCTCCAGGTTTCATTTTGCGCGTTTCCCGCAAAACTATGTCGAGCGGATGACCACCGGCGGCAATTGTTTCCGTGGCATCGAAAGTTCTGCGGATATTTTTCTCATCAAGCCAATCGGGTTTTTCGCCAGAAAGATGCGTTGCTTCCTCCACCTTTATTTCATCCTGCCCGGCCGCTTTTCTCAATTTGTTCACGATTTCATCCACCGAAACACCTCCCACCCGGGCCGCCTGCTGCAGGCTGGTTACCCGGGCGATGGTTCTTCTCAATACGGGATTCCTCAGCTTTTTGAATTCCGGGGCCAGCTCAACAAGCTTGCTTTCCAGCTCAGGATAGGCCTTTAACAATTCACCTACTTTTGTTTTGGGGGTGATGATCAATTTCTCACTCATCAGATTTTGTTTTTCCGTACGACAATATTCTTTGCTCGCCTTCGAGTTTTCTCTTTTCTGTCAAATCCTGCGAAACTTCAAGCGTTCCCAGATATTCTCCCTTTTTATTCCGCAGAGCGAAATACTCAATGTGGATGAACTTGCCCTTCATCTGTATCCAAAACGGCGCCCTGTCTTGTTTGCCGCTTTTGAAATCCTCAACAATATCATCCACCACATTCACGCTGGAGGGCGGATGGCATAATCGCACATCCCTGTTCAGGATGGCCCGGCTGCGGCTGAAAATCCTTTCCTCCCCCTGTGAAAAGTATTTCACTTTGTCATTCCGGTCTACAAAAGTCATGTCGATGGGAAGTGAATTCAGGATGGCCAACAACTCTTCGGCTGTCATGCTGCCGCTTGGTAGTTGTATGGTTTCCTCATCCGAGCCGGCTTCGGCTTCTTCTTTCATGTCCTTAGGAGTCCAGGTGGTTTGCGGATCGTACAGACAAAACCCATATTCGCGGGTCTGCCTTGAAATTTCAAACCACTCTCTGTCGGTTAGCTTGTCCATCGACATGGGCAAAAGAATTTCTTCTTCTTTCATGGTCATATCGGCCACGGCGTCGGAGGCGGGTTTTAATACCATTTCGATGAGGCTGCGGGCCTCTTCCCTTGTCACATCCGTTTCCTTCAGGCCTTCGATGGCGGCTTTGAGCAGTTCACGTGTTTCATCATGTTTGCCCCACATCACCTTGGGCGGACCGGTTATTCCTTTTTGCTCAAGATATGGGAATAACAGGTTTTCTTTTCTGAGGTAGTGCTTATCTACATCCATCAACTGGTTGAATAATTCCCGAAGTTGAATAAAGTAATCGGGGATGTCTTCATCGGTAGAAAGTTCAGATAACCATTTGTATCTTTCATCCAGTTCCCTGACCACCTTTTGAAGTTCCCTGTTTTCTTTCAGGAACACATCCACCGGATGGCCTTCCGGGATTTCTTTTGCGCCGCTGGTGTCGATGGCACCCTCCAGAGCCTGAGTATGCAGATCGCAGAATTTCAGTACTTCCTCATCGGTGAGCACACCTTCCGAGATCAACTCCTGTTCAACGTCCACCACCTCCTGATAAGGTACTTTGGCCATCAGGCTGATCAGTCTTTGCCTGACTTCCTCCGGTGCTTCTCCTTCATGCAACTGGAGGATCATGTGTTTAAGCAGTTCTTTGCGTTTTTCCGAATTGTTTAATAGTTCGCTCATTATGCTATGTTATTAAGGTTTTTATTTCATAGTAAACTGTTGCAAGTTGCAGGTGCAAATAAACTCAATCATTCTGCCACATTTTTGCAGTTATGGTAGCTAATATTTTCTGTCGTATATCTTAAAGTCAAATGGATAAAGATGCCGGTCATCTTTTTGATGATGCGTTTTGGAGATCAGTTTCCAGTTATCTTCATCATATTCAGGGAAAAAGGTGTCGCCTTCAAATTCGTGATGGATGCGGGTAAGATACATGCGGTCGGCTATGCCGAGGGTTTCCTTATATATTTCCCCGCCACCGGCCACGAAAAGCTCGTCGGCACCCTTCAGGGCTGCATAAGCCATGCCTTCATCCAGTGAGTTCACCACGTGGCCATCTCCTGTTTCAAAAGTTTGATCGCGAGTTAATACGATCATTTTCCTTTTGATCAGCTTGCGGCCGAATTCGAGGAATGTCTTTCTACCCATGAGGACAAAATGCCCCATTGTTTTTTCTTTGAACCAGGCCAAATCATCCGGCAGGTCCCAGGGCATATCGCCATCCTTACCGATCACGCGGTTGAGGCCCATGGCTGCAATTAAGGAAATCTTCATTTTTCTATTCATTTCCTGCGTACTCATCAAAGGTTTTGTTTTTTAGATGATTTTTAAATTTCATCTTTAATTCATTTATCCTTTCATCGAACATACATCGTGCAAAAGGACATGCATCCCGGTTTAAAGCACAATCGCCAGTTAATATCTCGCCCGAAACCAGCTCATACACTTCAAGCAAGCTTGTTTTGGCAGCGCCTTCTTTAAGAAAATATCCCCCTTTGGGTCCCCTGGTCGAACCCAGGTATTTGTTTTGATGCAACAACTGCAATATTTTCATCACATGATGCCTTGAGGCAAAGAGCTTATTAGCAACTTCAACCGTATTCAGCGACCGCCCCGATCGAACGAACAGAATCATACTGTAAATCGCCAAATAAGCCGCTTCTGATATTGTACCGAAACCTGTCATGCTGTTACTTCTGCAAATATAGTAATTAAGTATTTATTTACTGATTTTTTAATTCCAAACAACAAATCCCAAATATCCAATAATGACCCAATGTTCAAAAACTCAAATCACAAAAACGTCTTCCATGTACTTAAAATATTTGGTTGACAATAAATGCTTACGGAATAAGACCTTGTGAATTGGATCATTGAGATTTCTCCGTTTCCATTCTGATTGCCTTCGGAAACAGTATGTTGTTCTCCAAATGGATATGCTTGTGCAGGTCATCTTCAAACTCCTCAAGCTTTTTAAAAGTCACAATGTAGGTGTTGCATGCATGAGGCGGAAAATCGTAATTATCGCTTAACTCACGGATATTCCTGAAGGCTTTTCCTGCGCTTTCATGCTCATGTTCCATCATTGCGATGGGATTTTGAACCGTACCAAATGCTCCTCCACAACTGCCATTGCTTAAATACTTTTCAGGGTTATAAAGATTTTTGATAAAGGGAAAGAGAATTTGTTCTTCTTTCATCATATGTTGCTGAAGTTCTTGAGCAACTCCAAGAAATACATCCCTGATTTCTTTCAATTCGGGATTCGTATCATAATGTACTTCTGCGATTTTTTTAGTGTATTCCAGTAACAATGGAATGTTCTCCGCTACAAATCTGTGATGGATACTAATGATGTAATCAATAAGGTCATCGGGATTCATTGTATTGAAATCGCGTTCATCCGTTTCATCAATATTTACGTTTTCCAGTTCCTCTTTCAGTACGGCAATATCAACACCTGCTTCATCACAGGCTTGATCAAGAGTTTTCCTACCGCCACAACAAAAATCGATTCCGTATTTTTTAAACACTTCGGCTGTTTTATAGTTCTCAGTAACAAATTTGCTAACCGATTCAAATTTTACCTTATCTGTTGTCAAGTTCATATGCTTCTATTTTTTTTGATTTATACAGAATAATTAATTTTTTAACTCAATTTCTTTCGCTTCTGTGCAAGTAAAGAGCGCAAACAAAGGAAACAATCGCCAATACAATGAAAATAATGAAACCATTTGAATATCCTTTAATTCCTTGCATGTCCACGAAAAGTCCCATCAATGGTGGAATAACAAAACCACCGAATGCTCCCAGTCCGCCAACGATGCCGGCTGCTCCACCAACGGCTTCTTTTACATAATGAGGAACCAACTTAAACACCCCGGCATTATTCACTCCCATTCCAATGGCCATGAGCAACAAGCCTGTTACCGCCATGAGCAGGTTCACAGAAAAAGTCAGCAGTATGGCGCCGAGAAGTAAAATATTCACTGAAATAAAAATGGTTTTTATCCCTCCTATTTTGTCAGAGATAATACCTCCGGGCACACGTATGATCGAAGCCAATACGGAAAAGAGCATGGTGAAAGCGCCGGCGGTTTTCAAGTCTTTGTCAAAATATTCATTCCAGTATGTGGGGAACCAGACCGTAAGTGCCAGGAATCCTCCAAAGGTTGTAAAATAAAGCAAAACCAAAGGCCAGGTTTGCCATATCCGGGCTGCTTTCTTCAATCCGCTCCAGGCACCGCCGGATGGAAAAATCTCCTGACCGTTTTCTTTTGCGATTTGCCGGGCTTCCTCTCCTGAAATTTCTTGTGATTTTTTTCTGATCTGAAAATAGAAAGCATTTGGTGTAATGGAAACATAAATTATGATCCCAACGATCAGAAAAAGCAACCAAACCAGGTAGGTGCCGGTTAGCATTAGAGTTCCAATCAATAAGGGTATCAGCAAGGCAAACAAACCGGGTGCAATGTTACCGAAACCTGCATAAGCTCCCAGAGCCCAACCCTGTTTCTTTTGCGGGAACCAATAAGAAACCTGACCAATGCCTACTGAAAAAGTGGCAACACCCGAACCAATGAACAATGCCAGGATCAACAGAAGGGGGTAATGGTCCATATTCAGATTTTCCTGCCCAGTGGTATAAAGCAACAATGTCAGACCGGCCATGCCAATTGCGGAAAACAAAAGTAAAATGGTAAAAGGCTTTTTACCTCCGGTGGTATCGACCCAGGCTCCGAACGGTATGCGAAGCAATGAGCCAGACAATTGAGCCATGGCCACCAGTAAGCCCAATTGCAGGTTGCTCATGTTCATGTATTGATCAAACACTTTTGCCGTTGGGCCGAAAAGAGAAACCGCCGCAAAACCAATGAAAAAACCCAGCGTGGCTCCGATTAATCCTCTGTTTGGTGTTCCTTTAAGTATCATGATTCAGATATTGATTTTACTTTTTTATTCCATATAACCACCTGATACTTGCGCCAAATATAAGCCAGCGGAAGCACAAGAAAATGCATAAAACGTGTAAAAGGTATCATCCCCACCATTACAAATGCGGATACGATATGTACTTTGATCATCAGTGGCAAAGCCGACACGGCTGCAATGTCGGGATTAAAGAAAAAGATGGATTTCAAAAAAGGAGACAACACTGATGCAAACCAATTGCTTCCCCATCGGAAAGCAATGGCAATCCAGATTCCTGAAATGATCTGTACCAATAAGAGCAAATAAACAATCAAATCCATTTTATTGGTAATAAACCACAAGCGGGGAGTGGATACACGTCTGATTAACAGCATGAGTAATCCTGAGAGGGTCAGAAAGGCAAAAGCCAGAGCCGATAATTCAAGTATGAATAATCTCACAGGCATTCCGTTCCATAGAATCACGGCACGTGGAAACAGAAACGCGATCAGGTGGCCGAAAAACAAAAACACCAGTCCCCAGTGAAAAGGTACACTTCCGTAAAATAAATTTTTCCCTTCCAGGAACTGGGAAGATAAGGATGAAACTTTAAAACCGCTGTATTTGTAGCGATACACCGATCCCAGTATCAGCAAAACAATTGCCACGTAAGGCAAAACAATAAACAACAAGGTATTGATCATAGCATCAAACTTTTATATTTTTCTTTGATTTCTTCCATGAACATCCGATGCAATCCAGAAAATCGGATTTTGCATCGGTTTTGATCTCAAATTGCTCATAAGGCAGATTTTTGAAATCCATCTCCAAAATGATCAGCAACATTTTGAGCAATCCCTTATAAACATTGCTCTCCGAATGGAAGTTGCGGATCATTTCTTTGACGGCAGGTATCAGCAAACAATACGAAAACTCCTTTATAAAACCATCATCATTGCTTTTATACATCAGGCTTAAAACATTGGGCAAATGATCGGGCAATTCCGTACCCCAATCGAGATCGGCTTTGCGGTACTCATCTTTTAAAGACACCAGAAATTCACCTCTTTTGTAATCTTCACCAAACAGCACATAGCCGATATCCAGATAGCAAAGCGCCTGAACATCAAAAGTATTGATGTAATATTCTTTCTGACTGTCAAGTAACCTTGAGCTTAGGTGCTGCTTAAAGGCATCAATATAAGCTCTTGTGCCGGGGTAATGATCAGATATCCATTTAAAATGCCCGATGGTATCCAGCAAGGTGCATCTTGGGTAAACAAACAATTCACCTATGAGTTTGTAATGATGTAAGTCAGCAGAAAACATATCAAAGTCCTCTTTTTGGTTTTTCTGTAAATCCTAATCCGGTTTCTCCTTTATATTCCTGAGTGTCCTGCAGCATTTCAATTGCTTCTTCGCGATGCGCAGGGGGTATCACAAATCTTTCATCATACAAAGGAATGGAGGTCAGCCGGAAAATGGCATCGGCAATTTCCTCTGTCAACCCGGTATCTTTAAGGGCTTTCAAAGATTCATCTGCCGGCATATCACCTACTGTTTTGTTTCTCCTGTGAATTCTCACCGCCATCATTTTTTTAAGCACCTGCTTGATGATCTCCTTATCTCCCGCCGAAAACAGGGAAGCCAGGTATTCCATGGGCAGGCGTGAATTTTCAATACTGTCCCAGAGGGAATCGGATGTCGATTCATAAATATTATTGGCTGTGGAGGCCATGGTTGGCAACAAAGGCGGAACATAAAAGAGATTGGGTATGGTCCTGAATTCAGGATGCAATGGCAAGGCCAATCCCCATTCCTTTACAAATTTCCATACAGGAGATTTCTGGGCCGCTTCAATCGTGGAATCGGCTATACCGGCCTTTTTTGCCTGCTCGATCACCTCTTCATCAAAAGGATCGAGATAAATATCCATTTGTTCTTTTACCAGTTCCTTTTCTTCTGTATTGGCTGCATCTTTAATTTTGTCGGCATCATAAAGCATAACACCCAGGTATCGTATCCGTCCCACGCATGAATGCATGCAGGCCGGTGCCTGGTCGGTTTCCAGCCGTGGGTAACACAAAATGCATTTCTCTGATTTTCCGGTTTTCCAGTTGTAATAACTCTTCTTATAGGGGCATGCGGAAACGCAAAAGCGCCATCCCCGGCATTTTTTCTGATTGATCAGCACAATACCATCCTCTCCTCTTTTATACATCGCCCCTGATGGACATGCTGCCACACAGGCAGGATTCAGGCAGTGGTTGCATATGCGGGGCAGGTAGAAAAAGGTCATGCGTTCGAGCATGAACATGGCCTCCTGCTCTTCTTTTGAAATGTTCTTGAAGTTAACATCCTTGCGTGCATAATCCGGTGAACCCGAAAAATCATCATCCCAGTTGGGTCCTGACTTTGGAGTCATGACCTCACCTGTGATATCTGAAACCGGCATAGCTGTTGGCTGATCATCCCCTTCGGGGGCATCAAACAGATCCTGGTAACGGTATCGCCAGGGTTCATAATAATCATCCATGGCCGGAAGTTTTGGGTTGAAAAAGATGTTTCCAAGGCCCTTCTTTTTACCGGCACTTTTGAGCTTCGGATTTTTTTTCGTTTTTTCCCATCCACCACCGTAAATATCCTGGTCCTCCCACTTCGTGGGATAACCTGTTCCGGGCTTGGTTTCCACATTGTTCCACCACATGTATTCGGCACCCTTGCGGTCGGTCCATGTATTTTTGCAGGCGATGCTGCAGGTGTGGCATCCGATGCATTTATCAAGATGGAACACCATGGAAATTTGAGATCTTATATTCATATCGCTGATTGTTAAAATTTCACCTTGTCCATTTTTCTGATCACGCAATGGGTGTCCCTGTTCACGCCCACCGGGCCCCAGTAATTAAAATGATAGCTGAACTGTCCGTAGCCTCCCATCAATAAATTGGGCTTGAAATGCAACCTGGTAAAACTGTTATGCCCTCCTCCCCGCCGTCCGCGGGTTTCAGATTTAGGAGCAGAATAGGTTCTTTCAGGACTGTGATAAACGATACTCACTCCTTTTGGTATCCTTGCACTCACACAGGCCCTGGTGCAATACACACCATTGTCATTAAAAACTTCCACCCAATCGTTGTCTTTGATCCCCATTTCTTCCGCATCTTCTTCACTCAGCCAGCAGGGCTCCATACCTCTCGAAAGGGTTAGCATTCTCAGGGTATCGCCGTAAGTTGAATGGATATGCCATTTACCGTGTGGCGTCAACACGTTTAATACTTTGGCCGTACCTTCCACCACGGAGTTCTTCAATTCCCCGTAAACCTCCGGTGTGGGAGAAGGTTTATAAGTTGGCAAATGTTCTCCAAATTTGATATAACCTTCATGATCAAGGTAAAAATGCTGTCGGCCTGTAAGTGTTCTCCACGGCACGAGTCTTTCAACATTATAAGTATAGGCAGAATAAGCCCTGCCTTTGTGCATCAATCCCGACCAGATTGGGGAATTATTGTACCGCCTGGGTTGCGCCTGCAGATCTTTGAAATTTACAGAATGAATATGATTGTCACCTCCAAGTTCCTGCAGGCTGAGGCCGGTCTTTTTCTCGGCATTTACATAAGCCCTTTTACTCAAACCGGCATTTGTTAAAGAAGAAAGCTTCAGAATGGCATTACACATTTCTTCATCCTCCTTCAGGGATGGGTAGTTTTTGTTTTCGAGCCTGCTGAGATGTTTTGCATCCTGCAGCATATCTTCATATACATCAGCACTTTCATAAGAATTTCCGTGGGCACCCAGGCCATTCTTTACATTTTCCCCCAGACTGATAAATTTTTGATGGATTTGGGTATAATCCCTTTCCACGAATTTAATATCATGCATGGTTTTTCCCGGAATGGCTTCACACTCTCCTTTCGACCAGTCATTGATGCCACTTTGGGCAATTTCACCAGGGGAATCGTGAGCAATGGGTGTGTTTACCAAATCTTTAAACTTGCCTGGCAATACCTCTGCAGCCAGCTCCGAAGTTTTTTTGGCGATCTCCCGGAAGATGGCCCAGTCGCTTTTGGATTCCCAAACCGGTGCAATGGCTTTCGATAGGGGATGTATGAAAGAATGCATGTCGGTTGAGTTAAGATCATCTTTTTCATACCAGGAAGCTGCCGGCAAAACAATATCGGAATACAGGGCCGAGGTATCCATGCGGAAATTCAAATCGACAATGAGGTCCATTTTACCACGCGGCGCCTTCTCATGCCATTTCACATCATTCACTTTGCCTTTGGCGGATTCTTCGGCAATGGCATTGTCGTGTGTTCCCAGATAATGTCTTAAGAAGAATTCATGCCCTTTGGCACTCGACATGAGCGCATTTCCACGCCAGATAAACCAAACCCTGGGAAAGCTCATTTCATCATCCGGATCTTCGACGGTATATTTCAAATCACCCGATTTTACAGCATCAACAATGTATTGCTTGATATCTTCTTCGCTTTTTGCGCCTTTTTCCTCTGCTTCCTTTATGATTTCAAAATTGTGTTTGTTGTATTGTGGGAAGAAAGGCATCCATCCGTTCTTCACGGATTTCACGATAAGATCAGCCGTGTGTTGAGCGGAAAGGTCGTTTTCGGGCACGGTGTTATAATCGGACTGATTGCCATCGTAACGCCACTGGTCGGAATGCATATAATGCCAAATGGGCGTTTGCTGCAGGCGGGCGGCTCCCTGCCAGTCCTTTCCGGCCATCATCATGCCCCATGAGTCCACGGGAGCAAGCTTTTCCTGCCCTACATAGTGGTTCATGCCGCCTCCCTGAACACCGATGCTGCCGGTCAGCATTAAAGCCATGGTTCCGGCACGGTAGATCAGATTGTTGTGATACCAGTGGTTGATACCGGCACCAATGATGATCATACATTTGCCTTTGGTTAGTTCAGCAGTTTTTCCCCACTCACGGGCAAACTGTTTCACGGTTTCTTTTCCGGTACCGGAATAAATCTCCTGCCATGCAGGTGTGTAGGAGTATTTGGGATCATCGAAACTTTTCGGATATTCGCCTTCAAGGCCTCGGGAAACGCCGTATTGTGCCATGATAAGGTCGTATACCGTTGTAACTTTGATTCTGCCATCTTTTGTTTTCAATGAACGAACCGGAACTCCCCTCAGCCAGGTTTTGCTGCTTGCAAATTCGGTAAACTCCGCCTGAACAATTTCATCATGATCTTTGAGTAACGAAAGTACCGGATCGTATTTTTCATCCGTTTCCCCATCCCTGAACTTCATATTCCATTTTCTGTCTTTGCTACCCCAACGGTGACCTGCACTTCCGGAAGGACAAACCACCTGATGGTTTAACTCATCGAAGTTCAAAAACTTCCAGTCTCCATTTTCTATGTTTACGTATTTCTCTACCCTGTTTGCTCTTACCAGCTTATCAGGTACATATTTTCCATCAAGTTCTTTCAGTTCCACCAAATAGGGACTGTCGGTATATCTTTTGGTATATTCAATGAAATAAGGAACCCTTTTCTCATGGTGAAATTCCTGGAGCAATACATGCGTTACGGCCATCCAGAAAGCTCCATCCTGTCCGGCATGTATGGGTATCCAGGTATCAGCATATTTTGAAACCATACTGAAATCGGGAGAGAAAACCACTGTTTTGGTTCCGTTATGGCGCGATTCTGAAAAGAAATGAACATCAGGTGTTCGAGTCATGCCAAGGTTAGCTCCCATCACGGCCACAAACTTTGCGTTATACCAGTCGGCACTTTCAGCAACATCGGTTTGTTCTCCCCATATTTCCGGGAAGGAATTGGGTAAGTCGCAGTACCAATCGTAAAAACTCAGGTTCACACCACCCATCAATTGCAGAAAACGTGAACCGGCGGCATAAGAGATCATCGACATGGCGGGGATAGGAGAAAATCCCGTGATACGGTCGGGCCCGTATTTTTTTACCGTGTACATATTGGCCGCGGCTATGATCTCCAGTGCATCATCCCAGTTCAACCTTCTGAAACCACCCTTTCCACGCGCTTTCTGATAACGTTCTCTTTTAGCGGGATCTTCCTGAAGGGCTTTCCATGCATCGTAGGCATTCCCTTTCTCCTTTTTGAGGTCACGGAACAAATCCATCAATGCTCCTCTGATCAGGGGATACTTAACCCTTACCGGACTATACAGGTACCAGGAAAATGATATTCCGCGCTGGCAACCTCTTGGCTCGTAAGGAGGAAGAGAGCTTTCAAGAGCAGGATAATCCAGGGCCTGTGTTTCCCAGACCACAATGCCGTCTTTTACATGAATATTCCAGCTACAGCCTCCGGTGCAGTTTACACCGTGTGTGCTTCGCACGATTTTATCATGATGAAAACGGTTTCTGTAAAACTCTTCCCAGTGCCTTGTTTTGGGGGATACAATATCTTTGATCCAACTCATAATTTGGGTTTTTAATAAATTTCGATCTGACGTTTGTAAATGGCATCATTAACGCTGCCTTTTTTTCTCCTGATCCATATCAGGGCCACAATGCCTATCAGGCAAAGCCAAAGTGTAACTCCAATGATGACGAAATACTTTGTATACTCCCTGGGATGCTGGTAGATAGCCTGTTTGGAAGATTCAACCAGGAATGCTGTCAGGGCACTTACTTCTGCCTCAGTCAGGGAGTGGTTTTTATAAGATATAGTCATGGCTGGGAAAGGCGGATTACTCAAGATTGCCTGTATGCCCGCTGCGCCTATATTTTTGTATGAAGCCGTTAAATCCCTGGCCATGGTCCCACCGGCAATGACTGCATCATTTTTAATATTATGGCAGGAGATACATGAAACACCTGAATTTTCGAATTGCTGTTTACCTTTAAAAAGAGCCAGGCCTTTTCTTACCTCTGCCATATTGTAGTCAAAAGGTCCCGGCTTGGCAGGAGTCGCCTGTGCAAGTGTATCAGTCGCTGAACCTGTGCCGGAGACATACTCAAGTACCGATTCAGCCTGTGCATCAGTCAGAGGTTGATCGGGCATGGGAATCTTGTTGTACTTCTCAAAAACACTAATCGCCACGGGATCACCATCTTTTATCATGCTTTGGGAAGATTGGATGAATCTGATCAGCCAGTTTCTATCTCTTTTTTCTGTGACGCCTTTCAGATCAGGTCCTACCAGATCGCCACCACCAACTGTATGGCAGGCAGCACAGTATTGGTTGAACAGCGCTTCCCCATTCTGAGCTTTCACGATTGCAGGTGTAAGCAGCAAGGCTGAAAAACAGACCAATACAATGTCAAATCTTGCTTTCATATAAATCAAGTATTAGTGTACTTTAATTCATGTTTTTTGACAAAAAAAATTAACCTTTGATCATGGTCAGGATCATTTTAAATTTTTCAACTGCCCGCAGGGCATGAGGTACATTGGCGGGCATGATGATGGAATCGTTCTTTCCCAATTCATGTGGTTTTCCATCAATGCTAATTTCAGCTTTGCCATCAATGATCTGCACCAGGGCATCGAAGGGAGCGGTATGTTCACTCAGGCCTTCATCTTTATCAAATGCAAACAGGGAAACATTGCCTGCATCGTTTTTTAACACATTTTTACTAACTACTGAGTTGTCGGCGTATTCGACCGATTTGTCGAATTGAAACAACTTTGATTTGTCGAATTCTTTTGGTTTCATATGTTCTTTTGATTTTTATCGATTGTTTTTATTATTATTATCGTCATTGTTGCCATCGTAGAGACGTCCAATTTGGGCGTCTCTACAAATCCCCCTCAATTCATTATAAAACATTCTCCGCAACGATCCTGCCATCCACACCAATCACCGCATGTTTAATGGGGATTTCCCTACTGGCATTTTGCCTGGCAATCTTCGCCATTTGCAAAAGGCCACTGCAACAGGGCACTTCCATCACCACTACATCCAGGGATTTGATGTTTGATTCATCGATGAGTTGAATAAGCTTTTGTATGTAGATTTCTTTCCCCTGATCAAGTTTGGGGCAGGCAATGGCAATGCTTTTGCCTTTCAGGTATTTGTTATGGAAATCCCCAACAGCGAATGCCACGCAATCCGCCGCAAGCACAACATCCGAATTCTGATAATATCCTGCCGCAGGATTTATGAGATGCATCTGTACAGGCCATTGCCGGAGTTGCGATGGAATTTCTTTCTCTTTTTCTTTTCTATCATCATCTTCTTCCAAAGCATCCATATCAATGTTGAACTCCCGCATGGCCGCACCCGGACAGCCCATTCCTTTTGGCAGGAAGGGTTCTGCCTCCTGCTCATCCTTTTCTCCATCCAACAGGTCATACACATCAAAGTCGATCTTTTCCCGGTTTGCTTTAAGGAATTCCACTGCCTGATTTAGAAAAGTAAACTCACCATGGTCCTGCAGGTGCTTTAAATGAGCAGCTACGGTATTTTTTCCTTTATTAACCATCTCTTTTATAACAGCTTTTTCATCATAAGGCTCAGCTTCCCGTTTCTCAACTTCGATGGCACCCTCAGGGCACTCTCCCAGGCAGGCGCCCAGCCCGTCGCACATCAGGTCGCTCACCAGGCGGGCCTTATCATCAATGATCTGCAATGCCCCTTCGGGGCAGGCCGGAATGCACACTCCACAACCACTGCATTTGTCTTCATCAATCCTTATTATCTCTCTGACCATTTTTAAATATGTATTTCGGTAATTGAATACGCAAATATAGTGTGTTTTTTTTTAATTTTGCATATAGCATCAAGGTTTTTTCAAGCGCAGGATAATTTACCGGCAGGTTGCCCGTTTTATCCAAATCTATTTTCACAGTTGCCCGATTGAAAAAACCCGTTAATTAATCTATTGCATATAAGCGAATTAGATATAACAGTATATCATGGAAAACAAGCTGCAGGAATTAACCGAGAAACTCTATGCTGAAGGCATTGACAAAGCCAATCAGGAAGCCGATGAGATCAGACGAAAAGCCGGTGAAGAAGCCGAAGAAATTAAAAAGCAGGCAAAGAAGGATGCCGAATCCATCGTGCGGGATGCCAATAAGGAAGCTGAAGAAATCAAGAAAAACCTGGAATCGGAAATCAAGCTGTCTTCCCGTCAGGCCGTCACAGCTTTGAAACAAAAGATCAACAACCTGATCACCGCCCGGGTGATCGATAAACCAGTGGAGGAAGCATTTTCCGATAGCGAATTCATTAAAGAAAGTGTGGTAAAAGCAATTGAAAACTGGAAACCTGACGAGGGAGCAACTGCCGATCTCACCATTCTGCTTCCGGGCAAAACCGAAGAAAAACTTAAATCCTATTTTCAATCCAAAGAAAATGAGATCCTTCAAAAAGGTTTTCAAGTCAGGTTTGACGACAAGCTTTCATCAGGATTTATGATCAAACCCGTTGAAGGGGGATTCAAAATAAGTTTCACAGATGAAGATTTTAAGAATTTCTTTAAAGCATACCTGAAGCCGCGTTCGAGCAAATATCTGTACGGAGATCAAAAATGAGAGTAAAGAATCATTATTATTGTGTAATAGCCGGACTACCTGAGTTGATCCCTGATCAAACTAAATTGCGCTTTTCCCCCGAGGAGTTCAAGGAGTATTTGTATGAAGAATTAAAAGAATCAGATTTCGAACTTATAAAAACGCTTTATCTGACGCATGATCATTGCAATCTGCTGAACCTCTTACAGAAAAATGACGAAGCCTTCGACCCACTGGGCAATTACAGCAATGAATTCCTTGAAGAAGCCATAAAGGAACCGGAGAAGCTCCCCTCATACATGGAAAAGTTTGTTCATGCATTCAAAAACGAATCCCCGCTTCATGAAAAACTAAGCTGGGAAAACCAACTCACCTGGGAATATTACCGTTATGTTACGGAACTTAAGAATACATTCCTTTCGGAATATTTCAGATTCGAATGGAATCTAAAAAATGTGATGACCGGTCTGATGACCAGAAAATACGACCGTTCTGTTGAAGGAGAACTTGTCGGTGAAGACATGCTTACCCATTCGATCAGGAAAAGTCATGCAAAGGATTTCGGAATCGCAAATGAGTTTCCGGAAGTTGAATTATTGATCAGCGTCTCTGAGAAAACCGACCTGCTCGAACGTGAGAAAGAAATTGATTTACTGAAATGGAAACATATTGATCAGCTTAATACATTCAATTATTTCACCATTGAGGTGATCCTGGGCCATGTGCTCAAAACAGAGATGGTTAACCGGTGGCTGCAGCTCGATGAAGAGAGCGGGCGTGAAATGTTCAAACAGCTACTAAACGATATGAAAAACAGTTTTAAATTTCCGATAGAATTCAATATAAATGGAAGAAAAGGTTTACACAAAAGGAAAAGTTAAATCGATCATTGCCAACCTGGTGATTGTGGAAATTGATGGGCCGGTATCTCAGAATGAGATTTGTTATATCAAACTGCATGGTACCGATCTGATGGCTGAAGTTATCAAAATAAACGGCAATATGGCCTATGTGCAGGTTTTTGAAAGCACACGCAGTCTTAGTATTGACAAGGAGGTGGAATTCACCGGTCATATGCTTGAGGTAACCCTTGGTCCCGGATTGCTTTCCAGGAACTATGACGGACTTCAGAACGACCTGAATACGATGGAAGGTATCTTCCTGAAAAAAGGTGAATACACCAAAGCCCTTGATGAAAGCAAGAAATGGGATTTCAAGCCTCTCCTAAAAGAAGGCGATCGGGTGGAAGCCGGAAGCTGGCTCGGGGAAGTGGACGAAAACCACCAATCCCATAAGATTATGGTGCCTTTTAAAATGCAGGGTTCCTATAAGGTTAAAAGCATTGAAGAAAAAGGGACCTTCACAGTTAAGGATACCATAGCTGTGATTAGTGATGCGGAAGGTAATGCGTTTCCCATCACCATGACGCAAAACTGGCCTGTGAAAGTTCCCATCAAGGTTTATGAAAGCAAGCCCCGCCCTTACCGTTTGCTTGAAACAGGCGTGCGTACCATCGACACCCTGAACCCCATCACCGAAGGCGGGACGGGTTTCATCCCGGGACCTTTCGGAAGTGGTAAAACGGTATTGCAACATGCCTTGTCAAAACAGGCCGAAGCCGACATCGTGATCGTGGCAGCCTGTGGGGAGCGTGCCAACGAGGTGGTTGAGATCTTTACTGAATTCCCCGAACTGGACGACCCGCGCACCGGCCGAAAACTGATGGAAAGAACCACAATTATTGCCAACACTTCCAACATGCCCGTTGCAGCCCGCGAAGCTTCCGTTTATACGGCCATGACCATCGCTGAATATTACCGGCAGATGGCCCTCAAAGTACTTCTGCTTGCCGATTCCACCTCCCGTTGGGCGCAGGCCCTGCGTGAAATGTCGAACCGTATGGAAGAACTTCCCGGACCGGATGCCTATCCCATGGATTTAACCGCCATCATCGCGAGTTTTTATGCCCGTGCCGGATATGTTTACCTGAATAATGATGAAAGCGGTTCCATTACCTTTATCGGGACGGTTTCACCGGCTGGTGGTAACTTGAAGGAGCCCGTAACGGAAGCAACCAAGAAAGCAGCCCGCTGTTTTTATGCCCTTTCCCAGCAACGAGCCGACAGCAAGCGCTATCCGGCCATCGATCCCATCGACAGTTATTCAAAATACCTTGAATATGATGAGGTGAAGAAATATCTGAACGAGCACATCGACGAAAAGTGGACCGACAATATCGAAACAGTGAAAGACATCCTGATACGGGGAAGAGAAACATCAGAACAAATTGACATCCTCGGCGATGATGGAGTGCCGATAGATTATCACATCACTTACTGGAAATCAGAGATCATCGACTTTGTGATCCTGCAGCAGGATGCTTTTGACGATATCGATGGTTCCACGCCCATAGACCGGCAAAAATACATGCTTGACAAGATCCTGAAAATCTGCCACGTGGATTTCGAATTCGATTCATTTGAAGACACAGCCGAATATTTTAAACGCATCATCAATGAGCTAAAACAAATGAACTATTCCGAATTTGAATCGGACAAGTTCAAAAACCATGAAAAACAGCTGGAAAAAATCATTGAAGAAAGGAAAGTTGACTAATGGAAACACAGGCATTTCAGAAAATATACACGCGCATCACAAGCATCACCAAGGCAACCTGTTCATTGAAGGCCGCCGGAGTAGGCTATGAAGAGCTGGCCGTGATCAACGGAAAACTTGCACAGGTGGTAAAAGTAATCGGGGGTGAGGTAACGCTTCAGGTTTTTGGAGGCACCGAGGGAATCCCTACCAATGCCGAAGTGGTGTTTCATGGTAAACCGCCCGTATTGAATGTGAGTGATGAACTTTCGGGCAGATTCTACAATTCATTCGGCCACCCTATCGACGGGGGCCCGGAAGTGGAAGGAGAAGAGCGCGAAATCGGAGGTCCCACGGTAAATCCAGTCAGAAGGCAGCAGCCTTCCGAACTTATTGCAACGGGAATCGCAGGCATCGACCTGAACAACACCCTGGTGAGCGGGCAAAAGATACCCTTCTTTGCCGATCCCGACCAGCCTTATAACCAGGTAATGGCTATGGTTGCCTTGCGCGCCAAGGCCGATAAAATCATCCTGGGAGGAATGGGACTCACCAACGACGACTATCTTTTCTTTAAGAATGTATTCGACCAGGCCGGCGCTCTCGACCGTATTGTTTCTTTTGTGAATTCAACAGAAGACCCACCGGTAGAACGTTTGCTGGTGCCTGATATGGCCCTGACCGCAGCCGAATACTTTGCTGTGGATAAAAACCAGGACGTACTCGTGCTGCTGACAGACATGACCCTTTACGCCGATGCCCTGGCCATTGTTTCCAACAGGATGGACCAGATCCCCTCAAAAGACTCCATGCCCGGCTCTCTCTACAGCGACCTGGCCCGGATTTATGAAAAAGCAGTACAGTTCCCCGAAGGAGGTTCCATCACCATCGTGGCGGTTACCACCCTGTCGGGCGGGGATATTACCCATTCCATCCCGGATAACACGGGTTACATTACCGAAGGCCAGTTGTTCCTCAGGAAAGATACCGACATTGGTAAAGTAATTGTTGACCCCTTCCGGAGCCTTTCAAGGTTAAAACAGCTTGTGATCGGTAAAAAAACAAGGGAAGACCATCCCAGCGTGATGAACACGGCAGTAAGGCTCTTCGCAGATGCATCCAATGCCAAAACAAAACTTGAAAACGGTTTCGACCTGACCGACTATGATGAAAGAAGCCTGGAGTTTGCCAAAGAATATTCCAGAAAACTGTTGGCCATTGATGTGAATATCGATATTGATGAGATGCTGGATACGGGCTGGGAACTCTTTAATAAATTCTTCACCAAAGCGGAAGTCGGCATCAAGGAAGAGCTGGTGAAAAAATACTGGCCCGAAGAAGAAGGCTTTGAAGATAAAAAGAGCGAAAAGAAAGAAACGGAAGAAGAAGCTTAATGTTTGTGAACCGAAAAGCCAAAAAACGTGAAGATAAAATTCCAGTATAACAAAACATCTTTACACCGGCTGAAAAAGCAGCTGGCCATCAGGGAAAGAGCTCTGCCAACCCTGAAAAACAAGGAGGCGGCTTTGCGCGTGGAGGTAAAGAATGCCAAAGACCAGGCCGGTTATCTGGATAAAAAGCTCAGTGAAAAAATGAAGGCATACGCGCACATGGTGCAGCTTTGGAGTGAATTTAAGCCCGAACTGGTCCACATATGCGATGTAAAAGCAGGCGCCAAAAAAATCGCAGGTGTGAAAACGCCAGTGCTGGAAGATGTTTCCTTTACAATCAAGCCTTTCAGTATTTTCAACAATCCCAAATGGTATCTCGACGGTGTCAACATTCTGCAAGAGCTTGCCCGTATTTCCATTGAAAAGGAATTCTTTATCCGGAAAATGCAATTGCTGGACCACGCCCGGAAAAAAACCACCCAGAAGGTGAACCTTTACGAAAAAGTGCAGATACCGGGATTTCAGGATGCCATCAGAAAGATCAATCGTTTTCTTGAGGATGAAGAAAATCTTTCGAAATCTTCACAGAAAATCGTCAAAAGCAGAAAGGAGGAAGCAGCCTGATGATTGCTCCTATCAGAAAATATGCATTCCTTGTTTATCATCGGGATTACGACCATTTTCTGGATGACCTCGGTGAACTGGGCGTGCTGCATATTGTAGAAAAACAAACCGAACTGGATAAAAAAACACTGGACAAGCTTGATCAATTAAAGCAGGTCAATGAAGCAATATCCTTTTTAAAAAACAGAGACACTGAAAAAAAGGGAACCAAAACAGAAGAAGACGGGCTTGAACTATACAAGCTGATCACAGAAAAACGAAATAAACTGGAGGTTTTCTCCCAGCGGCACGTAGCGCTGATCAAGGAAATGCTTCAGGCCGAACCCTGGGGTGATTTTGATAGAAAAACCCTGGACAGACTAACTGAAGAAGGTTTGACGCTTAAATTCTATGTTATCTCCCACAAGAAATTCAATCCCGAGTGGGCCGAAAAGCATCATGTAGCGGTAATCAGCCATCACCAATCGCAGGTTCATTTTGTGGTTGTAAATAAAGATGGGGAAGAAGCTTTCGAACCTGAAGAAGCTGAAGAAACCAAGCTTCCAAAACGCCCGATATCGGCAGTGTTGAGTGAAAAGAAACAAGTTGAGCAAAGAATCCGCAATTTCAACGAGGAACTGGACGAATTTGCAGGATCGGCGCTGCCACATTTGGAAGAAGCGGCCAACCGCCTGGAAACCGAAACAGATTACAAAAGGGCCATGCTGAACACCGCAGAACAGGCCGACGGAAAGGTAAAAGTTCTTGAAGGTTTCGTGCCCATGGACAAGCGTAAGGCGCTTGAGGAATACCTGGAAAAGAACCACATCCTCTACCTGTCGCACAAACCCGAGCCCAAAGATAATCCGCCCGTTGAGCTTAGAAACGGAAAATTTGCACGATTGTTTGAGCCCATTGCAAAACTCTTTGCATTACCTTCATATAAGGAGTTGGATTTGACACCTTTCTTTGCTCCGTTCTTTATGTTGTTTTTTGGTTTTTGCTTGGGAGATGCCGGTTACGGCCTGATATTTATCATTGCCGGCTTCATCATTCGCCCCAGGTTAAAACCCAATCTCAAGCCCATTGTGAGCCTTGTTCAGTTTCTTGGTGTGGGCACCGTGATCTTTGGTATTTTAACGGGAACTTTTTTTGGTATGAACCTGCTTCAAACCGATATACAGGCACTGGAATCCATAAAAAACTTCATGCTCAACAGCCAGCAGGCCTTTTATCTGGCCATTATAATCGGTGTTGTGCAGATACTCTTCGGGATCGGGGTTCATGCTGTAAACAGAACCAGACAATATGGCTTTAAATATGCCCTTCCTCAAATCGGATGGCTGATGCTGCTACCGGGAATGGGGTTATATTTTGGATTTGAAGGTTTTAAACTGGCTGGAAATATTCTGATGTTCGGCGGTATATTTTTGATCATTTTCTGGAGCGACCCAAAGGCAAGCATTTTTGGACGAATTGGAAAAGGCTTATGGGATCTGTATAACATCACCGGTGTTTTCGGGGATGTGCTTTCCTATATTCGCCTTTTTGCACTCGGCGTTTCCAGTGCAATCCTCGGCTTTGTGATCAACGACATATCCATGACGATCAAGGATGGAATGCCTTATGTGGGCCCGGTTCTGATGGTGATATTCCTTTTGGTCGGGCATACGGCCAATATTTTCATTTCATCCCTGGGGGCTTTTGTGCATCCCATGCGTTTGACTTTTGTTGAATTTTATAAGAATGCCGGATTTACCGGCGGAGGAAAAGCATATAAACCATTTAAAAATAAACTTAAAAATTAAAGGAGAAAGAGCTTATGTTATCAACAGCTATTATTCTGGCTTATATCGGACTGGCACTGATGATCGCGCTGGCCGGGATTGGAAGTGCTATCGGTGTTTCCAAGGGAGGAAACGCCACGGTAGGCGCCCTGAAGAAAAACGACTCGGCTTTCGGTAGCTATATGTTGCTGAGTGCCTTGCCGGGAACACAGGGATTGTACGGTTTCGCCGGGTTCTTCATCGTGAATAACCTGGGCATTATCGGACCGGAAATGACCCTGGTGCAGGGTGCAGCCATTTTCGCAGCCGGACTGGCCCTTGGTTTTGTAGGTCTGCTCTCCGGTATCCAGCAAGGCGGTATTTGTGCCAACGGTATAGCCGGTATCGGAGCAGGTTATGATGTATTCGGTAAAACAATGGTGCTGGCGGTATTCCCTGAGCTTTACGCCATCGTTGCCTTTGCTGCAGTCTTTTTGATCAGCACGGGACTTTAAGATCAGACCTGGAATTGCCCGAAATAATTGCCCGGCATGCAGCCGGAACGGGCAGTCATTCTTATTGGGTTCTGAAATTGCGTCTGCAATCAGAATCTGATTTTAGCGGAAAGTATTGCTATCAAATAAATGAAGAACCCGGCAGCCGGATGGTTGACGGGTTTTTTATTGTTAGCGGGTTTGAAGTTTGCCACAAAAGCACTAAAACACAAAGGATCACGAAAAATGTTTTTAACCAAATTATACCGATTCGGAGCAGGTTTGCAATGATTGACCTCCTGCTCCAATCGGTATAACTGAATCTAACAGAAAAATGTTTTGCATTTTTAGTAAGATTCAGTATACAACTTGGTGAAGCTTTGTGTCTTTGCGTTTTAAAAAAGAAAGGCTTAGGATATTTTGTAAAGTGCATGTTACAAAATTTATGTATTTTTGTAAAACAGACTTTGCAAAATGGATAAACTAATTGAATATTCGAGACTTAGAATCAACTCCGTTAATACGGATTTCAAAAGGTATTTGTGGAAGGAAATTAACTGGAATAACCGTTTGATCGCAATTACCGGTGCAAGAGGTATTGGCAAGACTACACTTTTGCTTCAGTATATCAAAGAAAATCTGGCACAAAAACCGGGTGAGGTGATTTACGTCAGTATGGATGACCTTTATTTCTCGAAGAACACTTTGGTTGATTTTGCAGATGCATTTGTGAAAAGAGGAGGTAAATATCTATTTCTTGACGAAATCCACAAATATCCAAACTGGTCGCAGGAAATTAAAAACATCTATGATTATTTTGCTGAGCTGAAAATCGTAATAACCGGTTCTTCTGCGCTAAATATTTACAAGGGCAAAGCCGATCTCAGCCGGCGGGCCATTATGTATAATATGCAGGGAATGTCTTTCAGGGAGTTTCTTGAACTAAAGTATAAGCTAAATTTCAACCACCTGGAATTGGAAGAGATACTGTCTAATGCCCATGAAATAATCCCTCAAATACTTGATAAAACGAAGCCTCTGAAATTTTTCGAAGAATATCTGCGATTCGGATATTATCCTTTCTTTGTTGAAGGAGAAGATGACTTTAATATACGGCTGAAACAAACTATAAGCCATGTATTGGAAACCGATCTTCCTTCGGTTGAAAACATTGATTATGGTGCTGTTCACAACATCAGAAAACTTCTTGGTATTTTATCGGAAATAGTTCCCTACAAACCCAATGTACTCAGTCTGAGTGAAAAGATTGGTGTAAGCAGGGCAAGCTTGCTTAAATACCTTAATCTACTTGGCAATGCCGATCTCTTAATGTTACTGCTATCCGACACAAAAGGCATAAGCCGCCTGAACAAGCCCGAAAAAGTTTATCTCAACAATCCCAATTTGTTCCATGCTTTATCCGGGGGTCCCATTAACAAAGGCTCTATCCGGGAAACCTACTTTTTCAATCAATTGAATCAATCACACCAGGTAACTTCATCACGGATTGCGGATTTCACTATTGACGGAAGATACACTTTCGAGATCGGAGGCAAAACCAAAACCCGGAAACAAATCAAAGATTCAACAAATGCATTTGTAGCTGCCGACAACCTGGAATTTGCCTTTGAAAATAAAATACCGCTCTGGTTGTTTGGGTTTTTATACTAACCTGCATGATTCAGCAATAATTACCAATTACTGCTTAGCACTTTTGATTTGCCACAAAAGCACTAAAGCACAAAGGATCACGAAAAATGTTTTTAACCAAATTATACCGATTCGGAACAGGTTTGCAATGATTGACCTCCTGCTCCAATCGGTATAACTGAATCTAACAGAAAAATGTTTTGCATTTTTAGTAAGATTCAGTATACAACTTGGTGAAGCTTTGTGTCTTTGCGTTTTCGTGGCAAAGTAAAGACGCTTGACAATAAACTTTAAAACGGCCTTAACAACAACACCCCGGCCTGGTACACCTCATCCATCACCAGGGGGATTGACCACCTTGCGCTGATCACCAGCATGATGAAAACGATTTCGTTGCCGCCGATCCAGCGGATGTTCTTGGTGAGTTGATCCAGCCAATTGCGAAACAATGTTAGAATATATGCCGATAACACCGCAATGGCAGGATAAGCCGGAAGAAAATAACGATGCTCTTTGGCGTTGAATACCACTGCCAGAAAAATCAAGTAAGTAAAAATCCAGCAGGCCATGAAAAGAAACTGCCATTGATACGTTGGATTTTTGAACTTCCTGAAATATTTTACAAGATTCAGCCAGGCCAGGGCAAGCAAGGGGGATAAAAAAAGAACACCCAAAACAAACAGGAAAATTGCGGGCGGACGTTGTGACTTGATCTGAAAAAAACTATCCAGGACGCCGGTTTTCGGAAAATATTTATAAACGGGCGAGCCATACACCTCCATGTTTTTAAGCAACCAGAAAAGCGTTGCCAGTATAAAAACCCCCACAAACAAAAGCATAAAACGATTTGTAAAAAACCTAAGCAATCCTTTTGCGGTAGTAAAACTTTTGTAATTGTGCAAAATGTAAAACAGCATAACCCCAATCACATAAAAGCCGGCTGTTTGTTTAAACAGGTAGGCGATGCCGGCAGCTAACCCGCTCAAAACAGGCAATAACCAGCTTTTGCTTTTATAGCCTTTCAGAAAGAAAAGAGCGGACAAAACAACAAACACGGCACTCATGCCGTCGGCCCAGATTTTATGCGCCACAAATATTTCCACCGGGTTTACCGCCATCAGGAGAGCGGCGATCAGGCCGGTGGTGTTTCCGAAAAACTGCCGTCCCAGAAAAAAGGTGAAAAGGATCAGCATTAAACTGAAAACGAAAGGAATGATGGCCAGGTAAAACTGGGCGTCGAAAATGGTTTCCGGTTTTGCTCTTTTTATTTCTTTCCCTATGAAGGTGGACGAGACAAAATACCCATTGCTTTTACCGATGCTCTGCTGCGACAGCATGATCACAAATGGCAGGGCGGGCGAATTGTTATACAAAGCGTTGTCGTAATATCCCCTTCCGCGGGCATACATATTTTTCAGCAACCTGCCGGTATCGGCCTCAGGGGCAAGCATGATTTCCGTGAGCTCGCTTTTGCCGTCCAGCGAAAAAGACTCATAATCCACCCCTTTGATATTGTAGCCATCCAGTCCGCACGAATCCAGCTTCATGCCCAGGGCTACATAATGAAACTCATCTCCCGAAACATGCGGTAGCCAAAAGGAATTTATCCGCAAATAGCCGGCAAAAACCAAAATGATCAGCATTGCAAGCCATACGCGATATTTCCTGTAAAGTTCAACCAAATGATTTGATTTTGATTATAGACAAATGTATGAAAAGCAGCTAAAAACAAATACAAAACGTTTTGATTTTTTCTGATAAATATTAATTTTACAAAGCTGAAATGAAGCAAAACCAAATGAAGCAAAAAGAATTACCAACCGTTAAAAGTACTGGCAGCAGAAACATAAATATTTTGTTGATCATTTTGATTTCCGTGTATTTCAGCCTCTTCTTTTTATACGAGCAAAATATGACCAATTTCGATTATGGCAAGCTGGTGAAATACGGGGAGGTGATCGTAGAAAAGGGAGAAGTGTTCAGCACCAATTATTTTTCTTATACCCATCCTGATTATCCATTTGTGAACCACCACTGGGGCTCAGGCCTGATCTTTTATTTTGTGCATCAGTTGTTTGGCTTTGGCGGATTGACCATCATGGGCCTGTTGCTCAACCTTGGCGCCTTTCTGATCATTGTTAACCTGTCCAGGAAAACCGGCAGTATGCCGACTACTGTTTTTTTGATAATCCTGAGCATACCGCTTATTGCATCCAGGAACCAGCCCCGGCCCGAGGCTTTCAGCATATTCTTTTTTGCACTCAGCATTTTTCTTTTGTTCAGTTGGTACAAAGGCAAACTCAACCGCAACTGGCTTTTTGCTTTGCCTGTAATCCAATTGCTTTGGATTAACATACATGTGCTATTTTTCTTTGGCTTGTTTTTGCAAGGTGTTTTTTTACTGCAATTGTTGCTGAACAAAACAAAAAAAGCTGATCTGCTCTTCTTTTCTATTATTTTGCTGCTTGGCGTCGCTTTCAGCTTTATCAACCCGTTTTTTGAAAAAGCCGTTTTTTATCCTTTCAGCATCATGGGTGATATACAGTATGCCGTTAGCGAAAACACACCGCTTTTTGAGTTAGGCGCCAGGCGTGGCTACCCGGCATATTTTATCCAGTTCGAGCTGTTGTTCGGGATAAGTTTATTGCTTATTTATTTCTGGATAAAAAACCGCAAACAATCTTTTCCTTACCTGTTTGTATTAATCTGGCTTATCGTTTTCGGTTTGCTCACTCTTTACAGGATAAGGGCCAATGTGTTTTTCGGGTATTTGTTAATTTTGTTCGGGAACCAGACTTACAGCCTGACCCACCCACGTTATCACAAATGGCAGAACATATTTGCAGGCACTGCAAGTGTTTTATTGGTATTTCTTATTTCGGTTGTTGGCTTTAAACAGTACAACCCATACCACAGCGAAATTCGACATTTTGGGATTGGCATTGATAAAAACCTGGACGATGCCGCTGAGTTTTTTAAGGAGCATAAAATAAAAGGCCCCATTTTCAACAATTTTGATGTAGGCGATTACCTGGTTTATTATTTATTCCCTGAAGAAAAGGTGTTTGTCGACAGCCGGCCTGAAGCCTACCCGCCGGGCTTCTTCACAAAAACCCTTGTCCCGGCTTTATTTGATGAAAGAAAATGGCTGGACCTTGATCTTAAGTATAATTTCAATGTGATCTTCCTGGGAAAACATTTGCAGGTGATCCCTTTTATTAAACGACGCCTGCTCGACAGCAACTGGTTTGTGGTTTACAATGATAGATACAACATTATTTTTATTGAAAACAATGCCGTCAACAATTACCTGATACGCAACGAACTGATAAGAAAGCAAAATATGGAGATCATGAGAGAACAACTGCAGAAATCCGTACCAACACCTTAGCATAGCAATTAAGATATAAGATGAGATTTTTTGCTGGATGGTTTATAAATGATAAATTAGCACTGGAATAAATTAATAATGTATACACAAATTAGAGCATAATGAGATCAAAGCAAAGTTTGTTGTTAATCATAATGATGATCCTGCTTAATCATCACTACATGTTTGCGCAGGAAAGCGCACAAAATCAGAAAAATGATAATAAAGCTGTTAACAATCCATGCCCCGAAACTCCAACGGTTACTTATGAAGGGCAGGTTTACAACACAGTAAAGATTGGCGATCAATGCTGGTTAAAAGAAAACCTGAATGTTGGGGAAATGATAATGAATACTGAAGAAATGGAGGATAACGGAGTGATTGAAAAATACTGCTATGACAACGATGCGGACAGTTGTGCCAAATATGGAGGATTATACCAGTGGGATGAAATGATGCAATACTCCAATCAGCCGGCAACACAGGGTATCTGTCCTCCGGATTGGCATATCCCAACGCATGAGGATTGGGTGATCCTTGAAGGGGAAGTTGATAACCACTACGATCGTTGGGATGAAATATGGGATGGGACGTCAATTAATCGCGGCTATGATGTAGGCTATAATCTTAAAACAACTGATGGATGGAATCCTTATGCTTATGGCGCAGATTCAGTTGGATTTTCAGGCATGCCTGCTGGAAACCGAAACCTGCTGGGCAATTTTAATAGCATAGGCAACTATGCTATTTGGTGGGTTTCGGAAACATCGGTTGATAAAGAAGGGAAAGACAGTGAAAAACCTAACAACGATGAATCAGCGCTTTATCGAAGCCTTAGTCATCAACTCCACCAGGTTATTATGCAAACTGCCAGTAACAAAAATGCCTTTAGTGTAAGGTGTGTAAGAAATTATTAAAAGCCTATATTTTTCTATTTCAATAAATCTGATTATTGATCTGCTTCTTTAAACATCATTGGGTATATCCTTTTCACACTATCAGGTACCTTGTCATAATCATAAACAAATTTCTCTATTGTACCATCTTCACGTAAAACTTCGTATGTTAACTGTCTTTTCCCACTCCAATTCTCAATATTGGTGTAATATTCCACCAGGTCAGGCCTGAGTTCCCAATCCAAACCATCGGGATCACCATATGCAAAATCCAGATTTTGAAGATGTACTTTTTCTCTTGTTGTCCTTACGGTTGAGCAGTTATGATCGTCACCAGTATATCCCAGTAGTGAGTTACCCATTGGATAAGGAGGGACACTAAATACTGTCTCGTATGTGGGGGAAGGCAAGCCAAAGTAGTCCCATGGGTCTGGCTCCATAACTGCGCCCATGCCAGTTCCAAGTTCCTGGTTCATTATTGCATTATTGTTGTTACCCCATGTTGGATGGATGCCATTACCTATGGGGTCAGTAAAACAGACTGTGGTTGTGTTTATTATAGGGCCGTATCTATCCTGAATAGCAGAAGCTGTGCCTCCACATTCATCAGACCAGTAAATGCCCATCTCATTTGGTTGTGCTGTATATCCTAGTCCTTCGGGATGTTCAACAATATTTTGAGGCAATGCTTCAACAGGATTGAATGTAGGGAGTATATTATTTAGATTGTAAAGAGTATTATTGTAATTTGTTTCTACTGAATCTACTGATACAAGTGATGAGTCATTGAAGATATGTATCATCGGTGGTTCAACCCATGCAAAAGTGACATTCCAGATGTAATCTTCTTGAGTGTAAATAGCTCTCCTAAATCCCTCGTTATAAAGTTCCCACTCAAAATCAGAAGGGACTAAAGAGTAATCCTTCGTCAAACTCAACAAATACTTATCACCCATCAACTCACGGAAGTTTGTCGGGCGTTTTGTGCTAAGAATTTGTTTTCTGTTATTTTTCTTTTTACTAAACTCCTTGCCGGTCAGGTTTACTTGCATGGAATTGTTGAAACGGCTTTCAGGTACCACCGTGGCCCAGGTATGGAAAGGGGTGTAATCTCCATGCCTTATAGTAACCGGGTAATAAGTTACCGAATCAACCGGGCTATTCAGCTGTATCTCATAGCGGCCCTGGCTGTCGGTGGTGTCGTAATGCATATAGCCATTCTCTTCTATGATGACCACGGCGTTTTCCACCAGCAAAGCGGTGTCGAAAATATCTTTTATCTGTCCGCTCAGATCAGGCAGGCTTTGTACCTGCACTGTGAAAAAAACCGTGTCGGATAAATCACCGTCGGTTATTTTAATGCCAATTTCGCTTTCACCATAACCGTCGGTTTGCAGGCTGTCGATAAGCAGGGCATTGTCTTGCAGGTAGAGGTTTATCAAAGCGGCATTGCTTTGCTGCACAAGCTGGAAGCTTAACGAATTGGGATAGGCTTCATTAACAAAGTCGTTCAGGTCACTGATCAGTGTATCCTGCTTGCTGTCTTCTGCCAACATATGATCAGGAATTTGCATGGTGTATTGGATCAAAACAGAGGCTTCGATTTCAGCCTGCATGCCCGGGTCCTGCGGGTCGGTGGCAGTCAGGTTTGTGGAGTATTCGCCCTGGGGCCGCTTGTGCATTTTCAGCAAACTGTCCTGAATATAAAAATCTTCTCCTTCGGCTTCAAAAATGCTTTGATCGTCGTTGTAGATATGAAGGTTCAAATTCCACCAGGGGGATTGCTGCAAGGTGAACATACTGCTGTCGATGTCATTTAAAGGCTCCGGCCCGGCGTTTCCTGTGATCACGCCAAGCAAAGTATCGTTGATGGGTGTATTCAGGCTGAGCTCTAGCGGGGAGGTGTTTTCTTTGGTGAGGGTGATCTTGTCGTTTTCAACTTTAAGTTGTTTGAGTGTTGTGGGGGAAATCCCGCCGTGGTATTCCGATTGCAACCGGCTGCTTCCCTTGCCGTTAAAAATTACTTTGGCTGAAAAGTTTTTGCCTTCGGTAATAAGGGTGATATAATAATTGCCGGGGCTCACTGCTTTCCCCAAGCGGTTGTACCCGCCCCAGCGAATGGTGTAAATGCCGTCTTTGTTGATCTTCAGCTTATCCACTTGATTGCCTTTCAGGGAGGTGACTAAAATGGCGGCCTTTCCCCGCACCTTCACCTGGAAGCTGCACTGCTCACTGAAAGGATTGGGGTACACCTGCTTGATGATATAGTCGGAGGCTTCCTCCAAAAAGGTTTTGTCGACTGTAAGCACAAACACACCTTCAGCATCGGTATAAACCGAATCAATGGCCGCGCCCTGGTACCAGTAAACCGCCTTTGCATTTTCGATGGGATTGGATTTTTTGTCTTTGTACTGGCCCGTGAGGGTGACGGTTTGGGCGGAGAGCTGCATCAGCGATATTGTAAAAATGAAAAACAAAATTCTTCTCATGACATTGTAATAATTTGGTTCTGTTTTAAAACATAAAAATAGAAATTATTTTCCTATTAACGAAATTATTTGTAATTTTACTAATTGGCAAAAGACAATTTGATAACTAATTACTAAACACCAATTAGTATGAATACGGAAGATTTACACGAAGTCATACTCAGGCAAAGAAAAAAATACGATGAATTTCTTATAAAAAGAGAGCAAAGCAGCAAGCTTGAATTGAAAGATGATTTTGTAACAGTCGTTACGGGAGTGAGGAGATGTGGCAAATCCACTTTACTGAAACAGGCTTTTTTTGACGATTGCTATTATGTGAATTTTGATGATGAACGCTTTTTAGAGTTTCAGGTCGCAGATTTTTCAAAACTTTATGAACTTCTACATGAGCTTTTTGGCAGTAAAAAACTGTTTGTTTTTGATGAAGTCCAAAACATTGCCGGTTGGGAAAGATTTGTCAGGCGATTAAACAACGAAAAGAACAAGGTTTTTGTAACCGGTTCAAATGCCAACATGCTCAGTCGGGAATTGGGAACTCATTTAACCGGAAGAACGATAAACATTGAGTTGTATCCGTTTTCTTTCGGTGAGTATTTGTCGTTTAAAGGAAAGAAGGTAAACACAAAACGCTTGCTTGCCGAGGACAGGGCCATGATAAAAAGAAGTTTCAATGAATATATCGAAACAGGCGGATTTCCCGAATATGTAAGAACCGGCAAGCATGAATATCTGCAATCATTGTATAATAACATAATCTTCAGAGATATTGTGAGTAGATATAAGGTCAGGGCTGAAAGAGAACTGAGGGAAATAATGTATCATGCTGTGAGCAACCTGGCCAAAGAGATAAGCTTTAATAATTTGAGAAAACTAACCAGCCTTGCCAATACGAGTACGGTTAGTGATTTTTTCTACTACTTTGAAAGTTCGTTTCTTTTGTTTCTGGTTTACCGCTACGACCAGTCTTTGAAAAAACAAATAAACAATCCCAAAAAAATTTATTGCATTGATACCGGGCTTGCATACCAGATAGGGTTTAGATTTTCTGAAGATAAGTGTAGGTTACTTGAAAACATCGTTTTGATTCAATTGAAAAGATTTGGCAAAGCGGTATATTTCCATAAAAGAAAGCATGAGTGTGATTTTTTAATCAAGGAGGGAATTAACATAAATTCCGCCATTCAGGTTTGCTATGCACTTGATAAAGAAAATGAAAAAAGGGAAATCGATGGAATCCTTGAAGCAATGGAAGAACATAACCTAACCGAAGGTCTTATCCTCACATACGATCAGGAAGACACTCTAAAACATAAGGGATTTGAAATTAAAGTTAAGCCTGTGTGGAAGTGGCTTATTGCTTGATTATCTTCTTTGTTAAAAGTAGTTTCTTCATTTCTTCCCTTCAGCAAATATAATTCCTAACAACAGCATCAATTGTTATATCATCACTTTTAAAATCCTCAAACGACAAGTCAGTAGTATAATTCTTTATTTTCCCAATGGATTCAAGTATATCGTTGATTAGCAGGAAGGGAGTTCTTTAAGACATAGGAAACAGCAAATGACAGGTTAAAATTACCCACCCTCACACATACTGATCCAAGGTCTGACCCTCCAGGTAATCTCTGTAATCCCGGGTCATTTTTTTGGTTACGTTGTTCATAATGCATTTGTCGAAGGGGCATATGGGTTTGTCGAGCGGACAGTCGAGGAGTTCGATCTCACCTTCGATGGCTTCATAAATGTTGAGGAAGCTGATCTCGGAAGCAGGCTTTTTTAATGAGAAACCGCCGGTGGGGCCGCGATGACTTTCAATAAATCCTTCTTTTACCAGCCGCTGAAAAACTTTGGCGACATGGTGGCGTGAGCTGTTCATGGCTTCTGCGATTTTCACCACGTTGATCATACTTTTATCCGACCTGGCTACCAGGATCATACCGTGTAAAGCAATAGATGCGGCTTCAGAAAGAGTAACTATACGTGACATCCTTTGGTTTAAGTAATTAATTACCCAAATGTAGGGTTCTTTTTTAAAACGCAAACAAATTGTTCTTATTAATCCGTGAATTTCTTTTATTTTTACTCATTCAAAATAATTGAGGATGTTGGCAGGGATATTCAAACAAGCCATAATGATCACGGCTTTTGTGCTGGCCATGATGCTGATCATTGAGTTCATCAATGTGCAATCCAAAGGGAAATGGGCATCGAAGTTCAGGCAAAAAGGCTGGCTGCAAATCCTTTCAGCTGCCCTGCTGGGATTGATTCCCGGATGCCTGGGTACCTATACGGCCGTTTCCCTTTATGCCCATAAGGTGATTGGTTTTGCCGGGCTGGTAACGGTAATGATCGCCACATCCGGCGACGAGGCCTTTTTTATGATCTCGATGATCCCGCAAACCGCTTTACTGATTTTCGCCGCTACATTTGTTATCGCCATCATTGCCGGTTCCCTGATCTACGCATTTATGGGCAACAAGACCCTGATGAAGCTACCCGAAAACCATTTACGCGTGCACGAAGATGTTGAAAGCTGCATTTGTTTTTCATTCCCTCAAATCAAAAAAAACCTGAAAGATATTAGTTTTCAAAGGGTCATCCTGATCGCCGGACTGGTGCTCTTTATTATTGGCTTGCTGATCGGGGAGTTTGGCCACAGTCATGATTTTGACAGCCTACTTAATCCACACGAGCATGAACATGCTCACGAAGAATCACATTGGAACTGGATTACAACGAGTTTTTTGGTGGTAAGCCTGATCTCGCTTTTTATAATTGTTTCGGTGAACGATCATTTTGTTGAAGAGCATTTGTGGAAACACATCATTCGGAAACATTTTCTGAAAATATTCCTCTGGACCTTCGGAGCAATGATCGTCATTCACTTCTTAACGGAATATATTGACGTCAGGGAATGGACGCGTGAAAATTTTTACATCATGCTGCTGATTGCTTCGCTGATGGGGATCATCCCGCAATCCGGGCCACATTTTATCTTTGTTCTGATGTTTGCAGAAGGCACTATTCCTTTCAGCATCTTGCTGGCTAACTCCGTGGTTCAGGACGGACATGGCGCCTTGCCCCTGCTGGCCGAATCGGGCAAAAGCTTTGTGGTGGTTAAGCTGATCAACATCCTGATCGGACTGGCCTTCGGAATATTGCTGCATTTGTTTGGATTGTGAACAGAGTGAAAACCTTTTAGACTTTATTTCTGTAAATAAATGTTTTATTTTTGTTTTAAAAGATAATTTAATCATGAAAAAAATTTTAGTCCCCATCGACTTTAGCGAGAATACGGAAAAAACATGCCAGTACGCGCTGGAAATCGCAAAGAAGTTCAATTCGGAGATCCGCCTGTTCCATTCATATTTTGACCAGATCATCGTATCGGACAGCAGCTTCCCCACAGGCGTTGACACCGATACCATGCTGAACGAACAATTGCTTCGTGATATCGAAATACGCGCCAGGGAAGACATACAGAAACTGCAATCGGATTTGCTGGACCAGTTGAAAAAAGAAAATGCCCATGGCGTAAAAGTTGTTTATACGCTCAAAGGAGGAGACCCGGAAAGCGAAATTATTGAGGAATGTGAAGAATACCAACCCGACCTGATGATCATGGGTTCCAGTGGAAGGGGGAAAAAAAGCATCCTCACCGGAAGCGTCTCCAAAAAAGTGATGAACAAGGCGGACATTCCAGTTCTTGCCATTCCCCAGGATTACGAATACAAAGGCATCAGCAATGTGCTTTACATGACCGACTTCGGCGGACCAGACCACGAACTGATCAACAAGCTGATGAAGCTGCTTAGTGATTTTGACATCAGGATACACTGCCTGCATCTGAATATTCATGATGACAAAAGAGCGGATAATGAAGTCAAAATGGATGCCATCAAAAAACATTTTACCGATGAAATAAGCAAAGGGATGTTAAGTTGCAACCTGATCGACAGCAAAGACATTAGCGATGATATTGAGAACTTTGTAAAAGAAAACAATATTCATCTGATCGCTTTTCTGTCGCATAAGCGGAATATTTTTCAACGCCTGTTCACCAGCAAGATCACCAAAAAGGACTTGTTCCAGGCCAATATTCCATTGCTGGCATTTCACACCAAAAGTTAATGTACTCCACTAAAACGAATTTATTAAAGACAGGACGTTTGTTCTGTAAAAATATGTAGGTTTGAAAAAATTTAGCGGACTAAAATCCGTTAGGAAGTTCTGAAACCAGTGCCGAGATGAAACTATCCATAGTAATCGTTAACTACAACGTCAAGTATTTTCTTGAGCAATGCCTGAACAGCGTTAAGCGGGCTGTTGAAGGCATAGATGTGGAAGTATTTGTTGTGGATAACAACTCGGTCGACAGCTCGGTGAGCATGCTGAAAGAAAAGTTTCCCGAGGTGAAACTTATCGAGAACAGGGAAAACCTCGGATTCAGCCGGGCCAATAACCAGGCGATTAAAGCTTCCCGGGGCGAATATGTTTTGCTTCTGAATCCGGATACGGTGGTTGAAGACGATACCTTTAAGAAATGTATCGCGTTTATGGATGCGCATCAAGATGCCGGCGGACTGGGCGTGAAAATGATAGACGGCAAGGGCAACTTCCTGCCCGAATCCAAACGCGGCTTCCCTTCCCCCTCCACTGCTTTTTACAAGATTTTCGGGCTGTCGAAACTGTTTCCGAGATCCAGGACCTTCGGCAAATATCATCTAGGATATCTTGATAAAAATGAAATCCACGAAGTTGACGTGCTAGCTGGCGCGTTTATGATGCTGCGCAAAAAAGTGCTGGACGAGATCGGTTTCCTCGATGAATCCTTTTTCATGTACGGAGAGGATATCGACCTTTCTTACCGCATCAACAAGTCGGGATATAAGAACTATTATTTTCCCGAAACACGCATTATCCATTACAAAGGCGAGAGTACCAAGAAAAGTTCCATCAATTATGTGTTCATTTTCTACAATGCTATGGTAATATTTGCCAGGAAGCATTTCTCGAAAAAGAATGCCAGGCTTTACACCTTCCTGATCAACATGGCCATATGGTTCAGGGCGTCCCTGGCGGTGATAACCAGGTTCCTGAAACAGGTATTTCTCCCCATCCTTGATTTTATTTTCATTTACGTCGGGATACTCCTCATAAAGGGATACTGGGAGCAACATGTTATTTTCACCGAAGGGGGGCATTATCCGGATGAATTCATCTATATCATTTTACCGGCCTACATCCTCATCTGGTTGTTGTCGGTATATTTCAGCGGTGGTTATGATAAACCCGTGAAGCTGCTCAAGGTTTTCCAGGGCATGGCAATCGGCACAGTGGTGATCCTGGTTTCTTATGCCCTGTTTCCTGAAAGCTGGCGATTCTCACGGGCCATCATTCTGCTGGGAACCATTTGGGGACTTGCTGCCATGGTCGGTTTACGGGCTTTGTTCAGCACTTTTAAGGTCCAGGGGGTAAAATTCGGGGAAACCAGCAACAAAAGATTTCTTATCATCGGTGAAAAAGAAGAAGCCCGAAGGGTCACTGAACTGCTTCAAAAAACACAACTGGCCCCAGCCTTTATCGGCCTGGTTAAACCATCAGGCAAAGTCACTAGAAATGACGGCTTCATCGGCACCCTGAATCAGATCAGGGACATCATCACCATCTATAAGATCAATGAAGTGATCTTTTGCTCAAAGGACATCCCTCCCCAGCAGATCATCGATAAGATGTCGGAACTGCACAATTTCCAGGTGGATTACAAGATCGCCCCCGAAGACAGCCTGTCCATTATCGGGAGCAACAGCATCAACACTTCCGGGGACCTGTATATCATCAATATCAATGCCATTGATAAGCCGGTAAACAAAAGGAACAAGCGTCTTTTCGATATCCTGATTTCACTGATATTGCTTGGGGTCAGCCCGGCGGGCATTTTCATTGTAAGACAACCAGCGGGCTTCCTGCGAAACATTTTTCTCGTTCTTGCCGGCAGGCGCTCCTGGATGGGTTATGCCCAGGCCGATGTGGCTCATTCCCATAAACTTCCTTCCATTAAGAAAGGTGTATTAAATCCGGCTGATGCATTTAGAAAAACCAATATCAGCAGTGAAACCCTTGAAAAACTCAATCTGATATACGTACGTGATTACAAAGTTTGGACCGACCTGAATGTGATCTGGAAAGGATTTAAGGAACTGGGGAGATAGAAGATCTGGAGGGACTGGTTGTAATTAATGGGTGTCTTGTCCTGAAATAGGTTTACAAAAAAAGTGAACAAAATTCAGGATTATGAAAAGAAAAAGAAAGGTTTATTCGGTCACATTCAAATTAAAGGTTGTAGGAGTCTATTCTATAACTTTATAGCATTATAACCAATTATAAGAAGGGAAGAAGTAACATCCTGGTAAACCGTAAACTATTTCCTCTCACCCCCTCCAAATCTCCCACGCCCTTTCGGCTTGCAGTCTGAACATCTCAACGCCACTCACGGTAGTGGCTCCTGCTTTTTTGCTGAATTCCAGGAAACGGGTTTTGGCCGGGTTGTAGATCAGATCGAACATGAGGTGGTCGGGGGTGATGTATTCGTAAGGCAGGCTGGGATAATCCATGGTACCGGGATGCATGCCGAGCGGTGTTGTGTTCACGATGATCAGGTTGTCTTCCAGGATTTGTTTGGTCACTGCCCAGTAAACAATATGGTGTGACTTTAAGGGGCGGCGCGTAACATTCTGATAACTGATACCGAGTTTTTTGAATACAAACTTAACCGCCTTTGAAGCGCCGCCTGTACCCAGGATCAGTGCCCTTTTATGCTTTTCCCTAAGCTTTGGCCTCAGAGCGTGTTCAAACCCATAGGCGTCGGTATTGTAGCCTGTCAGATGTTTCTTGCCTTCCTGCCGCGTGATTTTAACCGTATTCACCGCTCCGATGAAACGGGCATACATATCCAGTTCATCCAGGTAAGCGATCACCCTTTCCTTGAAAGGGGAGGTGACGTTGAACCCTGCCAGGTCGGGCCGGCTTTTGATGATTTTGGGAAGCTCTTCAATCTCCTGCAGTTCAAACTTCAGGTATTGATGGTCTTTTAAATTCAATAGTTTGAACTTTTCGCTGAAGTAATCAGGAGAGTGGCTGTGCGATAATGGATTGCCGATTATTCCGTAGGTGATCATTGGGGTAAAAATAAAACTAAATCCCGGTTAAGGCAAATCTTTTTCTTCAGCGGTTTTCTCAAGCAACCAGATAGAGACAATCCCGATCAGGATAAAGGCGAAAGCAATCCAGAATTGCTGGCTGCCGAAATCGGGCAGCAGCCATTCGTATCCTTTGATGATGGGGTTGCCGTCCTCTTTCAGGACAAGCTCGCCGTTTTCCCTGAGGTATTTGATGTTTTTCCAGGGCCATAAAATGCTGAGTGAACCCAGGATAAAACCTGTTAGCAATGAAATGGTCTGGTCTTTAAATTTTTTCAGAAGCCAGGAAAGAAAGTGCGAGAAGGCAACCAGGCCCACGGCAGCGCCGATGATCACGGGCAGCAGTATACCGAGGTCTTTGTTGTTGATGGCGTCGATCATCACCAACTGGTAGTTGCCCATCACCAGCAGGATGAAGGAGCCGCTAAGGCCCGGAAGGATCATGCTGCACACGGCCGCTACACCGCACAGCATGAGGTAAACAAAGCTTTCGTTGGTAGAAGCCGGGTTCAGCACGCTGATGCTGACTGCAATGGCGGTGCCCACCATAAAAGAAATGATCACACTGACTTGCCAGCTCTTAACCGTTTTTCCCACAAAATAAACGGAAGCCAGCACCAGCCCGAAGAAAAAGGCCCAGATGTAAACCGGGTAGTGCTCGAACAGGTAATCGAATAAACGGGCCAGGCTTACGATGGCGATTAGGATACCGATCAGAATGGCCAAAAGAAAGACCAGATCGGTATGCCGGACGAAATCATTTATTTTTCCTTTAAAAAGCAGCCGGATGGCTTTCAGGTCGAATGATTTAAGGCTGTTGATCAACCTTTCAAATATCCCTGTGATCAGGGCCATGGTTCCGCCCGATACGCCCGGGATCACGTTGGCCGCTCCCATGGCGACACCTTTCAAAGCATTGCTGATAAAATGTCTCATTCTTTCATTTTACATTGAAGGGGCAAAAATACATAAATCGGGAAGAAGATGAATTTGGAGTTCAAAGTTCAAAGTTTAAGCCACATTGAAAGTTTGTAATAAGTAGTGCTTTTATCTTGACAGCATTTTATTTTTCCCAGAATTCCGCGCATTTTTGCTGCTCTGCAATCCGTAAGATGGAAAAGCCTAGCTTGATGGCCTGTTCAAAATCTTCACAAGCTATTTCTTTTTCTCCAAGTTCATAAAGTGCCAATCCACGCAGAAAATAGGCGTTCTTTTGTTGAGGGTCGAGGGCGATGGCTTTATTGCAATCTTTCACCACTCCTTTCATATCAAAAGGAAAAGCGGTTGCGGCCCGGTTGATGTATGCCCGTGGGTTTGTTGTGTCCTGATCTATATACGCATCCAAGTCATGGCGTGCCTGCTCCGAATCTCCCAGGGCCAGATAAATCCTTGCACGGTTCAGGTAATGTTCTGCGTCATTGGTCTCTTGGATTTTTTCCTGCAGCTTTTTAAGCAACGCTTCATGCTTGGGTCTGGTCCAGTAACCCATGGTTGTTTTGATCCTGCCGTTGCAATTGTCTTCAACCAGGTTAAAGGCCAGGTAATACCTGTTTTGATCGATGACATATACTCCGGCATCCGGACACATTTCGCCCGCTTCATCCCTGAAAACAACCGTATCTCCTTTCATTTCATATTCCGATCTGATATCAATGGTCAGGTCATTGCCAAAATCTCCCTCAATAATTCCATTCTCCTTAAAATCAAAGCTAACCGGACCAGAGTGACCTATCCTGACCCATTTGCCGGAGAGAGTGTTATCGGTCTCTGTATTCTGTTGCTGATTCTTCTTTCCGTCAGTCTGATTGCAGGATGTCAAAACCCCCATCACTAAAACAACTGGCAAAAAGATATTAAACTTCATTTTCAAAACTTTTTGACTTGGTTAAAAAAAACATACATAAATCAAAAACAAACTTGTAACCTGCAAGCTGTAACTTGCAGCCTGTAATCTGCAGCTACTTCTTCCTGCTCACCTTCTTGTCCTTGGGCCGGTAGAGCCTGATCAGATCCATGAATTTGTTGTTTTGTTCAAGATCGGGTTGATATTCAAAAATCTCCGTGTGTTTGTTATAATTGATAGAAAGTGCTTCTTCAAAGGTTTTGAGGGCTTCGCGGGTTTTTCCTGAATTGAGCAGGTAGATGGATAAGCGATAATAAATGGCTGCATTTTCTGGTTGATATTCAAGCCCTTCATTTAAGATCTTAATGGCTTTTCTCAGGTCGTCCTGTTTTGCATAAAGACTGGAAAAATCAAGCCAGATGTCGGGATTGTATGCATCCAGTTCACTCACTTTTTGATAGGCCCTGGCAGCGTCTTCTATGCGTTCGCTGCGGTAGAGCGTATCGGCATAAAGGAACCAGGTTTCGGGGTTGAGATTGTCCAGTTTCAAGGCCCGCTGGAAGCACTTCAGGCTGGAGACGGATTTATCCAGGTCATCAAGGGCGATGCCCATGCCCACCCAGGCATCAGCAAAATTGGGATCTAAATCGGTTGATTTCCTGTAATACTCGAGCGCATTTGTTGCATCCTCCATTTTTTCATAACACTCACCGATATAGTAATAGGTCATGGCGTCGGGTTCTTCATGCCCGAAGGTTTCCTTATAAACTTCTATCGCTTCCCTGTATTTTTTCAGGTTGGCTAGGGCATTGGCTTTGTTGAAGTATGAGGAGGCAAAATTATCATCAATAGCGATGGCATAGTCATAGGCGTCCACGGCTTGCTCATGCAGGTCGATGTTGTTATAGGCTACTCCCAAATTGAACCAGGCCGCTTTTGAATAGGGGTTTTTATCGATATATGATTTAAAAAACTCGATGCTGTCTTCGGTTTTATTGCCAAACTCATAGCAAAAGGAGAGCTCGTAAATCACCGCCTCGTTTTCGGGTTCCATTTCCAGGGCTTGTTTCAGGTAAAGGATGGCTTTGTCGTAATTGCCCTGGTTCTCAAACTCAAAAGCAATATTGGTGAGGATGTCGACTTTGTCTTCAGCATATTCGTAAGCAATTTTATATGTGGCAACGGCTTCTTTATGCTTTTTCAGGTAGCTGTATACAGATGCCTTGATGATATATACATCGGGATTGGATGGATCTGTATTTTCGATTTGCTCAAGCAGGCGCAGGGCTTCATTGGCTCTGCCCGATCCCACGAAATGTTGTGCCTGCTTCAGCGTGATCTCCGGATTGCCCGGGTATTGCTGCAAAGCGGATTCGATGGCCTTTCCGGCTTCCTGTGTTTTGCCGTTGTCGAGATAGTAATCGATGATGTCCTCAAACTCATCCACATCGAAAAAGGCAAAACTCCCTTTCTCCAGCATGCTCTCAAATTTTTTTACAAGCGAGTGCAATTCCTCATCATAGAAATCATCAAAAAAATCTTTCGTCATATATAACAGATCCTCTCTTTTCTCTTAACTCTACAAAAGTATAAAAGAATAGTGAATGCAGGATGGAGAAATGTTAATTGAAGATGGAAGCTAGAAGTCAGTAGTCAAAATATAGAATTTAGCAGATAGCAGATAGCTAGGAGTTTGGCGCCTAATAACAACTAGATGACCACTGAATGACCACCGAATTTCCATTGAATGACAATCGAAGTTCCATTGAATGACAATCGAAGTTCCATTGAATGACCATCGTATTCCAACCGAATCCGTAACTTTGTCCAAAAACACGCAGGCATGACATTGATCAAATCCATATCCGGTATAAGGGGAACCATAGGCGGGGAGGCAGGCACCAACCTGACGCCTTTCGATATTTTGAAATTTACATCAGCTTTTGCGACTTTCATTAAAAACAGGTCGGGCAAAGAAAATCCCACCCTGGTGATCGGGCGCGACGCACGCGTGAGCGGCGAAATGCTCAACAATTTGGTTTGCGGGACCTTACAAAGCATTGGTGTGAACGTTCTCGACCTGGGCCTCTCAACCACGCCCACAGTCGAAATGGCCGTGACCGATTCTTCTTCCGATGGTGGCATCATCCTGACTGCCAGTCATAATCCAGAACAGTGGAACGCCTTGAAACTACTGAATGAGAAAGGAGAATTTATTTCGGCTGCCGAAGGGGCGGATGTGCTGGATATGGCTGAAAAAGGCCTTTTTGATTTTACAAGCTATGATAAGCTCGGAAGGTATCAATTCGATGAAGACTATATCACCACCCACATAGAGCACATACTGAAGCTCGACCTGGTGGATGTTGAGGCCATCAGGAGGGCACGTCTGCGGGTGGCCATCGACTGCGTGAATTCAACCGGTGGTGTGGCCCTGCCTGAACTGCTCGAAAACCTGGGCGTGAAAAAGGTGGAGGAGATCTATTGCGAACCCAACGGCATTTTCCCGCATAACCCGGAACCCCTGCCCGAAAACGTGAGGGATATTTGCGAGTTGGTGAAAGAAAAGAAAGCCGATGTGGGCTTTGTGGTCGATCCGGATGTGGACCGACTGGCCATCATTTGTGAGAATGGAGAAATGTTTGGAGAAGAATACACCCTGGTGAGTGTGGCCGATTTTGTTTTGCAGCACAAGAGCGGACCAACCGTTTCCAACCTGAGCAGTACAAGGGCTTTGCGTGATGTGACCGAGCAGGCTGGGCAGAAGTATTTCGCTTCGACAGTAGGGGAGGTGAATGTGGTTGAGAAAATGAAGGAAGTCGGTGCGGTGATCGGCGGGGAAGGCAACGGAGGCATCATCTATCCCGATCTGCACTACGGCCGCGACGCCCTGGTGGGCATTGCCCTGTTCCTGACTTACCTGGCCAAATCCGGCATGAAGTGCTCGGAGCTTCGCCAAAAGTATCCTTCCTATCAAATGACCAAAAGCAAGATTCAGCTGGATGAAAAACTGGATGTGGATGGCATATTGGTTCGAATGAAAGAAAAATATGCCCAGCATGACCTCAATACCGAAGACGGGCTGAAGATCAACTTTGAAGATTCCTGGGTGCATTTGCGTAAATCCAATACCGAACCCATCATTCGCATCTATACGGAGAGCAAAAGCAATGAAGATGCGCTCAACTTATCAAACAGGATAAAATCTGACATTGAATCACTTAAATGATTCTGTTCATATTTCTTGCTTTGCCCGGCCGAAATTTTCTTTAATTTAGACCCAAACTGAATTCTATGGCTTCAAAGAGACGTAAAAAAGTCAGGTACAGCACCCTGAAGATCAAGTTGAGCAGCCAACAGAAAAGATCCCTGCTCAATTATTGCCATGCCCGAAAAACCACTCCCAACAAGCTCATTAAGAAAATGATCAGGCCCTACCTGAACAATTTTGCAAAAGAAGTGCCCGAAGAATATTATGTTACCGAGAATCAGCTGGATCTGTTTGAGGAGGAGTAGGGGGAGATGGAAGTCAGAATTTAGAAATCGGAAGTCAGAAGTCGGGATATAGTGTTTTTAGCAGAGGCTCAGCTGACTTTTTTTGACAGTTGATCTCATTCGGTAGTCATTCGACAGTCTTTCTTTTTTCATTCAGTAGAAATTCAATTTTGAAAAAGAATGGGCATTCATAAGATTCATTGGCACGCATGAGCATTACGATAAAATAAATGCAAATTCGATCTAATTACTGAAATCATGAACATAAAACCTATAAGAACAGAAGCTGATTATCAACTTGCATTAAAAAGACTTAACGAAGTATTTAATGCACCCTTGAATACTCCAAGGAGCGATGAGGCGGATATACTGGCCGTACTTGTGGATGATTATGAAAATAAACATTATCCCATCGACCCACCAGACCCAATAGACGCCATCAAAATTCGCATGGAGGAAATGCAGCTCAAACAAAAAGACCTTGTTCAGGAAATCGGCGGAAAAAGTCGTGTTTCGGAAATACTTAACCGTAAGCGCAAGTTAACTGTAGAAATGATCCGAAAACTAACTACAAGGTTGAGCATCTCTGCCAATATCCTGGTAAGGGACTATGAACTGGGCAGCTAATCCAAACAGTTGGAAATTTGTTTGTAAAAAAAGAAAATCAGTTGTCATTCAGTAGAAATTCAATTGTCATTCGGTGGAAACTCAATTGTTGTTCACTGGAATACCTTATGATATCCAGCATTCCTGCTGCGCTGCGCTTGCAGGATTTCGCCTTGAAGAGCTCAACCAGCATCAAACAAAAAACGGCGTCCTGTTCAGGATCGACCTGCCGAGGGTGACTTCGTCGGCATATTCAAGTTCGTCGCCGATGGAAATGCCGCGGGCGATGGTGGAGATGCTGATATTAAAATCCTTAAGTTTTTTGTAGATGAAATAATTGGTGGTGTCACCTTCTACGGTGGTGGGCAGTGCGAGGATCACTTCCACGGTTTCATGTTCCGAAATGCGTTTTACCAGGCTGCCGATGTTCAGGTCATTCGGGCCGATGCCTTCCATGGGGCTGATGATACCGCCCAGCACATGGTACAGTCCCTGGTACTGGCTGGTGTTTTCCACGGCCATCACGTCGCGGGTGTCTTCCACCACGCAGATCAGGCTGTTGTCGCGCTTGGGGCTGGCACAGATATCGCAAACTTCATTATCGGAGATGTTGTGACAATGTTTGCAAAAAACAATCTCGTTTCTCATTTTGATCAGGCTGTTGCCTAGTGATTCAGCCTCTTCCTTTTCCTGCCGCAACAAATGCAGGGCCAGCCTCAGCGCCGTTCGGCGACCGATGCCAGGCAGTCGTGAAAGCTCGTTAACGGCCTGTTCCAGCAGTTTAGACGAATAAGTGTTCAAATTGATCTCCCTCTTCTTTTACCTGCAAATTTACCGATTATAAGGCAAATCCTTTAATAAATTACCTACTTTTACGTTCCAATTAAAAAACCCACTCTCAATGTATATGAAGAAGATCGTGCTTGTTTTGTTTATGTTGTTTTGCGTTCAGGGCCTGTTTGCCCAGGAATACCTATCGGGTCATAAAAACCAGGTGGATGATCAGGGCCGGAGGCAGGGCGAATGGAAGGTTTACGACCAGGCCGGCAACCTGAAGTTTGTCGGGCAGTTTAAAGATGATATTCCTTTTGGCGAATTCACCTATTACTATCCCAGCGGCAAGGTGAAAGCCGTTTCATTGATCTTCGACAGCGGCCGTTCTTCTTACACCAAGACATATCACCAGAACGGCTTTTTGATGGCCGAGGGTAAATACGTAAACCGCGAAAAAGACAGTGTCTGGAAATACTACAGCAAATACGATAAAAACCTACTGCTGTCTGAGGAAACCTATCTTGATAATAAAAAGGAAGGCACCTGGTACAATTATTATCCCGATGGCAGCGTGGCCGAAGAGACCACCTATCAGGACGATCAAAAGCACGGACCCTGGAAACAGTATTTTGACGACGGCTCTATTAAGATCAGGGCAAAATATGAGGAGGGCGAACTGGAAGGCTTATTTCAGGCTTTCTACCCAAATGGTCAGGCCAGCATTGCAGGCACCTATGAAGACGCCATGAAAAACGGCGTCTGGATGTATTTTGACGAAGATGGAGAAACCATCCAGCGCGAGGAATACGACCATGGCTACCTGATCGACAGGGAAGTTTTCCAGGAAGACAAGCTTACACAACCCGTCGAACGGCAGTCAGAATAGTTCCTTAAGATACCCCAAATCCTTAACAACTTTGCAGTTTAGGCGGTTCAGCCTTTCGAAGGCCTGATGCCCGTTGGCAACCAGTATGCATTCAACACCCAGTTCACGGGCCACTTCATAGTCATGAATGGTATCACCGATCAGGCAGGTTTCATCAGGTATCAATCCGATCTTATCAGCCGCTTCATTGGCCAACTCCAACTTGCTATGTGCATAATGATCGTTAATGCCTGCGATAAAGTCGAAGTATTTGCCAACGCCGGTATATTCGACGGACTTGAGCAATTCAGGCCTTTTCATAGCTGATAGGATGATCTGCCTGAATCTCCTTCTTTTGAAAAAGTTGAGCATTTCTTCAACCTCTTGATGAAGCGAAGCTTCCTTTAGTCTAGTGTTATAAACCTGGATAAACTCTGTTGCCGGAATTTCGAAATCTTCTTTTTGAAAATCGAAACCCACTTTTTGGTAATAGTCTTTTACGGGAAAGGTGAAAATATTTTTGTAACGATTGATGTTGAGCAGGGGTAGCTTTCTTTTGTAAAGTAAGCTATTCATGCAGCTTATACATATATCCATGTCGTTGAGCAGGGTGCCGTTCCAGTCCCAGATGATGGTGTTGATGTTTTTCAGGCTTTCATAATTCATCCCGGCAAAGTAAACGATTTTCAAAAATATAGAGGATGAAATTTTACTTGCCCGAGCGAATTGTATTCCAGGGTGGGGAAGGGAACTTTGATAAAACCCAGGGCAGTGAATATGATCTTCAGGAAATTGGAGTTTGTTTTTATCCTGCTGAAATCAACATCCATAGAAAGATAAAAGCTACGGTACCTGTCGAAATGGGGGAGAGGCCGTCCGTTGTGTTCATCCGGGTTGGAGGTGGCCCCCAGCATGCCGTCTGCCCCGTAACCGACAGCCACATTCAGCCAGTCGGGTATCCAGCTATCACGCTTTGAAAATGATCTTATATTTGCCGACAACCAATATGTGTGCCCGTTATAGTCTTTAACAAGTTGTTGCAAAAGGTCATATCCGAAAAGGTCGGGGCGGTAATCGGGAAATTCGGTATAGTGATATGAAAACTTAAGACTGATGCGTTGTTCTTTCCATACCAGTTGTTGTCCGACAAAAAGTGCGGTGCCTCCTGCATTGAAAACCAGGTCGGCAGGGCTGGCGCCCCATTCGGCCGAAAAACCGTCGAGAGTTTCAATGGTGAGCAGGTAGATAAATCCCAGACTTCCTCCGTAAATCACGCTGTGCTTTTCATTCACACCGCACCATTGCAAAGTTTCGTAACCGATCTTACCCACATAATAAGACGTTACAGCATGACCGATCTTATCCATTTGCAACCATCCGTTCCAGTCGTTGATAAAATGAAAATTGGATTGGGGATAGTCTCTGTACCAAAGCTGATAAAGGCCGTACATGGTTCCCGCAAACAAGCTTGCTTCTGTCAGGATCACCCCCTGCAGCCTTTTCCTGTTGATGCTGTCGTTTGTTTGCGCGCTTATATTGCTGCTTAGAAGTAGCGCAATCAGAAAGATCGGCAGTGCCCTGCTGGCATTTTTTTGCATTAGCGGCCTCACAGGTTACCGGTATATGTTCTGATCATCAAGCGCCCGCTGATATTTTCGTGCGTTCAGGTTGTGCTGGTTCAGGTTTTTGCTGAACACATGATAGCCTGAGAGGTCATCCTTCGCGCAGAAATAAAAATAGCTGTGATCGTCGTAATTCAAAACAGCGTCGATGGAGGATATTGAAGGCAGGCAGATGGGACCGGGAGGAAGCCCGCCGTATTTATAGGTATTGTACGGAGATTCGATTTCCTTGTCGCGTTTCAGCACCCTTCTGATCTCTTCATCTCCCATTTGGTATTCAAGGATGTATTTGAGCGTGGGGTCGGCCTGTAACAACCAGCCGCGGGTGAGTCGGTTCATATAAACACCTGCAATTTCATCCTTTTCTTCTTCCTTGTTGGTTTCCTTTTCTACGATGGAAGCCAGGGTGACGATCTCAGGTATGCTTAATTCAAGTTCTTTTGCTTTGCTTTTCCGCCCTTCACTCCAAAACTTATTGTATTCGCGTTGCATGCGTTCGATGAATTCATCTGCACCGGTGGTCCAGTAAAACTCGTAGGTGTTGGGGATGAACAGGCTGGCAGCGGTTTCGGGTTGCAGGTTGTATTTGCTCAATAAAGCCGAATCTTTTAAAAGCCCAATGAGTGTGGCTGAATCCAGTTCAAGTTGAAGGCTCACTTTTCCGGCAAGTTCTTCCAGGGTATTGATGTTGTTAAATACTACCTGTACGGGAGTCTGTTTACCAGCCCGCAGCATATTGATCAGGTCGTTGTTATTCATGCCTTGTTCGATCACATAATGCCCGGGTTTGATGTTGGCAGGATATTCTTTTTGTTTGGCCAGCCATTCAAAGTTTCTCCTGTTTACAATCATACCGTTTGAGTACAATATAGATTTTACCTCATTAAAATCCGTTCCGTGCGGAATGTAAACCGACACTTCTTCCTTTTCGCCAAGCCATACATTGGGGTGGTACATCACACGGTAAAGCATATACCCGACAACCAATGCTACAAGGATCAAAAAAAGTAAAGTGAATAAAATAAATTTTTGAAGTTTCGTTTTTTTTCTTCTTTTCCTGCCGGAATATCTGGGATGATAATATGCCATAATTACTTACTTGTTTATCAATTGATACATGAGTTCGTCTTGCCAGTTGTTGTTTTTTCTTATCCAGTCTCTTTTCTTTCCTGCTAAAACAAAATTAAAGTTCTCGAACAATTTGATGCTTATCCGATTGTCGGCTGCAATATTACAAAAGAGTTGATGCAGGTTCAATACATCGAAAGCATAGCTGATAATCATTTCCAGGGCTTCGGATGCCAGCTTTTGTTTGCGTGATTCTGCTGTAATAAAAACGCCTACTCCGGCTCGTGCATGAACAGGATCATATTCAAAGAGATCAATGTTTCCAATGGTTAGTCGAACACCATCTTTTTTCTGGTCGATCATGAATCGGGCCTGCTTTTGGCTTGCAATATCTTTTTCTGCATTCAGCACATATTGTTCAAGATCGAAGCGGGAAAAAGGCTGGTTGGTATTGCTGTATGTCCATGATTCCCTGTCGTTTTCCCAACGGTACAACAACTCAACATCAGCAGGTTCCGGTGCACGCAGTATTAAATGTTCTGATTCCATAATTTATATTTCAATGCTTCCCTCAAATATAAATTCAGCCGGTCCTTCCAGCCAAATATTATAAAATAGATCTCCCTCTTTTTGCCAGGAAACTGTCAAAACTCCTCCTTTTGTTTTAATAACCTGATTTCCTGATGTTTTATTGCTTTGCAGTCCAATTGCCAATGCAACTGCAGTAACCCCCGTGCCACAGGAAAGCGTTTCATTTTCCACACCTCTTTCATAGGTTCTCATGTGGATTTGGTCGCTTTTCATGCCGATGAAGTTCACATTGGTGCCATTCGGAAACAGTGAACTGTTGTTTCTTATCCTGCGGCCTTCATTAAAAACATCTGTTTTTTCGATATCGTCTAAAAAAATAAGATAGTGGGGCGAGCCGGTGTCGATAAAATAATTTCCATCAATTATTTTTATTTCCGCAACATCGTTCATTTTTAATCTGACGATGGCTTTACTGTGATCGTGTGCTATGATGTTCGCCTTATGGATTCCGTCGATTGCTTCGAAAGTGATTTTCTGTTGAGCAACCATATTGCATAGCAGGGCATGAAAGGCAATACAACGGCCGCCGTTTCCGCACAAACTTCCTTCCCTGCCATCGGAATTATAGTATTTCATACGGAAATCAGCGGAAGTGGATTTTTTCAGCAACATCAAACCATCAGCACCAATGCCGAAGTGCCTGTCGCAGAGCATTTTGATCTTTTTTTCTGACATTCTCTGCGAATGCTCCGGCTGATTAATGATGATGAAATCGTTGCCTGCTCCCTGGTATTTTCTGAAACTGATCATATCAAACTATTGCCTGACAAATATATGAATTCATCCGATTACAGGAAATTGTCACCGACCGCCTGCTTTAACAATTTTTAACAGCACGTATCAATAATAGCTTAATACATAGGAACGTTTTTTGATCAGTCGAAAAGAAAAAAACATAAGATTATGAAAAAGATATTAGGATTTATTGTTGCAGGAGGTTTTGGAGCGCTGATGGTTTTGGCCATACATGGATTTTTTATTGAATCGGAACAGGCAAGTGCTTCTGTGAAAACCGAACCAACACCTGTGCATCAGCCATATCAGTCTGTCAGTTATATGCCCGGCCCACCGGTTAACGGACCGGATTTTAGATCGGCTGCAGAAATGACAGTGAATGCTGTGGTGCACATCCAAACCACTTTTAAAGGCCGCACCAGTATGTATGATGATTTTTACGGTCAGTTGTGGGAATATTTTGAGGGAACACCTCACTGGGAAAGGGGCCGAAAGGTGATTGGATACGGATCGGGTGTGATCATTTCCAATGACGGATATATCGTAACCAACAATCATGTGGTACAGGATGCATCGAAGATTGAAGTGACCTTGAACGACAAAAGACAATTCTCCGCTGAGCTGATCGGGAACGATCCTTCAACGGACCTGGCCCTGATCAAGATTGAATCAAAGGATCTGCCTTATTTAAAGTATGGCGATTCTGATGATGTGAAGATCGGTGAATGGGTGCTGGCTGTCGGAAATCCTTTTAATTTAACGTCCACAGTTACGGCAGGCATTGTGAGTGCCAAAGCCCGCGATATTAACATTTTGGGTGGAAATACGGCCATTGAATCTTATATTCAAACCGACGCTGCAGTAAATAAAGGGAACAGCGGGGGCGCTTTGGTAAATACCAAAGGAGAGTTGGTTGGTATCAATGCCGCTATCGCATCCAACACAGGTTATTACGAGGGATATTCATTTGCCATTCCAGCCAATATAGTTCAGAAAGTAGTGAGCGATTTTATGGAATTCGGTTCCATTCAGCGCGCCTTTATCGGTGTGATCATTCGCGAGGTTGATGCAGAACTGGCCGAGGAAAATGAAATGGATGACATCCGTGGTGTTTATATTGCCGATTTGAGCGAAGGCGGTGGAGCCGAGGATGCAGGTATTAAAGTAGGAGATGTTATCATTGATATTGATGGGATCGGGGTAAACAGCCTTTCCGAATTGCTCGAAGTGGTTGGCCAGCATCGTCCCGGCGATCATGTTGAGATCACCGTGATCCGTAATGGCGACTTCCTGGAATATGACGTTGAGCTGAAAAACGAATTCGGGACAGTGGAAGTGCTGAAAGAAGAAAAGGCGTTTTTTAGTGAGATCCTGGAAGCACAACTTGGTCAGGTAACCACTGAAGAGAAGAACCAGCTTGGGATCAATCACGGGCTTAAGGTTCTTTCGGTGGATGATGGCGGATTGCTAAACCGGGGCGATATAAAAGAGGGGTTTATTATCACTTCCATCAATGGGCAGTCGGTCAGATCAAAAAGCAATGTTGAGTTTGCAATCAAAAATACACGAAATAATATGGTGCGCATTGAAGGAGTTTATCCAAATGGTATGCGCGTTGTTTACAGTTTTTCACTTTAGAAAAATAGTAGTGGAAAACACACCCCTGATTTTTTTTTGCTTTGATAACCAGCATGAACATAGAACAATTTTAAATTGTTTTACAATTTGCAGGAAATTTAAGCGTTACAAATTTTTGTAGAATGGAAAGAATGTTTTATCTTTGCGTTTTACACGGTATTTTTTAACTTATTGTATAACAAGGGGTTATAAGAAAGGATCTTCAAGTTATGAGGCAACTTAAAATTACTAAATCCATAACAAACCGTGAAACAGCATCCCTTGACAAATATCTTCAGGACATAGGTAAGGAGGAACTGATCACCGCTGAGGAAGAGGTGGAATTGGCGCGTAGGATCAAACAGGGCGATCAGCTTGCACTCGAAAAACTTACCCGTGCAAATTTAAGATTTGTTGTTTCAGTTGCCAAGCAATACCAGAATCAGGGTTTGAGCTTACCTGATCTGATCAACGAGGGAAACCTGGGTTTGATCAAAGCCGCAAAACGTTTTGATGAAACCAGGGGATTTAAATTCATTTCCTACGCTGTATGGTGGATCAGACAATCCATCCTGCAGGCATTGGCCGAGCAATCGAGGATTGTTCGTTTGCCGTTGAACCAGGTCGGCTCACTTAATAAGATCAAGAAAGCATCATCCAAACTGGAGCAGCAGTTTGAAAGAACACCTTCTGCTGATGAAATTGCCACGCAGCTTGAGCTGCCGGGACAAAAGATTGATGCGGCCATGAAGATTTCGACACGCTATGTGTCGATGGATGCGCCCATTTCACAGGATGATGATACCAAATTTCTGGATGTTTTTGTTACGGATGATACGCCAACCACCGACAGCGATCTTATGCGCGAATCACTGGGCAAAGAGATACAACGTTCTCTTGCTACCCTGAGCGAAAAGGAGCGCGATGTGGTCAATATGTATTACGGTATCGGTACCAATCACGAATATACATTAGAAGAAATTGGCGCCAAATTTGATCTTACCCGCGAACGGGTTCGTCAAATCAAAGAAAAAGCAATCAGAAGACTGAAGCACAATTCAAGAAGCAAATTGCTGAAAGCTTATCTGGGCTTGTAATATGATCGCGCTATAGGCTGCGTTGTTTATAAAAAGTGGATTACGTGGATAATTTTTTTTTATCAGGTAATCCATTTTTTTTATTTTTGATTTTCGGATGGACTTCTTGCCCCGAAATGATTTATTAACTAAAACGATATGTTATGAGTAACGATAGCAGTGGTGCCAATACCGACAATGGTAATTATGAATCCTCTTTGCAAAAGTGGTTTACTGACGAAAAAGTAGCCAATGATTTCATCAGTGTGATGACCAGGCTTTTTTACGACAAATCGGTTGAATTGATTTTGTTCAGAAGCCAATTGATCGACAGAAGTGCCAGCGTGGTACTTTACAAGCATTCCTATGCCGAGCGTACAATCGGAAAAGTTCTTGATATCAGGGACTCTATGGAACTTGCCAATGCCATTTATGAATGTAATGTCGGTCCTTCCCGCCTGGATATTGGTAAACTGAATTATGAATGGACAAACTCCAAAAACGATTACGCAGACGCCAAAGAATTTATCAAAGACAAGCTGCGTGATTTTATTGATAGAAAACCGCCTTTCGAGAAACCGGCGGATGTGATCATTTTCGGTTTCGGACGTATCGGCAGACTGATCGCCCGGGAACTGATCATTCAGGGCAACGGATCCCAACTTCGGGTGCGGGCGATTGTTGCCAGAAAGAACAAAGGAGAAGATATCAGGAAACGCGCCTCCCTTTTCAGGCATGATTCAATACATGGACCTTTCAGAGGTATTGCCGTTGAGGATGTGGACGAAGAGACCATTTTTGCAAACGGTCATTACATTAAGATGATTGAGGCGTCCGCACCGGAAGACGTGGACTATACTCAATATGGTATCAGCGATGCCCTGGTCATTGATTCAACAGGTGTTTGGCGCGACAGACAAGGATTGGAAAGACATCTGAAAGCAAAAGGCGTTAAAAAAGTTTTGCTCACGGCACCGGGTAAAGGAGATATTCCCAACATTGTTTACGGTATAAACCACAATGAAGCCGATCCCGATACAGAATCGGTTTTCTCAGCGGCATCATGCACAACAAATGCCATTGTGCCCGCCCTTTCGGTTATCGAAAAGGAGCTTGGAATCGAAAGCGGACATGTCGAAACCATTCATGCCTATACCAACGACCAGAACCTACTTGACAATTATCATAAGAAATACAGACGGGGACGTTCTGCTCCCATCAACATGGTGATCACCGAAACAGGCGCGGCGAAAGCGGCTGTAAAGATCATACCCAGCCTGGAAGGTAAACTTTCTGCCAATGCAGTTCGTGTGCCAGTTCCGAATGTTTCCCTGGCCATCCTTTCACTCAGAGTGAAAAAGGATATATCGCTTGAAGAGCTGGATGGTATTATGCGTGAGGCAGCCATACATGGCCGGCTGGTTGAACAGATCAGATATTCCTCGGCTTATGAGGCTGTTTCGACCGATTTTATCGGTGACCCGGTGGCTTGCATATACGATAGCCCGGCCACCAAAGTAGTTGGCGATAGGAATATTGTGCTATATCTGTGGTATGACAACGAATTTGGATATACCATACAGGTTATGCGCTTGGCAAAGCATATTGCAGGCGTAAAGCGCTTCAGGTATTATTAAAAAACAGGATATTAAATAAACGGGCAATTCCCGAAAGCGGATTGCCCTTTTGTTTTTTTATTGATCAAAAATCTAATGCGATGGGAAAGACAAAGTACATTTTTGTCACAGGCGGTGTTAGTTCTTCACTGGGTAAAGGGATCATATCCTCCTCACTGGCAAAACTTTTTGTGGCCAGGGGATTTTCAGCTGCCATACAAAAGCTCGATCCTTATATCAATGTAGATCCCGGAACCCTTAACCCATACGAGCATGGCGAATGTTATGTTACCCTGGACGGAGCCGAAACGGATCTCGACCTGGGGCATTATGAGCGCTTTTCAAACTCAGCCACATCTCAGGACAACAATATCACCACAGGCCGGATTTACCAGAATGTGATCAATAAAGAACGACGGGGAGATTATCTGGGGGAAACCGTTCAGGTGATCCCGCATATCACGGATGAGATCAAACGCAGCATAAAAGCGCTCGGGCAAAGGGGGAAATATGATTTTGTGATCACTGAAATCGGCGGAACCGTGGGCGATATCGAATCACTTCCATACATAGAAACCGTCAGGCAGATGCGCTGGGAAATGGGTCGCAGTACAGCTGTTGTCCATCTGACTTTGGTTCCGTATCTGTCTGCTGCTGGAGAGTTGAAAACCAAGCCCACTCAGCATTCCGTTAAGATGTTGCAGGAACAAGGAGTTCAGCCCGATGTGATCGTATGCCGGACGGAACATCATCTAACCGACAGCCTCAGAAGGAAGATTTCTCTGTTTTGTAATGTCGCTCCCACCTCCGTTATCGAAAGCATTGATGTGGATACCATTTACGACGTGCCCATTATGATGCGAAAAGAAAAGCTGGATGTGGAAGTGCTTAAACGCCTGGATATGGAAACCACCAAAAAACCGGACCTGACCAACTGGGAGAAATTTCTGAAACGACTTAAAAATCCGAAAAATACCGTGCAGATTGGTCTGGTTGGTAAATATGTGGAATTGCAGGACGCTTATAAATCAATCAATGAGTCTCTGGTTCATGCAAGTGCCGAAAATGAATGTAAGGTTGAAATTAAGTTGATCCATTCGGAGGAGCTGAATGATAAGAATATGCAACAACTTCTCGATGGCCTTGATGGTATTTTGGTGGCGCCCGGTTTTGGCGATCGCGGAATTGACGGGAAAATCCTTGCTGCACGCTTTGCCCGGGAAAACAACATCCCTTTCCTGGGTATTTGTCTGGGAATGCAATGTGCTGTGGTTGAATTCGGAAGAAATGTACTTGGATACAGCGATGCACATTCAACAGAAATGGATCCCGCTACTTCATATCCGGTGATTGATTTGATGGAGAACCAAAAGAAAGTTTGCGATAAAGGCGGCACCATGCGACTGGGAGCTTATCCCTGCAGAATCAGAAAATCATCGAAAGTTTTTAATGTTTATAACAAGCAGAATATCAGGGAACGGCACCGTCATCGTTACGAGTTTAACAATAACTTTAAAGAACGCTTTGAGAAAGCAGGGATGATCCCATCCGGAATAAATCCAAAGGATAATCTGGTGGAGATCATTGAATTGAAAGACCACCCCTGGTTTGTTGGCGTGCAGTTCCATCCCGAGTACCAAAGTACCGTTGCAGAGCCGCATCCGCTTTTTGTCCATTTTGTGAAAGCTGCCATGCAAAGCAAAATAAAAAGAGGATTAACCTCCTGATGGTCGGATCAGAAAAAAATATTCGGCTTGCGTATTACCCCATTTGTATTGAATGACTTTGAATAGCTCCGGGCTTTTCATTTTGCACCAATTAAACTATCTTTGCGGCTGCCAAAAGTAAAAGGATCTTAAAATATTTTTAGATGAACCGCAATACAATCATCGGGCTGTTACTCATAGGCGCCATTTTTATCATATGGAGCTCCACGATGCAGCCGCCGGAACCCGAACAGGACCAGACAACAACAGAAGATACAACCCAACAGAAGGTTGCTGAAAAGGAAAAAGTTGTTCCTGAAAAAACAACCGAACCCAAACAAGCTGAAAGAACTCCTGAAATTGTTTCCGGGGGTGAACAGGCCGAAAAAGCCGCTGAATTTGAAAGATTCGGTGACTTCTCTCATGCCGCATCCGGTGAGCAGAAGTATTATACACTCGAAACCGACCTCATAAAGTTAAAGATATCAAATGAGGGCGGACGTGTACACAGCGTCCAGCTGAAAAAATACCAGACATACGACTCGCTTCCCCTGATTTTATTTGATTCCGATAGTGCCAGGTTTGGATTGCAGTTTTCCAACCAAACCCGCCAGATGAACACCACCGATCTTTATTTTCATCCCTATTGGCCTGATATGAGATACAATGGTTTGGACAGCGTTTACATTAAACCCGGCGATTCGGTTCAATTTGCCATGCGCATGTATCCCAATGGCGAATCTTCAGAATTCGATGCATCAAAGTACATTGAGTATGTTTACACCATCCGGGGCGATCAATACCGCATCCCGGTGGATGTGAACTTTATCAATGTGAAAGACGTCGTTACGCCCAACATGAGTGATGCGATTGATTTCTTATGGGAGGCAAATCTCCGGCAACAGGAAAAAATCGTCAGCAGATGGAATGCCCCAACAGTCTATTATAAATGGTACAACGATGATGTGGATCATCTTTCAGAATCCGGAGACGATCAGGAGGACCTGGAAACCAGGGTGAAATGGGTGTCTTTTAAACAACATTTTTTCTGTTCATCAATCATTGCCGATGATTATTTTGCAAGCGCACCAAGGATTGCTGTGGCCCAGGAAGAAAATTCCAATAACCCCCGTTATCTGAAAACCATGTTTGCCGATGTCAGGCTGCCATATAACCGCATGCTCGACCAGCAATCAACTTCTTTCTCCTTTTTCTTCGGGCCATTGAAATACAACACCCTTAGAAAGTACCATATTGGCCTTGAACGGCAAATCCCACTGGGATGGAGTTTCGCTCCCCTTGCGTGGATCAACATTTACGCGGTGATCCCGGTGTTCAATTTTCTCGGACAATTTGGATGGAATTATGGAATTATCATACTGATCCTTACCATCTTGCTAAAACTTTTGCTTTTCCCTATTGCCTATAAGATGTATAAGTCATCTGCCAAAATGCGGGTGCTTAAACCCGAGATCGAGGAGATCAGCAAAAAATTCCCCAAGAAAGAGGATGCTATGAAGAAGCAGCAGGCCACCATGGCACTTTACAAAAAGGCAGGTGTAAATCCGCTAGCAGGTTGCGTTCCAATGCTGATGCAGTTTCCGATCCTGATCGCCATGTTTCGCTTTTTCCCTTCAAGTATTGAACTGAGGCAACAGCCGTTCCTGTGGGCAACGGACCTTTCTTCCTATGATGCAATTGTTTCGTGGAGCCAGGATATTCCGCTGATCAGCCAGTTTTATGGCAATCACATCAGTTTGTTTACACTTCTTATGACCGTTTCAACCATCATTTACACCCGGCTGAATAACCAGATGATGTCTACCGGCCAGCAAATGCCCGGTATGAAGGTGATGATGTACCTTATGCCCATCATGTTCCTGGGTATTTTCAACAACTACGCCGCCGCGCTAAGTTATTATTATCTTTTGGCCAACCTGATCACCTTTGCACAAATGTATGTTTTCAGATGGGCAATAGATGAAAAGAAACTGCGGAAACAAATCGAGCTGGCCAAGAAACGGCCGGTAAAAAAATCAGGTTTCCAGAAACGCCTGGAAGAAGCAGCCAAAAAGAGAGGATATCAGCAGCCGAAGAAAAGAAAGTAGAAATTTTCAACGAATGGATATTATTGGCGTACTGGAAACAAAACTGACCAATCCCGCATGGCGGGATTCATTTCACAAATCGTCAGTTTTGATTTCCCGCGAAGCGGTTTTAATTTCAAATTTGTACATCAAAAGATTTTTAAATTATCGTAGTCCCTGTTTGGGAATTATTTTCCTGCTTTGGGATGTTTTTTGGAAGGATATGTTCGTATAAGATTTTGATTGTTAGTAATATTTATAATCTGGTATAATATTTGTTATAATATATAAATTATTATTTTTCGGATAATCAAGACGGCCTTGTTGGATTGAAGAATTGTTGAGGGAGATTTGTGGTGATGTTCTTAATATATTGATAACAAATGCATTATAGTGTAAGTTGTTTTTTTGTAAAAATGTATGTTTTTCAGATTAACTTTTTTTAGCGCATGCTGTTTCTCATTTTGAGAAAATGTGCTAATATTACGTCTCAAACCAGAACTGTGAAAGAGAATATTAAAATCTTGAAAATTTATGCACCCAAAGGTTAGAAGTTATTTGCTGGTGGGATTGACCGCAATGTTGGCCCTGCCGGGTATTGTTGTGAATGCCGGAACCATAAATGTTGAAAAAATTCAAAACCGGGCTAAAGCGGAAATTGCTGTTGAGTCATATTATATGCGACTGCATCAAGACTACAGGTCACAGTTTGATCCTGCTTATCTTGCCTTTCATTCTCAGAAAACATTATTCCCCGATGTTGATTTTACCCTGGATACCGTTCGTGTTAAGTCCATTCAGGACGACCAAACAAGGTATATTTACACCTATTCCCCCTCACCCGATTATTATCGGCTAATGACACAAATTGAGGTATGGGATGGTCAAATCTGGCAACCTCGATCCAAGCAACAAAATGAATATGATGATTATGGCAATGTCCTGAATTCTACCTGGCAGGTCTGGGAAGGCAGCGGATGGGTGAACTCCTCAAAAAAGATTTATACCTATGACGGCGATCTGGTACTCTCAACACTTATCAAAACCTGGCAAAGCGGAAGTTGGGTGAATTTAATGATGGGGTCTTACACGTACAACACCAACGGATTGGTGGTTTCCTATCTGGAAGAAATATGGGAGGAAGGAGATTGGCAAAATCATACTCATGAGGTTTATACCTTTGATGATAACAACAACATGCTGACCGCCTTTGGTGAATACTGGGGCGACTCATTGTGGGTAAACGACCAAAAGCACACCTATACTTATGATAATTCAAACCTGCATACAGCTACGGATGAAGAATGGATATCCGGTGAATGGGAATATATTTACAGGCAAACGTACACGCACAATGCAGCAGGCCAACCTACCGCTATTGTTGGAGAGGTTTATGATGATGAAAACTGGCAAAACAGCCAGAAAGATACCTATGATTACAATGCAAGCGGACAGCCGGCAGTAAATATAACCCAATCATGGCAATCAGGCGCCTGGTTGAATGCTGAAAGAAATTCATACACCTACGATAATTATGGCGGTGTTGAGAGTCACCTGATTAAAAGTTGGGAAGATGACGCCTGGCAGGAATTCAGCCTTACGCAGTATTCTTACGATAATTATGGAAATGGGGAGTCGGGTGATTACTATGTTTGGCATGGGGGAACCTGGCTGCAGATTTTCGATGGCCCTCTCACGGTATATGGTGATTATGGCGGTTCCATTGAACATTATGCAGGTTACCATGTGGTAGCTGCATTTTCGTCAACAACTGTCGGCATTGAACAAGCAAACGTAAATGGGCCGGTTGATTTTTATTGTTATCCCAATCCTGCAGATGGAGTGGTTTACATTGAATTCAGGGATAGTGGTTCTTATCCTCTTACAATCAATATTTCTGATATACATGGAAAAGCATTAAAGAAAATATACATGGGTTTTGAACGGACAGAACAATCCCGGGTTACCATTGATGTGAAAGATTTTTCATCGGGCGTATATCTGCTCAGTGTTGAAATGAATGATCATGTACAATCGGAAAAAATATTTGTAAAATAAAAATATAGCAATTAACGGAAATTTTAACCAAAAAAATAATCATTATGAAAACGAGAATTTACCCTTTCCTATCAGCTTTTGCCGCACTGTTTCTCAGTTTGGCAATGATTAGCGTTCAGGCACAGGATCCGCCTGAGATCACTTTGATACAGCCCAATGATGCGGGCATTGAGATTGAAGTAGGATCCGATTACCTGATCTCCTGGACGGACAATTTTTCTCAGCCTGTGAAAATTCTTTACAGCACGGATGACGGTGCCAGCTTTACCGATATGCCGGGCGCTTCATCCGTTACAGGATCAACCTGGTCATGGAGTACTACTGGTTTTTCCACTGGTACCAATTACAGGATCAGAGTTAAAAGCTCGGTTAATAGCACATATGGAGCAGAAAGTGAAAATAGCTTTTCCCTGGTAACAACTGTTGATCCGGAGATTGAGGTTATTTACCCTTCTGAGGCAGGCATTGTTTGGGCGCCCGGTACAACACATTTAATTAGCTGGACCGATAATCTGAACGTACCGGTGACCATTCAAATCAGGAAGTTTGATCCAATGGTAACAACAGAAATTGCAACGGATGTTGAGGGAACTACCTACGAATGGACGGTGCCCTCTGATTTTCCTGAATTCGATAATTATAAAATCCTTGTTAGAGGAGCTGGTGTGTACGGTGCGAGTGAAGAATATTTTGAGATTGGTTCGACAGCCGCTTATGAAATCAGTGAGATTTTCCAGCCAAAAGGTGGTGAAGAATGGGTTCCGGGCACAGACCACTTGATTTCATGGCAAGATAATTTTTCGGGATCGGTTGATATTTACCTGTATAAAGGTGGTGCAGAAGACTCTGAAATTCAAATGGGCGTGACAGGCAGTACTTATTCCTGGTCGATACCCTCTGGTTTAGATTTGGCTACCGATTATACTGTGATGATATTTAAATCTGATAACCATGATGTGTATCTTGAGAGTGCTCAATTCGAAATCACCAATCAACCCAGTAACGGTGAAATTTATGAAGTGCTTCAGCCTGATGGCGGTGAAAACTGGCTCAGGGGAACTTCTCATTTGATTTCCTGGAGAGATAACCTGACAGGAAATGTGGATATTGAGATATATAAAGGTGCAACTTTGAAAACTACCTTAAGCGATATCACTGGAAGCACCACAACCTGGGATATTCCTGATGATGAAGTGAACTATCCCAATGGTTCAGATTATAAAGTTAAGGTTGTCAGTGTTGATGACGATGATATTTATGCCTGGGGTGGAACTTTCAGCATATCTGCATCCCTTGGTGGTTCCATCACCGTTTTGCAGCCCAGTATTGATGGGCTTATCTGGCAAAGAGGACAAACCTATCTGATCTCATGGACAGACGATCTGGTTGAACCGGTTGACATTCGATTGAAGAATAGCGAAACAAATGAGATAGATCTTATCGCAGAGGGTGTTGAAGGTTCTACATATGAATGGACCATTGATGAAGCACAGGAGCTAGGTGATAAGTTTTTAATAGGAATTAGAAGTAGCGAGGATTATGGTATACAGGATTTTAGTGAATTCTACTTTGACATAGTAAATCATACCCCCGGCGGACAAATCTACGAAGTATTTCAACCCGAAGCCGGAGATGAATGGTTGCTGAATTCAACTTATCTGATCTCCTGGAATGATAATCTCACAGAGAATGTGAACATAGATTTGGTTGATTATGACGGCGCTCCTGATATTATTCCAATCGCTACAGAAGTAGGCGAATCAACCTATAGCTGGACCATCGATGATGATGATTTCGATTTAGGTGATAATTATACGGTAAGAATTTCCAGCGTTCTAAACTCAGGTATTAAAAAGGAAAGCGGTACTTTCTCTATAATTCTCACAAGCGGAGATATCGACCTTGAAGCTCCAAACGGTGGCGAAAGCTGGACCATCGGAAATAATTACTGGATCACATGGACGGATAATCTCACAGAGAATGTTGAAATTGATTTATACAAAAACGATGCGTATTTCGATGACATTGCTGATGATGTTGAAGGTAGCACATATGTTTGGAATACAACCGGTTTAACTGCAGCCGACGATTACAAAGTAAAAGTATTCAGTACATTGGATGAAGATATTTCTGACATTAGTGATGATGTCTTCTCACTTGTTGACCCTGTCAACATTGCCGTATATCCCAACCCGGCCAATTCATACGTTACAATCACACTGAATGGCTTATCAGAGGGGGATTATGAGTTAAGCTTGTTTAACCAGTACAACATTGAGGTACTGTCCACTTCATTCAACATCTCAACCGGAAATGCTTACAGGCTCTCAACAGCCGGGCTGCCCGACGGGGTTTACTTCCTCACCCTCACCAACAGCGAGAGTAGGATCTCAAAGAAGATTGTGGTGCAGCATTAAGAATGGTAAAGGAATAAAATCAAAAGCCCTACATGATGAATGTGGGGCTTTTTTTTGCTTAAATATTGCAGCCCCTATTAACCTAATGTTAACGATTTGTTATATATTTGAAATCTTCTGGCAACAAAACTACTGGCTATAAATTCAATTGTTAAAACAAACGATCATTTTCACCAAACAGAAGTTGACTGGTAAACTGAAATAATCATTAAGTTTGCTGAAAGAACCTTTATAATGGTACGCATGGTTTGTGGGTCAGGTGGCGGAGCTGCACCCGGGCTGAAATAATAACTTAAAAGTCAATTTATGAAAAAAACAGCATTTATAACAGGTATCACCGGGCAGGATGGTGCATATCTTGCTGAATTACTTTTGAAAAAGGGTTACCATGTGGTCGGTGGATTCCGAAGGCTTAGCACTCTTAACTTTTCCAGGTTGGATGAGTTGGGGATACGTGAGAAAATCAAGCTTGTGGAAACCGATATGCTTGATGCGAGCAACCTGATTCGGGCAGTACAGGAAGTTAAACCGGATGAAATATACAACCTTGCTGCCCAAAGTTTCGTGGCCCACTCTTTTAAGAATCCAATACTCACCGGTAACATAACCGGACTGGGGGTAACCAATTTACTGGAAGCGATCAGAATTGTCAACCCCGGTATTAGATTCTACCAGGCTTCCACTTCTGAATTGTACGGAGCAGCAGCCGAATCTCCTCAAAATGAAAATACACCCTTTAAACCACGCAGTCCATACGGAGTGGCAAAGTTATATGGTCACTGGATTACAATAAACTATAGAGAGTCATATGATATTTTTGCATGCGCAGGTATTTTGTTCAATCATGAGTCTCCATTACGCGGGCTTGAGTTTGTTACAAGGAAAATTACGGACTCCGTTGCCAAGATCCATTATGGTAAGCTGAAATACTTTGAAATAGGAAATCTTGACGTGAAAAGAGACTGGGGCTATGCGAAGGAATATGTGAAAGGAATGTGGATGATGTTACAGCAGGAAAAGCCAGATAACTTTGTGCTGGCAACAAATGAAAATCATTCGGTAAGGGAATGGATAGAAACATGTTTCAACCATATTGACAGGCAAATCCTCTGGGAAGACAAGGGTGAAAATGAAATTGGAAGGGATGTCAAAACAGGTGAAATTCTGGTTAAGGTAAACCCCGAATATTTTCGTCCTGCTGAGATTCATGACCTGCTTGGAGATTACTCGAAAGCAAAACGTGAATTGGACTGGGAGCCGCATATAAAGCACCGGGAACTCTCAGAAATCATGTTGAAAGCCGATTTAGAAAAACAAGCTAATCCTAAGCGTTCATGAAAATCTTGATAACAGGAAGCGATGGTTTTGTTGGTAGATATCTTTCTCAACAATTAAAATTTGCCGGGCATCAGGTAAGCGGGATAGATATTCAAAACAGGCTTCCCGAAACACTGGAGGTAGATTTGCTTGACAAACCTTTGCTTGGGAGAATATTGGGTAAAATAGAACCGGATGCAGTTATACATTTGGCAGCTATAAGCCATGTTGTTCTTAACAATAACTCTGAAATTTATAATGCAAACCTGGGTGGGACTTTAAACCTTCTTAATGTTTGCACCCGATTGAAAAAAATACCCCGCCTTATTTTTATCAGTACAGCCCTGGTTTACGGTGCCGTGCCTGCTGAAAAGCAACCAATTGACGAGGCATCACCACTTCATCCGATTAATCATTATGCAGCAAGCAAAGCTGCGTGCGAGATGGCATTGCGAACTTTCTCCGCTGAAACAGGTTTGGAATACACCATTGTCAGACCTTTTAACCATACTGGACCCGGGCACTCCGAACACTTTGTAATTCCTAAAATCATACAAGCTTTTAAGGAAGGGAGAAGCGAAATATCTTTGGGAAATGTTGATGTAGTAAGAGATTTTTCTGATGTTAGGGATGTGGTGAGAGCTTATTTAATAATGGTTGAACAATTTCAAAACGGTGAAGTGTTTAACCTGGCAAGTGAAAAAGGTACTACCATCAGACAGGTTGTTGAAATGCTAAACAAAATAGCCGATAGAAAAGTGAAGATAATACAGAATGAGGAATTCATCAGACGGAATGAGATAGAGATGCTGGTAGGAAGTGCTGAAAAAGTTAATGAAACCCTGGGCTGGAAGCCGGAATATCGATTACAGGATACTCTTGAGTTCATGTTGCGATGACCTATATGTATTCGTTCAACTGGAACAACCTTATGAAAAATCATATCCTTTGCAAGAACGGGGCAGGCAAGCTTGGACATTATTACTGGCATTTCCTGTTCGGATATCTCTTTCCGCTTGTTTATTGGCTAAACAAGGATTCATTTGGTATTCTTCAGAAAAAATTGGCTTGAGTAATTACTAAAAATATTTTAATGCCTGATTTACAGTATCCTGTTAATGTTGTTATTGTTGGCATGGGAGCAATGGGCAAGGGTTTGTTTTACCAATGCTTAATCAGCCCTGCTTTTAAGTGTATGGTCATTTGTGACATAAAGATCGATAAAGCAATCGACTATGCAGAATGGCTAAAGGTTAACTATAAGGTTGTTGAAACCGAAGAACAGTTGAGCTCAGTTGTTTCCAGAGGATATCCAGCATGGTATGCATCTTATCCTGATGAATGCTGAAATCGATTTGATTTTGGACCATACCTGTTGAAACTGGCAAAACAGCATGGTGTGGTGTACAGCAGCTGCGACGGGGCCAGCATGGAGTGATAAAGCATCTGGTCAATGATTTGTGATATTAGGGTTTTGATCTGATTATGACCGGAAATATGAAAGGCTTTCTGGACAGGTATTCAAATTCCGAAAAGATTGTTCCTGAGGCAGACAAGCGAAATCTGGATTATAAAATGGCAACTGCATATACCGATGGAACCAAACTTAATATAGAAATGGCGTTGCTTTGTAATGCACTGGACTTGCGAACCCTGGTCCCCGGTATGCAAGGGCCGGAAATCAGCCATGTGAATAAAATATTTGAGGCTTTTTATTTTTATTAAATATGGATGGAAGGCAAACCAGTGGCGGACTGTATCCTTAAATCCCAACCCGATGGTGGTGTATTTGCCATTGGCAGATGTGATAGTCCATATCAGAAAGAGATGATGAAATATTGCAAAATGGGCGGTGGTCCGTTTTATTCGTTTTACAGACCATATCACTTATGTCATGTAGAAGCAATGGCTGAGATTGAGCGGTCGGTGAAATATGGCGCCAGCTAGTTGAAATCTGAATTTGGTTTTCGAACCAATATCTTTGCGGATGCAAAAAAGGATTTGAGAAGAGGAGAAGTGCTTAACGGGATTGGCGGTTATACTATCTATGGATTGTTGGAGAATTATTCGGAATTTAATGACAATCGGGATTTGCCGGTTTGTTTGGCAGAAAATGTGATCCTGGAAAAAGACTTGGCAAAAGACAACCGGATTTTGATGACTGACGTTAAGATACCTGACAAACGATTTGATTTTCAGCTCTATAGTGAATCAACCAGACTGTCAGGGCGTTCATTTAGGATTGCAAGTTTATTATGCAGGAAGCCGCTCATTCCTTTCATAACCAATTTATTTATTAATAATCATTGAAATGGCGATTGGCAGATATTTTAAAGTATTGGCGGGTGCGACAATGAAAAGACAAAAGCATGAGGTTTTGAAAAGCGGTTTGTTTGACAAAGACCTTTATATATCGCTATACCCGGATGTGCAGGCTGCCAACCTGGACCCAATTGAACATTTTTTAAGGGTTGGCTGGAAGGAAGGTAAATGTCCGTCTGTTGATTTCAGTTCGGCCCATTATTTAGAAAAAAACCCAGACGTGAAGAAATCCGGAAAACATCCGTTTATACATTACCTGCGTTATGGCAAGGCAGAGAAAAGACCCACCATTTCAAAAACAGAACAGGAAAGGCTTAGCACGCTAAAAAAAATTATCGACAGCGGCTTGTGGGATTCTGATTATTATCTTGCAAAGAATGACGATGTAAAATCGGCCGGCGTGAACCCATTGTTGCATTTTCTGGATTCAGGCGGTTTTGAAGGTCGAAACCCATCCGAATATTTCGATACAAGATTCTATATTGACCAGTATCCGGATGTTCGTCAATCGGGGATAAATCCTTTGGTGCATTATATCCTGGTTGGACGGGAGGAGGGGAAATACCGGCTTCCGTCTCAGCAAAATAATGAAGAATTCAAACCTGAAAAGTTAAAACCGGTTTTTCAATTTCATATTGATGCGTTTAACAGATTGACACGTCATGGCAATTATCTGGGCTTTTTCATTGTTTCAGGATGGTGTCACACCAAACCAGATATCACGCCCGATATGGCCATAAAAGTCAATGGAATTGAAGTTGAAAAAATTGTCGCGGATGTGGAAAGGAATGATGTGGTGAAGCTTTTTGGCAAGACAAGTTATCCCAATGGATTTTTGAAAGTTTTTTCAGTTATTGACCCGTCAGCCGATTTGATTGTTGAAGAGAAGAATACCAATACGATTATGTTGTCATGCAGGATAGACGAGATGAAAATTATGCAGGATCACGAGTTATCAGATCATGAATATGCCGGCTAATTGGCTTACAGCAAAATACCCGATGAACTGATCGGTAAAATCCGGGACAACTCACAAGCTTCCTTTAACCCGGTACATCATTTTTATGATTCGGTTTTTATACCGATGTTGAACCTTTTAGCCAGACCCGGCCAACAAGAACAAGGGTATAATGTTTTTGGTTTCTTCTCAAAAATAACAGGGATAAGCGAGGTTGCAAGGGCATTTACCAACAGGCTTAAGGAAACACAGGAACCATTTGTTTTGGTTGACTTCTTCGAACCCTCTCACAAACGGCTGAGTGAAGAAGAAGAATTTATTTATCAGGAATACTATTACAAACCATTTATTTATGACAAAAACGTACTGATGATAGATTGGCGAATGCTGAGGAAACTAACTGAGAAAATTCCTGATGTTTTGCAGGGAAAGAAAAATATTGTGGCTTTTTGGTGGGAGTTTGAAACTGGTTTTGAAGATAAGATCGATATCCTTAATGAATTCGATGAAGTGTATGTATTTAGTGACTTTATTAAGAATGTGTTAGAAGGACTTAGAAACAAGGACTTTAAGATTACGAAGATCAAATACCCTTTTTACAAAAACTGGAAGATCATTACAAAACCTGATGTAGTAAGAAAAAAATATGGCCTTGAGGATAAGTTTTGCTTCTTTTTTAATTTTCATTATGCCAGCGGATTCCGTCGAAAAAATCCCATTGCAACACTTCAGGCAATACATGAAGAATTTCCACAGCAGGAGGATGTTGTATACTTCGTAAAGACAAACAGAATAACCGGGGTAGAGGATGCAAGCCATGAATTTCTTTCAAAAGTCAGGGAACTTGGCCTTGAAAATCGCGTAATTATTCATGACGAACCACTATCACGTGACGGATTTATGACCCTTTTAAATGCCATGGATTGTTACATTTCTCTTCACCGGGGAGAGGGACTGGGTCTTGGCATTCTGGAAGCCTATGCGCTGAATAAACCGGTAATTGCAACCAATTATGGTGGAAATACTGAATATATGGACAATCCACTAGGTTATCCGGTACCCTACAAGTTGATAAAAACCGAAGATGATTTCGATGTGTATGCGAATGTAAAAGAATGGGCCGACCCGGATAAGCAATGTACTAAAAAGTTTATGCGTGAAGTTTATGACATATCCATCGGGAGAAAATGATCAGCCATGGTGAATAAACCTTTGCCCCCCTCTGGCGGATTAAAATAAGTTATAATTTGAAACACTTTTTGTGTAAGATAAGGTTCTTTGCCTGGAAAAGTTTTGTTAAGAAAAAACTTGCATCAGAAAAGTATCAGGCCTTAATTATTAGCCAGAGCAATTTATTCGATGCCGGCCTTTATGAAGAGTTTTATCTTGAAGTTAGTGAATTGAACCTGGATACCGTAATTTATTGTATCAAATACTGAGCGAAACAGGGTTGTTTAACATCATTAAATTTTAGTACGGTCTGCTATTGTGGAAATTATTCTGATGTGTTAAAATCGGGTTTAAATCCCTTAATTCATTTTATAAGATATGGTCAGCATGTAAACCGTTTGGGTATTGGCGAACAGGAAAAGCATTTTCTTTCGTTAGCCACCATGAATTCTGGATAGTGGATTGTGGGATCAGGAATTTTACTGTTCAAAAAATCCCGAAGTATCTAAAGAGCAATTGCATCCATTACAGCATTATTTTTATTATGGTGCCTTTGAAGGAAAAGATCCTTCTAACGGGTTCGATTCCTCCTTTTATTTAAGAAACTATCCTGACAATAATAAAATAAAGATGAATCCGCTATTGCATCATGTTAAATTTGGAAAAGCAGAAGGACGTTATCCAACACCCGAAGAAAAGATTGCCTAAATAAAGAAGAAGAAAAAGCAGCATGAGGGCGACATGAACCAGTTGTTAGATTCTATCTTGACCGGATAGGGTATTCCAAAACTGAGAACGACCATCTTTTTTATCTTGCTCTTGAAGGTTGGTATCATGCCGGGGAAAATGCGAAAATGCCCTAATTGATCTTAAAAATCCAGCAGGAAGAATTTGGAATTCGGTTACGGAAAAAAAAGAGCGGATGTTATTAAGGTTTTTGGCGAGCAACCTTTCTCATCCGGGTTCTCGGAGGTGTTCATGCTGTCACCACCCTATACCGGCCAATTCAGAATCCTGGACCGGAAATCAGGTCAGCAATTGAGGGAAGGGAAGCTGGAAAATTTTATGGAAACGAAGTACGGCTGAGGCAGAATATGTTAATTGGCTTAAGGCCAATGATGCGGGGGAGTCAGACTTGGAACGCATGCGGATTGAAACCGGAAGTTTTAAAAGAAAACCCCTGATAAGCATCTTGATGCCGGTTTACAATCTTGAATTGCCTTGGTTGAAAAATGCTTTTGCTTCTGTTGAAAAGCAAATCTATTCCAATTGGGAATTGTGTATTGCGGACGATGCCAGCACGGATCTCAATGTGATTGAATATCTGGAAACCATCAAAAAAGCAACAAGATCAATGTTTTATTCAAGGAGCAGAACGGTCACATCAGCGAATCAACCAATGATGCTGTAGAGATGGCAAAGGGGGCGTACCTGCTGCTTGTCGATCATGATGATAAACTGTTGCCGGATGCACTTTTCCATATCGTAAAGTCGATGCAACATAAGCCTGATGTTGATGTAATGTATGCAGATCAGGATCACCTCAGCATTTCAAACGAACGCTACCCGGTGTTTAAACCTGATTACTCCTATTTTATGCTTTTGTCTTCGAATTATTTTAATCATCCTACTGTAGTCAGAAAAAAGCTGGCTTACGCAATATTTGATGAAGTTGGTATGGGAGCAAGGCTTTACTACCCTGATGATACCATTCAGCATGCCGGTATCGTAGTGGACTTTGAGCGTAAACCTCTTGTTAGTTATGCGTTTTCAGGATTATTGCGCAATGTCATATCGTACTGTGATTATATTGAAATGTTTGCCGAGAAATCGGCGGTATCGGTAGCATGTATGATGACTAAGAGGAGCTTGTTTAATGAAATCAAGGGTTTTGACCAGGAGAGTTTTACGAATTCATATAACGACGTGGATTTATGTCTCCAGCTTATAAACCTGGGTGATAAAGTGGTTTATTGTCCCGGGGCTGAGTTGTATCATTACGAATCTTATACCCGTTCAAATACGGATGATGCAGCGTATTTGCAGTTGCTTTTCGAAAAGCACGCACCATATAAGGATCCTTTTTACAATATAAACCTGTTTCCTGATGGGTCTTACCGGATAAAAACCCAGGAACCTTTTGAGAAAAACATAACACAGGAATTAACAAACAGCTGATATCTTTGCGATGGTTACATTAAATTGAGATATTTTTGCATGTTTAAAAAAGTTGACGATGGAAAAAACCCGACTTGAAAGGATTGTTCTTTTTGCCAAAACCGATTACCATTTAAGATATTATGGTTCCAAACTTGGAGTTTTATGGGCTTTTCTGAACCCGTTTCTGCGTATTCTTGTATACTATTTTACTTTCAGTTATCTGATATTCAGGCAGAATGACCCCACCTTCGTTCTGTATCTTTTCACCGGTATTATCACCTGGGGTTTTTTTTCAGAAACCACCAACCAATCAATTAAACTATTTCAGAAGCAACGATTTATCCTTGAAAACATCAAGCTTCAGAAAAGCGACTTTTTCATATCCATGACCGCGAGCACCATGTACGCCTACCTGATTAATTTTTTGATGTATTTTATTTTTTCAATTCTGTTTTTCGATCCTGAATATTCACTAAAAATTGTTTTTCTGGTCCCGATTTTAATAGGCTTATACTTATTCGCACTCGGTATTTCTTTTTTCCTGGCCACTTTATACATTTACCTGAGAGATCTGGATCACATCTGGTCGATCATTATCATGGCTGGCTTTTGGACGGTGCCTGTGATTTGGGACTACAATCTGGTGTATGAAAACTATAAATTCATGTTATACAATCCTATCACTGCGTTTCTTGTGAATATCAGGCAAATAACATTATATAATGAAATGCCCGATTTGAAATTTATGATCCTCGGGATACTGACTTCGGCATTGATCGCCATACTGGGTTATATTTTTATGATCAGAAATTCCAGGAAAGCTGTCGAGTTTTTATAAAATAAGCATAGCGAAACAAGATGAAAGAAGATATTGCCATCAAGGTAGAAAACGTAAGCAAAACTTTTGTTCAGCACAACAGGGGCAAAACCATACGAGATCGGTTGCTTTCAGTTATGAAAAGCAGAAATGTGAGAAAGATCAAAGCATTGGATGCGATTGATTTTGAAATCAAAAAGGGTGAGTTTTTCGGGATCATAGGGCACAATGGTTCCGGTAAATCCACATTGATCAGCATCCTCAACCAGGTGGTTCCGCCGGATAAGGGGGGCAAAGTGACAGTGAATGGTACTTCTATCAGGCTCGCCCTGGGTATGGGTTTTAACAAGGAGCTTACAGCGCGGCAAAACATCATGATAAATGCATCGGTCTTGGGCATGCCAATGGAAAAAATAAAACTGGAGATCGGAAAGATCATTGAATTTGCCGAACTTGAAGATTATATTGATATCCCGGTGAAGTACTATTCAAGCGGAATGCGAAGTAAGCTGATGTTTTCTATAGCCGTTAATGCCAAAGCAGATATCTTTTTAATGGATGAGTTTTTTGGGGGAGTGGGAGACAAAAAATACAAGGAAAAAGCCGATCAGGTTTTTCACGACCGGCTGATCAAGGGCAAAACCATAGTTCATGTGAGCCACAACCCGGGTACCATAGAGAAATATTGTGACAGGGTTTTGCTGCTCGAGAAAGGTAAAATGGTGAAGCTTGGGACACCCGACGAAGTGTTGGAACTTTTTTGAAATACGGTACGGACATAGATGCTTGATTGATAAGCTGACAAATGCCTAAGAAAGAGATACTGGTTACAGGCGCGCATCGCTCAGGTACCACATGGGTGGGACATGTGATGAGAGAAGCCCCTGAAGTGCATTACATCCACGAACCTTTTAATGTTGGATTGAGCGGGAATACACCTCATTAAAATACTGGTTTGAGTATATCTCGGAAAAGACCGATAAGCAACATCAAAAAGAAGTCAGGGATTATCTCCGGTCATTTTACCATAAAGAAACAAGGAGAGAAGCACCGGGTGGGCAGCATCCTTACTGAATTATTTCGATCCAAAAAAGGATACCCCTCATGAAAGAAATTTATTCAAGGATCCGCTGGCAGTGTTTTCCGTTGAATGGTTTTATAAGGTGATGAACTGCCAGGTTGTGGTTTTGGTCAGGCATCCTGCTGCTTTCGTGGCGAGTTTGAAAGTTGCCAAATGGGGATTTGGCTTTAAGGATCTTTTGAATCAGAAAGATCTGATCGATCACCATCTGAAGGATTATGAGAGTCAGATCAGGGAATATTGCCGTGTTAAACATGATATCATTGATCAGGGTATTTTACTATGGAATATAATTTATTCTTTTTTAGACGCTTGCAAAAGGAGATACGGAAAAAAGTGGTATTATGCCCGGCATGAAGAACTCTCCCTGGCGCCTGTTGAAGAATTCAAAAAGATGTTTCAATTTCTTGGACTGGACTTCACAGCTCACGTAAAGAATTTTATCATTCAAAGTTCAACAGCAAGTGAGCAGTCAAATTTTAAAAGAAACTCAAAACAAACATATTTACCTGGAAAGGGCGTTTAAGTCTTTCCGAAATTGAACGTATTAAAGAGGGCACTGCCCCATTATGGGGAAATTATTATCAGAGAAACCACTGGTAATACCAATTAACTCTTATCCTAATCTTTCTTTGAGTTATTAAAATGAAAAAAAACATTAAGGTTTATATTCATGTCGGCTTTCATAAGACCGGCACAACAGCGATCCAGCATTTTTTGAATATGAACTATAAAAACCTAATTAAACAGGGAATATTATATCCATTGGAGATCAGGTTGATGTTCGAAAAAGCCAGGTATGCGCATCATGGAATTGCCTGGTATTTCGGTTTCGGTGGTGATTTAACACCTATCGATGAGATCAGAAATATGGGAATAGGTGCAAAACAAATACTCGAATCTCTTCATAAAGAGATAAACCAGAATAAGAAAAAATCTGTTATAATAAGCTCTGAAGTATTTTCTGAAAATTTTGATGAAAAGAAATTTTGCAAAGTTTTTGACCTCTTTTCTGGCTTTAGTGTTTATGTAATCTACTATATTCGCAGACAGGATAATTACGTAATAAGTGATTTTAAACACCGTGTGACACATTTTGGTTATAGTCAACCAATTGAAGAAATGCTTGGTAGGCAAAACCTGGATTACTATAATCGGATAAAATTTATCTCAAACCTCCTTGGAAAGGAGAACATATTTGTACGCGTGTATGAGGAAGTTGATCCTGCTGGTTCAATTTTTGAAGATCTCCTATCCTGTGTTGGTGGAAGACTCAATAAATCATTCAAATTCCCCCCCAAATTACAGTCTAATCGGGGTTTAGTAAATGATTACATTGAGTTCATGCATATTATCAATACTCATTTCAGCCAAACAGAACAGAAAAAAATACGAACACTCTTAAGGAAGTCCGAGGTGCGGCCTAAGGATTCCACATCCCTTTTGTCGCCTCAGGAAAGATTGAAAATTATTACTGATAATTATGAATCAAACCTGAAGGTGGCTAGGGAGTTTCTTGGAAGGGATGATCTTTATAATCCTTCGAGTATTGATGTGACAAAACTTCCAGAAAAACACACTTTTAAGATAGAAGATTTTATTCAGGTTGTGCTTGATTTCAGCAATAAACAAGGTGATAAAAAACTTCGACCCAGTTTACAAAGAATGCTAAAACGGTTTACTGGCTGATGCTGTTTAGTTCAATCATTTTTCTTTTTGGATTTTTACCAATAGTTCTTTTGGTTTTCCATCTCTCCGGTAGAAAAATCAGATTGCCTTTTCTGCTTTTCAGTAGTTTGTTTTTCTATTTTTTTGGTGAGAACTACCTGTTATGGATCATCCTCGCCTCAACAATAATTGATTATTGTTGTGCCCTGATTATTTCAGGTGGCTATAGGAGAGCACCGATTAACCAGCTTATTCCTGGTGGTCAGAGAAATGGGAGACAGAAATTCGGACTGATTCTGTCTATAGTATCCAATCTGGCTTTTTTGGGCTATTTTAAGTATTCCAATTTTTTTATAGATAGTTTCAATGATGCACTGGGCGCTTTAAATATTCAAAGTTCATTCCTTTCTGATATAGCCAATATAAGTCTTCCGCTCGGTATTAGTTTTTATACCTTCCAATCAATGAGCTACACGATTGATGTTTATCGTGGTAAGGTAAAGGCCAATCGAAATTTTTTGAAAATTGCCACTTATGTGACCATGTTTCCACAGTTGGTAGCTGGACCCATTGTCAGGTATGCCGACATTGAAAAGCAGCTGGACAGGCATAAAGTCAGGATGGATCAGTTTGTGGATGGCATCAAGCGGTTTATTATTGGCTTGGCCAAAAAAGTACTCATCGCCAATACAATGGCGAAGGTTGCGGATCAGGTTTTTTTAATGTGTGGCGATGAGCTTACTACAGGTGTTGCCTGGATTGGCGTTGTTGCCTACAGTCTTCAAATCTATTTTGATTTTTCAGGTTATTCTTGTATGGCAATTGGAATTGGAAAAATGCTTGGATTTGATTACCCGGAAAACTTTAACTATCCTTATATAGCCAAATCCATAAAGGACTTCTGGAGACGCTGGCACATATCTTTATCCACTTGGTTCAGGGATTACCTGTATATCTCGCTGGGTGGAAACCGAAATGGAAAATGGAATACATACCGAAACCTGCTTCTAGTTTTCTCTTTGTGTGGACTGTGGCATGGTGCCAGCTGGAATTTTGTGGTCTGGGGACTTTTTCACGGATTATTCATAGTACTTGAGCGAACCAGATTTAATGATTTTTTGGATATGGTTCCAGCTTTTCTAAGGCATATCTATGTGTTGATGGTTGTAGTGGTAGGTTGGGTTTTTTTTAGGACAGAAAGCATCCAGGATTCAATAGCTTATCTTCAGGCAATGTTTGCATTTCAATCTGATAATTATTATATACTGCTGGAGTTATTAAGACCTGACGTAATTATTATGATGGTTGCAGGTTTTATTTTCTCTGCACCTGTTGTTTTAAAATTTCTTCGTGCGCTGGAGGATACTCGTGGCAGAAAACGTATTGTCCTGGAACTACCTCTTATGTTCGTTCATTTCGCACTTTTGTTATTGTGTGCGATGAGCTTGGCTTCGGGAACATATAATCCTTTCATATATTTCCGTTTTTAAATGAGGAATGCGAAATTTAGTGTTTAATCTCAAATAATATGCATGTACCGGATATAAATGCCTTAATTGACAGGAAAAACCAGCTTATTATGGACTGGAGTCCAAAAGCTGGTTGTACGGTTGCAGTCAAAATGTTCTTCGAGCATATGGGGTTACTTGACAAAGCGAACCAATATTCTAACCATGTGCATGATTACCGTCAGCATGTTTTTTATGAGCACAATACCGTTTCACTGGATGATTTGTTAAACCCGGATTATTTCAGTTTTAAAATTGTCAGAAATCCATACGCCCGTGTTGTTAGTAGTTATCTGCACATTATGAAACATATCCATATACCCCGTATACCCAGATTGGGCATTCTCAGAATAAAAGCTGAAATCATGGGTCAGTTGAATCTATATAATGCTGATATAAGTTTCAGTCAATTTATTGATTATTTACTTAAGATTGATATTATCAATTGTAACAATCATATGGCACAACAATACAGGTTGTATGAGGATGGTATCGAATGGAATAAGATATGTAAACTTGAAAATATTGTAATGGATATAAGCGAAGTTAATAGGTTAGCCGGAGCGGGATTCAGAATAAAAGGCAGGCGCAGTCATCACCACATTAAGAAAAATGATCAATTGATGGAATATGTGTATGATAAACCCTGGTCTACAATTAAAAATCAAATTCCACGATACAGTTTTTTTTACACCCCTGATTTGGCTGATAAGGTATTTGATCTATTCCATGAAGATCTTAATGCCTATCAATACTCAATAGATGATTTTCTAATTTCGTATTGACAATACGGTTAATAAAGTCTTGGGGTAAAAAACCCAATTTACATGAGAAGGTACTTGTATTTAATATATATTATAGCTTTTGGAGTTTTGTTATTTGTACCGATTGTTGAACATGTTTGTTCATTTGGGAATGGTGGAGTGAAAAAATATCAGTTCCTGCGTGACAACCAAAGAGCAAATTATCAGGGAGTTAAATGGACTTTTCCTGGTATCGTGGATTATTTGAGCAATCTAGAAAACTGGTATAATGATAATTTTGGCTTAAAAAACGAATTGGTATACCTTAATACTAAATTTTACAAATCAATAAATGTATCACCAGATTCTCGAAGAGTTATTTGGGGAGCAAATGGTTTTTTGTTCGCCGGTGATGACATTAATGATGTCCTATCGAAAAGCATTGGAAGAATCCGGTTTAATGAAGAAGAGCTGAATGGTTATTATAGTTATTTATTAGAAATAAACAGATTTTGTAAACTAAACAACATTAAATTTTATTTATTGATACCTCCCAATAAGCATACTGTTTATAAAGAATATTTACCTAACTATTATAGGACAGAGGAAAGGACAAATTATGACCAACTTATTAAATTATATGAGTATCAGTTAACATGAACAAGGTCTTTGTAATTATAACTTGCACAGGCAAATAGCAGTCTGTCGAATATTTTTTCTCTGAAGTATCTTCGGTTTACTTTGTAACAGAACTCATCCAAATAATCCTGATAATATT
>JAIPBS010000071.1 GCA_021738625.1 Bacteroidales bacterium
CTGTTTCATGAATATGCGGTCATTGGTGGCATGCCTGAATGTTCAGAACACTATATCAGACACAAAAATTTTGCTTCGCTTTCAAAAATTTACAACCGATTGTGGCAATCCTACAAAGATGACGTAGAAAAATATGCCCGTAACCAAACAGAAAGAAAAGTAATACGACATATAATAGAAACAGCGCCATACGAACCTGACCGAATTAAGTTTGAGGGATTTGGAAAATCAAATTACAGGTCGCGGGAAGTAGGTGAAGCACTGACTGCCCTTGACCAGGCTAAAATCATCCGGTTGATCTATCCAACAACCAATCTGGAACCACCCATCACATCCAATCTGAAAAGAAGGCCCCGACTCCAATTTCTCGACACCGGACTGATTAACCAGGTTCTTTTGCTACAGGGAGAAATGATCGGTATAAATGACCTGAACAATTTTTACAGGGGTAAAATAATTCAACATTTGGTGAACCAGGAGCTAATATCGGTTCATATGGAAGTATCCTATAAGACAAACTTTTGGGTTAGAGAAGAAAAAGATTCAAGTTCGGAGGTGGATTTGGTTTACCGGTATGGGAAATATATAATTCCAATAGAGATCAAATCAGGCAAACAGGGTAAACTCCGATCATTGCATCAATTTATTGAAAGAACAAGTCATCCATACGCGGTGAGGTTGTTTGCAAATAAATTCGCAGTTGAAAAGGTTAAAACGCCAGGGGGGGTGCCTTATTTACTTATGAACTTACCCTATTATCTTGGAACGATGATCCCGCAATATTTAGATTACTTTGTAAAAAATTACAAATTATAACGCCACAACAAGACACTAAAAACGGGTATCATTACTTCAAAATTGGATATTTCTCAATCCCTTTTTTTTGAAATTTGGTTTGCCTGTGATCCGATTACTTGGGAATGACGTTGGATCAATGAAACGGCAGATGCTGAGTGATCGGGTCACTTTTCCACCCAATTTATTTGCCAGTGAACCGATCACTTGGATAGGTCGTTTGATTAACGAAACGGCAGTTGCTGAGTGATCGGGTCACTTTTCCACCCAATTTGCCAGTGAACCGATCACTTGGATAGGACATTTGATTAACGAAACGGCAGTTGCTGAGTGATCGGGTCACTTTCCACCCAATTTGCCAGTGAACCGATCACTTGGAAAGGACGTATGATCAACGAAACGGCAGATGCTGAGTGATCGGGTCACTTTCCTACGCAATATGCCAGTGAACCGATCACTTGGAAAGGTCGTTTGATTAACGAAACGGCAGTTGCTGAGTGATCGGGTCACTTTTCCACTTTTTCCTTAAGGGTTTGCCAGTGAACCGATCACTTGGAAAAGACATTTGATTAACGAAACGGCAGTTGCTGAGTGATCGGGTCACTTTTCCTCTATAGCTTGCCAGTGAACCGATCACTTGGAAAGGACATTTGATTAACGAAACGGAAGGTGCTGAGTGATCGGGTCACCTTCCCACCATATGTCCAGCCTTTGTCCAAGCCCAAAATTTGCTTTCCGCCTACATGCCTCCATAATTTTACCCTGCTAAATAAAATCTCTAAAAGATTTGGCTAAAACAGGAAACATCAAAACAAAAAGTGCAGACCGCAAGGATGTATTAAAAATCCAACTAAACGGAAGTTTAAGCAGCGATATCAACTATGTATTTGAAATATACAGACAGGCTGTGATGAACAATCTGGCTGGATATGTTGAAAAACAAACCATCAACAGCATTGAAATGATTCTTTCCGGAGAGGGCAATACAGTTGATCATTTTATTTTATGGTTGAAAAAATTTGTCGGCCAATCCGTCAATATCAATATTGAAAAAAAACCCAATCAAATACTTTACAATGAGTTCAGGATCATTTCAAGCGATAAAAATAAGATGCATAATATATGAGAAAACCAAAAAAATAATAATTATGAGAAAAAACAACATTTTTTTAATAAGGTTAACGGCATTGATTATTCTGCTTATGCCGGCCATGCTTTTGCAGGCAGGAACCTACAGCGGGGGAAGCGGAACATCCGGAGATCCATACCAGATTGCTGATCTGGCCGATCTCGCAGAACTCTCGCTTGCATCCGGAGATTGGGATGCCTATTTTATCCAGACCGCGGATATCGACGCTTCAGCCAGCTCTGGCTGGGGAACCAACGGTTTTACGTGTATTGGAAATAGTACAACGCCTTTTAGCGGCAGTTACGACGGACAGGGAAGTGTTATCACAAGTTTATTTGTTAATTGGCCTGACCTCGACAATGTAGGCATGTTCGGTTATGTGGAAAACGGTGTAATCAAAAATCTTGGAGTAACCGGTGCAAATATCACCGGCAATGATTACACAGGAGTACTTGCCGGCAAAACAAGCGGTAGTTCAACGCTGATCGATGGATGTTTTACCAGCGGCTCGGTAACCGGCAACAATTTTGTGGGTGGACTGGTTGGATATAACCTGCTGGGCGCAACCATCCAGAACTGCGGTTCCAGAGCCGCTGTAACTGGCGAAGAATATGTCGGCGGCCTGGCAGGTGCTAATCTAGAGACGATCCAAAATTGTTATGCAACAGGACTGGTAACGGCAACAACCGGCGGCGGCGGACTGGTTGATGGCAATGTTGCAGTGAACAACTCCTTCTGGGATACGGAAACCACAGGGCTTTCGGGTAGCGAGGGCGGCACCGGAAAAACAAGCACCGAGATGAAAGATATTGCCACTTTCACCAACACAGCTACAAGCGGTTTGACCACTGCTTGGGATTTTGTGGGCACAACCAATAATGACGCCGGTACGGACGACTGGTGGAATATGAACCTGATCAGCGCCAAAACCGATAACGATGGCTATCCGGTTCCTTCCTGGTGGGTGGTAACCGATGTACCCAGCGGCGACGGCTCTTCCGGAACGCCTTATCAAATTGCCACACTCAACAATCTCTACTGGCTCTCGCAAGGCGGTGGTACAGCCATTTGGGATGATAACAAGTATTTCGAGCAACCTGCAGATATTGCCGCCAAAAGCACTGCCTACATCAATAAAGGGCAAGGATTTTCGCCTATCGGTGCAAATAATTCTAATCATTTCAACGGTTCCTACGACGGACAAAACCATGCTATCGATTATCTGTTTATTAACAGACCGGGTCAGAATAGGGGACTGATTGGATATATTAATAATGGCGGCGATCTTTCCAACCTGGGAATTACCAATGCAGATTTTACAGGCGGTGATAATACGGCAATGCTGGTTGGTTATTTGTATGCTGACAACAACGCAATGGAGATTACAAATTGTTACGCTTCCGGTTCTGTTGCGGGAGATGATTTTGTTGGTGGCTTGATAGGACAATTTCGCTTAGGTAATTTAACCATTACAAGCTGCCATGTTTCAGGTTCGGTGGAAGGAGGACTCTATAATGTTGGCGGAATGATCGGAGGTATTGTGGAAGGCAATCAGACTTTGGAGAATTCCTACAGCACAGTAGATGTAACTGCTGAAGGTACTCAGGGTGGATTAATCGGTAGAATTTTTAATTCCGGTGGTGAAGTAGTAACCATAAGCTCTTGCTACAGCAGCGGCGATATTACTATCAGCAAGGATGGCGAATTCACAAGCTACGCCGGTGGTTTGGTCGGTCTTATTGTTCAAGCCGGTGCGGGTTCCAAAATTGAAAACTGCTACAGTCTTGGCAACATTACCGATAATGCTACCAGCAACAGTGGCGATATCGGCGGTCTCATTGGACGAAAGGGTTCTTCGAACATTTCAATCGACTACTGTTACAGCACGGGCGCTGTTCCAAGCGGAGGAACCGGCAATACCGGCGGCTTGATAGGCAATCTGTTGGCAGGTTCCGGCACCGCCTGCTTCTGGGATACGGAGACTTCCGGAACAACTGTCGGAGTTGGTAATACGAGCGATCCTACCTGGGTAACCGGCGAAACCACCGCCAACATGCAAACCCAGTCCACCTTCACCAATGCAGGCTGGGATTTTACAAGCATCTGGGCCATGGATGGCACAACCAATGATGGTTATGCCTACCTGCAGAACAACACACCATCGGGTACGGTGCTTGCCTGGACAGGCAACAGCAGTAGCGACTGGAACACAGCCGGCAACTGGAGCGGCGACTTTATACCCACCGGTAGCAACAATTTGAATATTCCCCTCACGGCCAACCAGCCGGAAATTGGTTCAAGCGTGCATGCCAATTGCAATAACCTGAGCATAGATAACGACGCCAGTCTGAACATCCTGAGCGACGCCTCCGGCACCGGATCCCTCGTCGTTACAGGAACCGCTTCCGGCGATATCAACGTGCAACGCTATCTTGATGTAAACGACAAAGCAAGCAAATGGCATTATGTTTCTGCACCGGTTTCAGGACAACTCATCAATGATGATTTCATGACAAACAATTCGATCTATTCACCCAATGGGACCAATTACAATTTTTACCGCTGGGATGAGGATACCGATTACTGGATCATTTATGGTTCCACGGGCAACCCGGAAGCATTCAGCGACGGAAGCTTCTTTTCCGGACGCGGATACGCCCTGTCGCGCTCCTCCAGCGGAGTGGTGAATTTTGAAGGCAGCATCCGAACCGATGATGTAAGTTACAGCGCAACCTATACCAGCGGGCAGGGAGCCGGCTGGAACCTGGTTGGCAATCCTTTTACCAGCGCACTTGCCGTGACCACCGACGCCACAACCGATGACAAATTCCTTACCAACACCACAAATGCATCATTTCTTGACGACAACTACACGGCCCTCTATATTTGGGATGAGGGAACAGGATATGCCTATGGAGAAGATGATTACAAAGTGATCGGCAATCCTGTTTTGGGTTCATACACCCAGATCGATCAGGATTATGTACAGCCCGGACAGGCTTTCATGGTGAAAGTAAGCTCATCAGGTAATCTTAAATTCAATGAAGACATGCAGGCACATGCCGATGTTGGTTTCTTTAAGGAAAAAGAAAGCTGGCCCCATCTGGAATTACTTGTCACAGGACAGGGACTTTCCAATACAACAGCCATAGGCTTTCATGAAGGAATGACCAATGGGCTTGACCCCTCTTATGATGTGGGCAAACTCAAAGGGAATCCCGATATCGCACTCTACACCCGTCTGGTTGAAGATAATGGCATTGATTTCGCCATTCAGGCGCTGCCTTGTTTTAAAGAAGATTACTCAATTCCTGTTGGCATTGACCTGAGCCAGGCCGGTGAATATAGCTTTGAAGTGATTGGCATGAAACAAATACCTGATGAAGTCCATGTTTATTTTGAAGACAAACAAAGCGAATTAGTCCTGAATTTAAGAGAAACCACAAAATATACTTGTATGCTGAATGGGGCCGAAAGCATTACCGACCGCTTTATGCTGCATTTTACAATGACGCCTTTCGGTACCGATGAGGTTGATGCGAAAACCGGTAAAATTAAGATTTGGTCAAGCTGCAATACCATCAACCTCCACAATCCTGATCAGATCAAAGGAACCATCAAAATTTTCAACCTGTATGGGCAGCAGATCATGCAAACAAAGCTAAACGGTAATCAGCAGCAACAAATACTTATTGAAGTTCCTGCAGCTTATTACCTGGTAAATGTGATTAGTGAAAAAGCCATGATCAGCGAAAAAGTCTTTGTTTATTAATGAAACAATCATACAATCATACAGTCATACAGTCATACAGTCATACAGTCATGCAATCATGCAATCATTCAATCAAACAAACAACAAGATGAAAAAACACATAGCAACACTAGCACTGATCATAAGTCTGATATTACCCCTGGGACTCTTTTCTCAGGACGTACCCCCGCCGCCTCCGCCGGGGCATGACAATACCGGAAATCAAGACGGAGGCCGTGGTGCACCCATCGGTGGTGGGGTGTTGTTATTGCTGGGTTTGGGAGGCGTTTACGGGGGTTATAAAGGTTATCAAAACTTTAAGAAAAAGCGAAAGAGTTTGCTGGACTGACAAGAAAGACTACGTTAATTTTTTAAATTAGGTTTTTTAAGCAACACTTTGAGAAATGCTTCCTTGCGCCTGCGTGAAACCTCAACCTCGCTCTTATCGGTCATGATAACGGTTCCTCCTTCTCCACGCTTGTATTTTTTAATGTAGGAAAGGTTGATCAAATGCGAATGATGTATCCTGAAAAAGCCCGATGCAGCAAGTAATTCATCGTATTCTTTAAGCGTTCTTGACACCATGATCTTTTCACCATTTTTAAGGTAAAAGTTGGTATAATTGCGCTCGGCATTGCAACGGATAATCTCATTTTTATCAACGAATGTAATCCCTTCAACCGAAGGCAGGGCAAGCTTGTCGAAGGAATTTCGGTTCTCCAGCAAATTGTGGTATTGCTTTTTGAGAGATTGTAGATCTTTTATTTGTTCCAGTTTCTCAAGCGCATTGGAAATCTCCTGCTTGCTAACCGGTTTTAGAATATAATAAAGCGCACTGAAATTTATAGCCCTGATGGCATATTCATCATGGGCCGTTACAAATATTACTTTATAATCCAGGTGTTTTGTTTTTTCTATCAGGTCGAAACCATTGCCATCAGTAAGTTCTATGTCGAGAAACAAAACCTCAGGCCGGATTTCTTCGAGTAGGTTTACACTCTCTGCAAGCGTTCCGGATTCGCCGGCAATCTCTATGTAAGGGAAATGCTTGTTTAACAAACGTTTTAGATTCTCTAAACTGTCTTTCTCATCTTCTATAACAACACTTCTGATCATTGCTTAATACTTCATATGATACAAACAAAATTACGAAATTTGTTTTATTGTTTTATTCAGTTTCGTAAGGGATTTTAACAAGAACTTTTGTTCCCGTGCTGTTTCCTTTTTCATCTTTTAAATCTTCAATGATAACAACATCTCCAACTTCTTTTTTATCGAAAAGCAAGTTAAGGCGCTCTTTTGTAATTTCGGTTCCCAGAGACTTTTTACTTTTTCCTGCCGGTTTTTTGAGGTAGGCAGCCTTTTCCCTGCCTATGCCATTATCAACAATTTCGCAAATAATATACTCTTTTTGTAATGTGTAAATAATTCTTAATTCTCCCTTTTTATCAAGATTTTTTAGCCCATGCAAAATGGCGTTTTCAGCAAAAGTTTGGATTAACATAGGTGGAACAAAGGTTACTTCACTTTCAATTTCGGGATCAGTTTTAATATTGAAATCGAATTTATTCCCAAACCTGAGTTTTTCCAGTTCAACATACAACTTCAGGGCTTCCATATCCTCAGCAAAAGGGATCATGTTTTGGCGGCTGTTTTCAAGCACTTTCCTGATTAGTTTTGAAAAATTTTGCAGGTAATTCTCCGCAATTTCATCTTTTTGTTTGCTATAATAATTTTGTATGCTACCCAGGGAATAAATATAAAATGCGGGTTCATCTGCGACAACAACATTTTATGTTCAAACTCAAGGTTCTTCATTCTTAGGGTTGTTTGCTTGTGCTTTTGCCTGAGCTTAAAACGGTTGAACAGCAGCAAAACTACAACTGCTGCAAACAACACAAATCCCAGTATTGAATATATAAGCCTTTGCTGTCTTTTGTTCTCAAGCTCTTTCACCTGATTTTCGAGGTTTAACTTACCGATTTCTTTCTCGCGTTTTTCGGCTTCATAATCTTCACGCAAACGCGCAATTTCTTTGGCCTTGGTCTCATTATAAATGCTATCGCTGATATCGCTGTATTTTCGGAAATATTCCAGGGCTGTTTTATAGTTTTTTCTTTGAAGGTAAATATCATACCAGGCTTTATATATTCCTCTGATGATGCCTTTTGCATTTGCATTTCTGGCATAATACAATCCTTCGCTAAGGTATTGGTCGGCTTTTTCGTAATCTTTCAGTTCAACCCCGTAAAGTCCCCCGATATTATTAAGTACAAGCGAGGTTTCGTAAGCAAGGCCAAGTAGTTTATCGTAATACAGCGCTTTTTTATAATAGTTCAAAGCCTCCTGAAAATTGCCATTGATCCATTCAATATTTCCCAGGTTTTGGTTGAGCATAGCTATGTCCTTTTTATTATCAGTTTCAAGGGCAATATCAAGTGCCCGCATATAATATATACTTGCTGTATCATACTTCCCATTGTAATAATACATAGTTGCAATATTATTCAATACTGTACTCATTATGGCTATGTTCCCTGTTTCTTCAGCTAAAGCAAGTGATTTTTTGTATTGCCTCAACGCCATTTCATAGCTATTCGATTTACTATGCGATAATCCTTTGACATTATTGGTAATGATTATTTTTTCGGTATTCTGCAATGCTTCATAAATTTTCAATGCCCCGGTGGCATAATACAGGCTGCTGTCGTAATTCCCAAGGAAGTTATGATTGGTAGCAAAAACATAATATACATCCGCCAGGTATGCACTATCTGGCTCTTGCTTGTTCAATCCAAGGCATTTGTTGAGATGTTTCAGAGAGCGATTATAATTACCGATATAATAGTTGTTTTTGGCATAAAGAAGATCAACCTTTTTTGCAAACTTAATATTATTGATTTTCCGAACTATACTGTCAGCTTTTTTGATCAGCGCCATTGAATATTGTGGATTTGTGGGCATGGTATCAATAATTTCCTGAAAAAGATCTTCAATCCCGGCTTTGCCTGTTTTGGCATTTTTGAGATGTTCGGTATCCTGGCAATTGACAGAGATACCAATTATCAGCGTGCAAACAAATGCAAGCAAAGAAATTTTGATTTGCTTTGGTGAAAATGCATACATAATATTGCGCCCAACAAAAATGGATACTGCAAGATACAAAAACCATTTGATAAAATATAGTATCCGGTTGATGTGCTATCCATGCCATTTGAAATATATGGTTTGAAAAGGTGGTTTTACTACATTTTCTTTGTAATAAAAAACAATGAAAAAGATAAGATTTTTATTACCGGCACTTTTTTCAATTCTGATGACGCCCTTGTTTTCACAGAATGTATGTATTACAACAGACGGAAGCTATACGGCAGATGAATCTGCCATGCTGGATGTTAAATCCACTTCGAAAGGATTATTAATCCCCCGTTTAACCACAGCACAAAAAGAAGCAATCAGTTTACCCGCTAAAGGTTTATTGGTATTTGATATCGATAATGCAGATTTTTTTTATTACCGTAGCCCAAGTTTAGGGTGGCTTGGATTGATTACTTCTGAAATTATTAAGCGAAAAGCTTTTAGTATTTTTGTGGGAGAAAATAGCGGTGTAAATATTACCGCTGGTATTGGTAACTCATTTTTTGGACATCAATCTGGTATGTCGATCACAGAAGGTGATTATAACACTTTAGTGGGTACGAATGCAGGACGAGATTTAGTAACTGGTAATAATAATACGTTTGTTGGGTGTGAGTCAGGAGAAAGCACACTTGGTTCGGGAAATGTGTTTTTAGGATATAATGCCGGAAAAGATGAAACCGGTTCCGATAAACTATATATTGACAACAACAGCACTTCATCTCCGCTAATTTATGGTGATTTCTCAACAGATGAATTAAAATTTAACGGTAGCGTAGGTATCGGAACAACACCTTCATATAAGCTTGACGTGAATGGTGATATTAATTTAAATAATAGTGCGATCAGGATATCTGGTACGAAGGTGCTACATAATATTGGAGCTATGAATATTTTTTGTGGTGATGATGCCGGGACATCTTATGAAAGCGGTGGGACAGGAGGCAATTCATCTTTAGGTTCTAGTTCTTTAAGGGCAAATACTACAGGGGGCAAAAATACCGCAGTTGGATCTGGAGCACTACGATTTAATACAACGGGGAATAAATCAACAGCATTAGGATGTTATGCATTATATAACCAAACTGGTAATCCTAATGACAATGATTTGTTCAATGTAGCCGTGGGATATTATTCACTTAGGTCTAACAATCCTAATTCGCAAGTTAACGGCAGGAAAAACGTTGCAGTCGGGTCAATGTCCCTCTATACAAACTCTACCGGGTTTAAAAACGTGGCAATAGGCCAGGAAGCAGGATATTCAAATGAGGGTGGTTTTAGCAATGTTTACATAGGGAGTTTAGCAGGTTACGAAAATGAGACAGGAAATAATAATGTAGTGTTGAACGAAACCTACCGGTAGCTAAAGACAGCTTATGCTGTTGCTACCGATAGTTTTCGTTACCTTTAGATTCACAATAACATCTAAACTTTAAAATTATGAAAAAAAAGTTTGACCCATGTCGAAAAGGCATGTA
>JAIPBS010000029.1 GCA_021738625.1 Bacteroidales bacterium
ACTGAAAACGAAGGAGGCTTTTTTTACAGAAGCCTCCATTTTTATTCTTATCCCCATGTCTGCATATTGTTACATTCTCTACAGCAAATCTCTTGATAGATTTTATATTGGCGCTACACATGATGACCTGAAATCTCGTGTAGAAAAACATAATCAGGGAACTTACGGAAAGCACAGGTTTACATCAACTGCAGATGATTGGAAAACGTTTATTAAAATTCTAATTTTTGTTTCAAAGATCTTTAAAGACTTTTACACAATCCTTCCACCCTAAAGTCATAAAACCCGACCTGGTATAGGAATCATTTCCACCATATATCAAGGATAAATTTTGCGAACCAGATACCGCATGCCACCATTTTAAATTCTTATAGAAATCCTGATGTATCGTATAAGATGATTTTATCTCGATGGCTTTTGGATTCTGTGATTCTCCTATAATACAATCAATTTCTTTCCCGGAATTGTCTCTCCAGAAATACATATCTCTTCGGTTTGTATGGTTAAACAAGTATTTCCTTAACTCACATAAGATCATATTTTCAAATAACTCACCCTTAAGATAGTGGATGTTGATTTGATCAGGCTTATCGATTCCCAATAATGCACATGCCAATCCTGTATCGTTGAAATATATTTTGGGGGATTTTATCAATCTCTTGTTAAAGTTTTTGAAATACGGATAAATGCGGAAAGTAATAAAACTGGTTTCGAGAATTGACAACCAACACTGAACCGTATGATAAGATACAGACAAGTCATTTGCCATGGAGCTGAAATTGGTGATTTGTCCAATTCTGCCGGCACAGACACTTATAAATCGCTGAAAGTTTGTAAGGTCTCCGACATTTAGCAATTGTCGAACATCCCGCTCAACATATGTTGTAATATAATTCCGCAACCATTCTGATGGATCAAGCTTTCGGTCATAAATAGGAGGATAGCTACCTTTAAATATATAGTTTTGCCAATGATCCAACTGATATTTTGTTCCGTCCAATTCCTCATTCGAAAATGGCAATAAGTAAAATATGGCAACCCTTCCTGCAAGACTTTGAGTTATTTTTTCAAGCAAAAGGAAGTTCTGAGACCCTGTCAAAACGAATCTCCTGCTCTTATCAGCATCAATTGATACCTGAATGTAAGAAAAGATATCAGGAACATGCTGCGCTTCATCAATGATCAATTTATCGCCAAATGCAAGTAAAAATCCTTTTGGATCGCTGATGGCAAATTCTCTGGCGACTATATCCTCAAAATTAACATATTTATAATCCTTAAAGATATTTTTCACCAGTGTTGTTTTCCCCGATTGCCTTGGTCCTGTAACAGTGATCACCTGATACTTTTCCCCAAGCAATTTAACCCGGTCTCCAATTTTCCGATTTATCATCTTACAAATATATGTTATACATATTAGAAATGCAACTTCTGATACGTATAAACAAGCAATCTTACAGATACTGAGCTATCCAATTTTTTTGAATTTTTGTAGAAACCAATAAAAGCTTCATTCCACGCAATAATCCACAAACAGCATCACAAATTTTTTGGCATAAACTCTGAGACTTCTTTGGTCGTGCAATTTTTGATTTGCTCCATATTTTTAATTATTTTTGTATTTAAATACTTAAATTCATCAAAAGAAAGGAAATGATCATGGCTATTAAAAAAGTGTGGATAGAAGAAGGCTGCACAGCCTGTGGACTGTGCGAGGATATCTGCCCGGAGGTTTTCGGGATGGAAGATGAAGCTTATGTGAAAGAAGGCGTCGATTACAGCCAGTATGAAGAAGGAATCAAGGAATCCGCGGAAAGCTGCCCTGTGGAAGTGATACAATTTGAGGAATAATTTCCCCGCTGGCAGCAGTATGCAGAATTCAATATATTAACCAAAAACCGGGTTTATGGCAAAAAAACTCATAAAAACTATTACCCCACCCAGAAGGTGGTTGTTGCCCGTTATTATCTTAGCTGGAATATTTGTGGGGCTTGGTGCATATGTGTTTTACATATCCAATGCCCCCTCCTATCTTTCAAACGATCCCAAAGCATGTGTTAACTGCCACATTATGGCGCCGCAATATGCAACCTGGAGCCACAGCTCGCATCGCGAAGTGGCCCATTGCAACGATTGCCACGTGCCCCACAACAATATTTTCAACAAAATGTATTTCAAGGCGAAAGACGGATTGCGGCATGCCACCATTTTCACACTCAGGGCCGAGCCGCAGGTGATCTTTATCAAAGAGGCCGGTAAGGAAGTGGTACAGGACAACTGCATCCGCTGCCACAAAGAACTGATCACGGATCATAAAATGCTGGCCCGCACCGATGAAACCCATCATTTCAGGACGGAGCGAAAATGCTGGGATTGCCATCGCGAAACGCCGCACGGACGGGTAAACAGCCTTTCGAGCGTGCCATATGCACGTGTGCCCCTGCCTGAAAGCCCGGTTCCTGAATGGATGAAAGAAAAATAAAATCAACATAAAACCAGAAAACTCATGAAACCTTTGAACGAAAGAATTAAAGAAAAACCCTGGCTGGGATGGCTGATCTTTTTTGCTACGCTGGTGGTGGTATTTCTACTGGGGCTGCTTGCATCTTCCATCATGGAAAGAAGAGCCGAAGCGGCATTTGCATATACGCCGCAGGTAGAGCATTCGCAGTTTGAACCGCGCAATGAAGTGTGGGGAAAAAATTTCCCACGTGAGTATCAAACTTTCATGCAGACCTCCGATACCGGTTTCAGAAGCAAATACAACGGTTCGGTTCCCATCGACATGCTGGAGCGCGATCCACGCATGGTGATCCTGTGGGCCGGCTATGGATTTTCTAAGGACTACACCCAGGCCAAAGGGCATTTTTATGCCATTGAAGATATTCGAGAAACGCTACGAACCGGAGCGCCCATTGGCAACCGGCAGAGTCCCATGCCTAATACCTGCTGGACTTGCAAAAGCCCGGATGTTCCCAGGGTGATGAATGATCTGATCGAAGAAAAAGGTTCGGTGCAGCAGGGAGTGGCCGCTTTTTACGCAGGCCCCTGGGAAACCCGCGGTGCCCAGATTGTGAACCCCGTTGGCTGCGCCGACTGCCACGACGCCGAAAGCATGAACCTGAAGATCACCCGTCCGGCCCTGAAAGAGGCTTTTGAGAACATAGGAAAAGATATAGAAAAAGCGACACATCAGGAAATGAGATCGCTGGTATGCGCCCAGTGTCATGTGGAATATTATTTCAATAAAAACATAGTGGAAGGATCGCCATACCTGAAATTTCCCTGGGACGACGGAATGAGCGTTGATCAAATGGAGAAATATTACGATGAGATGGAATTCTCCGACTGGACCCATCAACTCAGCAGGGCGCCCATGCTGAAGGCGCAGCATCCCGGATATGAGATCCATTCATCAGGCATCCATGCCAAACGCGGCGTTTCCTGCGCCGACTGCCACATGCCCTTCATCAGTGAAGGCGGGCAAAAGTTCACCGATCATCACTTGCGCAGTCCGCTGGCCGATGTATCCAAATCCTGCCAGGTTTGCCACCGGGAAAGAACGGTTCAGCTGATCGCTGATGTGTATGATCACCAGGATAAAATCATACAGAATAGGGACAAGCTTGAAAAGCTGCTCGTTCGCGCCCATGTGGAAGCCAAAAAAGCCTGGGATCTTGGCGCGACCGAAGAACAAATGCAAGACATCCTGATGGACATCAGGCACTCACAATGGCGTTGGGATTATGCCGCAGCCAGCCACGGCGCGGCTTTTCACGCCCCGGTAGAAGTGAGTCGCATCATTGCATCAGGCATCGTGATCGCCCAGGACGCCCGTGTGAAACTGGCCAGACTGCTGGCAAAACTCGGCTTTAATGAGGAGGTCCCCTATCCGCCCATCGAAACCAAGGCGGCGGCACAGAAATACCTGAACATGCCCATCGAAAAATACAGGGAACAAAAAGAGAAATTCCTGGAAGAAGTGGTCCCGGAATGGGAAAAAATTGCAAAAGAACGGGAAGAGAATTATTCCATTGAGTATCTATAAAAAACAGGGTTTTAAAACCACCTGCGCTTTTTTATGTAAATGTACATGCCAACACCGATAAGCAATATGGCTCCCATGACAATGGGATAACCCCACTTCCAGGTGAGTTCGGGCATGTACTGGAAATTCATCCCGTAAATCCCAGCGATAAAGGTGAGCGGGATAAAGATGGTTGCAATGATGGTGAGAGTCATCATCACGTTATTCATTTTATTGGACAGGTTGGACTGATGTAAATCCATCAAACCGTTAAGCGTTTCACGGTAAGCCTCCAGGCTTCCCGCCAGGCCCATAACATGATCGTTTACGTCGTTCAGATACTGAAGCGTGCCTTCCTGTATCAGCTCCGAATCGCTTTTGATCAGTCTTCTGAGTTCATCTCTTACCGGCAGGATGAACTTCTTCAAGCTGATGATATTTTTTCTTAACCGGAGAATTTTTTCGGTGTCAACCTTCGAGGGTTCTTCCAGTATAGTTAATTCAAGTTCCTCGATATCCCGTTCTATTGGTTCCAATACCAGGTAATTCTGATCGATCACCTTATCCAAAAGCAAGCTGAGCAGGTAATCAGCCCCGCGTCCACGGGCTTTACCCAACCCCTGTTGTATCCGTTCCTGCACCGGGTGGAACAGTTCCGTTTTCTTTTCAGTAAAAACCATTAGCAAATCCTTGCCCAAAACAAAACTGATATGCTGGAAGGGGATCTCTTCCTGACGATCAGTTTTATGCAATATTTTGAGGGTGAAAAAAAGATGGTCTTTGAATTCTTCATATTTGGGCAGATGTTCCGTGTTTAAAACATCTTCAAGCATTAAAATGTGCAGGTTGAACCGGATGCCCAGTTGCTCAATCAGATCAACATCATTCAAACCTTCAACACTGAGCCAGTTGACCATTCCGGATATAATCATTTCAGGGAGATCGCCCATCCGGATATCTTCGGTTCGTATTGCCTTCTCCTGATCGTATTGCGTAAGGCCGATCCGTATTTTCTCCCTGGTATGCTCCCCGGTGTATATGAGGCTTCCGGGAGGCAATCCTGCCTTTTTCTTCAATCGGTTAAAACTTTTCATAATGTATTAGGCAATATTTTGGTTTTTGATTCCTTATAAACAATCGTTCTGTGCGGAAATGGTATTTCAATGCCTGCCTTGTCGAATTCCTCCTTAATCTCTTTATAAAGATCACACTTCATGGCAAAGGCTAATAGTGCATTTTCAGCCCAAACATATGCCCTCAGGTTCACTGATGAATCTCCGAAGCCGATCAGTCTCACCCTTACCTCAGGCACGCCTTCTTTCTTTTCTTCCGGGCTTCTGTTATCGATAAAGGAGGGATGTTTCATGGCTTCCTGCTGCATGATGGACATGGCTTTATCAATGTCGGAATCGTAGCTGATGTCCATCTCTACCCAGGCACAAATTTTTTCGTCTGCGATGCTGGCATTCACAATGCTTTCGCTGCTTATGATGGAATTGGGGATGATGACCCGGCGGTTCTCAAAATCCCTGATCACCGTGTGCCTTAGTGTGATGTCCTCAACAAGACCATGATACAGATTGCCTACCTTGATGTTGTCGCCAACCCTGAAAGGCTTGAATATCACCAGGAATATTCCGCTTATGATATTTGAGAAAGCCTGCTGCGAAGCGAAAGCCAGGATGGCCGCAACGATACCGGCGCCTGCAAATAAGGTCAATCCCAGTGCTTTCAATTCAGGAATGGAATAGAAGATGATGATCAGAGCCGCCAAAAAAATAAGGAAGCTGGCTGCATTCTTGATAAAACTGAATTTGGTGGCATCCACCTTCAATTTATCCGAGGATGATTTAAAAAACCTGTTCAACAGTACCCTGATCAACCGTGTTAGCAAAAGGGCAACGCCCAGCGTGACTACCACAATGATGGAATATCTTACCCAGGTAATGCTTACTATCTCTATAGCTTTGTCGATGTATTCCTGCATGGGTTTTTTTGTAAAGATAAAAATGTTTTGCATTTTTAATAAGATTCTGTAAATTAAAGTCATGGTGTGCTTTCTGAAGACGTAAAGATGCCTTAAGGGAGGTTGCAAAAACATGTCCGATTTTTTTATATTTGATACCTGTAACAATAATCCAAAACCATGATCATTAAAATTCTTGAATCATTGCGGATCGTCGGGGTGATCTCCGGCTACTTTATCGCATATTTCACAACAGACAGCCCTGCGGAAATCCTGCACATCCTCACCATCTGGATGATCGTAAGCGTGGCCGGCCTGTCAGGCATCGAGGGATTGTTTTTCCCCGATCAGGCAGCCAAAGAAAAAGGCTTTGAAACCGGCAGCAATTACCAGCGGCAAACCGCCTTTTTCTTTCTGAGCATGGCCATTATGTCTGTAATCGTCTTTATTTTAAAATGGGGCGCCGCAGCTGAGATCACCCTTTCACTCACCTTTTTGATTTTTATGCTTTTCTCCGGAATTAATCACGGATGGCAAAGTGTTGCACACAGGAATTTTAAATGGAACAATGTGATCAGGCCGTTTCAAACGTTGTTTCTGATTGCCATTTTCCTGTATCCCCTGATTAAGTTATTGTGAAGCTGATCATAAGGGCGATGGTTCGAAAATGGAAATTTGGTCGTCCATAAGTGGCCCGGAATGCAACCCGAAAGTCATTGGGTTCGTGTCAGCCAGGTGGCAGGACAGCAAGAATTCCTTGTACCTTGTTTTATAAATTTCCCACTTACTCCCCTACTCACACTCTCATTTTCCGTTTGCAGGGAGATAGGGTTTTTAAAGGTATAAAGTCTTGTTATACTATATTTCGGAAATCCGGAATCCGGAACCTCATCTCACCAGATCATCATAATGAATGTGGCCGGGAGGAAAGTTGCCCACTGAACGCTTCGGCCGGTCGCCAAAAAGGCTATGGAATAGCTCGGAGATATAATCATCCATTTCTATAAAAATTTCATCCGAATAAGATCCGGGTCTTCGGTAACTGCTTTCTTCACCCATCCTTCCTGATCTGTTAATCGGCACGTTACCTTCATCCGTGCTTTGGTCGTAATCGCGTTTTTTATCGGGATCGTTCAAAACTTTATAGGCTTCATTAACTTCAATAAATTTACCGGCATCCGAAGTGGCACTGCACTTATCCGGATGATACAAATGGCTCAGGCGTCGGTAGGCCTTCCTGATCTCCTCAGCAGTAGCGTCTTTATCAATTCTTAGTATATGATAGTAATTCTTTGGCATAGTCAGTTCATCTTTTTCTGTTGCAAAAATACATCATTGTTGAATTTTTGTCAAACTTAAGTAACGATAATAGCTGTCATATTGTCCTTTTTAAATTTGATTAGTGTTGGTTTACACAAATATGTGCGCCATATTGTCATATACGATATGGTTAATATAGTTGGCATTTTATTTGTCAAATAGGTTGTTGAAATAATAAAATAATAAAAATAAAAGGAGGATTGCGCTATGTTACCAATGATTAGAAGACGTGCATTACCAGATTTGGTTGATGAATTCTTCGGAAGCGATTTGATGAACAATTTCTTCGAAAATCAAACAGGAATTAACGTACCTGCTGTCAACATCATCGAAGGAAACGAGGATTTTAAAATTGAGGTAGCTGCTCCCGGACTGAACAAAAAAGATTTCAAAATCGACCTCGACCGCAATGTGTTGACGGTTTCTTCCGAAAAGAAGGAAGAAAAGAAAGAAAAGGATGAAGACAAATTCATGAGAAGGGAATTCAGCTACAGCTCTTTCAGCAGGTCATTTACATTGCCCGATTCGGTTGACGAAGATAAGGTAAGTGCAAATCACCAAGACGGCGTGCTTACTGTCACAATTCCGAAAAAGGAAGAAGCCAGGCCCAGGCCGCCAAGGCAAATCGACATCAAGTAACAACAGAAAAAATCTGATCCCGGCAACACCGGGATCATTTTTTTATCATCCATAGCGGCGAAATCATCAAACAACGCATGATTTTTGTTACTTTTAAAAATGGAAATAAAAATCACAACAAAACAAATGTTTTGTTGTTCTAAATATAAAGCAAGAATAATAATGAGCAACGAAGAAAGATCATTCAAAGAAAACCTCGACTTACTCATCAAGCTTTTCAAAAAACTGAAAGGAAGAACCGATATAAAGGAAATACCTGGTATTGATAAAAACATGTATCAGAATTTTGATCTGTTTCTGAACAATTATGAAATGATGCGCGACCAGATATCCGACGAACTGTTGATGCAATTCGGTGAACCTATGAAAAAAATGATCGCCGATCTGGTTGATCAGCTGAAAGACGAATTGGGAGAAGAAACAGAAATAAAAGAAGAAGAGACACCACAAAGACAGGAATTAAGGAAAGATGTAAAGCAAATCGACCAGTTGCTTAAAAATCCCAATCTTTCGAAAGAAGAGATCGACAGATTGCTTGATGAGCGGATGAAGCTCAAGCAAAACAAGGGAAATGATCAGTTATCCGAGGAATAAACTTGATGAATTATCTCCGAATTTAAGTTGTATATTTGCATAAAATCTCAATCAAACGCATATGAAAAAATACATCTTTCTTTTAGCCGGCTTTTTGATTTTGATGTCGGGAGTTTATTCGCAGAATGTCGTTAAAGAAACAAATTTCAAGAAATTCAACATTGGCATGGACATCTTCACAGATTTCCTGCAGGACACACCTGAAGATGTTGAATTTAAAACCATAAACAGGGGATTTAATGTTTTTGGTATGTACAACTATCGTTTCGGATTGAGCAATTTTAGCTTTGCTATAGGCCTGGGCCTGGGATCACATAACTTCTACTCCAATGCCCTTGTTTCTGAAGCCAACGATTCGACTTTCTTTGTCGAAATTGCAGATTCGATCGATTATAAAAAAAGTAAGCTGAATGTTAACTATATTGATCTCCCTCTCGAATTTCGCCTGAAAACCCCCAGCAAATTCAGGCTTGCACTGGGATTCAAAGCAGGCATCCTGTTTAGCAAACACACCAAATACAAAGGGAAGAATACCTTGCATGGAGGAAGCGAGGAAGAGGTCATCCTGAAATCGACGAATGTAAACTATCTTGAAAAATTCAGATATGGCCCCACGCTCAGGGTCGGGTATAAGTGGATCAACTTCACAGCCTATTATCAAATATCGAAATTGTTCAAGCCTGAGCAGGGTCCGCAAATGTATCCGATTTCGGTTGGTATCACTCTGATGCCATACTAAAGATAGGAAAGTCGAACAGTCACCAGCATAAACAACAAACCCAGCACATAAGCTGCATACACCTGCACCTGGTTGTGTGCCTTGAGCCTGAGCCGTGCAAAGCCGGTCAATCCACCTGCAAGAATAACAGCAAAAAGAAGCAGCAGATTAATATCCAGATATAACAACAAAGCGACATCCAGCAGGGCAGCAAACAAACCACCCATAGCCAGCATATGTAAACTAATCTTCCAGAAAAAATTGATGAGCAGGGCAGCGATCACCATAACGGTTGCACCCATCATGAAATCAACATACACTGCCGGCATACCAAGTTTAACGAAAAGATAATAATTCAGGTAAAAAAACAGCGAAGTGATCAGCAAAGGAAAAATGCGTTCCTCCTTGCTATTCATTTCAAGGGTTTTAACAATGCCCCTTTTCATCAGGATCAATATGATGAAGAGAGGGAATAAGAAGGTAAGTCCGAATGTCAGAAACAATAGTTTCCATTGGGCCTCCTGAGGAATAAGCAGACTAAAAAAAGCATCCAGCCTAAACAGTATAAACAGTCCATATGTGGGAACCAAAAGGGGATGTAAAATGACAGATATTACTTTTGCCAAATACTTTTCCATAGCTATTTGTTTGCAAGTGCAAAGTTATCGAAAATCAATCAACCGGCTTTAGAGTTCTTTTCTCAGCCGGGCAACAGGAATATTAAGCTGTTCGCGGTATTTGGCCACGGTGCGGCGAGCAATGTTATAGCCTTTTTCTTTTAGAACAGTGGTAAGTTGCTCGTCGGTGAGGGGCTTGCTTTTGGATTCGGACTCGATGGTATCCTGCAAAATACTTTTGATTTCTCTTGTTGAGACCTCTTCTCCTTCGTTGGTTTGCATCGACTCAGAAAAGAAGCTTTTCAGCAGGAAGGTACCGAAAGGGGATTGAACATATTTGCTGTTAGCAACTCTCGAAACAGTTGATATATCCAGATTTACAATCTCTGCAATGTCTTTCAGAATCATCGGACGCAAATTCCTTTCATCCCCGCTTAAAAAATACTTCTTCTGATAATCCATGATGGCTTTCATGGTCAAATAAAGGGTATTTTGCCTCTGCTTGATGGCATCGATAAACCACTTGGCCGAATCTATTTTTTGCTTTACGAAGGTATATGCGTCTTTTCTGCGCTTATCCTTTTTGGCCTCGGCATAACGGTGGAGCATATCGATATAGGATTTGCTCAATCGCAACTCAGGGGCATTCCGTGAGTTCATGGTCAACTCCAGTTCACCGTTATTGTTGTAAATGATGAAATCGGGGATGACATAATGATTGGTTTTGGTAGTCTCGCTCATGGAGTTGCCGGGTTTTGGATTGAGCTTTAGAATGATGCTCAAAACAACTTTTAGCTGTTCTTCATTGATGCCGGCTTTTTTCTGGATTTTATCGTAATGCTTTTTGGTGAACTCGTTGAAATAACGTTCAACCAACAAACTGGCAAGTTTCACATCACCGTTTTGTTCCTCTCTGCGTTTAAGTTGCAACAACAGGCATTCCTTTAAATTGCGCGCTCCAATACCCGGCGGGTCGAAATCCTGGATCACATCAAGCACTTCTTTGATTTCTTCTTTTGTAGCATTGATGTTTTGCGTAAAGGCCAGGTCGTCAACCATGGAGTCCAGATCGCGTTGCAAATATCCCGAATCATCAAGGTTACCAATGATATACTCTCCGATGCCGTATTGTTTTTCATCCAGGGGGCGTAATCCAAGTTGCTGCAGCAACAGTTCCTGAAAAGTCACCCCCGAAGCAAAGGGTATGTCTCTATCTTCATCGTCTGTGCTGGTATTATTTGCAGAAAGTTTATAGGACGGTATTTCGTCGTCATCACTCAGGTAATCCTCAATGTCAAATTCGTCTTCCTTATTATCAACATCCTCCGTTTCCTCACGCTCTTCATATTCATCCTTTTCCTCTTCTTCATCTTCTTCAGTGGCTTCCTGATCAATCAATTCCTCCAGGGCAGGATTCTCCTCAATCTCTTGCTTAATTCTTTGTTCAAGGGCAACAGAGGGAATTTGCAAAAGTTTCATCAGCAGAATTTGCTGTGGTGAAAGTTTTTGCAATAATTTTTGCTGTAATTTCTGATTTAACATATCGCCCTTTCTATTCTTCTATACCAATTCTTCAAATGCTGAACTAAGATACAAATATAATCCCATCTGATCAAAACTCTGCATTTTGTGGAGTTCTTGGGAAAGGAATCACATCCCTGATGTTCGACATACCGCTCACAAAGATCATCAATCGCTCAAACCCCAGTCCGTAGCCACTATGCGGAACAGTTCCGAAGCGCCTGGTGTCAAGATACCACCACAATGTTTTTTCTTCAATATTCATCTCTTTAATCCGTGCATAAAGCTTATCATATACTTCCTCGCGCTGCGATCCTCCAATGATCTCACCGATCTGAGGAAACAACACATCCATGCCCCTGACCGTATTTCCGTCATCATTTTGTTTCATGTAAAAGGCCTTGATTTTTTTGGGATAATCGGTGATGATGACCGGTTTTTTGAACTCCTTTTCCACAAGGTAGCGCTCATGTTCCGATTGCAGATCCATTCCCCATTCTTTTACAGGGAATACAAATTTCCCTTTTTTGTTGGGTTTGGAGTTTCTAAGGATATCGATGGCCCTGGTGTAGGTAATCCTTTCAAAATCATGAGCCAATACGAAATTAAGTTTTTCAATCAACTCCATTTGCCGTTCATCTTGTTTTTTGTCTTTTTCGGCATCCTGTTGTCTTTTGCTTAGAAAGTCCAGGTCGTCTTCACAATTGTCCAAAGCATACTGAACAAGATACTTGAGCATCTCCTCAGCCAGATCCATATTGTCATGGATATCGTTAAAAGCCACCTCCGGCTCGATCATCCAGAACTCGGCCAGGTGCCTGGGTGTGTTGGAGTTTTCCGCCCTGAAAGTAGGCCCGAAGGTATATACTTTTGATAGTGCAAGAGCTGCCAATTCGGCCTCCAGTTGTCCGGAAACCGTCAGGTTGGTTTCCTTGCCAAAGAAATCCTTTTTAAAATCAATGCTACCGTCTTCTTTCAGGGGCGGGTTTTTCGGATCCAGCACCGAAACCCTGAACATCTCACCTGCGCCTTCCGCATCGGAGCCTGTGATAATGGGACTGTGGATGTTGTAAAACCCACGCTCGGTAAAAAACTTATGTACGGCAAAGATCATTGCATGGCGCAAACGGGTGATCGCTCCAAAGGTGTTCGTCCGAAAACGCAAATGGGCGATCTCTCTCAAAAACTCAAGTGAGTGTTTTTTAGGTTGAAGCGGGTATTTATTCGGATCGGCCTCACCCAGCATTTCAAGCTCCTCAGCAATAATCTCAACGGTTTGTCCCTTGCCCTTCGATTGCACAAGCTGTCCGTTTACCGAAATGGCGGCCCCGGTGGTTACCTTTTCCAGCTTTTTTACATCAAACTGATTTACATCAACAACAATCTGAACATTATGTATGGTAGAACCGTCATTCAATGCAATGAAGGCTACATTTTTGCTTCCGCGTTTGGTGCGCACCCAGCCTTTCACGTTGACCATCCCGTTAAATTCATTCGTTTGTAAAAGGCTTTTGATTTCTGTTCTTTTCATAAGTTACAAGTACTAAATTTTTTACAAAAAAACGACTTTTTCAGTGGTTCTGCAATGCATGGCTGATTTTTATTCTTGAGTTGCATCAACATAAGCCATTTCTAAATCAGCCTGCTAAAAAGGTAACAGGGGTAATTGTTAAGTTGACATAAAGCGAATGGGATATCCTATTCAGGTTTAATCCTAATGGTTTTAAGCAACTTACCATCTTCATTTCTGAAGTAACCTTCTCCGGTAAGCGCATCATCAATCCATGTACCCTCCAGGTAAGTTCCATTGGGGTAATAGAGAATGCCTTCCCCCTGTCGTTTCCCATCCTTGAATTCACCGACAAATTTTTTACCGTCTTCCCAAACAAAGGTGCCCATGCCATGACGTTCATTATTTTTAAAAGCGCCAAAATAGCCAAGATCCGGTCTAAACTGTAACAGGAAGGTATGCGGATCTTTCAGATGTTTCAATTGTTTGAATTTATCCCTGTATCGCTCAATGGCCGGATAAAGGTATCTTTCGGTGGAAGCATAACCCAGTTTGTCGAGAATCACATAATCCACACTTTTCTCTTTTAAATATTCGATTTGCTCTTCCCTGTCAAGGGTGTTCTTAAAACCGGTTACATGCCTGTGCGAGAATATGTAAAACATCTGCCCCTTACGGCAACATACAATGGCCGTATCAGCAGTATTCTCTTTAACCCACCTGGCAAGCTTAAAATAATAGCCATATGCTGTGGGATAATAACTTTTTGATCTTATGTTCATCTTTTGGATACGTGCATTTCCATAACTATAAATTGCCATAAGTCCCAGGACAACCAGCACCACATAAATAATCTTTCGATTGCTGTATTTGAAATAACGTGAACTGATCAGAATCACCAATTCAACAAGGCCGTTAATAAACAGAAAGAACAACAATGGAATAAGCGGCAAAATGAAACGGATGCCTTTCCAAACCTCAGGCCAAAGCAGAATTATGCCAAAATAAGCAATAGTGTAAAAAACAATGATACGGGAGTATTTCCTTAGTTTGAGCGCACCAAAAACAATCAAAGCAAGTATCACAAGACCAATGATCCATTCTCCTATCCCAATGGGCTGCTTGTATTCCGGATAAGAAACAAAATTGAAACTACCATAAGGTATTTCACGTGTAATGTACCTTTCAAGGTTTATCCAAAACCTGCTAAACCAGTCGCTTAATTCAATTCCACCCAGTTCGGGTCTGTATGGGTTTTTTTGGAACAACTGATGAATATAAGGATTCCCTCCCAATTTTTGGGTCCTGAAAAACCAGGGCAATCCCAATGCAACAAAACCACTGAAAAGTGTTACAAAATACCACCAGCGTTTCCTCACCGTTAAAACAGCCAGCATAGCAACAAGCAGGGCAAGCCCGGTCGACCTGATGTGATAGGTAAATGCAAGTATAATGATCAAGATAAAAAACAACCAGTTTTTAAGGATGGGCTTATCAAAATCGGTTTTCATAAAAATCCAAAGGGATAGCAGTGTGAAAAACAGAAAAGGGATTTCGCTCATCATGGTTACCGAGTAGTCCAGAAGATTATAATTTACAAGAAGATAAAGACAGGTTAAAAAAGGCAAATGGAGGTTGCCTGTTATTCTGTATATGACCAGAAACAAGAACAGGAGCGACATAAGGAAGAAAAACCCATTCACTTTTTTGATATATCTAATATCATTGTTGCCAAGTTTGATCGCTCCTGCAATGATCACCGGATAGCCGGGCGGAAAATGGTTATGCGGTAATTTCTCCATTGTGTGGATATTCTTATAACCCTGTCCTGAAGCAATTGAATTGCCTAAAATGTAATACCCTACATTGTCACCACCCAGGTTGATTTTTTCATCAAAGACCTTGTTATATATACTGAAGAAGCCGATCAATAGGATCGGTATATAAAGTAACAGGAACAATTTTGAGGAAGTCCAGCCTACCTTGTTTTGGGAAGATTCTCCTTTGCTTTTTACCATTTTCAGATGTTTTTTATACACTGATGCAATAAGTGGTAAAACTTAAACTAACTAAATCAAGGAAAAACATCAGTCTGAATAAGTTCCAAATATAATAATATATTGGCAAGACCGACTAAGGATCTATAAAGTTTGGTCGAAATTGACTATTCTCTTACGTGAACAGCATTGATCCGGATCAATTATTCATACTTGATCGCATCTACCGGATTGCTTAATGCCGCCCGTATGGAATGGAAGCTGATGGTGATCACACCGATCAGCAGGCTGAACAAACCCGCCCAAAAAAAGGCCTGCCAGGTAACCACTGTATGATATACAAAAGATTTATCGAGCCATTCGGTTAGTTGCCACCAGGCAACGGGAATGGCGATCACAAAAGCGATGCCGATCAATACCAGGAATTCTTTGTATAGTAGCAACAGTATGTCAGTCATATTGGCACCTACCACTTTCCTGATGCCGATCTCTTTGGTTTTACGCTCGGCCACGAAAGAAGAAAGACCGAGCAACCCCAGCAAAGCAATGAAAATGGTCAGCAAGGTTGCAATGGTGAAAATGGTCATCAGCTTTTCTTCGGCTTCATACATTTCGTCCCAGCTGGTTTCAAGTATGCGGTAGTCGAATGGTTGCGTCGTGCCGAATTCACGCCATTTATCACCCATGAATTCAAGCACTTCCTGTAAATAATTACCCTCTACCCTAACGGAAAGAAACCGTTTGGGAAATTCATCATGCAAAATCATCATTAAAGGTTCCACTTCGTTGTGCAGAGATCTGAAATGATAATCTTCGATCACCCCGATCACCTTCATCGTCCTGCCGGGATCACCTTCCAGGCTAAAGCCCCAATTAATTTTTTTACCCAAGGCATGATTCCCCCAACCAAAAGTCCTGGCAGCAGCCTGATTTACGACAACAGCCTCTTCCATATCCGTACCCATGTCTTCCCTGAAAAACCGTCCTGTGTCAAGCCCGATTTCATAGGTTTTAAGAAAATCATAATCGGGAATGCAAATGTGCATGGTCTTTTCCACCATGGCTGTATCCACCTCCGCCCTGATCACCTGTATCCAGTTGGTTTGGCCGGGTACTCCAATGGAGAGGCTTGCATTGCTGATGTGCGCATTCTGAAGAATTTCTTCTTTATAATTTTCCGATTTATTGAAAAAGGAGGTATCCTGAATCGGCATCACGATCATATTTTTCTTAGTGAAACCAACTTCTTTGTTCATTAAAAACCTGATCTGATCGGCAACCACCAGGGTAGCAATAATCATTGAAATGGCGATCCAGAACTGAAAAACCACCAGGAATTTTCGTAAGCCGCCACCTTTTTTCTTTCCCTCAGTAACAGATCCTTTTATAACAGTTACCGGTTTAAAAGAGGATAAATAGAAGGCCGGATAACTTCCCGAAGCCAAGCCCACCAATAGGGTCACGCCAATGATCACCGCCAGCAAAACAGGGTCTCCAAACAGATCGAAGTTAAGCGACTTGCCTGAAAGTGTTATAAAATCCGGCAACAACATATACACCAGCAAAAGGGCAATCAGCAAAGCGATAACCGAGATCAGCACGGATTCACCGATAAACTGCCGGATCAACTGGCTGCGATATGCGCCGGCAACTTTCCGGATACCGACCTCACGTGCACGTTTTGCCGACCGTGCCGTGGCCATGTTCATGTAGTTGATGGCGGCAAGAATCAGCACCAGCAAAGCAACAGCCGAGAAAATGTATACATAAGTCATATTCCCTTTGGGCTGGTCATAATCCAGGCCGGTTACGAAATGGCTTTCTTTCAGGGGAGTGGTCATGAGGTTAAAACTTCCGTTGATCTGATCCCCGATCGGACGCATGTATTTGTCATAAAAGCCGTCAAATTTATCGTGAATGGATTGAATATCGGCATTCTCATTCAAAAGGATATAAGCGTACACCCCGATATTCCAGAAACGGCCGGGTTCCATGCTGTTGAAATTATCTTCCCCTACAATATTTGCCAGCGTGGAAGCCGAAAGCAAGCCTTCGAAACGCAAGTGAGAATTCAACGGCAGGTCTTCAAATACAGCCGTGACTTTAAATTTCCTTCCGTCTTCGGATTCAACGATTTTTCCGAGCGGAGGTTCTTCCCCAAAATATTTCCTGGATACCGACTCCGAAAGTGCAATAGAATTGGGCTCAGCCAGACATTTATCGGGATCGCCCATGATCACATCATGAGAAAAGATTTGAAATATGGTAGAATCGGTATAATAAAAATCATCTTCAAAATATTCCTTCTCACCAACTCTGAAGGTAGTCCTGCCGATATCATTGAATCTCACATAGCTCTCCACTTCAGGAAATTCAGTCTTCAGGGCGGGAGCCATAGGTACGGGCACGATAGAAAAGCGATCGGGGTTGCCTGAGATATAAAAATCGGACTCAATCCGATAAATCCTTTCGGCTTTTTCATGGTAAGCATCGTAACTGATCTCATCTTTAATATAGAGAAAAAGAAAAATGAACACGGCCAGTCCGATAGAAAGACCCAGGATATTGAGCAGTGAGTAGAATTTACTACGGAACAGATTCCTGAAAGCGGTTTTTAGGAAATTGATAAACATGGCAAAATGATAAAAGTTTTAAATCTCATTAACATCAAAGGATATTTTCCCTTATGTTTTCGGTAACAACCTGTCCGTCGAAAAGCCTTACAACCCGTTTGGCATATTCGGCATCACGTTGTGAGTGGGTCACCATCACGATGGTTGTTCCCTTGCTGTTAAGATCGGTAAGTAAGTTCATCACTTCCTCTCCATGAGATGAGTCGAGATTACCTGTTGGCTCATCGGCCAGGATCAAATGCGGATTTGCGATCACAGCCCTGGCCACAGCCACTCTTTGCTGCTGACCTCCTGAAAGCTGCAAAGGAAAATGTTTTTTCCGGTGAATAATCTTCATTTGTTCAAGCACTTCCTCCACTCTTTTTTTGCGCTCGGAAGAGGACCATCCGAGATAAATTAACGGGAGCTCAACATTTTCGAAAACATTCAGCTCATCAATCAGATTAAAGTTTTGAAATACAAATCCGATGTTGTGTTTCCGCAGTTTTGCACGTTGCTTTTCAGAATAACCCGAAACTTCCTTATCCAAAAAATAGTAGTCTCCTTTTGTAGGATTATCAAGCAATCCCAGAATATTCAGGAGAGTTGATTTGCCGCAGCCGGAAGGTCCCATCACGGCTACGAACTCAGCTTTTTTCACCTGAAGGGAAACTGCGTTGAGGGCTGTGGTTTCGACTTCATCAGTGCGAAATACTTTGGTTAAATTTTCTGTTTTGATCACGACTATATGACTTTTGGTTATTAAGTACGACGATTAATTTATTGAATAGTTACATCATTCCCATTTTAATGCTTTGGTTGAATTCAGGCCGGCTGCCCTGCCTGCCTGTGAACCAACTGTTATGATGGCTATCAACACCGACACGAGCGCTGTTAAGGCATAAATCCAAAGATTGAATCCCGTGCGGAAGACAAAACCATCCAGCCAGTTGTTCAGAAAATAAATGGCCGGAACCCAGGCCAGCAGGTTTGCGATCACCACCAGCCAGAAAAACTCTTTTGATAGTGTATATACAATTGTTCCCATGGAAGCTCCCTTTGTCAAATATCCGAATAATCTCCCTTACTGGATCGCGATTCCCAAAATACCTGATCGCCGAAGACTCCGTCAGGACAACGGCTTCAGCTCCATTCAGTGCATTATTCACATCTCCGTAAACCGGTTCAAGTCCAAAAAGTTCAAGAAAAGTTGTGTCCGCAACCAGCATATTGTCTTCGTTAAATGAAATATCCCCGTAAGTAGCCACAACACTTTGATAAAGGAAATGCAGCTTACAAGCCTGTTTGATTTCGGGGTATCTGGCGGTGACCCACGGGATCAGATCGCCCTGGCTGGCCGCCCATTGTCCGTCTTCCCCGTGCCCGATATAACGGACCTCCAAACGGTAAATGTTATCAGTATCCCAAAAATGCTTGTCATAGCTTAGTTCGTCCTCCACAAAAAGGAAGATCAGAATACAGGTAGCCAGTCCGATGGCCAGGCCAAATACGTTAATCAGGGAATTGTATCCGTTCCTGAAAAAAACCTCATTGCTGTAAGCAACACATTCCTGAACATGGTTTTGGTATTTATTCATATTTCAATATATCTACGGGATCGGTTTGCGACGCAAAATAGGCTTTCACGCTGGTGATGGACATGGCGATGGTCAGTGCAATAAGAGCCGCCAGCACAAAGGCAGGCAGGTTAATCTGCGTGCGATAAGCAAAGTTCTCCAGCCAGTTATCCATAAATATATAGCTCAGCGGCCAGGAGATCAAGGTGGCGATAAGCACGAGTTTCATAAAGTCGAACGACATGAGCTTGATAATACTCAAGGTTTGTGCGCCAAGCACCTTTCTGATGCCGATCTCTTTGGTGCGTTGTTCGGCCATGAAGGAAGCCAGGCCGAATAAGCCCAGGGAGGCAATGAAAATAATAAGCACTGCGAAGATCAGCGAAAGGCTGCCGAGCTTTTCTTCGCCTTCGTAAAGCTGACTGAGCTCATCTTCAAGGAAAGAATACTCGAACGGCCTTTCGCCTTCCCTTTCTTTCCATTTCTTTTCCAGATAAGCCAGCACTTCCTTTTCTTTACCCGGGATATGCCTGACAACCATAAAATTGGTAAACCAATGGATCGACCAATCTTCCTCTTTCATATTCAATGCAAATGGACCGGCAGGCTGGTGCAGAGAGGTAACGTTAAAATTTTCTGTTACACCGATCACACGCTCATCTCCACGGATGGTTATCAGCTTTTTGCCTAAAGCTTTTTCAGGGCATTCCCAGCCCAGGTGCCTGACCATAGCTTCGTTGATCAACAGGCCTTTCATTGGATCGGTTTTATGCAACTCGCTGTAATCCCTGCCGGCGATGACCTTTATATCAAATGTCTTCAGAAAATCATAATGCACCACCAGAGCCGGATAAAAATTCCATTTGTCTTCGGGGTATCCTTCCGGCCTGAACTCATGCGTATTGTGTGCTTTGCCCAGGATATCATCCATGGCCGTTACACTGTATATGTCGGGATTGTTTTGAAGTTCGTTTTTAAACTCCTTGAACCCTTCCGCGATATTAGTCCGGTTAATGGGCACGATGATGATGTCATCGTTTTTGAAACCCAGATCGGCATTTCGAATATAACTGATCTGATCATAGGCAATAAAGGTGCTGATGATCAGGGCGATTGAAATGGCAAATTGCATTACCACAAGCACTTTCCTGGATTTTCCACTTTTGGCGCCCTTGCTTACTTTTCCCTTCAGCACCTGCACGGGTTTAAAAGAAGATAGATAAAAAGCAGGGTATACTCCTGAAAGAAAACCGGTCAATAGAGTTATCAAAAGCAATGCACCCATATAAACCGGGTGAACCAAAAGCGAAAGCGAAATTTCCTTGCCGGTAAAATCATTGAAAGCCGGCAGGGCCAACTCGATTAGGAACAGGGCCACAATCATAGCAAAAAAACTCATTAAAATAGATTCTCCCAGAAACTGCCGTATGATCTGCTTGCGGTAAGCACCCACCACTTTTTTAATGCCGATCTCTTTGCTGCGACCTGTTGAGGTGGCTGTGGCCAGATTCATGAAGTTAATGGCTGCAATGACCAGTAAGAAAAAAGCGATCACTGCCAGAATATATAGATTTCCAATATCGTTGTTGGGCTCTATTTCATAATCCAGTTTGGATTTGAGATGAATATCTTCCAGAGGTTGCAGATAAAGGGAAATGTTTTCTTTCTCGGCATCATAAAAAAACTTGTTCACATAATTGGGCAGATCCTTTTCAATCTCTTCCGGCACCACGCCTTCTTTTAACAAAACATATGTCCAGCAAGGATTCCAAACCCAAGTGCGGGGCAATTGGCCACGGGTTATTTGTCTTACCGTCGACATGGAAGCCACAAGGCTGAACTGAAAATGGGATTGCAATGGAACATCCCTGATCAATCCGGTCACTTTCAGGTTTACCCTGTCATCATAGCGCAACACTTTCCCCATGGGTTCTTCATCACCAAAGTACTTTCTGGCAGCGGTTTCTGTGATCACCACGCTGTTGGCTTCCTGTAAAGCGGTTTCTGGATCACCCTTAACAAATTTATAATCGAATATGTCGAAGAAAGTAGAATCAGCAAAAAAGAGGTTCTTTTCGTTAAAACTTTTGTCCTTGTATTCAACAAGACTGCGTGAAACCTGGAAATCAAAAATACGGACGACGTTTTTTATCAGACCGGGGTATTCATTTTTTAAAGTAAAAGCAACAGGGAAAGGCGCACTTGCCGAATTCTCTCCCACACCGTCGAAATCATAAACGTTCACAACCCGGTAGATCCGGTCTGATTTCTCATGATAACGGTCATAACTCATTTCATCGGCAATATACAATCCGATCAGCACGAAACAGGCAATACCGATCGACAAACCGATGATGTTGATCAGCGAATAAGATTTGTGCTTCAAAATATTCCTGAGTGCGGTTTTAAAATAATTACCTATCATGACCTTTCCCTGTTCATTCGCAATAACTCAATCGATCACTTATATGTAATCCCTATTCTGGTATTCTGTAATAGATCTTCCCGACAATTTTCCAGCCGTCGTCGGAAAATTTATAAAGCGACAGATAATCCGTAAAAATGTGTTTTCCACCCTTGAATAGTTTGATCTTTGCCATTGCTGCCGTTCCCGTGATGTCGATATCGACAAACTCGCAGGTGGTTTTTTCGGGATCATTTTCACCCTTGGCTTTTCTGATCTTAACGTACTCTATCCAGTTGTAAATAGGCAGCTTGTCCATCATATTGCCTTTGTAGATCAGCAGGTTGAAACCTGGATGGAAGCCTTTTTCAATGGCTTCAATCTCGCCGGCGTTCTGGATGCCATCCACATAGGCGGTCTGGATCACATGTTTAATGGCTTCTTCGTCTGTTTTCTTATTTTGCGAGAATGCGATCGTGCTGCTGAAAACAGCTGCGATCAAAAGGATAAATGATTTTTTCATCATGGTAAAATTGTTTATTGGGTTTAATTTTATTCATAAGAAATTGCATCAACCGGATTGGAATTGGCTGCCCTGGTGGCATGGTATAAAATCGTTATCGTAGCAATTACCAGCGAAACCAACATTGCGATCACAAATATGTACCAGGATATACCGGCCCGGTAGGCAAAACCGGCCAAAATATCATCCATAAAATACCAGGCCAGGGGCAGGGCAATCAGGCCGGCAATGAATACCAGTTTCAGAAAACGGATCATCAGCATCAGGATCACCTGTACCGAAGAGCTGCCCAGCACTTTTCTGATCCCAATTTCTTTTCTTTTCTGTTGGATTATAAAGGTTGTGAGCCCATACAATCCCAGGCTGGAAATAATCAGCGAAATGATTGCAAAATAACCGAATAGTTCCATCATGCGTTGTTCTCCGCGGTAAGAGTTCTGGATAAGATTTTCAACCACATGCATTTCGAAAGGCCTGCCGGGGAAAATCTCTTTCCAGCTTTCTTCTATATATTCCGATGCTTCATTGTTCATTTCTCCATTCACCCTCACCATCATTTGCCTGAACTCCTCAGGATAGATGATGTAAACGGCGGGTTCAATTTTGGAGTGGAGTGAATAATAATGATAATCCTCCACCACCCCGATCACCTTTCTATTGTGAAGGGTATCGTAAAAGGGAGTAAAAGATTGTTCCAGCGGATTTTCCCAGCCAAGGGTTTCAACCGCGGCCCGGTTCACGATAACGGCTTCCAGGCTGTCCATGGCATAGGATTCATCGAAATTCCGTCCTTCAACGATTTGCATTCCCATCATATCAAGAAAATCGTAATCCACATAGCCAAAGCGCATCATAATGGACGTTTCGGCCGAATCAATCACCTGGATGGTGCTTTGGTTGCCGGCCACACCATTGTAATAAGAGGCGGCAGCTACACCGGTGATTTTGGGTTTCTGCAATAATTTCTCCTTCAGTTGCCTGAGATCATCCGGGTCGTTGTTGTTGTGCAAACTCACTGCATAAACATTGTCAGGATTATAGCCCAGATCCTTGTTCATCAAAAAGTTGATTTGCTTATACAAAGCCATGATGGAAAAGATCAGTGCGATGGAAACAACAAACTGAAACACCACCAATCCCTTGCTCAGCCATCCCGACTTCATATCATTATCTGACAAGGATCCCTTAAGCACTTTAATGGGCCGGAAGCGCGACAGGTAAAAAGCCGGATAAGCTCCTGAAATCAAACTGATCAAAACCAGTAAGGCAAGCAGTCCAATGTTCAACATCCAGTTGCCCGCCAAATCCATTTGCAGATCAACACGCAATATGTCATTGAAATACGGCAGGAAAATTTCTACCAGCAACAACGAAAATGCGATAGAGATAACAGTTAGTAGGAATGACTCACCAAAAAACCTATACATCAGGCTCGACCTGGAAGCGCCAAGCACTTTTCTCATCCCAACTTCACGGGCCTGTTTCATGGAACGGGCGATGGCTATGTTGATGTAATTCACACAGGCGATCACCACAATAAGTACTGCAATGATGATAAAGATCAGCACCGATTGCGCGCTCCCCTGTCTGTAGTTCATCACCTGGAACTTGATGTGACCCGATTTCAGGTGAATGACATCAACAGGCTGCAGATACAGGTCGAAAAAGCTTTCCTGTTCTTCTTCTGATATCTCCCGGTATTCGAGAAGGAAAGGCTTGAATTTCTTGCTTAGTTCCCTGTGATCTGCATTTTCGGACAACTGCACATAGGTATCGAGCATATTGGATTCCCATCCGCCAAACCAGTCGAACATATCGTAAGCCGTCGACATGGATATCAACACTTCATAACGATAATGGGTGTTTACCGGTGGATTTTCCATTACACCTGTCACCTTAAAACCCTCGAAACCAAACAGGGTGACGATCTGATTCATCGCACTGTCGACCGAACCGAAAAACTTTTTTGCGGTTTTCTCGCTGAAGATAATACTACGCGGTTCAACCAGTGCGGTTTCTTCATCCCCCCTGATCAACTCCACACCAAAAAGCTCAAAGACGGTGGTATCGGTAAAACTTACAAAATTCTGATTCAGGATGGTACCGTCCCGGGTCCCGATCGGGATTTCACCTAAATTCCACAATCGCACAAAATTGGTGATTTCAGGGAAGTTCTCCATCAGGGTTTCTCCCAGCGGAACCATGGTCACCGCCACATGCTGGTCATCGATTCCATCCGGAAACTGCAGTTCCACACAACGATAAAGCCGGTCCTTGTTTGGAATATGACTATTGTAGCTCAGTTCGTGCTGTACATATAGCATGATCATCAGGAAGGCTGCAATGCCGATGGTCAATCCAAAAATATTGATCAGCGAGTAGCTTTTCTGCCGAACCAGGTTCCTGAATGCGATTTTCAAATAATTCCAAAACATGACTTTTCAGTTTTTTCAATAATCGTTGCGTGCTTACATCATTAAACCGGTGCCTTGATGTTTTCGGTAACTACCTGTCCGTCGAACAGGCGAACGATGCGCTGAGCATATTCAGCATCACGCAGGGAGTGGGTCACCATCACGATGGTGGTACCGGTTCCGTTCAGCTCTTCAAGCATTTTCATGATCTCTTCGCCATGCGATGAATCGAGGTTACCCGTGGGCTCATCTGCCAGTATCAGATGCGGCTTGGCTACCAGCGCCCTGGCAACGGCCACCCTTTGCTGCTGTCCGCCGGAAAGCTGCAATGGAAAATGTTTTTTCCTGTGGCTGATCTTTACTTTTTCGAGTACTTCTTCAACCCTGCTTTTTCTGTCAGTTGAGTTCACTCCCAGATAGATCAGGGGAAGTTCTACATTTTCAAATACACTCAACTCGTCTATCAGGTTAAAGTTCTGGAAAACAAAACCGATGTTTTGCTTTCTGAGCCTGGCCCTTTGCTTTTCGGAATAATCCGAAACTTCGTGTTCCAAGAAATAATATTTCCCCTTTGAAGGATTGTCAAGCAATCCGAGTATGTTCAGCAAGGTAGACTTGCCGCATCCGGAAGGGCCCATAATGGCGACAAATTCACCGCTGTCAACTTGCAGGCTCACTTTGTTCAGCGCAGTGGTTTCTACTTCGTCTGTTCTGAATACTTTGGTTAATTCTGCTGTTTTAATCATAACTTTATGATTTATTAAGTTTTTCCTTTTATTTATTTGAATATGAGCTTGTCTTTATCACCGAAGGAATCGTATGATGAGATGATCACCTCTTCACCCGGCTGCAAACCTTCTGTAATTTCATAAAAGTTGGTGTTTTGGCGGTTGATGCGGATGGAACGCTTGTAGGCAAACGCTCCGGTTTGATCAACCACGTAGATCCAGTTGCCGCCCGTTTCCTGGAAGAAACCGCCGCGTTTTACGATGATGGCATCGGTTTCGCTGCTGAAGACCAGCTTGAGCTGCAGGGTTTGTCCACGCTTAATGTGCTCGGGGGCGTCATTTTCAAACAGCAGGTCAACCTGGAATGATCCATTGGTTACATCCGTATAAATCTTGTTGATGAACAAGGTATAGGTTTTTCCTGCAAAATCGAATTCAGCCGGCTGCCCCACATAAACCCTCGAGATATAGCGTTCGTCTATATTGGCTTCCAACTTAAAACCATCCTGTTTGTCGATCTGGCCAAGATGCTGTCCGGCAGATTTAGTTTCACCAATCTCCACATCAAATGAAGAAAGTACACCAGATGCCGGGGCCTTAACGTAGGCATTCTCCATATTTTTGCGTAAAAGCTTAAGGTTGTCGCGCATTCTGTCGAGAGAGATATTAATGTTTTCTTGTTGCTCAACTGTGGCAATGCTGTCGATTTTCTGCAACTTGAGAGAAATCTCAAGTTGCTTCAAGGTGAATTTATAATCCCTTTCCGCATCTTCAAATTCAACATCCGAGATTACATTTTCCTTGTGTAATTTCTTTTTCCGCTTAAAATCCTGCTTCACCTTGTCGATCTCATAGTTAAGCTGGGTGATCTCTTTTTGCCTTAAATACTTATTCTGTTCCAGGCTCAGCTTGGTATTCTGAAGGTTGTTGACCTCGGCCAGCATCCTGGTTTCCTGTTCCATATAATTAAGCTCCATGGCGGTGTTCAACAATTTAAGTATGGTATCGCCTTTGTGCAGATGGTCTCCGTCTTCCACGTAAACACTCTCAACCACACCGCCCTGAACGGCGTCTATAAATACGGTCGTTTTCGGATAGACAACACCGTCAACGGGGATAAATTCTTTGAACTTTTCTTCCTGCACACTGGCGATGGTCAACTGGTTCCTGTCCACATACAAACGGCTCGATTTATCCCTGAAAAACAACAGATATAAAATGAATATTGCAAATGCCGATATTGCTGTAATGCTTAAGATCCTTTTGATAGTCCACTTCTTTTTCTTGATTATCCGATCCATTTTTCAGTTTATTTGTTTTTAACAAGATTTAACTAAATCTATGCCATTAAGGGTATCCATCTGCTCATGAGGGGCTTACACAAACAAAAACATGCGTTGGCAATTAAAATTGTTCGCCAGCGTTCAACAACTTGTACACTTACGAACATTCTTCTTATTTTTACGAAAATTAAAATACCACATCATAATATGGACAAGCTTGAAGCTAAAATTCTGATCGTTGATGATGATGAAGATGTGTTGCTGGCAGCGAAACTTTTCCTGAAACAACATATCCAATTTGTACATACGGAAAAAAATCCGGAGAACATACCCGACCTGATCAGGAATGACAATTACGATCTGATCCTGCTGGACATGAATTTCGCCCCTGACGCCACCAGCGGCAAGGAAGGATTTCACTGGATGAACAAGATTGTTGAACTCGATCCCTCTGCAGTGGTCATTCTGATCACCGGCTATGGAGATATTGAACTGGCTGTTCAAGGGATAAAAGAAGGAGCCACCAATTTCCTGCTCAAACCATGGGAAAACAAAAAACTGCTAGCCACCATAAAAACCACTTTGCAGCTAAAAAAATCGAAAACTGAGTTGGAAGACCTGCGCTCCAAGCAAAAGATCATCCTGGCCGACCAGGATCAGGCCTATGCCAACATCATCGGGCAAAGCGAAGCCATGGAAAAAGTCCTGATTGATGTACAAAAGGTAGCTGTGACCGATGCCAATGTGCTGATCCTGGGTGAAAACGGAACAGGCAAGGAACTGATCGCAAGGGCCATCCACCGTAGCTCAAACCGCAAAGATGAGGTGTTTATCAGCGTTGATCTGGGCGCCATAAGCGAATCTCTGTTCGAAAGCGAACTGTTCGGTTTTAAAAAGGGCGCGTTCACCGATGCCAAAGAAGACCGGCCCGGACGTTTTGAAGCCGCCAACAAGGGTAGCATCTTTCTGGATGAGATCGGCAATCTCTCACTGAATCTTCAATCAAAACTTCTTAGTGTACTGCAAAACAAAAAAGTGGTTAGGCTGGGAACCAATAAAGAAATCCCGATTGACGTACGCTTCATCTGTGCCACCAACATGCCCTTATATCAAATGGTAAATGAAAACAAGTTCAGGCAGGATTTGCTTTATCGCATCAACACCGTGGAAGTTCATTTACCGGCCCTGCGCGAACGCACGGAAGATATCGAACCCCTGGTGGAACATTTTCTCGACAATTACTGCAAAAAATATAAGATACCTAAGAAGCGCATCAGCCCCGCTACTCTGACCAGGCTGCAGAAACACACCTGGCCCGGTAACATCAGGGAGCTGCAACATGCCGTCGAAAGAGCCGTGATCATGAGCGAATCACAGGTGCTGGAACCCCAGGATTTTTTCCTCACCCAGCGGGAAGATGATGCGCAGGATACTGTTTCGACTTCCAATATGAACCTGGAAGAAACCGAAAAAATGCTCATACGCAAGGTAATCGATAAACATGGTGGCAATATCAGCCGGGCAGCAAAGGAACTGGGCCTGACCCGCGCTTCTTTGTACCGCAGAATTGAAAAATATGGTATTTAGGAGATTCCGCTTCCAAATCGTTTTCAGGATCCTGTTGATCATTGCTTCACTGATCCTGCTGAATTACCTCTATTATTCCCTGCGCTACAACGTCAGTACCATCATACTGACTATCCTGATCATTCTGCAGATCATCCTGCTGATCCGATATACCGAACGAACCAACATCAAGCTGAGCAGATTTTTTTCCAGCATCCGCCATGCAGATTTTGTGACCACTTTCAGCGATCAGGGCCTCGGAAAATCATTCGATGAATTGAATACACAATTGAATGAAATCATAGGGGCCTTTAAAAAATACAGGGCCGAGAAGGAAGAACATGCCAACTACCTGCAAACGGTTGTTCAGCATGTCAGCATCGGGATCATTGCCTACCGCCTCGACGGAAAAGTGGACATGATCAATAACGCTGCCAAGCGCCTGCTCAATGTGAAAAATCTCAGAAACATCACCGAACTCAAACACCTGAAAGAAGAACTGCCCGAATTGCTTTTCAGGATGAAAGCCGGTGACAAAAACCTGGTTAAACTTTTCGTCAATGATGAATTGTTACAGCTTTCTATTTACGGTACAGAGTTCAGATTGAGAGGTGAACACTACATCCTGGTTTCTATTCAAAATATCCATACCGAACTGGAAGAAAAAGAAATCGAATCTTGGCAAAAACTGATCCGGGTGTTAACGCATGAGATCATGAACTCCATGACGCCTATCACTTCGCTGGTTACCACCGTGCAGGATGTGCTCTTCGACGAGGAAAATCAAACAGAGTTGATTTTAAGGGATCTTGATGAAGACAGCCTGGAAACGATTGATACGGCCATGCGTACCATCAAGAACAGAAGCCAGGGGCTGCTGAATTTTGTCGAGATTTACAGGAATCTCACAAGGATCCCCAAACCCAATTTCAGGTATTTTGAAGTGGCTGAGATTTTTGAACGTTCCCTGGAGCTGCTAAAACCAAAAACGGAAAAATATGGCATCGAATGCCAGCTGCGAATTTTCCCGGAAGACTTGAAGCTAACGGCTGATCCCGATCTGGTTGACCAGGTGATCATCAATCTGTTGCTTAATTCCATTGATGCGGTAAAAGATTTTGAAAAACCGAAGATCAGCATTTTGGCAACCAGCAATGCCAACAACCGTGTGGTGATAGACATCAAAGACAACGGACATGGCATTAAACCCGACATCATGGATAAGATATTCATGCCCTTCTTTACTTCAAAGAAAGAAGGATCGGGCATCGGATTGAGCCTTTCCAGACAGATCATGCACCTGCACAAAGGAACCATTTCGGTGAAGTCGAAACCTGGCGGCGGTGCAATGTTTACGCTAACATTCTGATTTTTTCAAGGCATTTCATTAATTTTGATCCAAAAAAGAAGTATGAGCAAAGAAGCCCAAACCGACTATAAGATACACGAATTGCTTTCGAAAAGATGGAGCCCGAGAGCTTTTGATGAACGGCCTGTAGAAAAAGATAAAATCCTTCGGATGATGGAGGCTGCCCGATGGTCGCCTTCCTCTTCCAACCAACAGCCCTGGAACTTCGTCATTGGCGAAAAAGGAAATGAAAGCTGGGATAAAATATTTGATTGCCTGATAGAGTTCAATCAAAAGTGGGCAAAATTCGCGCCTTTGCTCATCCTGAGTGTGGGAAGGCATAACATGATCAGCAAAGACAATGAAAACAGGTACTATAAATATGATGTCGGACAATCGGTGGCCCATATGACTTTTCAGGCTACGGAAGACGGCCTTTTTGTGCATCAGATGGCGGGCTTCGACAAGAAAAAGGCGCGGATGACATTCGACATACCGGATGATTACGACGCCTTATCGGTGGTTGCTGTTGGCTATATCGGAAGGCCGGAAATATTACATCCGCGCATGCAAAAATCAGAGATTGCAGGGCGTGAAAGAAAAAGTTTAAAGGAATTTCTCTTCTCCGGAAAATTCGGGGAAACATCAAATCTAATCGATCATGAATAATAAACTGTTACCCATAGCGCTTATCATTGTATTAATTGTCGGCTGCAAATCAGAAGATCAAAAACAAAAGAAATCCGGGCAGAAAACCCAGGAAAGGGAACAGGTTTTCATTCCCGAATTCGATGCCGACTCGGCCTATAACTTTATAGACAAACAGATGACATTCGGACCACGTGTGCCGGGTACTCCGGCCCATGTTAAATGCGCCCGATACCTAAGCAAAACCATGGAAAGGCTTGCAGATGAAGTTGTTGTACAGGATTTCAAGGCTCGCGATTATGCCGGAAAAACCCTAAACGGCAAAAACATCATCGGCATCTTTCAACCTGATAAAAAAGCCAGGATTTTATTGGGCGCTCATTGGGATTCAAGATTTGTTGCAGACCACGATCCGGTTCAGGAAAACCAAACCAAACCTGTTCCGGGTGCCAACGATGGCGCCAGCGGTGTGGGCGTGTTATTGGAAATCGCCAGACAGCTAAACCAGCATGCCCCCGATGTAGGTATCGACATCATTTTTTTCGACCTGGAAGACCAGGGCGAGCCCGAAGGCTTGCAAATGCAGGCCGAAGACGATTGGGCGCTGGGTTCACAGCATTGGTCGAAAAGTCCTCATAAACCCGGATACCGCGCCAAATATGGTATCCTGCTCGACATGGTGGGAGTTTCCGATGCGGTTTTCGGAAAGGAAGGTACCAGCGTTTATTACGCCAGGCACCTGCTGGAAAAAGTCTGGAGCATTGCCCGTGATATCGGCTACGAAAATTATTTCATTGATGAGGAAACCCCTTCCATCCTGGATGACCATTTTTATGTGAACCAAATCGCCAAGATCCCCATGATCGACATCATCCAGTACGACAGGAAAACCTATACCGGTTTCTTCGAATACTGGCACACCATCAACGACACCATGGAACACATTGATCCGGCCACGCTGAAAGTGGTTGGCGAGGTAGTATTGCAAGTGATTTATATGGAGTAGCTATAACAATTCGGTTGCCAGGTTTGCCAACTCTGAGCGTTCTCCCTTTTCCAGTCTTACATGCGCATAAATCTCATGATGCTTGATCTTATCAATCAGGAAAGACAGGCCATTGCTTTGTGAATCCAGATATGGTGTATCGATCTGATAAATATCCCCGGTAAAAATGATCTTGGTATCCTCGCCGGCACGCGTGATGATGGTCTTCACCTCATGCGGAGTAAGATTCTGAGCCTCATCCACAATAAAGATGACTTTGGAAATGCTGCGACCGCGAATGTATGCGAGAGGTGTAATAAGCAGTTTTTCCGATTCAACGGCTTCATTGATCTGCTTATATTCCCTGTCCTTTTCACCATATTGATTTTGAATGAATTTGAGGTTGTCCCATAAAGGTTCCATATAGGGATTCAGCTTGGATTTGATATCACCAGGTAAATATCCGATATCCTTGTTGCTGAGTGGCACGATGGGTCGTGCCAGATAGATCTGTTTGTAATTCCTTTTCTGATCCATTGCACCAGCCAGGGCCAATAGAGTTTTTCCCGTTCCGGCAACACCCTGCAAGGTTACCAGTTTCACCTTGGGGTTGGTAAGGGCATGCAGGGCAAAAACCTGCTCGGCATTGCGTGGCATGATCTTGTACGAAGGTCTTTTCTCAACCCGTTCGATCAGCTCGTTATGGGGATTGTAATAAGCCAGGGCCGATGCCTTGGGGCTTCTCAAGATAAAATAGTGATTGGGATAAGGAACCTTTTCGCCAATTTCTTTCGGTTCACAAACACCCTCTGAATAAAGCTTGTCAATCACATCGGCAGGAATATCCTCAATGAGCGATTTACCCGAATAAAGGGAGTCCACATCTTTCACCTTGCCGGTTTCAAAATCCTCGGCAGGCATATTGAGTGATTTGGCCTTCAGCCTGAGATTGATGTCTTTGGTCACCAGGACCACCTTTTTATCGGGATTTTCCTCTGCCACGGCAATGGCTGCATTCAGGATTTTGTGATCGGGCTTGTTTTCTCCGAAAATCTGCCGGGCGTCCAGTTCGCTCTTTTCATTCATGATAACCTTAAACTTTCCCCGCCCCGGACCATTGATCGGAATCCAGTTTTGCAAAGTAAACTTTCCCGAGAGCTTATCCATGATCCGGATAAATTCCCTGGCCTCAAAATTTTTTGTGTCGTTGCCTTTTTTGAAATTATCCAACTCTTCAAGCACGGTGATCGGAATGGCCACATCATTGTCGTCGAAACTGTTGATGGCATCGTGGTTGTAAAGAATCACCGAGGTATCCAAAACAAAAATCTTACTGGTGACTTTCTTACTTGGCATAAAATCGTGTTTTGAGATTCAATCCTAAAATTAACCATAAATACCTGACTTTATTCTCAGGATAAAAACAGTTGTTCACAGAAGTTATCAACAATCCTGATACAGGAAAACCGTTTCTTTTATAATTCGTAATTTTATAAAAAAGAATTTCTATGCCTGCAAATAAAAGATTGTATTTACTGGACGCCATGGCCTTGGTTTACCGGGCATATTTCGCTTTGAACCGCAATCCGCGCATCAACTCAAAAGGTTTGAACACCTCGGCCATCCTGGGATTTGCAAACTCACTGTATGATATTTTAAAAAATGAAAAGCCTACCCACATCGGAGTGGCTATCGATACCATCGCCCCCACGGTGAGGCATCAGGAATTTGAAGAGTATAAAGCCACAAGGGAGGATATGCCTGAAGATATTTCAACATCGCTGCCTTATATCAGGGAATTGATCAAGGCTTTTAACATACCATTATTATATGTTGACGGATACGAAGCCGACGACATCATTGGTACCCTGGCCAAAAAAGCGGAGGAAGAGGGATTCGAAACTTTCATGGTAACGCCTGATAAGGATTTCGGGCAATTGGTATCCGAGAATATATATATGTATAAACCCGCCATTGGCGGCAAAAAAGCCGAAGTGTTGGGTGTGGCTGAGATTTGCAACAAATATGGCATCAAAGAACCGAAACAGCTGATCGATATCCTGGGATTATGGGGTGATACCAGCGATAACATCCCGGGCGTTCCGGGCATCGGTGAGAAAACATCCTCCAAACTGATCCATGAATTCGAAAGCATCGAGAACATTTTAAAAAACACCGGCAAGCTGAAAGGCAAGCAAAAAGAAAACCTTGAGAACTTTGCTGAACAGGCGCTGCTTTCACGTGATCTGGCTACCATCATCCTGGATGCTCCCATTGAATTTAACAGTGAAGAACTGAAGGTACAGGAGCCCGACCAAGAAGCCCTGACAAGCTTGTTCAGAGAGCTGGAGTTTAGGGCGTTTGCTAAACGTGTTTTTGCTGATATTTCCATTTCGGATGAGGAAAAAGCAAAGGCCACCCAAACCGATTTATTCGGTGGATCTCCGACGGAAGACCTACAGGTGATGCCCGGCAAAAATACCTTCGATCCTGAAAAAGTGAAATATCAACTTGTTGATGATGAACAAAAACAGAATGAGCTAATCCGTGAGATCAGGGAGAAAGGGTCCTTTTGTTTTGATACCGAAACCACGGGAATCGATCCCAACCAAAGCGAGTTGATCGGGATCAGCTTTGCAATGCAAAAGGGGGGAGCCTTTTTCCTGATGCTACCCGAAAACTACCAGGAAACCCTTGATCTCCTAAAAAAGTTTAAAGCTGTTTTTGAAGACGAGGACATTGAAAAAACCGGCCAAAACCTCAAATACGACATCAGCATGCTCAAATGGTATGAGATTGAGGTAAAGGGCAAGCTGTTTGATACCATGATCGCCCACTATTTGCTGGAGCCGGATCTGAGGCATAGCATGGATTATCTTGCCGAGACTTATCTCAACTACAAACCGATTTCCATCGAAACACTCATTGGTAAAAAAGGGAAAAACCAGAAACATATGCGCACGGTTTCAGTTGATAAACTGAAAGACTATTCCTGCGAGGATGCCGATATAACATTGCAACTGCGGGAGGCATTTGAACCGCAATTAAAAGAAGCCGGCGCCGAAAACCTGTTTTATGATATCGAAATCCCCCTGATGATGGTGCTGGCCACCATGGAAGCCGAAGGAGTGAAAATCGATATCGGGGCTTTAAAAAAGTTTTCACGGGAGCTGGAAATGGAGATCAGGCAGGTGGAAGAGGAAATTCATAACATGGCCGGAATATCATTCAATGTGGCCAGCACCAGGCAACTGGGTGAAGTGCTGTTCAAAAAGCTGAAAATTACCGACAAGCCCAAACTGACTAAAACCAAACAATTTTCAACCAGCGAGGATGTATTGCAAAAAATGGTAAACAAACATCCGATCGTTTCCAAAGTGCTCGATTACCGTTCGCTAACCAAGCTAAAATCTACCTATGTGGACACACTGCCTCTGCTGGTGAATCCCAGAGACGGAAGGGTGCATACATCCTACATGCAAACGGTGGCCGCAACCGGCAGGCTGAGCTCCCAGAATCCCAACTTGCAAAATATTCCCATCCGCACCAAAAAAGGCAGGGAGATCAGAAAAGCATTTGTTCCAAGAAATGAGAACTATACCCTTTTGGCAGCGGATTACTCCCAGATCGAGCTGCGCATCATCGCCGACCTGAGCGGAGACAAAGGCATGCTGGAAGCCTTTCAGAAAGGACAGGACATTCATGCCAGCACAGCTGCCAAAGTGTATGGGGTGCCCCTTGAAGAAGTAAATAAGGAAATGCGTCGGAATGCCAAAACGGTGAACTTCGGGATCATGTACGGGATTTCAGCTTTTGGACTGAGCGAACGACTGAACATTCCAAGAGGTGAGGCCAAAGAGATCATTGATGCTTATTTCGAACAATTTACGGGCATCAGGGAGTATATGGACAAAACCATTGCTTTTGCCAAAGATCATGGTTATGTTGAAACCATCATGGGCCGCAGACGCTACCTGCGCGACATCAATTCATCCAATTCGGTGGTGCGGGGCTTTGCCGAACGAAATGCCATCAATGCCCCCATTCAGGGTAGCTCTGCCGATATGATCAAAATCGCCATGATCAGCATTTTCAATGAATTCAATAAAAACGGATACAATTCGAGAATGATCCTGCAAGTACACGATGAGTTGGTGTTCGATGCATATAAAGAAGAACTGGAAATCATCAAACCCCTGATCATCGATAAAATGAAAAACGCCATCCGGCTTAAAGTGCCCGTGGAAGTGGATATCAACACCGGAAGCAATTGGCTGGAGGCGCATTGAGTTGATTTCTGACTTTTTGTTACCTTTGATATATGGAACTGATACGTAAACATATTGATAGCATAAGATCCCTTTGTATTCAACATCAGGTTGAGGAGTTGTATTTGTTCGGTTCAACAAGCAAGGGAACTTCAAATGAATACAGTGATATTGATCTGCTTGTCAGGTTTGCAGGTGTAACTCCGGAAGACTATTTTGACAATTATATGAATTTGAAAGAAAAGCTCGAACAACTACTCTCTCAGCCGGTTGATCTCTTGGAGGAACAAACCTTAAAAAATCCTGTTTTGATTCGTTCAATTAACCGTTCAAAAATAAAGATATATGGACGAGAGGATAGAAAAGTGGCTATTTGATGTTCAACATGCAATTGATGAAATTGACACCTATTTTGAGAAAAGTCCGAAAACTTATCAGCATTACAAGGACAATACACTTTTGAAGCGGGCCATTGAGAGAAATCTTGAAATCATTGGTGAAGCCATCAACCGGATATTGAAAACAGATCCTGAATTCCCCTTGACAAACGCCAGAAGAATTGTTGGATTGAGAAACCAGATTATTCATGCTTATGACAATGTTTCTGACGAAAATATTTGGGCAATATTAATAAAGCACCTCCCAAGATTAAAAACTGAGGTTAATGAATTAATCCGCTAAAAAAGTTGGCATTTCGGAAGCTCCGGTCGAATTTTCCGGTTTTGGCACACAAATTGAATTCTTTTCAGCAGGCCTTAATTTGTTAAATCTTACCTTTGCAAACAAAAATACTATGAACATCAGGCAGGATCAAAGAACGGTGATGACCCTGGATGCAGGTGGCACCAAATTCAGTTTTTCGGCCATAAGGGCGGCGGAAGAGATCATCGAACCCATTGTATTATCGGCCAAAGGAGGTCATCTTGAGGATATCCTGAAAACCATTATAGAAGGGTTTCGGAAGGTCAAATCCCGGTTGGATGAAAAGCCTGTTGCCATCAGCTTTTGCTTTCCCGGTCCGGCGGATTATGATAACGGCATCATTGGCGACCTGGAGAATCTGCCTGCTTTCAAAGGAGGGGTACCACTGAAAGATATGCTTGAAGAACACTTTCTCATTCCTGTTTACATCAACAACGACGGCGACCTGTTTGCCTATGGTGAGGCCATCGCCGGTTTTCTGCCTGACATCAACGATAAGATCAGGAAGGTTGGGCTCGACAAGCAATATGGAAATCTATTGGGTGTGACTTTCGGGACCGGATTCGGCGGAGGCATCGTAAACGATGGACAGTTGTTTTTTGGTGACAATTCAGCTTCAGGGGAGATCAACCGGAGCAGGAACAAGCTGTATCCCGAAACGACCGTTGAAGAAAGTGTGAGCATACGCGGTGTGCAAAGGGTTTATTGCAGGGAAGCCGGACTGGATTTTAAAAACCCACCCGAAACAAAAACCATTTTCGATATTGGCAACGGGGAAATTGAGGGGAATAAAGATGCAGCCATCAAAGCCTTTGAAGAACTGGCCATTGTTGCAGGCGACACCATCGCCAATGCCAGCACGCTGATCGACGGTTTGGTGGTGATCGGCGGCGGCCTGTCGGGAGCCTATCCCCTGTTCCTGCAAAAGATCGTGGAAGAAATGAATAACGATTTCAGCATACCCAATAGAAAAACCGTTCAGCGTATGGAAATACGCGCATTTAACCTGGAAGATCCAAACGGACTAAAGGAATTTCTTAAAGATGAACAGATCATGATCAAAGTTCCTTTCAGTGAAAAGCAGGTTCAATACAATCCTGCAAAAAAGATAGGCGTGGGCATCAGCAAACTGGGAACCTCAAAGGCGGTTTCGATCGGGGCATATGCATTTGCATTGAACAAACTGGAGGCCTGATCGTTGAATATAATAAACTACCCCACCGCAAAGCAGCGGGGTATTATACTGATTCGGAACAGCTTTGCAATGATTGATCTCCTGCTCAAATCGGTATAAGATTCAGTATAAATGAAATAATGAAAAACGCCCCTAGGGGCGGGGAATGAACCCTTATACGCCTCAGGCGGATTAAAAAAGACTACTTCTTATGAAACTTCATAAAATCCATACTGGGAATTTTAAACTCGATGGCGGAGCCATGTTCGGCGTAGTGCCCAAAGTGTTGTGGCAAAAAGCTTATCCATGCGATGAAAACAACCTCTGCAACTGGGCCATGCGCTGCCTGCTTGTGGAAGATGAAGACCGCCTGGTGCTTATCGACAATGGTTTAGGCGATAAGCAGGATGAAAAATTCCTGAGGCATTACCATCTGAATGGTGACGACAGTCTTGAAAAATCCCTGTCGGAGAAAGGCTTTAAGAAAGAAGACATCACCGATGTGATCCTTACCCATCTGCATTTTGACCATTGCGGGGGAAGTATTGCATATTCAGATGACGGCAAATCCTTCAAACTCGCTTTTCCGAATGCAACTTACCACACCAGCCGAAAACAATACGAATGGGCCACCCATCCCAACCAACGGGAGAAAGCATCTTTTCTGAAAGAAAACATCTTACCCATCGAAGAAAGCGGACAACTTAACCTGGTCAATGAAGAAGGGGAACTATTGCATAACATAGATATCAAGCTTTATCACGGGCATACCGAGGCACAGGTGATACCCCATATCAATTACAATGGGAAGACAGTGGTTTTCATGGCCGATCTAATGCCTTCCACGGCGCATATACCCATGCCCTGGATTATGGCTTTTGACGTGAGGCCGCTCCAAACTCTCAAAGACAAAGATCGATTTTATAAGGAAGCGATTGAAAATGATTATATCCTTTATTTTGAGCACGACCTTAATAATGAATGCGCAAGCTTGCATCAAACAAAGAAAGGGGTGCGGGTGAAGGAAACTTTTAAGCTGGCGGATATTTAAGAATCAAGACCAAACCTCCAGGCGCAAAACCATTCTTCCGGATGCGGATCAGGCGGGCAACCGATACATTCGGTCTTTATGCGCGAATCAATGGCTTCTGCAAAGGTTGAATATTCAACCAAGCCTCCCGATTTGCAGGGATAATCGTCCAGGCCTTTTCGCTTGCGGGCGCTTTGCACACGGCAATCGTTCATTTTAAACACAAAGCTGTTTTCAGATTCATCCTCAAAACTTTGCTCGTTAACATAGGCATACAACCTGTTGTTGAGGGCTTTCTTTAATCCTTCCAGGCCAGGGTTTTCACCCAGACCCAAAAGCCGCTTTATCGACCAGGCCTCGAAGGGCGAGAACTGGGCCCAGGTGCTGTCGTTGCATCGCTTGGCATCGTACATCCCGCGACTGAATTCCACCGCCTGGAACCAGATCCCATCGTTGGCCAGCCAGTTTACAGCCACCGAACGGCAAAGGGCTTCCATTTTTTCAGGGTCCATATTAAGCATGGGTTCGGGGACATCTTCATCCATTTCAAAACCAAGAACCTTCCCAAGCCGCTTCATCTGAATTGCATAACTTTTACTGTGCGCTTCCTTCATTATGCCAAGCGCTATTTCACGGCCGAACTGATGTTGCACTTCTGAAAACCACATGGCGTGATGCATCAGGGTGCGATGCCAGAAATCCAGGATCATCCTCGCCGTTTGTTTCTTCTCATTCAAATTCTTATTCATACTGCTTTATTTCATTTGCAATTCGTGCTGCCTGATACAATTTCTCTTTATCTATAAAAAAAGGAATCTCTTTTTCCTCAAAATAATGTAATAAGTCGAAGGTGTCGAGGTTGCTCAACATCTCTTTGCCGGTCATGGGGCAACCTCCCAAACCGCCAACCACCGTGTCGAATCTGCGGCAACCGGCTTTGTATGCTGCATCGGTTTTGGCATACCAATCATTACTTGTGGCATGAAGATGAAAACCGAATTCAACCTTTGGAAAATCTTTGATCAGCCTGCCATAAACTTCTGAAATCTGTTGCGGGTTGGATTCTCCCGTGATGTCGCTAACAGGAATGATGCGCAAGCCGATATCGAAAAGTTTTTTCACCCACCTTTCGAGCAAATCATAGTTCCAGGGATCGCCATAAGGATTTCCAAATCCCATCGAAATATAGATGATCATTTCCTTTCCGGCCTGTAAAGAAAGGTCCATCATCTTTTTGATCATATCAAAACTTTCGTTGAGATTTTTTCGGATATTCTTTATTAAAAAAGTTTCGGATATCGAAAAAGGAAAAGAAATATGGTCAATGGCATCAAACTTCACAGCTTCCTGAACACCATCGGTGTTACCAACCAAGACCATCACTTTGGTATGGGAGTCGCTCAGGTCGATCTTTCTTAAGACAGTATCCGTGTCTTTTAATTGGGGGATGGCTTTGGAAGATACGAAGCTTCCAACCTCTAATGTATCAAAACCAACCCTAAGCAGGGCATTGATGTAGTCAACTTTTTTTTTCGTTTGAATAAATTGCCTCAAACCCTGTATCCCATCTCGTGGTGTTTCGATGATTTTCAGCATAACAATTCAGGGATTAAAAAACCCCTGACCAATCACTGAGCAGGGGTTTTTATTCATAGGGTTATTTTCTTCCTGTCAATTCTTTTGGGATGCGACCGTTTTTTATGGCTTCGGAGCGCAATCTCCGTCCCAGGATTTTTTCGAGCATATTTCCGACCTGAAGAACTTTATCGATATCCACACCGGTATCAATGCCCATTTCATCCATCATTACGATCATGTCCTCTGTTGAAACCAAACCCACAATATTTGGGTCATTATAATAGTATGCACCTGTTCCGCTCACAGGCACTCCACTTACAAAATTAGCAGGCTGACCGCCTGTGCCACCCAGGGTAGATTCATAATTGGTGATACCGGCCTGCAAAGCTGCCAGGACATTTGCCAGTCCCCATCCCCTGGTAGTATGAAAATGCGCGATGTGTTTTTCCGGTTTGGGTATGGCATCCAGCAACATTGAAAAATAATCGTAAACCCTGTCGGGCGAAGCGGAGCCGTCATGGTCGGCATGTTCAACGTCATCGGCGCCGATATCCAGCCATCGTTGGGTAAACTCGATGGCTTTCTTCATATCCGTCGGACCTTCGATTGGACAGCCCCAGATGGTGCTTACCGTTCCGTTGACCAGGATTCCTGCATCATGACATTTGGGAATATATTCCTCGCACATTTTCCAGTATTCGTCAATGCTGAGGCCTGAATTCTTTTTTTGATGGGATTCGCTTGTAGATACCATAACAAGTATTCGATTCACGCCAAACCCATCTTTTTTGGCCTGAATGGCTCTTTCGATCGACCTTTCCCTGATGGTAACGGCCGTCAGGGTAACCTGGTCAAGCAAATGCTTAACCCTCTTACTTTTGTGCAGTTTCTTCATCAACTCGTCTGCATCTTTAAACTGAGGCATGCCTTTGGGATTGCCGAAATTTGTTGTTTCAACATTCCTGAATCCGGCTAAAATCAATTGCTCCAAAACCCACAATTTGGCATCAGTGGGAACAAAGATCTCTTCATGCTGAAAACCATCACGCACAGTGATATCGCCAATTCGGACTTTCTTAGGATACTCCATATAATTCTTTTTTTGGTTAATAATAAGTTAACAGATTATGATTACAGCACTAAGATATATATTTTTTTTATACTGAAACCGCCATCTCGCAGTGGATAAAAAAGTTATTTATATCCGTTAAAAATTTGCCTTTTTTTGATACTTCAATGGCAATGAGCCTTTTTAATTTATACTGAATCTTATTAAAAACGCAGGGCATTTTTCTGTTAGATTCAGTTATACCGATAGGAGCAGGAGGTCAATCATTGCAAATCCGTTCCGAACCGGTATAATATCATGGTTTGCCGGTTTTTTTACATCATATTTTCGGAAGGTCCGGGTATGTTTCCACAACATGCAAATTTTCTGACGAATAGATTTTTTTCTTATAATTGCAATGGTTAAGCTCTATAAAAAGTGGGCTAAATACTTTACCGGCTAATAAAGTATTGAAAAGAAGATATTTAGGTATAATCAAATTTATAAATTGTGTTTAGAATAAACTCAAAGATCGACGTCAATTCCGATGAGTTCAAACAGAACAAAGAAGAATTCATGAAATTGCTCCTTAACTACAGGAGCATTCACAGAAAAATCGCAAAGGGAGGCCCTGAGAAAGCCATCAAAAAACACAAGGAAAGAGGCAAGCTACTTGCCCGGGAACGGGTTGAAAAACTCTGTGATCCCAATACTCCTTTCCTGGAATTGTCTCCCCTGGCAGCATACGATATCATGGATAACGAACATCCCTCAGCCGGTATCGTCACCGGGATAGGGATCATCCATGGCCGTGAAACGGTGATCATCGCCAATGACGCCACGGTGAAGGGAGGCACCTATATCAAAGAAACCATCAAAAAACATCTCAGGGCGCAAGAAATCGCGATGGAGAACAATTTGCCCTGCGTTTACATGGTGGATTCAGGCGGTGTTTTTTTACCTGAGCAGGCCAATGTCTTCCCTGACCGGGATCACTTCGGCAGGTTTTTCTACAACCAGGCCAGGCTCTCTGCTATGGGCGTTCCTCAGATCGCCATCGTGATGGGATCCTGCACGGCCGGGGGCGCCTATGTGCCTGCCATGAGCGATGAAACCATCATTGTAAAGGAACAGGGAACCATTTTCCTGGGCGGTCCTCCGCTGGTGAAAGCTGCAACTGGCGAGGTTGTTACCCCCGAAGAACTCGGTGGCGCCGATGTGCATACTTCCATTTCCGGTGTTGCCGATCATTTTGCGGAAAATGACGTGCATGCCATTCAGATTTGCCGGAATATTTTTCATAATCTCGATTACAGGAAAAAGCAGGTCTTGAACATCGAGCCTATTGAAGATCCTTATTACGATCCTGAGGAATTATACGGAATCGCCCCGGTCGATCTGAAAAAGCAAATAGACGCCAGGGAAGTAATCGCACGTATAGTAGATGGTAGTCGTTTCCATGAATTCAAAGAACGATATGGAAAAACCCTGGTTACCGGATTTGCCAATATTATGGGATATCCGGTAGGGATACTTGCCAACAATGGCGTTCTGTTCTCCGAATCGGCTCTGAAAGGTGCGCACTTCATCGAACTCTGCACCTCCAGAAAAATTCCGTTGATCTTCCTTCAGAATATCACTGGTTTTATAGTCGGCAAACAATACGAACGGGGTGGCATCGCCAAGGACGGCGCCAAGATGGTACATGCCGTGGCCAATGCAAACGTTCCCAAATTCACCGTGATCTTCGGCGGTTCATTCGGAGCGGGTAACTACGGAATGGCGGGACGAGCCTATAGCCCGCGCCTGCTTTTCATGTGGCCCAATGCCAAAATCTCCGTAATGGGTGGCATGCAGGCAGCAGGTGTGCTGACAACAGTAAAGGAGGACCAATACAAAGCCAAAGGCAAGGATATGCCGGAGGAAGAAAAAGAAAAGCTCAGAAGCAAGATCATTGAAAAATATGAACACGAAGGTTCGGCTTATTATAGCACGGCCAGGCTCTGGGACGACGGCATGCTCGATCCGGTCGACACCAGAAAAGTGCTTGCCCTGGGCATCTCAGCATCATTGAACAAAATGATCGATGATCAGAAGTTTGGCGTGTTTAGAATGTAACCGGATGTCGGAGCGAAGCGGAGATCCCGATAGCGTAGCGTATCGGGACTGGATACTGGATGCTGGATAAACATTGAACTTTAAACATTGAACTTTAAACATTAAACTTTGAACATTAAACTTTGAACATTAACCTTTGAACATCAAACATAACACATGAAAGATTTCAATTCAATAGAGTTTGTGCTGAAAGACAAGATCGGAACGGTTTGGTTGAACAGGCCTGAAAAACACAATGCCATGAATGCCGAAATGATCACCGAGATCGTGGAATGCTTTCAGGAGCTGGATGCCAGAAGGGATGTACGTGTCGTTGTTTTGAGGGGAAAAGGAAAATCCTTTTGTGCCGGTGCAGATCTGAATTACATGAAAAGCATAGCAGAGTTCGGTTATGAAGAAAACTACCAGGACAGTCTGAAGCTGGCCAAATGCTTCAACGCTATTTATACTTGTAGTAGGCCCACCATTGCGCTTGTGCATGGTGCCGCCATCGGAGGAGCAAATGGCCTGTTGGCTGCCTGTGATTTTGTTTATGCAGCAGAAGATACCAAATTCGCATTCGCAGAAGTGAAGCTGGGCATCTCCCCGGCCACCATATCTCCTTATGTTGTTAAAAGGATAGGTGAATACGGTTCAAGAGATTTAATGATGACCGGCAGGAGGTTTCTGGGTGATGAAGCCGAAAAGTTCGGCCTGGCCAATAAAAGCGTTCCGGCGGATAAGCTGGATGAAACAGCGGAAGGCACCATCAGACAATTGATGAGCAGCGGTCCGGCAGCCGTTACCGCCACCAAAAATCTGATTTACGATCTTTATAATGAATTTGATTTTGAAGAATCAATCGATATGACAGCAAAGCTGATTGCCAAATTGAGAGCATCGGACGAAGGTCAGGAAGGCATGGCAAGCTTTCTGGAAAAAAGAAAACCAAAATGGAATGAGAATGGATAACCAGATGCTGGATGTCGGAGCGAAGCGGAGATCCCGATAGCGCAGCGTATCGGGACTGGATGTCGGAGCGAAGCGAAGATCCCGATAATGTAGCGTATCGGGACTGGATACTGGATCAAGGATCAATTAATTATTTTTGAATAGATTATAATCAAAAAATATGGCTAAAAAAGAAATAAAATTCAGTTTGATTTACCGCGACATGTGGCAATCCTCCGGAAAGTACCAGCCACGGGTAGATCAGCTGAAACAAATCGCACCTGTTATCGTTGACATGGGTTGTTTTGCCCGTGTGGAAACAAATGGTGGAGCCTTCGAACAGGTTCAGCTTCTGTATGGTGAAAATCCGAACAAAGCCGTTAGGGAATGGACACAGGCTTTCAATGATGCGGGCATACAAACCCATATGCTTGAAAGAGCCCTCAACGGTATAAGAATGTTTCCCGTTCCTGCAGATGTCAGGGAATTGATGTACAAGGTTAAAAAAGCACAGGGAACGGATATCGCACGTTCTTTTGACGGTCTGAACGATCACAGGAACCTTGAATTGTCGGTAAAATACGCCAAAGAAGCCGGGATGATCTCGCAGGTGGCACTCAGCATTACCCACTCCAAAATCCACACGGTAAGGTATTATATGGATATTGTGGATAAAGCCGTTGAATACGGCGCCGATGAGATCTGTCTGAAAGACATGGCCGGTGTCGGAAGACCCGTCACCCTGGGCAGGCTCGTGAAAGCCATCAAGGATAAATATCCAAAACTGACGGTACAGTATCACGGTCACTCGGGACCAGGTTTCTCTGTTGCCTCGATGATCGAGGTGGCCAAAGCCGGTGCGGATTACGTGGATACTGCCATGGAACCGCTCTCCTGGGGTATGGTTCACCCCGATGTGATCACCATACGCGAAATGCTGGATGATGCCGGATTCCGTGTACCCGAAATCAACATGGAAGCCTATATGGAAGCAAGACATATGACCCAGACTTTCATTGATGATTTCCTGGGCCATTGGATCAATCCCAAAAATCGCTATATGTCATCTCTGATGATACAGTCGGGATTGCCGGGAGGAATGATGGGCAGCCTGATGGCCGATCTGAAAGGTGTGCAACAGGGCATCAACCTCTCTTTGAGGTCGGCAGGCAAACAAGAACTTACTGAAGATGAATTGCTGGTCAAGCTCTTTGATGAAGTTGCCTATGTGTGGCCAAGATTGGGTTACCCGCCCCTGGTAACACCTTTCAGCCAGTACGTGAAAAATGTGGCCCTGCTCAACATTGTACACATGGCCAAAGGTGAGCCGAGATATTCAACCATAGATGAAAACACCTGGAACATGATCCTGGGAAAAGCCGGTAAACTGCCCGGCCCGCTTGCCCCGGAGATTATCAACCTGGCCGAAAAGCAGAATAGGAAATTCTATGAGGGTAATCCACAGGACGCCTATCCCAACGAACTGGACAAATACCGTAAGGAGATGAAAAAACTGGGATGGGATACCGGCGAAAATGATGAAGAGCTTTTTGAATTCGCCATGCACGAAACCCAGTACAGAGATTATAAATCAGGCCTGGCCAAAGAACGTTTTGAACAGGAACTGGAGAAATTCAGGTCTGAAGAACATGAACCAACAAAATCCAAAAAAACCGTGACTGAAAAAGCAAAACCCAAAAGAAGCTCCCACAACAAGGAGAAAGTGGAGTATCCCGTGGCCATTACCGGGTTCCTCCTCTACACCATGAACAGCCGTCAGGTGGAAGAAGAAAAACCTTCTTCAAACGGCAATGACGTTTGGTCGGTAATCGGTTTCTGGAGGAATATGATGAAAATCGATGTCAGCTATGGAGAACAGGAAATCCCCGTATACATTAACAAAGTTAAAAACAAGGAATACGAATTTGAGATCGGGGATGATATTTTTACGGCCGAGATGCTCCATATCGACAAAGGGGAAATTGATTTTAAGATCGGGGAGGATTCTTACCTTGCGGAATTTTCCAAAGGCGATGAAAATTTCACGAAGGTAAAAGTAAATGAAGTTGAGTTCCAGTTTATGCGCCACGATCTGCTTGATTCGGAGGTGGCCGCAGATATAAATGAGATGGCCGCAGACGACGGCAACAAAATCATCGCCCCGATTCCCGGCAGGATATTCAAAATTGAAGTTAAAGAAGGAGATGAAGTTAATAAAGGTGACCTTATCATGGTAATCGAGGCCATGAAAATGGAAAACAACATCACCGCAACCAAGGATTGCAAAATAAGCAAGCTGCTGGTCGATCTCAACGAAATGGTTGATGCCGGCAATGCCCTTGCTGAAATAGAATAATAACCAACCCAAACCATTATGGATTTTGAATTAAGTGAAGATCAGCAAATGATCCGGGAATCGGTTCGGGATTTCGCCGAACGCGAGATCAAACCCCGTGCAAAGGAACTGGACGAAAAAGCCGAATTCTCGAATGAGCTCACCCAAATGATGGGTGAGTTGGGTTTGTTCGGGATGTACCTGCCCGAAAAATACGGCGGACAGGGAATGGATTATCTGTCATACATCATCGCCGTTGAGGAAATTGCCAGGATAGACGGCTCACAGGCAGCAACACTGGCAGCGCATAACTCCCTGGGCATCGGGCCGCTTTACTATTATGGCAGCGAGGAGCAAAAAATGAAATACCTGCCTCCCCTATGCACAGGAGAAGCTTTATGGGGCTTCGGACTAACCGAGCCGGATGCAGGCTCCGATTCGCGCGGCTCCAAAACCAAGGCTTATCTCGACGGAGATGAATGGGTGATCAACGGCTCCAAAATTTTTATCACCAACGGTTCTGTCGAATCATCAATTGGTTCCACCGTACAGGCGGTTACGGATGAAAAAGACGGCAGAAAAATATTCAGCTGCATTATTGTTGAAAAGGATACACCAGGATTTAAACGGGTTGGCATGCATGGCAAGATGATGTGGCGGGCCTCCGACACAGCCGAATTGTATTTTGACGATTGCCGGGTACCTAAAGAAAACCTGCTTGGCGAAATCGGTGAAGGCTCCAAAATCATGCTCAGCACCCTCGACAGCGGCCGGCTTTCAATTGCGGCAATGGGATTGGGTTGCGCGCAGGGCGCCTACGAACTGGCATTTGCCTATGCCCAGGAAAGAAAACAATTCGGGAAACCCATCAGCAAATTCCAGGTGAATGCCTTTAAGTTGGCCGATATGGCCACAAAAATCGAGCTGGCCCGCAATCTGCTTTACAAAGCATGCTGGCTGAAAGACAATGGCAAACCATTTGGCAAGGAAGCCGCCATGTCGAAACTTTATTGTTCTGAGATCGCCAAAGAGGTGGCCGATGAAGCGGTTCAATTGCATGGCGGCTACGGATTGATGAAAGACTATGATGTCGAACGCTTCTACCGCGATCAACGACTGCTGCAAATTGGCGAAGGCACTTCCGAAATTCAAAGGCTGGTGATCTCAAGGCATATTGGGTGTTGATGGTTCGATTGTTAATGTTAATGTTTGTGTTAATGTTAATGTTTAATTATTGTAATTATTAATTACCATTTGTAATTGCTATAGGTTTCTAACACACGCAGCAAATAATAAATCTTAAACAAGCTTATGGAAGCCCGGAAAACATATCTAAAGTTGAATGATATTGAGGCTTATACAAGTGCTTTTAAATTAAGCAATTATATATGGGAAATGGTGGTTAAATGGGACGTTTTTGCCAAAGACACACTAGGGAAGCAGTTTGTAAGAGCTGCTGACTCAATATCGGCAAATATAGCAGAAGGATTCGGAAGACATTCAAAAAAAGACAAAATTCGTTTTTACCGCATAAGTAGGGGTTCTGTTTACGAAACTATGGAGTGGAACGAAAAAAGCAAAATAAGAAAACTTATCTCTGATATCGAATATACTTCCCTAAATGAAAATCTTATGAAATTACCTAAACTTTTAAATCAACTGATTAAGTATACAAATACACTAGTGTCCGATTAAATCCAACTGATTTTCAGTTGTTTATTATATGGTTCTTTGACATTTTGGTAATTCTGATTTGCAAGCAGTTCATTTACAGGTGTTTTGTCAAGTAATGAAATACTTAATATTTGCAAAATTT
>JAIPBS010000072.1 GCA_021738625.1 Bacteroidales bacterium
CTTGCTTACGCTTTTTCTCGTCTGGTATTAGCTCTTCGAGCCTGGATTGTTTCATTTTTCCTTTGTTCTTTTCTTCCATGTGTCAAAGTTATTTATGTTTTATTAATCAAACTTTTGACACACTTTTTTGAACAGCCTCAATCTTTCTAATTCCATAAAATGCGACTTCTCCGAAGTCGGTTTCAGTTTATGATTCGCATTTTACAATAATGTGATCCTTCCGGGATAAAGACTAGCATGCATCTTCGCCAGTCAACAATCGAACAATGAAACAATCCGCGCCAATCAGGGTCGTCCTATACCGACCGTAAGCAAATCTCACCACTCCAATACACCATTCCAAAAAGCATTCAATTACAACGAATTACTGCCAGCATCATTTAAATAAGTTTGCCAGTGAACCGATCACCTGGGAATGAAGTATGATCATCGGAACGGCGGTTGATTAGTGATCGGGTCACTTTCCCAAAAAACGGCAGGTTCTGAGTAATCGGACCATATTGCCACCTCAGTTTCCTAAGCAAACCAGTGAATCAAATACCTGGAAAGGGCATATGATCGATTAAACGGCGGTTGATGAGTGGATTGGGTCACTTTCCCAATTCAATACTCCAATACTTTCTATGTTGTAATCCAAATAATTTATGTTAAAATATTTTTACTTTAAGCTTATGTTCTTGTAAATCAAATATTCATATTTTTGCAGTGCTAAGAAATAGACAATATCTGTCAGCCCTCTGCCGGATTTCGGTAGGGGGTATTTCTTTTTATGCTTGAACATTCAACTTAAACAAACCTTTTGTCAGGCCTTTTAAATTTTGTAAAGTTTGCCAGTTGCTGTCCTCTATCAGTGCCAGAGTTTGCATAAACATTGAACCATTTCCACTCAGACCACCTCTGGTCTAAAAATGTTGTGAACTTTTTCAAATCGTTCACCCTGTACTTTAGGCAGTGAGCGGAGCCATCGGGTTTATTACCGATTTTAACGATTACTTTGTAACGCTTTGACATTGATATTTTTTATTTCTTAGCACCATTCATCAAAAAAAGAATCTATAAAAACAACCTTCTATGAACGGATACCCCAAAGAGGAGCGCCGCATTTCCCTGTTTAACTTTTATAGTTTAAAAATACCGGAGACTCCAAAAGAACGGACAAGTGACTTAATGGGTCATGCCGCAAGTATTGGATACCGGTTATTTAATAAAGTGACAGTCTTTATAGTTACCTCATTATTTAACAATGTTTGATACATATGGCTTTTGTTCTCTTAAAACATAAACAATTCTGTTTACAAGTTTCTTGGCTATTCGGATGATCGCATTTTGCGATTCCATTCTTTTGATCAACTTTTGAAATGCCAACATTAAAGCAGCATCATTTCTTATGGCTACCCATGCACTTTCAATGATGGTGGAACGCAGCAATTTATTTGTGCGAGAGGTAATGTTTCCTGTTTTGTCTTTCTGCCCGGAAGAGTTTGTTGTCGGGATCAGACCCAGGTACGCGTTTAGCTTGTCTGTATTTTTAAAGCGCTTGATGTCTCCTACTTCTGTTAATAGGATCATGGCGGTGAGTAACCCAACTCCCGGTACACTTATCAGCAAATTGACATTGGTTTTGTACACTTGCTTTTTGCTGAGTTGCCTGATTGCTCTGTTTGTGGAAAGTATTTCTTCCCTGTGTATTTTCAGCCAATTCAATCGTTTTTCCAAAACCAACTTTGCGCTTGGAGTTGGCATTTCCAACTCTTCAATCCAGTTGATAAGTTTCTTTGACCAGTATCTGTTTTCATCAAACTGTGCAGGAATCTTAATGCCGTGATAATACAAAAGGGATTTAATTCTGTTTTTAGCCCTGGCGGAGTCTTTTGCCAAACTTTTCCTGTACCGGATCAGGTTACGGTCTCCTTCGGTTTCCACTTCAGGTATGTAGATTGGGACCAATGAGCCGTTAGATAGCTGTTTTGCTATTTTCCTGCTATCACGTTTGTCTTCCTTTTGCTTCCGCTCTTTGTCTGTTGTGGGTATGTCAGCCGGGTTAACCACAATATTTTTAATGCCTGATTTTAACAATTTTCTGTGAATAGAAAACCCACTAAAACTCGCCTCATAAGCTGAATAGTAATTGCCGCCCGGTAAGTTTTTTTGAAGAAATTTGCTTAAAACTCCAATATCCGGATCTTGCATGTAAGTTTTAAAACTCGTGTCACCTACTATTATAGTGACTTTCCATGTTTTTAAATGCGTGTCAAGTCCAATGAAAATGTCTTGACCGCTAAAATCTAATTGTTTAGCTTTGTTCATCTTGTTTATAATTTTAAAGTTTCGGGGGTCAAGGTAATCCCTCCCCGGAACTTTTTCAATTACAAACATAGGGACTCCCGGAACTTTTTCAATTACAAACATAGGGACTCCATTACTCCGGCATTCCAAAAATTCGTATAATGGCATTTACATTGTTATTCGTGAATTCGTGGCTGTCCCTCATCCACCCCTGCCATCTCCACCAACGGCTGCAGGGTATGCAATGCGTCATAAACGGTTTTGATATCGGGGAAGGTGAGACTGAGCTTGTCTTTGGCCTCCCGCATGCGGATGCTGCGCGGATTTTGCTGGACGAATTGCAGCACGGCAGTGAAAATACCGGATTGATAATAAGGTGATTCCTGGTCGGAAATAAAATACCCGGTCATTTTTTCATTTCTCAGGATCAGCTTTTCAAATCCCAGCCGGCGGGCTTTCCAGCGCAGCCGGATGGTGTTGATCAGTTCAACGGTTTGCGGGGGCACCGGCCCGAAACGATCGATCAGCATATCCTGGAACTTCATCAGGTTTTCTTCGGTTTCTGTGCTGTCGAGTTCTTTATAAAGGCTTAACCGCACGGAGATGCTACTTACATAATCGTCGGGCAGCAGGATTTCCATATCGGTTTCGATCTGGCAGTCCCGCACAAGATCTTCCTCTTTCTTTTCTTTGAACACCTCTTTGAACTCGGTTTCTTTCAATTCGTTGATGGCTTCGTCCAGGATTTTCTGGTACATCTCAAAACCGATCTCGGAGATGAAGCCGCTTTGCTCTGCTCCCAGTATGTTTCCGGCTCCGCGAATGTCGAGGTCGCGCATGGCGATGTTGAACCCGCTGCCCAGGTCGGCGAATTCCTCAATGGCACGCAGTCGCTTGCGGGCTTCGGTGGTAAGGGTGCTCAGTGGAGGAGCAAGCAGGTAGCAGAAGGCTTTCTTGTTGGAGCGGCCCACCCGTCCGCGCAGCTGGTGCAGGTCGCTCAGCCCGTAGTTCTGGGCGTCGTTAATGAATATGGTGTTCACATTTGGGATGTCCAGACCCGATTCGATGATGGTGGTGGCCAGCAGTACGTCATATCTCCCCTTGATAAAGTCGAGCATGATCCTTTCCAGCTTCTGACCTTCCATCTGCCCGTGGGCAACCGCCACGCTCACATCGGGCACGAATTGCTCCAGCATAAAGCGCACATCCTTGATGTTCTGCACCCGGTTGTGCACAAAGAACACCTGTCCGCCCCGCTGTAGCTCATACATAATGCCGTCGCGGATCACATCTTCTCCAAAGGCCCGCACCTCGGTCTGCACCGGGTATCGGTTGGGCGGGGGCGTGTTGATGATCGACAGATCGCGGGCGCCCATCATCGAAAACTGCAGTGTGCGCGGGATGGGCGTGGCCGTCAGCGTCAAGGTGTCAACATTCACCTTGATGTTGCGCAGCTTTTCCTTGGCCGCCACCCCGAATTTCTGTTCTTCGTCGATGATCAGCAAGCCCAGGTCTTTGAACTCGATGTCTTTGCTCAGCAGGCGGTGCGTCCCGATCAGGATGTCGATCTCGCCCGCCGCCAGCTTTTTGAGGGTTTCCTTTTGTCTGGCTGTGCTTTTAAAGCGGTTCAGATAGTCGATGTTCACCGGGAAATCGCCCAGCCTTTCCGAAAAAGTGGTGAAATGCTGCAGGGCCAGGATGGTGGTAGGCACCAGCACAGCCACCTGCTTGCTTTCGGAAACCACCTTGAAGGCGGTGCGTATGGCTACCTCGGTTTTTCCAAAGCCTACGTCTCCACAGATCAGCCTGTCCATGGGAAACTCCTCTTCCAGGTCTTTTTTCACATCCCGGGTTGCCTTCACCTGGTCGGGTGTGTCCTCATAGATGAATGATGCTTCCAGCTCGTGCTGCAGATAGGTGTCGGGTGAGTACGGATGCCCCTGCGAAGCCCTTCTTTTGGCATACAGCTCGATCAGGTCGCGGGCAATGTCTTTTACTTTTTTCTTGGTGCGGCTTTTGAGGTTGTTCCAGGCGTTGGTGCCCAGCTTGTTCAACTGTGGCTCGCGGCCTTCCTTGCCAACATACTTGGCGATGCGATGCAGCGAGTGGATGCTGATATACAGCAGGTCGTTGTTTTTATAGGTCAGCCGGATGGCCTCCTGTTCCTTGCCCCGCACGTCGATTTTTTCCAGACCATCGAAACGGCCTACCCCATGGTCGATGTGGGTGACGTAATCACCCGGTTGAAGATCGTACAGTTCTTTCAGGGTGATGGCCTCCTTGCTTTTGAAGCTGTCTTTCAGCCGGAAACGATGATGCCGTTCAAAAATCTGGTGATCGGTGTAACAGGCCAGCTTTTGACCGAGGTCGATAAAGCCTTCGTGCAGGGCGACGAGGATGGGGGAGAAGTCGATCCTTTCTTCCACCCCGCTTTCGATGTCCCCCAGTATGGTGTATATGCGCTCGATCTGCCTGGGGTTGCCCGAGAAGAAAATGTTCCTGAAGCGGTTGGAAGTCTTTTCCTTCAGATCTTTGATCAGCAGCTCGAAATTTTTGTTGAAAGATGGCTGGGGTGCAATGTCGTATTCGATCACCGGCAGGTTGCTAAAGTGAAAGTGTTTCCCGAACTCGATCAGCTTGTAGTTGAGCAGATTCCTGTAAAAATCTTCCCCGCTGTTAAAAAGCTCTTCCGGCGGGTTGACTTTATGGATCTCCTCCAGGGCCTGGTATGCGCCCCTGGCTTTTTCATTTTCGTTGTGTATCTGGTCAAGGATGAAATCAGGGTCGTCGACCCAGATGAGGGTGTTTTTCGGAAGGTATTCCAGGAAAGACTGCCTGCTCTCGCGTATGCTTCTGTCCTGCACATTGGGGATGATGGTAATGCGTTCCACTTTGTATTTCGACAGTTGGCTCACCGGGTCGAAGGTGCGGATGCTGTCCACCTCATCCCCGAAAAACTCAATTCTGAAAGGATAATCATTTGAAAAGGGAAAAATATCGATGATGCCGCCCCTGACGGAGAACTGCCCCGGCTCCACCACAAAGTCCACCCGCTCGAACTCATATTCTGTCAGCAACTCGATGGCAAAGTCGAAACTGATCTTTTCGCCTGATTTCAGCTTAAGGGTGTTTTGTGAGAGGAACTGACGGGTGATCACTTTTTCGCAAAGCGCCTCGGGGTAGGTCACCACGGCGGTTTTTCTTTTGGTGGATCCGATGCGGTTGAGTACCTCGGTACGCAAAAGCACATTGGTGTTGTCGAGTTTCTCTATTTCATAAGGCCTTTTGTAGCTGGTCGGGAAGAAGAGGATGCGTTTTCTGGCGAAATCGGCGCCTCCCTCCCCGAAAAGGTTTTCCAGGTCGTTGTAAAAATAGGCCGCGATCTCCTTTTCCGGCAGGATGAAGAGGTGATTCTGCGAAGCCAGCTCAAATACCGCGGCGGCCAGCAACGATCGCGAAGAGCCAATAAGCCCCCGTATCCCAAAGCGTTTCGCCGGATCGCCGATCTGCTGTAAAACACTTTGGGTTCTCGGATCGCTCTTATACGCCTGTAAAAAATCCTTTAAATCCAAACCGCTGCTTCCTTTCGTTTTGCAAAGATACGGAGAATGACCGGATGGAGGATTGTTTGGATGCATGGATGTATGGTTGATTGGATGTATGGATGAAGTTGGCAGTAATTCATTGTAACTTATGGTAATTGGTTGTAATTGATTGCTTTTTGGAGTTGTTGGGGCGCTACCTGCCGGCGGACTGCAAGAACTCAAAAAACAAAATCTCTGCGAATCTCCGCGGGAACTTTGCGTAACTCTGCGTTATAGCTCACAGTTGTTACGCGGAGTTACGCCAAGAACCGCAAAGTTACGCTGAGGAGCAGTGCTGAATAAATTTCTTGTTCCTTGTTTCTCCCTTTCTCACATTCTCCTCTTCTCACACTCTCACACTCTCCTCTTCTCACACTCTCACCCTCTCACCTTCCCGGTTAAAGGGTATAGGGTGTATAAAGGTATAAGAGAAGAACCGACTTACTGAATTGTTTCATTGTTCGATTTTTCAATTGTTCAATTGCTCGATGTTGGTTGGTGTTAAGGTATGTTGGTTTCGATCCCGGAGGGATCACATTATGGTAGCAATGAAATAACAAAACCGGGAATTGACTTCGGAGAAGTCGCATTATGAAACGAAACCTTGAATGCCGCGTTTCTAAAGACGCTGTCAGGTCCTGCGGACGCTGCCAGGTCAGCCGAACGAAAAAACCTGCCTGAGTGTAAAGCACCTGACAGCGTTTAACTTGAGGAAATTTGTAGGTTGAGATTTGGTTATTACGCAGAGAACCGCAAAGTTTCCGCAGAGATTCGCAAAGGATCTTCGCGCTCCTTCCCGAAACTCTGCGTAATAATCGCTACAATCAAGCAATCGAACAAACCGATTGCCGAATACTGACATACCGATCACCGATTACTGATCACCGACTACCGGGAAATCCGCAGTCACCAGCGAACCGATGTAACGGATTTTATAAGGCCGGTTGCCTGCCGGGTCGTCCACCTGGCAATGCTTTGTTTCCGCTTTGAGTTTTTTCTTCCAGCCTTATATACAATTTCCCATTTTTAATTACCTTTGTTTGAATACGAGTTTAATGGTTCTAAGAAAACATTTCGTATGAAAAAACAATTAATTATTCTTATTCTGATTATTAGCAGTTTTACTTCATATTCACAACGTATAGTTAACGGCTCGGATGCCTGCATTACGGATTTTCCCTGGCAGATAGCCCTGGAATCAAAAAATGATATGATGCAGCCAGAATGGAAACAAAGCTGTGGTGGCACTATAATACATGAGAGTTGGATTCTCACTGCAGCACATTGTGTATTTCAATTGGATACTATGGCTATGGGCACCTGGGAATTCAGAATTAGGGCAGGGATTGAACTGTTAAGTTCAACCGGTGGACAAACCATTAATGTTGATGAAGAGTATCTGCATCCTCAATTTGATATGATGGTAACTAATGAAGATTATGATATTGCATTGCTCCATTTGGAAACCCCTTTAACAATTGATAACAATTCTACCAAAATAATTTCTATTGTAACACAACAGGATTCAATTGATGGTGTTACTGATCCGGGGGTGATGGGTACATTGAGTGGCTGGGGCTGCACAGACACAGCAGGTACAGTATTTACAGACAGGCTACAGTACCTTGAAGCCCCTATATATTCATTAACTGATGCCAATCAGCCATCTATGTGGGATGGAGAATTGGAAGGTATGCATTTACCAATCATGCCAACAAACACAGCCGGAGTCTGTTTTGGTGACAGTGGTGGGCCTTACGTGGTTTTCAATCAGGATTCTTCAGCATACCTGCTTGCCGGATTAATGTCATTTATACAGGCAACGTATTGTGGAGATACGAATTATGCCGATATACTGACCAGAGTTTCCGTATTTGAGAGTTGGATTGATTCAGTAATGGGTGTATATACAGATATTCCAAAGAGAAATCAATCTTATATTAATTGTTATCCAAACCCTGTTTCAGGCCGGTTAATTATTGAAACTCTATTGAACACCAATGAAAATATAATGATTAAAATAACAAATACTCTTGGACACCCGGTATATATAGCTGAATATTCAGGAATAGATAATAAAATCGAAATTGATATGTCAGAATTTAAGAACGGAATATATATACTAAATATTATTACAAGTCAACATTCGTATTCAGAAAGAATTATTAAGCAATAATGTTGAAAAAGAGTTGAAAAGACAAAGAAAAGATACAGCTAGATTATATAATGAATACCAATGTAGCCGCTCCCGTATGGGCGGCTGGTCCGCCTTAGGCGGATCAAAGTCCAATTCCTGGCACCACGATCACAATTGATAGGTTGATGAAGCGAGGTTACACCTCCATGCTGGATTTGTACAAACAAATTTCCCCACTCCCGAATTATGGGGATTAATGAACCGTCCCGCATCAGGCAGGATGATCCTCCTTCATTTCATTGTCGGAAGATAAATGTGAGAGGTTCTTCCCGTCAGTGCTCACTGACGGGGCTGCCTACTCGATTGGCAATAGTATTTTTATTTCATATGACTTTTTATTAAATCAACAGCTTTCTTTTGCCCCCTTTCTTTAGCTATTTCTAATGCTGTCTGTTTTTCATCATTTTTCATATTTATATCAGCCCCATTTTCTAACAACAATTCTAATATATCTATGTATCCTCTACCAGCAGCAAGTCCGAGAGGAAAGTCACCATCTCTGTCCTTGTTATTTACATCTGCACCGTTATCAATTAAAAATTTAACAATCTCTGTATGCCCTTGTGCCGCGGCATGTTCTAAAGGAGTTGCTTTATCATCAGCTTTTGAATCTACCTCTGCCCCTTTATCAACTAAATATTTCACAATTTCAAACTGTCCATTCCTTGCTGCAATTCTTAAAGGTGTGAATCCAAGAAATTCTCTATGGTTTATATCAAAACTATTTTCAACTAATAATTTTACAATTTTTAAATTTCCATTTTGACAAACGGACACAATTGCAGTAGTATTACCAGGTTCTACTTTGCTTTTTTGCATTACATTTGCTCCATTTTCAATCAGCAGTTTGCATATTTCATAGTTTCCATCTGATGATGCTCTCCAAAGTGGAAATAGTCCATTTTTGTAATATTCATTAACATCCATTCCTTTTTTAATTAATTCTTCAACTTTTTCAATATTCCCTTTTTCAACTGCTTTATATAGCTTTTGTGAATATGAGATGGATACACAAAGTATCAGTGTAATTGTAAATAGTAATTGTTTCATTGATTTAATATTTCAGTTATTAGTTTCCTCTTTATATTATTGCCATAGCCGATGTTGAACGAAACCTACCGGTAGCTAAAGACAGCTTATGCTGTTGCTACCGATAGTTTTCGTTACCTTTAGATTCACAATAACATCTAAACTTTAAAATTATGAAAAAAAAGTTTGACCCATGTCGAAAAGGCATGT
>JAIPBS010000030.1 GCA_021738625.1 Bacteroidales bacterium
CGCAGGTTTGCGAAAGATTTTTTTGGTTGTTCTCGGAAGAAATTGTATTTTTATTCACGGGGTAAATTTTTTATGTTAAATGTCACCTCAAAGATATTGAATATCAATGAGATAACAAAATTATTTACCCCCTTTTTTTATTTTTTGTGAATTATTCAGGCTAAAGCAAAACCTTGAAGATCAGGTAAAGGAAAAAACAACTGAATTGCAGGAACGCATCGACGAACTGGAACGTTACCACGATGCAACCGTTGAAAGAGAGTTCCGTATGAAAGAACTCAGTGAAGAGATTGCTAAACTCAAAAGTGAAATGTAACATAAATCATAAAACTTGTGATACAGTATAAAAAAATAATTGTGTTTTTAAAGGTCAGCATAGCACCTATTTTACTTTTGGTAAACTTTGCAGGTATGGCTGATACGAACCCGGTAAAGGTAGGCCTTTACCAGAACAGGCCCAAAGTTTTCACCAATGACAATACCGGGCCTGCCGGGATATTTGTTGAACTGCTGGATGAAATTGCACTTCAGGAAAATTGGGAAATTGAATATGTTGAATGTCAATGGGGACAATGCCTGGAAGACCTGAAAACCGGAAAAATCGATTTAATGCTTGATGTGGCATTTTCGACAGATCGGGATAATTATTTTGATTTTAATATCACACCTGTTATTGAAAGCTGGTCGCAGATTTATGCTTCTCCGAAGATAAAACTTAAGAACTTGTATAATTTATCCGGTAAAAGAGTTGTTGTTTTAAAAAATGCAATCCAGGTAGATGTTTTTGAAAATCTGATGGCAGGCTTTGGATATGAATATGAACAAATCACCGCCAACTCTTATGAAGAAGCCTTTGGCATGGTTCAGGATGGCAAGGCTGATGCCGTGATCGCCAACCGATTGTTTGGTGATTTCCACTTTGAAAAATTTGGATTAAACAAAACACCGGTGGTTTTTAATCCGGTACAACTACATTTTGCTGTCGCAGAGGGGAAAAATACATTTCTGTTAAAAACGATTGACAAGTATCTAAACATGTGGATTGAAACCTCCAATTCATTTTATTATGATACTTTAAAAAAGCATCTCGGCCCGCATATCAGGACGACTGAGAAGCGGTTCCCATTGTTGCTGTTGATTACCATTTCCTTATTGTTGATATTGACCTTGTTTATACTTCTGTTATTTCGCCGCAGGGTTAGAACTAAGTCTCATTACCTGGAGGGCACCCGGGAAAAATTAAAGCAGGAAGAATACAAATTTAGGAACTACATTGAGAATGCTCCTTTTGGAATTTTTGTTGCTGATGAAAATGGGTATTATCTGGAGGTTAACCCTGCATCAGAAAAAATTACCGAATATAAACGCAACGAGTTGATTGGAATGCACATAAGGGATCTGACACCTGAAGAAGAATACAAGAATGCAGGTCAGCACTTTCGATCGGTTGTGGAAACAGGCAAAGCAACTGGGGTATATCAATTCAAAAAGAAGACCGGTGAGATGGGCTTCTGGACCGTGGATGCTGTAAAAATCTCCGACACAAGGTTTCTGGCCATGGTTCAGGATATTACCGATAGGGTGAAAACAGAAATAGAACTGAAGGAACTTAAAAACCAACTGCAAACAGAGGTTGAGCAGAAAACTCGTGAATTAAAGGAACGCATTAGCGAACTGGAACATTTTCATGAAGTAACCATCGAACGGGAATTTCGGATTAATGAGTTAAATGAAGAAATAAAAAGGCTTAAGAGGGGTCAAGATGATTAATTATGCGAAGTATTACCTGATGCTGAGTTTGGTTTTGAAAACCGGATTTATCTTTGCCATATCAGGGGCGCAAACAAACTATCTTCCGGGCGATACAATTTACATTGCTTCCGAACCCGATTATCCTCCTTATTGCATAATAGATGCAAACGGCTATGCCGACGGTTTTTCCGTTGAGCTTTTCAAAGCTTCAGCAGATGCTGTAGGCCTACAAGTTGATGTAAAAATTGGCATCTGGAATAAAATAATGAACGATCTTGCCGAAGGCAGGATTGACGCCCTTCCATTGGTTGGCCGCACACCCGAACGTGAAAAACTTTTTGATTTCACCATGCCCTATCTCTCTTTGCATGGTGCAGTGTTCGTGCGGCAAGGAACAAGTGGAATCAATTCCATTGAAGATTTGCAGGGCAAAGAAGTCCTTGTTATGGAGGGGGACAATGCCGAGGAATTTGTAAGCCGGGAACAGCTCACCGATAAGATCATTACGACAAATACTTTTGAGGAAGCTTTCAGACTACTGTCCTCCGGAGAATATGACGCTGTCGTTACACAACGCGTTATGGGGCTGAGCCTTCTTAATCAACTGGGTATAAATAATATCATGGCGCTTGATTTCCAGTTACCCGGATTCCGACAGGATTTTTGTTTTGCCGTTCAGGAAGGCGATTCCCTTTTGCTTGAACGATTGAACGAAGGTTTATCCATAGTTATCGCAAGCGATATGTATAAAGAGATTAGATTGAAATGGTTTGGACCAGAAGAAAGGAGTGTGTCTTACAGGAACATTTTTTTAATTGTACTCCTCATCCTGATCCCCATTGTAATCATTTTGATTGTAAGCTGGATAATTTCTCTGCGCAGAACGGTTAATAGTCGCACAAAAAGCCTGAACAAAGAAATTAAAGAGCGTAAAAAAGTGATTGATGCACTAAAGATTAGCGAAGAAACATACCGCAATCTTTTCCAGAATGCACAGGTGGGTTTGTTCCGTACAAGAATATCCGACGGCCAGATCCTTGAGAGCAATGAACAGCTGGCCCAAATGTTTGGCTATCCCGGTAGAAAGGAGATCATTGCCGATTACAAAACTTCTGTAAACTATGTGGACCCGGGAACCCGTGAGGAAATGCTTCAACAAATAGAAATATATGGTTACGTACAAAATTTTGAAGCCCGTTTTTACAGGAAAGACCGTTCGATATTCTGGGCAAACTATTCTGCCAGAATCAATAATGAACAGGGTTGGATTGAAGGAGTGGTTGAGGATATAACCGACCGGAAAGAAGCGGAGATCGAACTGCGACGGCTAAAAGAAAATCTTGAGAAAGAGGTGGAAGCGCGTACAACGGAATTGAACGAAAAAGTACAAAAACTTGACAAAAGTCAGAAAGCCATGTTATACATGGTAGAAGATTTGAACAGGATTGCAGCAGAGCTCAAAGAGGAGCGGCGCAAACTGAAAACATCCAACCAGGAACTTGAGGCATTTACTTACTCCGTGTCTCACGACCTGCGTGCACCGCTTAGGGCCATCAACGGATTTTCAAAATTCCTTCTCGACGACTACTCCGATCGTCTGGATGATGAGGGCAAAAGGTTTATCGATACCATTCGAAGAAATGCCTCTAAAATGGATCAATTGATCAGTGATCTGTTAAATCTGTCGAGGGTTTCAAGAAGCGAAATGAGATTGTCGGATGTGGATATGAAATCCGTGGCAGTTGAGATATTTAATGATATTGCCGGCGAATCGGAGAAAAAAGAGGTTGAATTTGTTGTTGATGATTTACCCCGGGCAAAATGCGATCCGACCCTGATTAGGCAGGTATGGGGAAACCTGATTGGTAATGCGCTGAAATACAGCGCCCACTCTAAAGTTAAAAAGATTGAAATTTCGGCTAAGCACAGCAAAGAAGAAACAAGCTGGTGCGTGAAAGACAGCGGTGCCGGCTTCGATCCCAAATATATGGATAAATTATTCGGTATTTTTCAAAGATTGCACAAAGCCGAGGATTATCCCGGAACAGGGGTGGGTCTAGCTATTGTCCAACGCATCATCCACCGACACGGGGGCAAGGTTCAGGCCAAAGGTGAAACCGGCAAGGGCGCTGAGTTTTGTTTTTCGTTACCGCATATAGCTAAGTGACCCGTTCACTCTGCTTCTGTCGTTTCATCGATCATATATTCCTTCCAAGATCGGTTCACTGGTAAGCTCTATCAAACCGCGGTGGGACAGTGGTCCGATTACTCGGAACCTGCTGTTCATTGTTCAAATGCCCTACCCAAGTAATCGGATCACTGGCAAGCTTCAGAGTGAAAGTGACCCGATCTCATCAACCACCGTTTCGTTAATCATACGTCCTTTCCAAGTGATCGGTTCACTGGCAATTTGGAGGTAGAACGGGATATCTCCTTAAATTTGCTGAACACTAATAAAAATTTATTAAATTTACATAATTATCAAAATATATTGAAAATGAAAAAAACAGACCAGGTAGAAATCCTCCTTGTGGAAGACAACCCCGATGACGCCGAAATGGCCCTTAGGGCTTTAAAGAAAAACAATCTTGCCAATAATATCCTGGTAGTTGGCGATGGTGAAGAAGCCCTGGATTTTATATTTGCCAGGGGTGAGTATAAAGTAAGATCATCCAAAAACAGACCCAAAATAATTCTGCTTGATCTGAAACTGCCCAAGGTCAGCGGTCTTGAAGTTTTAAAAGAACTTAAGGCAAACAAAAAAACCCGTATCATTCCGGTGATCGTGTTAACTTCCTCAAAGGAGGAAAGCGATATGTTCGAAAGTTACGAGTTGGGCGTTAACAGCTATATCGTAAAACCGGTGGATTTTGATAAATTTGTTGGTTCGGTTAAAGACCTGGGATTGTATTGGTTATTGCTTAATCAGCAACCAGGCGTTGATTAACGAATTTAAAAACGATTAAAAAGATTGTATTGGTTATTGCTTAATCAGCAACCCGGTGTCTGAGCTTTTTATCTAAGATGTTGTGAATTAAGCGTTTTATTTAAATATATTTATGAAGGAGTTAAGGTTATTAATCGCCGAAGATTTGCCCGAGGATGCCGAAATGGCTCAAAGAGAGCTTAAAAATGAAGGTATTGAATTTATTGCAAGAGTGGTTGACAATAAAAGGGATTTTAAAAAGGAGATCATTCTATTTAAGCCCCACCTGGTTATATCCGATTATTCAATGCCTGCATTCGATGGAATGGAGGCCCTTAAGATCACAAAAAAGGTGAGTGAAAACATTCCGCTTATCATTTTTACAGGTTCAATGAATGAAGAAACCGCAGTGGAGTGCATGAAAGCAGGAGCAACTGATTACGTGATCAAAGAACAGGTCAGACGACTTCCCTTTGCTGTTCGCGAAGCAATCGAGCATAGCAAAACAAAAGCTGAAAAGGAAAAATTTGAAAATCAACTTATTGAAAGTGAAAGAAAATTTCGGGACTTATTTTTCAACCATCTGGCCGTTAAGCTGATTATTGATCCACGAACCCTTGAAATTGTTGAGGCCAATAAGGCGGCCGCAGAGTTTTATGGCTGGAGCATAAAGCAACTCCATAGGATGAAAATATCTGATATCAATCTCCTGGAGGAAGAGGTTGTCAAGAAGATATCGGAATCGGCCCTTAAATGCAAAAAGAAGCATCATAAATTAAAACATCGTCTGGCCAATGGATCTATAAAAACTGTTGATGTTTTTTCAAGCAGGGTGATGATAAGCGGAAAAGAGTTTCTGCATTCAATTATCCATGATATATCCGATCTTGACAGGGCTGAGAATATCAGAAGATTTTTGTATGAGGTATCCCAATTATCCGCAAACAATCTTAATCTCGGGGATTATTTGAAAGCGATTCACGAAAAACTTCAATCCATTGTGAAGGCCGATAACTTTTATGTTGCAATTTACAATCGAAAAACCGATACCTATACATTTCCATACCATGCCGATCAATATGAAGATTTCACCTCGAACAAACCGGTTTCTTTAAAGGATACCCTGACCGACTATGTTAGAAAGACCGAACAGCCACAGCTAATTACGGAAGAAAGGGAAAGGGAACTCAACAAGAAGCAAGTTTTAAAAATGGTCGGAAAACCATCCCCCGTTTGGATTGGGGCGCCCCTGGTGGATGCTTCTAAAAATGAACTGATCGGGGTGATTGCTTTGCAGGATTACAAGAATAAAAATGCATATTCAATGCAGGATCTGGGCACTTTGCAGGTAATAGCTAATAATATTGGCACTTTTATTGAACGAATCAGATATCTTGAAAAACTAAAGCAAAGTGAGTTAAATTATAAGTATTTATTTGAGAAAAATCCACACCCCATGTGGGTTTATGATTTAAAAACTCTTGCTTTTTTGGCTGTAAATAACACTGCTGTAAATAAATATGGTTATTCAGAAGAAGAATTCCTTAAGATGAAATTGCCTGACATAAGGCCAAAAGAAGAAAGGGAAAGGCTGTTAAGCAATGTTGAAAACGAAACCGATCTAATTCAAACTTCTGGTCCCTGGTACCATAAGCTTAAAGACAGTAAAATAATTGATGTAGAGATACATTCACATGGATTGAATTTTATGGGCCATAGAGCCAGGCTGGTGATTGCTCATGATATTACAGAGCGCAGGAAATTTGAAAATGCTTTAATGAAAGCAAAAGAAAAAGCCGAAGAAAATGATAAACTGAAATCGGCCTTTCTGGCTAATATGAGCCACGAAATTCGCACACCCATGAACGGGATACTTGGTTTTCTTGATCTAATTCAAGACCCGGAACTTTCGCGGGAGGAAATGAATGCTTATAAAGATGTTATTCGAAAAAGCGGCGATCGTTTGCTGAATACTATTAGTGATATTATTGAAATATCCAGGATTGAATCAGGAGAAATTTCGGTTGAAGAAGAACAAGTGGACATAAATGAACGGATAAGGTATTTCTTTGATTTTTTTAAGCCGGAGGCAGAACGCAATAATTTGCAATTCAAACTGAATAATCAATTGCAAGACCAGAATATTCAGATAAAAACAGATCAAAGCAAGCTGGATTCCATTCTAACAAATTTCATTAAAAATGCCCTGAAGTTCACAGAAAAGGGATATGTTGAAATCGGATGTAAAATCGAATCCGGAGATTTGGTGTTTTATGTGAAAGACACCGGGCCGGGCATCCCGGAAGAAAAAAAGGAAAATATCTTCGATCGGTTCGTGCAGGCAGACACCAGCCACACCAGGCCTTACGAAGGCTCGGGTCTCGGTCTTAGTATTTCCACAGCTTATGCTGAAATGCTTGGCGGTGAAATTGCAATCAATTCCGAGTTCAGGAAAGGAAGTACCTTTATTTTCAGCATGCCTTTTAAAGCAGATAATAATATTCAAGATGAACAGAAAGAAAAATCAAAATCCGAATCCGTCAAGATGCCAAAATCCAGCGAAAAAGCTGTGTTGATAGTGGAAGACGATTTCTCGAGCTTTGAACTGATCCGGATTATCCTTAAAAAGAAAAATCACAAGGTTTATCATGCACATCACGGGCAGGAAGCAATTGATGTTTTGAAAGATAAATCGGAAATCAGCCTGGTTTTGATGGATGTGAAAATGCCGGTTATGGATGGTTATGAAGCCACTGCTAAAATCAGGGAGTTTAATAAAGAAATTCCGATAATTGCCATAACCGCCTATGCCCTTGAAGGAGATCGGGAAAAAGCTATAAAGGCAGGTTGCAACGATTACATTAGTAAGCCTGTTAAAAAAGCTCATCTGCTTGAGGTTATCAATAAATATTAGCAATAGCTTATTAGATTCAGTTATACCATTGATGCATAAGGACATGCAAACCTGTTCCGTATCCGTATAACCTTATACCCATATACCTGGTCCATCTATAATACCAGGGCAGACTTTGTACCTTCAGCAGGCCTTTCAGTTATTGCTCAGAAAAATTTCCCATCCTTGAAACAATTTCGTATTTTTCAAGAAACAGGTATGAAAACAGCAAAAGATGCTTGAACAAATGATCACAGATGAAGCATGCATGTTAAAGGTTAAAGGCCGACGACCTGGATGCGATGGTCCCCCTGTTCGACCGCTACCACGAAAAACTTTACAACTTTTTTTTGCGTATGAAGTGATGATACCCGCTTCGGCCGAACTGAAAATCGAAACCATCAGCGGCAACATCTACCTGCGCGAAAAGAAATAGACAATCCTTTTTTTTGTCGCAGGATGCGATCGTAAGCAAATAATGAAAGGGCTGGGGGGTTACTTTGCTGGATAAATTATCAGTACATTTTCCTCTTCAAGATAACAGGAAGCACTGTATGTGGTTTTCCATTGATCTGCATTAAAGGATAAGGTATGTAAACGTTCATTAATGATATACCGATTCGGAACAGGTTTGCAATGATTTACCTTATGCTTCAATGGTATAACTGAATCTAACAGAAAAATATTTTGCATTTTTAATAAGATTCAGTATAAAAAGACCAACTATGCCGGGAATATTTGTTTTTCGAAGGAAAAATGGGATGTACAGAACAACCAACATCACAATGGCAAATTCCAACATGGGGTCCTTAACCGGAAAACTCAGATGAGGTTCCGTCATGATTGATTTTCTTTAATCATTCTTTTTACATCCTTGATATGACCATAAAGTACCATAATATCTTCTTCTTCAAGTAAAGTATTTGCGGATGCAACTTTTTGAATGCTTCCTGATTTTTTGGTAATTCCTATAGCGCTTTTCTCTTTCACAGGCTTGATTGTTGTTAAAACGGTAAGGTCGTAATTTTTCCTGATTGCGATATCCTGTAGTGTTTTGCCAACAAATCGCGATGGAGTATTAACTTCAACAATACCGTATCCCTGTGACAAATCAAACGAATCAATTATACCTTTAATACTAAGTTTTTTGGCCCATCTTGCTGCGGTTTCCTGCTCCGGATGGATGAGTTCATTTACCTGCATGGCTTCGAGAATTGTTTTGTGGAGGGGTGATAAAACGCGGCTGATCAGTCTTTTTACATTGTTTTGCTTCATCAGTGCAGTTGTCAGGATATTGGCACCCTCATCTTCACCGATGCAAACCATAACAATGTCCGTATCTTTAAGGGGAAGGTTGTCAACAGCACTTTGTTCAGTTGCATCAAGGCAAATGGTATGACTTATTTTTTCTTTCATTGCCTCTACCAAACTCATTTTATTATCAACCCCAATAACCTCATGTCCCATGCTGGTTAATTTTTCTGCAATTGTTGATCCGAAATTACCCAAACCGATTATTATAAACTTCATTCTTTTTTATTTTAGTTAATTAAGATATCCTCTGTCGGATATCTGTATTTCATTGGTTTTATTTTCCGCATCAAAGCAGCAAGAACTGTAATGGTTCCAACTCGTCCAACAAACATCGTAACAATTATTACCCATTTACTCTCTTCGCTTAACTGACTTGTGATGCCAAGGCTCAAGCCAACTGTACTGAAGGCAGAAAATGTTTCAAAAATGATCGCCTTCAAAGCAATATCTTTTTCCAATGAAGATATTAAAAATACTGCAAACCCAATAACCAAAAATGATAATAAAATTACGGAGGAAGAGCGGTTAATCGAAACTTGTGAGATTTCCCTGCGAAATATCTCGACTCTGTTTTTCCCCCTGGCTGTGCTAAAAACATTCATAAGAGCGATAGCCAATGAACTTGTTTTGATTCCTCCACCTGTTGAGGCTGGCGATGCTCCAACCCACATTAAGAAAATAATTATAAAAACAGTTGAGGTGTGAAGGGCCACGGTGTTAACCGTATTAAAGCCTGCAGTTCTGGGTGTGGCAGCCCCAAAGAATGCTGTAATTATTTTTCCGGCTCCGTTATGCTCTGCCAATGTATTGTTATATTCAAAAAAATAAAACATAATAGTACCAATAATCAACAGAACCATTGTGGTGATCATTACTATCCTTGTGTTAATATTGATGATCCAGGGAACAAAAAACTTTTCTCGTCTAAACAAGCGATTACTAACTAAATGTTTTAAATATCTGATAAAATTAAATGTGATCGGAAATCCCAATCCGCCGATGATAAAAAGAAAGGCAATACAAAGATGCAAGGGATAATTGAATCGAAAGGCTTCCTCATACAGACTGTTTTGCAAGGTTGAGAATCCTGCATTACAAAATCCCGAAATGGAATGAAACATTGAAAAAAAGGCCTTATCACCAAAGTTGTTGAAAATATTTTCATCCAGATTAAAATAAATAAAAGCAGCACCAACTATTTCTATGAAAAATGTGAGCATAATAACTTTACCCAATGTGCCAAACACCTCTGCAATCTTTTTGCTATTGGTTATATCCTTTAAAATGAGTTGGTTTTCAAATGAAGTATTTCCCCTGAAAAAATAACCAAAATAGCTTGTAAATGTCATGATACCAATCCCTCCTGCCTGAATGAGGAGCAGTATAATGCTTTGACCGAAAAGTGTAAAATAACTTCCCGTATCAACAACAATTAAACCTGTGACACAAACAGCGCTTGTAGAGGTAAAAAAGGCATTGGTGAGTGTAATGCCTTGTTTGGTTGCGTTTGGCAACAATAGGATTAAACCTCCTGCGAAAATCATGATTAAAAAACTGCTTATGAAAAGCTGTGCCGGATTGAGTAAACTTCTTGTGACTCTGAAACTAAAAGCCACAAGCTCACGAAAAAAGACGAGAGTCAATCCCATGACCCAAAAAAATTTGTGGTTTAAGGCACTAACCGCCAAAATTTCAAATTGGGTGAGTATCATTGCCGCAAGGAATACAAGTAAAAAGAAATCTATTGCGAGTGTAAATCTTTTAATTTTATCCCATCTCAGCATTAAGCGAGTCAGGGTGTTCGCTATTTCCAGGCAAAAGACAACAATATAAGCTTTAAATACCAGGTTTTCAAGGTGATCGTTTTGATCAAATCCTAAATCAAAAAGAAGTATTGCGATCGAAAAAACAAACAGTAATATGGCAAATAGATTGTTTAACGACTGTATATGTTTTTTTATCATATGTTTGCCAAATAACCTTGTTAATAACTAATGCAATTCACATAATGGAGAATAACTTTTTTATTTTTTCCAAAAACCAGGTGAAAACAATATTAAAAACGTTAAAATTTCAAGTCTGCCCACAATCATAAGCATGGAGAGAAAAATTTTACCAATATCTGGTATATGGGCAAAATTGCCAGTAGGACCTACCTTGCCAATACCAGGCCCGATACCTCCCAGTGTGGCAAGTACTGATCCGATAGCTGTTTGTCCATCCAAACCGATCAATGCCATAAATATTGTACCAACGCTTACAATAATCAGGTAAATTACTATAAATGTAATAATAGAGGCAGCTTTTTCATCAGAAATACTTTGATTATTGATACGAATGGTTTTCACCCCTCTTGGATGCAGCAGCATAAAGATGGATTTCTTAATACTTTTAATGGCAACAACATGCCGCATTACTTTTATTCCACCCCCGGTTGAACCAACACATGCTCCTATAAACATTAGCAAAAAGATCAGCATCCAGGCATTATCCTGCCATTTCAGATAATCAGCCGTAGCGTATCCGGTAGCAGTTAGTATGGATATCACCTGAAAGAACGAATCTCTAAATGCTTTTTCGATGTCATGATTTTGTCTGATATATAGTATGAATGTGATGATAAGGCCGGTAAAAATAATGATCTTAAAAAATGCCTTTAATTCTGTGTCGGTTAAAACCTTTTTAAAATTCCCTTTTAAGAGGAAATAATGAAGGGTGAAATTTATTCCTGAGAGCATCATAAAGATCATGATCATATACTGTACGTAATTAGAGAAATATGCAATGCTTGCATTCTTTGTGCTGAAGCCTCCGGTTGCAATTGTACCAAATGCATGGCACAAACTTTCATAAAAGGTCAAATCACCGAGCATCAGCAGGATTACCAAAATAAGTGTTAACAGAAAGTAAATACCCCACAATCTTTTGGCAACGTCTGTTGATCTGGGTTTGATTTTTTCTGAAAAATCACCGGAGGTTTCTTTTGATAGCAATTGATAGCCTGCAATTTTTAAAGCAGGTAAGATGGCTACAACAAGTACAATAATCCCCATACCTCCAATCCAGTGGGTCAGGCTTCTCCAGAAAAGTACGGTTTTTGGCAGCGATTCGATATCTGTTAGAATAGAGGAACCTGTTGTGGTGAATCCGGAAACAGATTCGAAAATTGCATTTACAACCGATGGAATTGATCCGGAAAAAATAAAGAACAGTGAACCGACAAGTCCCATATTTGCCCATACCAATGAAACCAGAAAATACCCATCTCTTATCCGTAATTCTTTCGTATGGTTCCTTGTAAAATAAAGGATTAATAACCCAAGCAGCAGGGGGATAGCAATGGAATAAATCAGGGGTTCAAGTAAATAATTTTCCTTAAAATAAAATAGCCAGGGAAAAGATGTACTTAAAAATAGAGCAAGTACGATTAATATACTTCCTTGAATATTCAATATGTACTTGGTGTTCATTAATTGTTGTTTTTCTTATTTTTAAAGGCTTCTTTCGAGCCGATGTAAAAAACATAGAACAACGCAATTGACAGAACAATGATTGTAGCTACTTTCATAATGGCTTACTACTTCATAAGAATAATAATTACAACGACAAATATAATGGAACTTTCGGGGAAACGCAACACGGTAAAGTGTTTAAAAATCAGGCTTTTTAGACTGCTGTCAAAATGCTGAGGGACAATGATGTTGTATTGCTGTGCGCTTTGAAAGAGATGAAGAAAAGTTTTACAGGCAGACGGCAAAAATTACATCGCTTAATCCATTAACAAAAGTGAATTTGCTGGAAGTGGTATATGATAACTTATCCTTTTTTCGACCGCAGGATGCGGTCGTAAGCAAATAACGAAAGGGTGGTGAGCATGCCGATACCGGTTACGACAATCCAGAAATTATAAGGATGATAATTGGTCCAGAGGTAGTTGGTGAGTTCGGCCTGGTTCATGTCCAGCATCTGGGAGGCCTTCTCGAGGAAGTCATTCTTAGTGAAGGTTTTCGATATTTCGGGGATCTGCATGCCGCGATCGGCTACCTCAAGTTTTATCAGTTCGATCTTATCGGAAATCTTTTCATAAACAGGGCCGGAGATAATACCGGCCAGAATGTTTCCTATCGAGAAGGGTAAGTAATACGCCCCCATGTATAAGGCTACTTTGTCCTTCGGTGCAATTTTCCCGATGTACTCTATAACGCGAGGTGAGCTCGACATCTCTCCAATGGCAAAAATGAAAATGGTCATGAAAAGATAGAAACCGTTCTGGGTTATGAACCACAGTCCGATCCCTATGGAGCTGATCAAAAAACCGGCGATGATGGTGTTGATGGGCTTGTATTTCATGATGAGCGAGGAGATCAAAACCTGGAACAGCACAATGTACAATGCATCGATGTTGACGATCATTTCAGGGTTGATGGTTTGCTGTGGCGTTCCTGCCTTTTCAGCCAGCCAGGGCCAGAACGAATGGATGGCTTCGTACATGGCGGAGGTGTTCACCCATTGTTCGATAAATACAGGAAGGGAAAAGAACAACTGGTTGTACATCGTCCAGAAGCCGACAATGATGATCAAAAAGACCAGGAACTTCAAATCGCTTATCGCTACCCAGATGTTTTTCAGGATTTTGATCATGGAGGCACCGAGAGGAGTGTCGTCTTTTTCCCTTGGCGGCTCCTTATAAAATACAAGGACTAAAATAAGGTTTATCAGAATTGCGACAGCGGAGATCATGAACGGGTATTTCCAGGAAATCTCACGCGACTGGGAGGCCACAATCGGCCCTACAAAGGCCCCGATGTTTACGATCATATAAAAAATACCGAATCCGAGCGAGCTGTTTTTTCCTTCCGATGTTTTGGCAACGGTGGCCGAGATCACAGGCTTGAACAGTCCCGCGCCCAGGGCAACAAAAAGAAAAACCAGATATACCGATGTATAGCTGCTAACATAACCCAGGCTCAGGTACCCGATCGACAGAATAATGTAACTGATCACCAGCACTTTTTTGTATCCGTAGCGGTCGGCAATGGCTCCCGTGAAAAGCGGCAAAAAATACAGGATGCCCGTAACCGTTCCCATGAGGATGCCTTTTTGGTTTTGAGAGAATCCAAGTGCGCCATCGTCTATAGAACCGGTTAAATAAAGAGGCAGAATGATAAAGATGCCGTACCATGCCCATCTTTCAAACAATTCCATGGTATTGGCAGTCCAGAATGTACGCGGGAACTCCCTGATCGTTTTTGCAAAGCCCATATCGCTACCTTTTATTCAAGCGACAAATATGGGGTAATTTTTTGAAACAAGGAGTCGCTCATACCCTTAAATTGCATGAGATGCCGGAGGCCGTTGCTTTTTAAGGAATCTCTTTCGTTGCAGATGAACTTGGTGAGGGAATATGGGATGTAGGGATGACGCAGGATTTCTTTGAAATCCGCATCCAGGATAGTGATTTTAACGATTTTCTTTGGATCGACCTTGATGTTTTCCTGAAATCCCTGGTATCTTTCCTCATCCATTCCGTAAACTTCAAGCAGCTGGGTTTTGGTGTGATATCCGCCGAGCAGATCGCGGTAGCTGATGATGCGGGAGGCGAAAGCCGGCCCGATGCCATAAAGCATGGTTAGATCGGATGAGTCGGCAGAGTTGATTTCAATTAATAATGGTTTTTGTTTTTTATCCTGAGAAGATGTTTTTTGTTGATATGATTTTTCAGGAAGATCGATCCAGGGTTCAAGACGGTCATATATATCCTCGGAAATGCTATAGATCTTTTTTACATCTTGCTTGGTATAGAATTTTCCACCGGCCTTTTCGTAGTTTTTGATAACCCGAACCTGATCCTCAGTTAGTCCAAGTTGCAGCCATTTTTCTTCGGGTAAATTGTTGGGGTCGAATTTAAAGTGTTTGATGCTGTCGGGGTGGATGCCGTTTTGTTGGGTGGAACTGCTGTCGTATGCTGCGATCAGGGCGTTCATCTTTTGATGCATTAGTTTGGGGTCTATGCTCTCGGGTTTGATCAGCAGGGGGCTGAGGAAATAGTAAAACAATACCAGGAAAAGTATCGCGCTCAACAGCAGGATGCCGTTCCGCTCATAAGTTGAAAAAGTGAGGTAGTCTTTTATTTCGCGGGTCAGGCTCATGTTTGTTTGCTTTTTACCACAAAGGCGCACGAAGGATTTTCACAAAGGCGCACAAAGTTTGATTTGTGGGTGCCACTTCCATAGTAAAGATGAATTACAAAATAACGCGTTTAATGCCATCTTTTAGATGTTTTACAATCTGATTTCTTTGTAAATTAATGGTAAAGGTTTTTGCTTGCTGACAATTAAACCGGATTTTTTGATTTCATAAAACAGACATTCTTCATACGAACTTTCCAATAAACCAGGCCCAAGTTCTGAATGTACTACAAAACAACAATCCAGAACGGTTTTAAAAATCTCTTCTCTATACATTGTGTTTTATTTAAAAATTACTCACATAAGTCGTACAAAGGTTATCAAAGAATCTTCTTTGTGTTCCTTCGTGAAAATCCTTCGTGTTCCTTTGTGGTTATATTTATTTAGAGTCTTTGTGGCATTATGAGTTCATTATTTATTAATACATAGTAATATATACCCACTCATCCAAAAAAGTTCCTTTGCAAGGAAAGTATTTCAGAAGCTGAACTGAACTCTGAGCTTTGAACACAGAACACCAAACAACTCGCCCATCAGCAACAGCCAATAGAAGGATTTCATAAAATTTAATGAAAGAATAGATTAGACGGTTGTTTTTTAAATATTGATCAATCCCATTCCATGCAAGAATACCAGTGCAATAGCGATTGGTGCAATATATCTTATAATGAACAAGAACATGTTAAACAGCCTGGCCCTGATCTTTCCTGAGTTGGTAATTTCATTTTTCACGTTCTGTTTACCAAGGAACCAGCCTAAGAACAATACGATAAAAAATCCACCTAAAGGTAATAATATATTGGCTGAAAGATACTCTAAAATATTAAACAGTGTGATTTTAAATACGCCCGGATAGGGGCTTGGAATGCCAATATAAAGATTACCAAGCGATAGCGTACAGAAAATTCCAAGAATCGAAATCGCGACGGCTGCGATCACGGTGGCTGTTTTACGGCTCATATTGAGTTGCTCCGCTGCACTGGCCACCACCACTTCAAGCACTGAAATGGTTGATGTGAGTGCCGCTACGATGAGCAGGAAACAAAACAACAACTGAAAGTAGAACCCTCCGGCCATCTCGTTAAAGAGCAATGGGAGCACTTTAAATACCAGTCCTTCACCACTGGTGTTGGGTTCGATGCCAAAAGCGAACATGGCGGGGAAAATGGCCACACCGGCCAGGATGGCGATAAAGGTATCCGCAGCCGAAACCTGCACCGCCGTGGTTGAAAGGTTTTCTTTTTTGCTGATGTATGAACCATAGGTAATCAGGGTGCCCATCCCGATGCTGAGGGAGAAAAAAGCTTGTCCGAGCGCTTCCAGCACAGTGCTCGCACGTATTTTGGAGAAGTCGGGATTGAACAGGAAATTCAAGCCTTCGGCAGCGCCTGCCAGGGTGACCGAACGGACACACAACACGATGATGATGAGCAGCAAAACGGGCATCAATATCTTGGCATATCTTTCAATTCCATGTTTAACCCCGGAAAATACGATGGCTGCCGTAAGAAACATAAAGACCAGTTGGAAGATGACCGGCCGGGTGCCTGTGCCGACAAAAGCATCAAACATATTGTTCAAATCCGCCGGGGATTTGCCGTCGTAGTTGTTGGAAACGGCATTGATCAGGTATTCCAGTGTCCAACCCGCCACCGTGCTGTAAAATGCAAGTATGGTAAAAGCCGCGATAATGCCCATCAAACCCACCAGGTACCAGTGCTGTTTTGGCTTCAGCAGCTTGAAGGCGCCAAACGGATTGCGTTGCGCTCTTCTACCAATCGTGAATTCGGAAAGCATCACAGGTATGCCGATCAAGATGATGAATCCGACATAGATCAACAAAAATGCGCCGCCCCCGTTCTCGCCGGCCACATAAGGAAATCGCCAGATGTTGCCGAGTCCGATCGCCGAACCTGCCGCTGCCGCAATGATGCCTATCTTGCTGCCGAAACTGTCGCGCTTGCTGAAGTCGAATTTAGCCATATGGTTTTGGGTTTAAGGAACGAATTGCAATAATACAAAATTCATGAATTACAAATAGGGCCGGTTTTATTTTTCTGCGACACAAAGCAATTCATACTCAGCTGCGAGCTTGCCATCCTTTCTTGCAAAACTTCCTGTTTTGCAGGGATAAATGCCGATGTTCCCAAAACCGATCGTTTTCAAATACCAGTTGATCTCGGAAGGGATGTAATAGCGCTCATCGCAGGAAAGCTTCATCGGCTTACCATTGTCATCTTTGATCTCCAAACTGGATTTCATTCTGAAGGTTTTCAAATCGAAGTTTTCATGGCTTGATTTTGTTCCTTCCTGGCTGTTCTCATTGATGAATTTGTTTGCATCATTGAAAATCAAAAACAGTGCATTAAGGCAGGTAAGGATAATCTTCCCCCCATTATTTAAATGTATGTAAGCATTTTCCAGCACTTTGTAATTGAGCTCATCGGTTTCCAGCAATGAAAAGGCGCCTTCGCAGATGATCAGGGCCAGGTCGAATTTTTTGCTGAGTTTGAAGGAGGTGGCGTCATCGATACGGAAGTCGATTTCCACCCCCGTTTTTTGAGCCTTTTCCCTGGCATGTTCGATCTGCGCATTCGACAGGTCGATACCGGTTAGCTGATATCCTCTTCCGGCAAGTTCAATGGAATGCCTTCCGGTGCCACAACCGATATCAAGTATCTTTTTTGATTTGTCATGGTTGATCTCCTGTTCAATAAAATCGCATTCCTGAACGGTGCCCTTTACAAATATCTCCTTATCATAGGAGCGGGCGTAATTGGCGAACATTTCTTTATACCATTGATCTTTCATCTGATTTGGTTTTGCTTATTTGTATTTCTTGATTTGTCCTGTTTTAAGTCTGTGCCGGTAATCTTTCAAATCACGTTTCACTTCAGGGGCCATGATGAGCAATCCGATGATGTTGGGGAAGGCCATGCAAAGCACCATCATATCGGAAAAATCCATGACCGAGCGTAAATTGGATGCCGAACCGATCACGATACACGCCAGGAACAACAATCTGTAAATGGTATCGGTTACCGACCTGGTCCCGAAAAGTTTTTCGCTCCATCCCCCGAAAAGATAATCGAATCCTTTTTGCCCGTAATACGACCAGCTAATCAGTGTGGAAAAGGCAAAAAGAGTTACCGCGATCAGCAAGAGGTAAGGGAACCAGATGAAAACAGAAGCAAAGGCTGCTGAGGTCAGGCTGACGCCTTCTATTCCATCGGGGGCTTCATGATATCCCGTGAAAATGATCACCAGGGCGGTCATGGTGCAAACCACGATGGTATCCACAAATGGTTCCAGCAGTGCCACGATGCCTTCGCTTACCGGTTCGTTGGTTCTGGCCGCCGAGTGTGCGATGGAGGCAGAACCCACGCCGGCTTCATTCGAAAATGCCCCCCTTTGAAAGCCCCAGATCAACACGCCGATAAAACCGCCTTTCATGGCATCGGCCGAAAAGGCTCCGTTGAAGATCAGGCTGAATGCCTCGCCCGTATTTTCGATGTTGATAAAAATGATCACCATTGCAGTTCCGACATAAAGCAGCGCCATAATGGGCACAATGCGTGAAGTGACCCGGGCTATGCTCTTGATGCCACCGATGATAACCAGTCCGACAAAGAAAGCGAGTACCAATCCGTAAACAGCCCCATTGTCGGAAGTTCCTGGGAAAAAGGAGGCAAATTGCTCAAAGGCCTGGTTGGCCTGTAGCATGTTGCCCCCGCCAAAAGAGCCTCCGATCACCAGGATGGCAAAAAGGGCTGCCAGGATAATACCGAGCCAGCCTAGCTTGCGGTTCTTCAAGCCCTTGCGTAGATAATACATGGCGCCGCCGGATACCCGGCCTTTGCTGTCGATCTTTCTGTATTTAACACCAAGTGTGCATTCAACAAATTTGGACGACATGCCCAGAAAACCTGCCAGCATCATCCACAGAGTAGCACCCGGACCGCCGATGGAAATGGCCAGCGCCACCCCGGCGATATTTCCCAGGCCAACGGTGGCCGAGAGGGCGGTTGTCAGGGCCTGAAAATGAGAAACCTCTCCGCCGCTGCCGGGTTTGTCATATTTTCCTCTGATCAATTGAATGGCATGCCCGAACGCTTTAATGTTGATAAATCGCATGAAAACAGTAAAAAACAGTCCGCCGAATATCAGCCAGACCACGATCAGCTTTAAAGGGGCTTTTATCGTTTCTCCCTTTTTGTTTTTAACTGGTTTGTCGTTTTCACCACGAACAACCGGATCGTACAGGCCTGCGGCCGAAAAAGGATCCCAGAACAAAACATCTCCCAGCACTTTAACCACGGGTGTAAACGCATTGTCGATGCGTTCGCTCATGGTGAGCTTGCCCCCGGTATGCATGGTGTCGGCACGAAGCGGGATGGTTTCCTCAAAATGAGGGTTAGCCTGGGCTTTGATTTGCTGATTATTAAACAGAAAAGCTGTAAGCAGCAAAATAACAAATCCTGTTATTTGCCCCTGCTTATTCATGGCTTCATTTTTTTCTTCTTTAACCTGGGTTCCAGCTGATTCATCATGGAAAAGTATTTTCGGGTTTCCTGCATGACAACCGGTGCAAGCAACAACAGTGCGATGAGGTTGGGTATGGTCATCAGGGTGATCACCATATCCACAAAATGCCACACCAGTTCAAGGCCCCAGATCGAGCCGAGGAAAACAAAAAGCCCGTATACATATCCATAGGGCCTGATGTACTTTTCTCCAAACAAATAATTTACAGCCCTGGTTCCATAATAAGACCAGCTGATGATGGTTGAAAAGGCAAAAAGCATCAGTCCGACGGAAACGATGTGGTCGCCGACCCCGATTATCCCAATCCGGTTCAGTCCGATCTCCATGGCCCTGGCCGTCATGCGGACGCCTTCCTTATCGGTTTGCCACACGCCTGTCAGGATGATCACCAGGGCGGTGAGTGTGCATATGATAAGGGTGTCCACCAGCGGTTCGAGTGAAGCTACAAGGCCTTCGCGGGCGGGATATTTTGTTTTGGCTGCGGCATGTGCAATGGGCGCCGAACCCTGCCCGGCTTCGTTAGAGAACAATCCCCTGCGTAAGCCCATTACAAGCGTCATCATGAAGGCGGAACCGAAGAATCCGCCTGTGGCCGCTTTGCCGGTGAAAGCTTCTGTGAAGATCAGGCTGAATGCATCGGGGATGTTCTCATATTTGAGTCCGATGATCAGCAAAGCGCTTAAAACATACAAAACGGCCATGAAAGGAACCAGGCGTGCGGTGACATTGGCGATCCTTTTTATTCCTCCTACAATGACCATTAATGCCAGGGAACTGATCACCAGTCCCGAAATCCATTTGTCGATCCCATATGTCCCGAAAAGAGCTGCCGACATGGAATTCGACTGGGCCATATTCCCGGTCCCCAGCGAACATAAAACAGCAGCCACTGCAAAAACTACAGCGAGTATCTTGGCTGTTTTGCCAATTTTGGGTTTTAGCCCGTATTCCATATAATACATCGGACCACCGGATACCGTTCCGTCCGAGTTGAATATCCTGTATCTATGGGAGAGGGTACATTCGGTGTATTTCAGAATCATGCCCAGAAAGCCGGTCACCCACATCCAAAAAATGGCGCCCGGCCCGCCCCATCCGATGGCCAGTGCCACTCCTACAATATTACCTGTGCCAACAGTGGCCGATAATGCCGTGGTGAGTGCTTTGAAGTGATTCACATCGCCCTGGTCGTCGGCCTGGTCGTACTTTCCTGCAACCACCCGTATCGAATGGCGCAATTTGGTTATATTCAGGAAGTTTAGCTTGACGATAAAATATACACCGGTAGGAACCAACAACAGCAGAATGAGAAATCCGCCAATGTATTCATTATATCCTACGATGAAATTATCTACGGCCTGGTAGATTTTTTGTCCGAAGTTGTTCAGAAATATAGAGTTAAGTACGGTTCCCGTCATAAATCCCGGATTAGGTTAAACAAATGATCGACAAATTTGGTAAAATTTATCAGAAAAGATGAGTAACTTGCTTAAAATAATATGGAATTGGTGAAAATTCATAAATTTAAAATCAAACTAAACAAGCATGGGTAAATTGCTAAGCATTTCTTTTGATTTCGATTATTATCCTCTGTTGATTATCCTTGCAATTGCCTGGCTGATCCCCATGCTCATGACTTTTTTCAGAATTAAACGGATACCAACTGTTGTTTTGGAGATCCTTGCAGGTTATTTTGTTGGAAAGTATCTGCTTGGCAGCACATCGCAAGAAAGCCTCAAATATGTTGAATTTCTGGCGCTGACCGGTTTTATCTTTCTGATGTTCCTGAGCGGGCTGGAGATCAATATGGATCAGATCATCAGCTCCCTTCCACGTAGGAGAATCAGATTGCAAAGCGTGTTTCGGAATCCTTTGATCGTTGGTTTGATCGTTTTCTTTCTTACGCTTTTATTGTCATTTGTAGGCAGCCTTATCATTGATAATTTTGTGCGCCTGGAAAACATCTGGTATTTCTCATTGATCATGGTCACAACTTCTGTCGGCATTATCCTTCCTGTTTTGAAGAACAGGGGGGAGGTGAAAACCGGTTTCGGACAGGCTGTGATCGTGGCGGCTGCTGTCGCAGACGTCTTTAGTATTGTATTGTTCACTATTACCGCTTTTGTTTTAAAGGAAGGATTGCGCTTTGATTTGCTATGGATCATGTTGCTGGCAGGTAGTTTCATTGTGCTGTATATCGCCGGAAAACTTTTGAGCAGGTTCAGCTTCTACGAAAAATTTACCTTTCAACTTTCCCATGCTGCTTCACAGATCAAGGTCAGAGGCACCATGCTGCTGATATTGGTTTTTGTCGTTTTATCACAGGTCATCGGCAAGGAAGTTATCCTGCTGGGCGCTTTCCTGGGTGGTTTGTTGCTATCGATCTTTTTGCATAAAGACAGATCCCTTCTGTTGCTGAAACTTGATGGGATGGGTTATGGTTTCTTCATACCCGTCTTTTTTATTATGGTCGGTGTGAAGTTCAATGCGCAGGCTTTGCTGGAATTTGATAGATCCTTGTACGTTTTCCTGGCTCTGTTAATCGTAACTTTATACACCGTCAAGGTAATCCCGGCTTTGATCTGGTCCAGGTTATTCGGTTTCAGGAAAGCCATTTCGGGTGGATTTTTGATCTCGTCCCGGCTCAGCCTAATCATAGCTGCTTCCACAATCGGACTTGAGTTGGGTGTGATCAGCGAGGGTGTGAATGCTTGTTTCATTATGATGGCGATTGTTACTTGTTTGCTTTCACCGGTGTTGTATGATCAAATAAACAAAAAAAGTAAGTTCCCGGCTGATAAAACCGTGATTGTTGGAGGTAGCTCAACTGCCGTTTTGTTGGCCAGGCGAATGAAAATGCACAACCGGGATGTAGTGCTTATTGAAAAAGACAAGGTCAGATGTGATGAAATCAATGGAAAAGGAATCAGGTGCATACAGGGTGACGGAACCGATGTTTCGGTATATAATAAAGTGAAGTTGCTGGAACAAAATTATGTGGTGATCCTTACCCCCTCTGATGATGAGAATATCAAAATCTCAGGCTTGTTAAGAAAAGATATGAATCATGAACGTGTGATCACCAAAGCCAACAAGCAAAGAATTCAAAAAATACTCAATAAACTCGAAGTGGAGTATTTCGATGTAACACGCCTTGTAGCCGTGGCCATTGAAAGTCTGATCATCAGGCCAACCACCTACCACACCCTGATTGAAAGTTTTGAAAGCTATCATGTGGAAGAGATGGAGATCTCCAATAGCAATATTGACGGTGTGCAGATCAAAGACATTCCCATACACAGCGATTGTACGCTCATGTTGATAAGGCGGGCCAACAACATGTACATCCCGCACGGCGAAACCTATTTGAAAAGGGGTGATGTGGTGAATGTATTCGGGACCGTGACCGCCCTGGATGATATTCGTTCCAAGTTTGTTTAGGTTTTTCCGGACTTGCTGATTTCGCCACTCAGCATTTTTTTCATGTTTTTAATCTGATCGGTAGTGCCTAAAACAAAGAGCTTTGAATGAGGTATGATGCGGGTGTCGGGCAGGGGGTTTAGAATGTATTCTCCATCGGGGGATTTAAAGCCCACGATGTTAGCCCCTGTCAGTTTCCTGATCTGGATATCATGAATGGTTTTATTCAGAAATTCTTTCGGCAACTGGTCGCAGATGATCTCTTCCAGGTTGGTGGGAGCATCCGTGCCAATGGAAATCTGCTCGAGAAATTCCAGTATATCCGGTCGGGCTACCATTTTGGCCATATGTGCACCGCCAACTTTTTCGGGCATCACCACATTGTCAACCCCGGCCATTCTGAGCTTTTTTTGTGAGCTTTCGTTAGAAGCGCGGCTGATAATTGTCAATCCCGGATTTAATGCACGGGCTGTAATTACAACATAAAGGTTGTCTGCATCACTGGGAAGTGTGGAGACGACGGCTTTGGCTTTTTCGATATCGGCCTTGATCAGGATTTCATCCTGGGTGGCGTCTCCCTCAATAAAACGAAAAGGGAGGTCGAGATTTTCAACCACCAGGTCGTGATTGGTATCGATCACTACATAAGGCTCCTTGTATAAACGCAACTCGCTGGCTGCCTGTTGTCCGTTGCGGCCGTACCCGCATATGATCACATGATTTTCCATCTTTTTCTTGAATTTTTGGCGTTGGCCTTTGAGGAAAAACGAAAGCTTGCCTTCAACAAAATGGGTTGTGATCACGGAAATGGCATAGGCATAGGTACCAAAGCTCATCAGGATAAGGATGATGGTGAACACCCGACCGCCCTCCGACAGCTTGTGTATCTCTCCGAAACCTACCGTGGAAACCGTGATCACAGTCATGTAAAAGGCGCTTAAAAAATCATCCCCTTCTATGGACATATAGCCAATGATACCAATCACTATTATGATCAGTAACATGACCAGGGCGGTTTTGATCTTGCCTGAAGTTTCCGGTTTTTCCAAGATTGATAAGAATTGCTTTGATACAAATATAGAAAAACAGTTGGTATGTTATGTTTTCCCGGAAATTAAATAATTTCCGATATCACAATCCAGGCAGCGCTTACGGTCACAATACGATTTTTTTAGTTCAAGCAGTGCCTGCGACTGTGAAGCCTCCGTTACATTGAGCCCCAGATCCGACCATTTGCGGATAATGGCATTTTTTTCTGCGGGAATGTCCTCATAGAGGTTCAGGGCTTTTTCTGTTAATCCTTCGTCTTTCTTATATTTTCCGTAGGCGAACATGAATGGAATTACCGTATTGATTATAATTAGTAAAATACTGTTTTTTCCCAGATGCTTGCTTTTCGAAGGTGATGACTTTCCAAAACGATAGTGTGTTTCCCAATAGGGGGAAGGGGTAAAATCAAATAAATCAAAGGCCTCCTGATAAGTATTAATAGCGATCAAAGCTGAAAACAATCCTGAACTTTTATTCAATAATGCAGCAAATTGAGCGATCCTGACCGTTGGAAAATTTACAGGTCGCAAACGTAAAAATTTCCAGTGATGCGGGTCCATCGGGCTGAGGGAGAATTTGTTTCTGAGGTGCTCATATTCGGTTCTGAGTAGCTGATGATATTTGTCGTGTAAGCTTGTTTTCAACAGGCCTGCCTGCCCGAAAAGCATGGCCTCTAACTGAATCAAATTGCCTTTGTGCTTGCCAAGATATTTCAGCGGGCTTGAATACGCCAGCAGTTCGAATGCCTCGGCATTTACATTGAATCCAAAACTTCTGGCCAGTTGCAGATAAAAGGTGTTTTCCCAGTTGTTTTGATTCACCCTGAGCTTGTTTAGGATAAAGTGGGTTTTCTTTTCGAGTCGTTCAATCAGCATTCGCTCAATTGTTTTTGAACGTATAATGGAAGGTGAATCCAGGATTGAATGCTCGCAAGGAATCCAGCAGGAAGCCGACAAAAAGTCCAGATATCTTGCATAAAGCTCTTTTTTGAATTTGCCATGGACCGCTAAAGTCGGGATTTCTTCTTTGTTTGATCTTAGTATTTGCAGGTCGTTTTGATAAACCACGTGCAGGATGATGTTGTCATAATTTTTGTCTTTATGGTGGTTGTGTTTCATCCAGTCGGATGCGTTTACATGTACTTCTACATTGCCCGCCCATAACGTGCTGCCAATCCTTATCCTGGCATCGGTAAAATCCGGACCGGCATCGTGGTTTCTCATTCCCTGGTGCATAATATAAATGGTTTCTCCTTGAACAGTATGCAGTTCGGGAAGGAAGAGTTTGTTTTTCCATAAATAACATACGAATTCTTCTTGCATACTGTTATATGTCTGGAAATCAAAAAAGGTTCCTGCAAGTTTGCTGGTTTTTTAATGCATTTCATGCCAGCTAATTTAGAATCATTAAAATGTAAACGTGTAATAAGTTGGTTGTTAGGCGAGTGTGAGGTGTGTTAATGCTTTACTTGCTTTTAATACAGCGGTTTACTATTTTTGTGGAGCATGATTTTATAAAGTGGGCAAATGGGTGATGAAGAAATCCTGATATCGGGAATTGAATTTAAGGTTAGAAAGCTCATTGAGGAATTGAATAAAGCTAAAGAGGAGAACAGCAGATTGACGGAAGAAAATAGGGAGCTTAAAGACAGGATCATCACCAGTGAGAGAACAATTGAAGATTTTAAACAAAAAATAAATATATTAAAAACAGCAAAATCGCTTGATACGACCAAAGGGTCGGATGAGGCAAAACAACGGATAAATGAATTGGTGCGGGAAATAGACCAATGCATTGCTTTTTTAAATTATTGATAATTAGATATTTTTTTCGATGATAAGGCTCGATGAAAGAATTAACAATTTCGGTTAAAATAGCCGACAGGCCCTATAGACTAACAATCAAAAAGGATGAAGAAGAGATAATCAGAAAAGCTGCCAAACAGATCAATGAAAAGATTAAAGAATACGGAAACAGTTACGCGTACAACGACAAACAGGACCTTTTGTCAATGGTGGCCATTTTATTCGCTGCCAAAAGCATTGGTCTGGAGGAAGATCTGAAAGGGAAAGACAGCAAACTGATTGGGAAACTGGCTGAAATTGAAAAGGTTTTATCTGAAAATATCAAATAACGTTCTTTGATATGAAACAAAAAGTATTACCCGCATTAATTCAAAACTGTTTATAAACTCAACATTATAACATTTAGGGTTTAAAGCTCATAAATTTGTAGGACAGGCCTCAATCCCAGGCCGGTTTCGGTCGGCTTCATCGGGATTCTCCTGAAAGAGACAGTGGACGTTCGAAAAATTTGGCAACCCTATCCATGTCGAAAAGGGGTTTATCAAACTCCTGAATTGATGCGGGTTTTTTTGTTGTGTTTCCCCATCCCTTGTGATATTGCATACACAAAAATCGAAGTTATGGAAGGAGTGATTTATTGCATTATTTTCGGTTTGGCAGGTTTGATTCTGGGAGGCTTTATAACAGCTACATTCTTAAGGAAAGCCGTGGAGAAGAAAGCACGCGGCATAGTTGAGGAAGCGGAAGAAAAGGCCGAAGTGATCAGAAAAGAAAAAATGTTGCAGGCAAAGGAAAAATTCCTGCAACTGCGCGCCGAACACGAGAAACATATTAATGAGAAGAATTCGGTTTTGCAAAAAGCCGAGAACCGGTTCAAGCAAAAAGAAAGCACCCTCTCGCAGAAAAGTGAGGAGGTGAATCGCCGTCAAAAAGAGATCGATACGATCAAGCAAAATCTGCTTAGCCAGTTGGATATTGTGAATAAGAGACAGGAAGATCTCGAGAAATCGCATGCCCGGCAAGTGGAACAACTGGAAAAAATTTCAGGTCTTTCGGCGGATGAAGCCAAGCAACAATTGATCGAATCCCTGAAAGATGAAGCCAGATCAGAGGCCATGGTCCACATCAGTGAAATCCTTGATGAGGCCCGTATGACGGCCAACAAGGAATCCAGGAAAATTGTTGTTGAAACTTTGCAGCGTACAGCAGCTGAACATGCCATCGAGAACACGGTTTCTGTTTTCAATATTGAAAACGATGAGATCAAAGGTCGTATCATCGGACGGGAGGGCAGGAATATCCGGGCACTCGAAGCCCTCACGGGAATTGAGATCATCATCGATGATTCACCGGATGCCATATTGCTTTCCGGGTTTGATCCCGTACGCAGGGAAATAGCACGCCTGGCATTGCACAAGCTGGTTACCGACGGCCGTATTCATCCGGCCCGGATCGAAGAAGTGGTTGCCAAAACAAAGTCCCAGATTGAGCAGGAAATTCTGGATACCGGTAAACGCACTTGTATCGACTTGGGTATCCACAATATGCATCCTGAGCTGATCAGGATGATCGGCAGGATGAAATACCGTTCTTCATACGGACAAAATCTTTTACAGCACTCCCGTGAGGTAGCTTTGCTTAGCGCGACCATGGCTGCTGAGCTGGGAATGAATACCCAAAAAGCCAAAAGGGCGGGTCTGTTGCACGATATCGGAAAAGTGCCTGAGAACGAACCCGATTTGCCACATGCCACTCTTGGAGCTAAACTGGCAGAGAAATACAAAGAAAAACCTGAAATCGTGAATGCCATTGCGGCCCACCATGATGAGATTGATATGCAAAGCATGGTTGCTCCAATCGTACAGGTGTGTGACGCCATATCAGGTGCCCGTCCCGGTGCCAGGCGGGAAGTTATTGAGGCCTATATCCAGCGCCTGAACCGCCTGGAAGAAATTGCCCTTAGCTACCCGGGTGTTTTAAAAACTTATGCCATACAGGCCGGCCGCGAACTGCGTGTGATTGTTGGTGCGGATAAGATCAGTGATAACGAAGCCAATAAGCTTTCATATGATCTTTCCAAAAAAATTCAACAGGAAATGACCTATCCCGGACAGGTGAAGATCACCGTGATCAGGGAAACCAGAGCTGTAAGCTATGCCAAGTGATTTCTTAAATAAAAAATAAAAAAGGCGGCCTATTGAAAAAGGCCGCCTTTTTTCATTTATACTGAATCTTATTGATTGGCCGCTTCAAACTCCCTGATCAGCTCTTCGGGTGTTTTTCCAAGGTTCTTTAACGACATCTGGGCGTCATCTGCGAAATCATCATTGGGATATTTTTCGATGAATTCGGCATAATACTTTTTAGCATTGTCCAGATCGTTCAGGTTATTCTCATATACAAAAGCCTTCAGAAACAAGCATTGCGGGGCCTTGCGATAATCGGGATAATTTTCAAGCACTTTGTTGAACAGGCTGATGGATTTTCCGGCACTGAACAGGTTCATCGACATATCGGCTGCCCGGAACAGATACTCCGGGGTAAGACTGTCTTCCGGAAACAGGTAATAATAAGTTACGTAGGTATTAAGCAATTGTTTTGCCCTGGTTTTGTCGATGCTTCCCGATGCCCCCGAAAACAATCTGTCTTCGAGTGTATCCACACGCATTTCGATAAGCTGCGGCGTGGGAGTGTATTCTGGATAATTCCGCTCCAGTCTTTTGTAAAGATTGGCTGCCTGGGATGCCTCCAGATAATCAATGCTGACCATTGCCGCTTTGTCAAGGAAAACAGGCGTCATGGAGTCTTCCGGATAAGTGTCGGCATAGGTTACATATTCGGTAACCATTGCCTGGGCGTCTTCCTTGCTGACATCGGCTGGTGCGATTGTATAAAACTTATCTTCAAAGGCGACAACTTTATCGTGTTTTTTATCACAGCCGCAAGCGATAACAAACAATACAAGCACACTGATAACCGACAAAAAAAAGTTTGTTTTCATATTTTCCTATGTTTTGATTTTAGATTTTTTATTTGCAAATAACATTTTATAGGGCGGATCGATCTTTCCGGTTTCTATATCTTTTAGTTTTCTTTTGAGCAGGGTTCGGGTGAGATTGCTTAGCCTGTCCACATAGAGAATTCCTTCAAGATGATCGTATTCGTGCTGGATGATCCGGGCCACCATTCCGTCATATTCTTCTTCATGCTCATTAAAATCTTCATCCATATAACGAATTCTGATCTTTGGCTGCCGCGACACATATTCGCTCAGGTTGGGCAAGCTTAAACAGGATTCCTTAAACAAATCTTCTTCACCCTTTTCTTCTGTGATTTCGGGGTTGATGAACACCTTTTTGAAATTTTCCGCATGCTTATCTTCTTCCGCATAAGGAGTGGCATCCACAATGAAAAGCCTGATGGAGCGGTTCACCTGTGGGGCGGCCAAACCTACCCCAACCGTTTCGTACATGGTTTCAAACATATACTCGATGAGTGTATGAAGATCAGGATAGTTTTTTTCAATTTCTTCGGCTCTTTTTTTTAATACCGGATGACCATATGCTGTGATCGGTAAAACCATTGTTCCTCCTTAAAATCCTTTTTTCGATTCCATGTATGATTGCAAGATGAGCGTGGCGCTGATGCTGTCAACCAACTCCTTGTTTTGCCGGTCCTTTTTCTTTAAACCCGCGTCGATCATGCTCTGGAACGCCATTTTTGATGTAAAACGTTCGTCGAAGCGATCAATTTTTATGCCAGTGAACATTTTCTTCAGTTTCCTGACAAAAGGTTCTATAAATCGTTCTGCTTCAGAGTTCTGATTGTTCATTTGTTTGGGCTTTCCGACAACGATACATTCAACGTCTTCACGCTCCACGTATTCCTTCAGAAAATTAAAAATATCTTTGGAATGAACTGTCGTCACTGCATTTGCTATAATCTGTCCGGGGTCTGTGGCTGCAATCCCGACCCGCTTCCGACCATAATCAATTGCAAGTATTCTACCCATGTTTTTATCCGAACTTTTTCAAAACGTTAATTGTATCACAAACGTACACTTTTTAGCTATATTTTTAAAAACATAAGCAATGTGCTTTGTTCAGTAAGAAAGCCTTAAATTTGATTCTTTTTAAACAGATTATCATATGGAACAATTAAGCAGATTGATTGAAGATGTTTGGGAAGAGCGGGAAATACTGAAACAGGACACCTACCGGAATGCCATTGAAGAAGTTATCGAGCTACTTGATAAGGGTCGTATAAGAGTGGCGGAGCCTGCTGAGGGCGGAGGCTGGCATCTGCATGAATGGGTGAAAAAGGCGGTTATCCTTTATTTTCCACTTCGTAAAATGGAAACTATGGAAGCCGGTCCATTGGAATTTTATGATAAAATCCCGCTTAAGAAAAACTATGCACAGCAGGGTGTGCGTGTTGTTCCTCATGCCATAGCACGTTATGGTGCTTTTCTTGCCAAAGGAGTGATTATGATGCCTTCTTATGTGAACATCGGGGCTCATGTCGATTCGGGTTCGATGGTGGATACATGGGCCACTGTTGGTTCCTGTGCACAGATAGGCAAGAACGTACACCTGAGCGGAGGCGTTGGCATCGGAGGGGTGCTCGAGCCAGTGCAGGCCGCACCGGTTATCATCGAAGACAATTGTTTTATCGGCTCGCGTTCCATTGTGGTGGAAGGGGTGCATATTCAAAAAGAGGCTGTGTTGGGAGCCAATGTGGTCCTCACAGGCAGCACCAGGATCATCGATGTTACGGGAGAGAAGCCTGTTGAATACAAAGGCAGGATACCTGAACGCGCTGTGGTGATTCCCGGAGGACTGACGAAAAAGTTCCCTGCCGGCCAGTACCAGGTGCCATGCGCACTGATCATCGGCAAAAGAAAGGCTTCAACGGATTTAAAAACCTCGCTTAATGATGCCTTAAGGGAATACGATGTTGCAACCTAATATTTTGTTAAATTAATACGACCAGTTGATAACTTACTGTTTAAGGGTTAAATTTGCCTGTTAAAACCCGGATAAAAAATTTTGAAAAAAATACTCGTCATACAAACGGCTTCCATCGGTGATGTGATCCTTTCAACGCCTTTGCTTGAAAAGCTGAATGCGTTTTTTGAGGAACCAAAAATAGATATGCTGTTGAAAAAAGGAACTGAGAGCCTTTTCAGAAAGCATCCCTTTTTGGATGAAATTTTCATCTGGGACAAATCTCAATACAAATACAGAAACCTCTACCTGATCCATAAGATCATCCGCAGGAAAAAGTATGATTATGTGATCAATCTGCAGCGTTTTTTTTCAACCGGTTTGCTCACGATTTTCTCAGGAGCCGTTCATACGGTAGGATTCAACAAAAATCCGCTTTCCCTGTTTTTTTCAAAAAGTGTAAAGCACAAAATAGGAATTCATGAAAATATTCATGAAACACAAAGAAACCTGTCCTTGATCCGTCATTTTACGAATGATGATTTTTATCCCATAAAGCTTCACCCGGCTCAGGATGATTATGCCGGAATGTCACAATATAAGACCCATGCATATATATGCATTGCACCGGCCTCACTGTGGTTTACCAAACAATATCCTGCTGAAAAATGGGTTGAACTGGTGATGGCCTTAAAAGATCATTACATTTACTTTCTGGGCAGCCAGTCCGACCGGGAGATGTCGAAGGAAATCATCCGGCAGTCCGGTCATCCCAATGCCATCAATATGTGCGGGAAGTTGAGTTTGTTGCAAACAGCAACGCTCATGGCCGATGCGAAAATGAATTACGTAAACGACTCGGCCCCACAGCATATCGCCAGTGCGATGAATGCTCCGGTAACTTCCATTTTCTGCTCAACGGTACCTGAATTCGGTTTTGGTCCGCTGTCGGACCATTCTGCTGTGGTGCAAAGTCCGGAAAGCCTGGCTTGTAAACCTTGTGGCTTGCATGGTTACCGCGAGTGCCCAGAGGGACATTTTAAATGTGCTTTAACCATTAAAACAAAATCACTGTTAAGCAGGTTAAACTAATATGGAAGAAGAAATACGCAAAACAGTTGCAGCACTGAAAGCGGGGAAAACCATCCTGTATCCCACCGATACCGTCTGGGGTATCGGGTGTGACGCTACCAGTTCAAGGGCAGTTGAAAAAATCTACAAGATCAAAAAACGGGTGGAGAACAAGAGTTTGATCATTCTGCTGGATGAGGCTTCCAAAATTAAAAAATATGTGAAGCAGGTACCCGAGATTGCCGTCGACCTGCTTTTGAGCATCAATACACCGCTTACCATCATTTATCCCCAGGCCAAAAACCTGGCAAAAAATGTGGTGGCCAAAGACGGCAGCATTGCCATCAGGATCATCGAGGATGAATTCAGCAAAAAAGTGATAGCCGAATTTGGTAAACCCATTGTATCCACATCTGCAAACATCACGGGTGGATCAAATCCAATTGTTTTCAGTCAGATATCGCAGGAGATCAAGGATGCCGTCGATTATGTTGTGAACCTGCACCACAAAAGAATCTCGGAAACCAAGCCTTCAACCATCATCAAGTTGGAGATAAGCGGAGAGTTTAAGGTGATCAGGAGCTGATGGAAAGTTTTTTGTAAATCCTCTAAAAAAACCTTATGGTAAAAGTTTCACTCATACAATCACAACCCATTCTGGGAGAAGCCGAACAAAACATACAAAACCTGATCCCGCTGCTTGCACAAACCGAAGATTCAGCTTTGATAGTTTTGCCTGAACTGGCCAACAGCGGTTACAATTTTACTTCAAGAAATCAAGCCATGAAGCTATCGGAATCTATCGAAGACAGCAGGTTTATTGAATTCTTGCACCAGCATGCCAGGGCATCGGGATGCCATATCGTTGCCGGAATGAATGAACGTGAAAGGGACTTGCTATACAATACGGCAGTTCTTGTTGGACCCGATGGCATAATAGGAAGATATCGTAAGCTTCATCTTTTTATGAATGAAAAAGACATATTCGAGCCCGGGAATCGCGGCCTGCCGGTTTTTGATGTCGGCCAGATGACTGTCGGCATTCAGATCTGCTTTGACTACCTGTTTCCCGAAACCTGGCGCATTCTTGGCCTGAAAGGCGCCGACCTGATCTGTCATCCCTCCAACCTGGTAACACCTTACGGCCAGAAAGTAGTACCCATGCATTCCGTTGTGAATGGTGTATATGTGATTACCGCAAACAGGACAGGCGCGGATGGCGATCTGAAGTTCTCCGGTGGTTCCATCATCACCGGGACAAGAGGGGAGGTTCTTGCAAGGGCGTCCGAAAATAAACCGGAAGTGATCACCATTGAGATCGATCCGCAAAAATCCCGCAACAAAATGATCACTGAAAAAAATCATGCACTCAACGACAGGCGTCCCGATCAGTACCTTGATATTCTTGAATCATAGAAGCTTGTCAACAAGCCGCTTTGATTCCTTTGTTTAATTCCATCATCCCTGAATCATCCTGTTTATCTGGAATTGGTTTAAATAAACAAATGATCGTACTTTTGTGTTCTTTTTAGATAACATTAATATATGAATTGAATATGATCTACCGGAAGAAATACAAGCTGAAGAAGGAAGACAGGAAGCTGAATATCAAAAATACTCCAAAGGAAGAGTTGGAAAAGTGGTTTCGTCTGGCCACTTTGGGTAGGCGTTTGGATGAAAAAGCGCCGAATTATTTGAAACAGGCCCTTGGCTGGTCGTATCATGCCCCCTATGCCGGGCACGACGGGATACAGCTTGCCATCGGGCAGGTATTCAACAGGAAAAAGGATTTCTTATTTCCCTATTACAGGGATATGCTCACAACCATATCAGCAGGTTTGACTGCGGAGGAGATTATTTTAAACGGTTTGTCGAAAGCCGATGACCCGGCCAGCGGCGGAAGGCATATGTCGAACCATTTTGCCAAACCCGAATGGAATATTCAGAATGTGTCATCAGCCACCGGCAACCATGCCCAGCATGCAGCGGGTCTGGCCCGCGCTCTGAAATACTATAAATCGGATGGTGTTTCGATCTGTTCTATGGGCGAATCATCCACTTCCGAGGGATATGTTTATGAAGCCATCAACGGTGCCAGCCGCGAAAGGCTGCCTGTAATTTTTGTGATCCAGGACAATGGCTTCGGCATTTCTGTTCCCAAGGAAGACCAAACCGCCAATCCAAGGGCGGCCGATAATTTCCTTGGCTTTAAGAACCTGGAAGTGATCTATTGCAACGGAAAGGACTTTTTCAATTCCATGAATGCCATGATCAAGGCCAGGCAGATTGTAAAGGAACATAATGTACCCGTGATCGTTCATGCCAATTGTGTGCGCATCGGGTCACACTCCAACAGCGACCGACATGAGTTGTACAGAAGCCAATACGAACTGGATGAAGCAAAAGGGCAGGATCCGCTTGCCAGGTTCAGAAAGCGCTTGCTCTACTCAGCTGTGTTTACTGAAGAAGAGCTGCAGGCCATTGAAGAAGATGTTAAGCAGGAAGTTAAAAAAGTGCATAAAAAGGCCATAGCGGCAAAAGATCCGTCACCCGAATCCATACACGATTTTGTGATTCCCAAACCTGTCAAATCCGATAAATACCCCGAGGGCTTAACCGCTGGGAAAGGTGAAAAAATGCGATTGATCACCGCCCTGAACGAAACGCTCAAAGCCGAGTTCAGGCACAATCCCGATACCTTCATTTGGGGGCAGGACATCGCCAATCGCGATAAAGGCGGCATCTTCAATGTTAGCAAAGGCCTGCAGCAGGAATTCGGGAAGGAACGGGTGTTTAACGCGCCCATAGCAGAAGACTACATTGTGGGAACAGCCAACGGCATGAGCCGTTTCGACAAAAAAATACGCATCGTGATCGAAGGAGCCGAATTTGCGGATTACTTCTGGCCGGCCATGGAGCAGTTTGTTGAAACTACACACGATTACTGGAGAAGCAACGGCAAGTTCTCACCCAACATAACCATCAGGCTGGCCAGCGGGGGTTATATTGGAGGCGGCCTGTATCATTCGCAAACCACCGAAGGAGTATTCACGACTTTTCCGGGTGTCCGCGTGGTTTACCCTTCCATGGCCGACGATGCAGCCGGCTTGCTGCGTGCTTCCATCCGCTCCGAAGGTCCGACACTTTTCCTCGAACCCAAAGCCCTCTATAATGATCCTGTAGCAGAAGCGCAGGTGCCCGATGATTTCATCGTCCCTTTCGGAAAGGCCAGGATCAGAAAAGAAGGCAATGATATGAGCATCATCACCTATGGAAATACAACCCATATGTGTATGAAAGTAGCCGATATATTAAGCCGGGAAAACGGTGTTGAAGCCGAAGTGATCGATATCCGGTCGCTGGTCCCACTTGATAAGGAGACCATCATCAACTCGGTGAAAAAAACCAGCCGTGCTTTGGTTGTGCATGAAGACAAGTTGTTTGGCGGTTTCGGCGGGGAACTTGCCTCGATGTTGGGAGAGGAAGCCTTTGAGTATCTGGATGCACCAGTGCAACGCTTCGGATCTGCCTTTACTCCCGTCGGGTTTAACAGGATACTCGAAAAAGCCATTTTGCCCGATACCGAAAAGATCCTGAAAGTGGCAAGGGATTTGATGACATATTGATCCTCAAAGGAAGGGATTAACATCTTTTAACAACCCCTTGAGAACCGAACGTTTTATTTGAAGCGTTTTATGATAACTTTGAATTTTTATTTAACATAAGCTAAAGAGGAAATCACATGATTGGAAAACTTCAAAAAGGATTCGTCTTGCTTTTTATGGTCTTGTTGGTGATTACATCCACCCAGTCAGCAAATGCACAGAGCGATCCAAATAAATCACTGAAAAAATTCATTGCAACTGTACAATACATCCGGTATGCATATGTGGATAGCGTTAATGAACCGGAGATCATCGAAAATGCTATTGTAGAAACCCTTAAAGAACTTGATCCGCATTCATCCTATATTCCGGCTGATGAAGTTAAAAAAGCCAACGAACCTTTGCAGGGAAGCTTCGAAGGGATTGGTGTTACCTTTCAGATCTACAAGGATACCATTCGTGTGATCGCACCCATTCCGGGTGGTCCGTCAGAATCTGTAGGTGTTATGGCCGGAGACAAGATTGTGAAGATAGACGGTGAAGTCGCCACAGGAGATGATATCAACAATCAATTTGTTTTCGATCACCTCAGGGGAAAGAAGGGAACCGAAGTTGACATTACGGTTTACCGTACCAGTACGGATAATATGATCGATTTTACCATTGTCCGGGACAAGATCCCGATCAACAGCATCGACGCCAGTTTTATGGCCACTCCCGAAATTGGGTTTATCAAAGTAACGCGCTTTTCGCTTTCAACTGTTGATGAGTTTCGTGAAAAGCTCGCCGAACTGAAAGCAAAGGGAATGAAAAAACTCATCCTCGATCTCAGAGGAAATCCAGGTGGATACATGCTACCAGGGATCGAGCTTGCAGATGAATTTATCAAAGAAGATAGGTTGTTACTCTATACGGAAGGATTAAGAAGTCCGGTACAGAAATTTCATTCCGATCCCGGCGGTGATTTTGAAGAGGGCAACCTGGTGATCCTTATTAATGAAGGATCGGCCTCATCAAGTGAGATTGTTGCCGGCGCCGTTCAGGACCTCGACCGCGGTTTAATAATCGGCAGACGCTCCTTTGGCAAAGGTTTGGTGCAGAAGCCCTTCCAACTGCCCGACGGATCCATCATCCGGTTGACAACGGCACGTTATCATACACCTACCGGAAGGTGCATTCAGAAATCCTACGAAGAAGGGGTAGATGAATATTATATGGACATATACAAAAGATTGAAACACGGAGAACTTGTCAACCCCGACAGTATCAGCTTTCCTGATTCACTGAAATACAGAACTCCGAACGACAGACTTGTCTATGGCGGAGGCGGCATTATGCCTGATATTTTTGTGCCCTGGGATTCCTCGGAAGTTACCGATTATTTTGTGGATCTTATCAGGAAAGGTATTGTAAACAGTTATGTGATGGATTATGTGGATGAAAACCGAAGCGATATTCTAACCGCATATCCTGAGCTTGAGGACTTTGTTGAGAACTTCAGGGTGAACCAGTCAATGTTTGATGCGTTGGTAGCAGAAGCCGGAGAAAAGGATGTGACCACCGATCAGGAAGAACTCGAAAAATCAAAAGAGATTATCCTCTACAGGGTGAAAGCTTTAATTGCAAGAAATATCTGGGATGTAAGCGCATTTTACCAGGTGATCTCGCAGATAGATGATGAGTTTCTGATGGCCATTGAGGTACTGAACAATCCTGAAAAATTTCAGAAGCTCACAAAAAAATAAACGATAAAAGGTCAGTCAAAGTAACGCGGTGTTTTAAGGACGCCGGCCTGCTTTGCTATTCTGGCTGAGATGCTTAATTCGTGCGATCCCGAACTGAATGATCTAACCGGACCGGTATCCAGGTCATACGAATATCCTATCATAATATCAGGAAGAATTTCGTAACGGGCTACGATGGCGAGGGCATCTTCAAAGCGGTAGCTGAAGCCGGCAGATAGCATATGTTTATAATGAACAAGGGCCGAAATCGCGCTCTGGAATACAGGACCTGATTTTCGCAGACTGATCATCGGCTGCAGTACGATTTCTTTCGTGATACTCAGATCATACATTCCGTAGAGGAAATAATGCCTCGGTATTTTGAAGTTTGTGGAGTTTCCGGTTGATTTCAAAAAATGCAGGCAGGATAGACCAAAAGTGAAATCCTTGTAAAGCACTTCGGTGCCCAGATCAAAATCGGCTCTGGTTTTTCGTTCCCCGATTTCGTTAAGGGCCGGCTCGTAACCGTTCTCAAAAACGAGGTCACCCGTTTCGAGGCGGGTGGTGATCAACCCCATGCCTGCACCGAAAGTGATGTTCACATCTTCATTCAACCAGAAGTTATAGGAATAATTCAGTTTGATGTTTTGGGTGTTTTCATTTCCAAGCTTGTCGTTCACGATGGAAAGCCCCAAACCTACATTCAATCCTTCAAAATAATTCGATATGCCGAAATATTGGGTGGAAGGTGCATTTTCAAAGCCCGTCCACTGTTGCCTGATCAGGCCATGCAGGTTAATGTATTCGTTTTTTTCTATTGCTGCCGGATTGAAAACCAGCTTTGTCAGCGGGAACTGACTGATCTGGGGATCGACCTGCGAAAAACCGAGATGGGATATAAAAAACAATCCCAGTAAATATATTCCTGCTCTTTTCATAAACTTATCAGTTTTTATCAATTTCCTTTGCTTTTGAAATGCTGATCTTTTTGCCGTCGAGATAGGCGTTGATAAAACAATCCTTATAGCCCATCTCTTTCAATTCCTGTTTTAGTGTTGAAGCTTCTTTGAGGGTTTTCCTGGAGCCGATTTCATATTTGAACAATCCATTTTCATTTCTAACAAAAACCTGAGTGTTCGGAATATATTCCAGTATCGGTTTGAACATCATCTGCCCCTGTATGGGTTGCTGGGTCGACATCAACTGCACACGGAAGCTCAGCGTTCCATCTTCTGTCGGTTCTGCTGCGGGCTCTGCCGGTTTTTCTTTTATTTCCGTAACTTTAAAAGTAGTTCTTCTGTTTTGCTGATGCTCATCTTCCGTTATGGCGTTTTCGATCAGCAGTTTGGTTTCGCCATAGCCCCTGGCAATCAATCTCCCGGGATCAATGCCTTGCGAAACCAGGTAGTCCACTACCGATTGCGCTCTTCTTTCGCTCAGTCCCTGGTTGTATGAATCGGGCCCGCGTTCGTCAGTATGGGAGCTGATCTGGATATATACCTCCGGTGTTTCCTTCAGCATGCTGGCCAGCTTGTTCAGTTCGGTTTTCGATTCGGGACGCAAGGTGGCTTTATCGAAATCGTAATAGATGTTGTTGAGTACGATCTCTTTTTTCTTCTCGATTTTGGTTAGCACAAAATCCATGTCATATCCGGTTTCCTTGCTGAATGTACGGGCTTGCTCAACCTCCGGGATCTCCACCGACCTGGATTCAGAAAAATAACCTTCCTTGCTCACCCTGGCGGTGTATGTTGCTTTGTGTTTCAGATCATCGAATTCGTAAACCCCTTCTTCATCCGTGAATGTATCAGAACTGAATCCGTTTGATCCGCTCAGTTCCACTCTGATACCCGGCATGCGCTCACCTGTTTTGCGTTCGGTGACTTTTCCTTTAATGGCAACCGGGAAGGTTTTTTTGCTGAGTGCAAAATCCATTGTAAAGGAAGGGGCTGTTGAATAGATAATATCCCTGTCGGTGATCTTCAGGGTGCGCGATTCAGGATGGTATAGCCGCTTTTCCGCTCTGATATTATAATTGCTATAAGGGCGGAAGTTCTCGTAAAGGTAATAGCCGTTTTGATTCGTGAATACTGAGTCTTCAATATTTTGGTAATTGAAACTCACTTTTGCCTTTGCTAGAGTTTGGCCGTTTTCTGCATCTTTCACCTTGCCGCTGATGGTGATAAAAAACGGCAATCCGTCGAAGTGATAAATGTCGTCGCTGTTTTCCACCTCACGGTTGGAAGTAAGATATCCGCCGCTCAGGTCATCCAGGATGATCATGCCGAAATCATCTGAGGGACTGTTGAAGGGATGGCCAGGATTGACGGCCGGAGAGAAGTCAATGTCTTTCATAAAGCTGAAAAAGTTATCCAGTCCGCCGTAACCCCTGTGCCCGTCGGATGCGAAAAACAAAAGGGAGTCCCCCAGCATAAAGGGAAACATCTCGTCAGCCTTTGTATTGACGCTGGTACCGAGGTTGATGGGGAGCCCCCATTCGCCCGCATCATTTTTAATCACCTTCCAGATATCTTTGCCGCCGTAACCGCCGCCCATATCGCTTACAAAATATAAGACCTTTCCGTCCTCGCTGATGCAGGGATGCCCCACGCTATGTTCATCACTATTGATTGATAACTCAGTTGGGTCTGACCAGGCGTTCTTTGTGCTGTCATATTTTGACATGATAAGTTTGCAATTCGGACTGCTTTTAGGACAGCGCATCACATAGCCGGTCATATTTTTCTCATTGAATGAGAAGGTGCCATCGTTGTATTTGCTATTCAGCGGGCCTTCTATTCTTTCAGGAGTAGACCATTCTGACACAGCTGTATCATAGGCGCTTATGAACAAGTCAGAAAATCCCTGGGATGTCCGACCGTCGATTTTTGCCTCTTCTCCTTCAAAACGCGTGGAGGCGAAGACCAGCTTGTCGAACATCATGAAGGGGGCATAATCACTGTACTGGGAATTCAGTTCATCAACTTTTTGCAGGTTGACGGATGTTTTCTTTTTCGTTCCTTCCGCTGTCCGTTCGAGTTCCTTCAGTATCTCTTTCAAGTCTGCATTTTCCGGAAAATGCTTAAGGCTCATCTCAATAACCTGTTTTGCTTGATCCGTCTTGCCGGTGCGTGCCAGCGTGGTGGCGTAGAGGGAAATGGTTTCAGGTTTTGCTTTGGCACTGTCATAGGCTTTTTCAATCCAGGAAAGAGCCTTTTGATAATAGCTCATTTTGTTATATGCCCAGGCAATGTTGATTTGCATGCATTGCTTCTGGAGCGGGTCTGTCGTTTCTTCCAGCGCCTTTTTATAGTATCTGACTGTTGCCGTGAAATCATTTCTTTCGGAAGCCCTGTCCGCCTTGCTGATCCACTTCGACTGTCCCATGAGCAGGCCGGTCAGTAATAATGCTATGCCGATTAATATTGTCCTTTTCATATCGTCTCTTATTGTCTGATCAGGGTTACGGTGCCTTTGTGTTCATTTACTATATTTCCGCTGTTGTCGCGAATATGCCTGATAAAAAAGTAGGTGCCTGCAGCTACCTTATTGCCGTTAAAGTTGCCGTCCCATCCATCCATGCCTTTATACAATTCTTTCCCCCACCGGTCGAATACCGTGATCTCATATCCTTTCAGGAAAAGATCATTGTAACCGTCCCCATTTGGAGAAAAGGCATTAACGTTTTTAGTCTGGTTTACGTTAATGGAATCCATTTTCTGATTGTCCGCCTGAATTAAATGTAATTCGGATGTTTGTTGCCTGAAACTGCTGTCGGGCAAAATATTGTGGCGACCGGCCGGATGGGCTTGCATTTGAAAGCCGAGAAGCAATAGTAGGAAAATAATTATTTTACTGGTCATTTGTTTATGTTTTATCCGGATGATTTTAAGCAGGATTTCCTTATGTTAAACCCGTAAGAATTATTTGTAAAAGTACAGCAGATAGACGGGATGCAGGCCTGATCGCTTAGGAATTTTAAACATGAGATTGTTAATAAGAAAATGGTCGATCAGGAACAATATATGAGACTTTTTATGGTCATGATTTAACAATATTTTCAGATTTAACTGCACATGTCAAACAAAATAATTGATTAAATTTGCCCTGAACAAATTGTCGTAAAACAAATTCCGGAGGTGTAATGGTTGATATCACAACAACTTACATGGGCCTAAAAATGAAAAATCCCGTTATTGTAGGGAGTTCCGGCCTGACCAATTCAGTTGAGAAAATTAAAGAAATTGAGAAAAATGAAGCAGGAGCCGTTGTGCTGAAATCTCTTTTCGAAGAACAAATTCAGCATGAAGGAAACCGCACATACAGCCAGGACGTGATCAGCAATGCCTATACCGAGGCCCAGGATTATATCATGAATTATACGAAGGATCGTGACGTGGATAATTATCTGAAGCTGATCAAAGAAAGCAAGGCAGCTGTTGATATTCCGGTGATCGCCAGCATCAACTGTTTTTCGTCAAGCGAATGGATATCTTTTGCAAAAAAGATCCAACAGGCCGGCGCCGACGGACTCGAGCTGAATATTTTTATTTTACCCTCCGATCCCAGAATGGAAAGCAAGCACAATGAAAAAATTTATTTCGACATTGTTGAAAAAGTGCTAAAAGAAGTCGATATCCCGGTTGCCATCAAGATCAGCTATTATTTTTCAGGCCTGGCACATACGGCCCTAAAGCTCTCCTGGACGGGCATCTCGGGCATGGTGTTGTTCAACAGGTTTTTCTCGCCTGATATCGATATCGACAAGTTTGTAGTGAAACCCTCTCATGTGTTCAGCACACCCGACGAAATTGCCACTTCCATCCGCTGGGTGGCCATGCTGTCGAAACGTCTGCATTGTGATCTGGCTGCTTCAACCGGCGTTCACGATGGAGAAGGCGTGATCAAACAATTGCTGGCCGGAGCCACCGCCGTGCAGATCAGTTCTGTTCTTTATAAAGATGGTTTCGGGGTGATCCCGGATATGGTGGGTACCCTTAGGACCTGGATGGGCAGGCATGGTTTCAAAAAGATCGACGACTTTAAAGCTAAGATGTCGGTTAAGGAAGCTGATAACCCCGCTGCCTATGAACGGGTGCAGTTCATGAAATATTTCTCCGGTATCGAATAGTCCCGGCTTCTTTATTTATCTTTTGCAACAGTAACGCATGCCCAGTATGCGTTCGTCTTCTTCTTTCATCGTGGGATAATCGATGTATCCCTTCTTTCCATTGGAATAAAAGGTACTGCAGTCCCAGTCGTTTAAGGGAGCATTCTTCTTGTATCGTTCTGCAAGATCCGGATTTGAAATGAACAGCCTTCCGAAAGCCACCAGGTCGGCATGGCCCGCTGAAATCACTTCTTCGGCCTTTTCAAAATCATATCCGCCGCAGGTGATTATGGTTCCGTTGTAATGTTTTCTGAAGTAAGCTGCTGCGTGTTTCATTTCTTGCGGAAGGTGAGCGGATTCCATAAAGGGCTCAACCAGATGTAAATAGGCCAGATTATATTGGTTCAGGCTCTTTACTGCATAGGTGAATGTTTTCTTTGGGTCCGAATCCGACATGTCCCCATGCGCACCCCCGGGTGACAGTCGAATGCCAACCCGCTCTTTACCGATTCGGTTGCATACCGCTTCAACCACTTCCTTCATGAAACGGCTGCGATTTTCGATAGAACCTCCGTAGCGGTCGGTTCTTTTGTTGGTGGCGTCCTGCAAAAACTGGTCGATCAGGTAGCCGTTCGCTCCGTGTATTTCCACTCCGTCGAAACCGGCTTTGATTGCATTTACTGCGGCATCGGCATAATCGTTTGCCACTCCGGGTATCTCTTCAGTGAGAAGCGCCCTGGGAGTGACGGTTTCCAGTTTCTTGCCCCGGTACCGGATTTGCCCGTCTTCTTTAACAGCAGACGGAGCAACGGGCAATTGTTCATCCGGCTGGTAAACCGGATGGGAATGACGGCCCACATGCCACAGTTGAAGAAAAATCCTTCCGCCATTTTTATGAACGGCTTCCGTTATTTTTTTCCAGCCCTTCACTTGATCTTTTGTAAAAATCCCGGGTGAATCGTTATAACCATATGCCTGTTGTGAGATCTGACTACCCTCCGAGATGATCAGCCCGGCTGAAGCCCGCTGGCTGTAATAGGTCTTCATCATTTTGTTGGGTACATTGCCCTTGCCCGCACGCTGCCTGGTGAGGGGCGCCATCACGAAACGATTGGGAAGTTCAAGTCCCGAAAGATCGTAGCTTTTGAGTAAAATGGATTTCCGGCTCATAATGTATATATGTTTTTGATAAGGTGGTGGTTTTTGAAAATGTCAGCCTTTTTTTATATTCCCAGGGCAAAAATGTTGCCACCGGCTAATAAACAATCAGTTTTTGTTGATTGTTTGATCCGTTCTCCGAAATTACGCTGAGCAGGTAAAATCCTCTCCCCAATCCCGAAATATCAATTTTGACCGAATATTCAGCCGCAATGCTTTGATCAAGGACCATTTTACCCATGCCGTTAAAAACCGAGATTTGATTGATGGGAGCCCCGGCCTGAATGATGATATATTGATTTGCAGGATTGGGATAAATCATCAAAGGATTTCGGGCAAAATCCTCGTTTCTGCCTGAGAATACCGATATCCCTGCATAGTGGGCCAGCATGGCAACACAGGATTGCGTAATGCTTCGGGCCAGTTCCTGGTTGTTGGCCGAAGTACCCAGCACATCATTGTCTGTATGAATGTAATTGTTGAAATTGGGCGAGTCCCAGTCGAGGCAGTCGTTCAGGAAAATGGCCGGGAAATCACGATCCCAGAAAGATGCGTGATCGCTTGCACGTGCAAAGAATGATCCGGAGCCATTTGCAGTGGTCGTGTTCTCAACATACAGCTCAATGGCTTCTTGCAGGTCGTCGGCCATCCAGCCTGAAAAGCTGTTGATGGCATACCATATCTCGGGATCTTCGGTTCCGGTGGCCGAATGGGAGATCATATCCAGGTTGATCATGGCCAGGATGTTTTCATCGAAGATGGCTGCCTGTTCGGCATAATAAGCGCTTCCCACCAATCCCAGCTCTTCACCTGAAAAGCATATGAAACGTACGCTTTTGTCGTAATCATGGAGGCATAGGGCCCTGGCGGCTTCCATAACACCGGCCGTGCCAGATGCATTGTCATCGGCGCCCGGCGCCCCGGATGCATATACGTCATAATGCCCACCGATGATGAAGGTTGAGTCAGGATGTTCCAGACCTGTTTTTTCCGCTACCACATTCGGGATCCAGTTATCTTTATAATGATGATAATAAACGGTATCAAAATCAAGCTGCTGGAAATAGCTGAACAGGTAATGCATGGCGGCGGTATCTTCTGTGATGGAATATCTTTCCATGGAGGAAAGCGTTTCAATGTAGCTCCATATGCTGTCGGCATTCACATGATCAACCATTTGCTGGATGCGGGCATCCTGGCTCCGGGCATGCAGAAACGCAACTGCGAAAACCATCGGTAGTAAAAATCTCTTCATAAATTTTCATTTGTTTACTAAAGGACAAAAACAAATGTTGCAGGGTTGTATGGTCTGCTGGATTTACTGTCCAAGAACTTCGGCATCCACCCGGAAAACCGAATATATTTCGATATCATGATCCTGATCGATGAATTCGTCTGTTACCGTTTTCATGCGCAGATTGAATTCATTTTTTTTGATGTACTCCTTAAGATCTTCATCCGTGGTGTTCAGGCTAAGTTCATCGCCCACGTCATCGGGGATGTCCTCTTTCCAAGCGATCAGGCTCTCCGAAAGCCCGTCGGCATTAATGTATATCTCGATCGATTTCAGGAATGAAAAGTCTTCCCCCTCCGGCATAAGAACGCTTAATTTGAGTGTTTTCAGATTGATCTCCTCCACTTTGTCTTTGCGGGTATCATTTACCTGGAATTTTTGCTCCGAATTCGTTTCGATATCCGGTGTAAAAATATTTATTGGCAGATCGATGCCGGAGGAAGCCGGGATGGTGACCTCCGAAGTATATTCAATATCGAATTGCGTAAGCTCGTCCACTTTGTCGCAGCCACTGTATAAAATGCCGGCCAAACCGATCATGATAAGCCAGGCCTGGATGTAGTGGTTCGTTGTTTTTATCATAAGTATTTGTTTTCATATGTTCTTTCAAAATAGATACCATACTCTTAAAACAACCTGATATTAACAAAGGCTTCACATTTTAGATCGAGTCTAAATAAACATTTTATTCGTATCTTTGTCTATTGGGTAACAATACTAAAACCACATAATTAAACAACATTGAACATCAAACAATAAACTAACACGTATGCCACATTATCACAAACTAGGTAAAATGCCGGCGAAACGCCACACCCAGTTTCACAAGCCCGACGGGGGGCTCTACTCGGAGCAGCTAGTTTCGACAGAAGGGTTTTCTGACCTGTATTCATTGACTTATCATGTTTATGAGCCCACCCGTGTTACCGATATTGAAGACAGCTTTTCAATTGCTCCTGAGATAGCAGTGGAAAAAAATCTACAACACAGAAGTTTTCAGGGATTTGATGTAAAACCTGAAGCTGATTACATCAAAAGCCGGGTGCCCGTTCTGGTGAACAATGATCTGTACATCGAGCTGGCGGCGCCCACCAAGTCAATGGCTGAATATTTTTTCAAAAACTCCCAGGCCACCGAGGTGATCTTTGTGCATGAAGGCGAAGGTACGCTGAGGACCATGTACGGCAACATCGAATTTGGTTATGGCGATCACCTGGTCATTCCCAGGGGGATCATTTACAAGATTGATTTCAAAAGCGATAAAAACCGACTGCTTATCGTTGAGTCTTTCAGTTATGTTCGTTTCCCTGACAGATATGTGAACCGGGCCGGGCAGTTGCTCGAGCATGCACCCTTTTACGAGCGCGACATCCGCAAACCCGAAAACCTGGAGACCCATGATGAAAATGGCGATTTTAAGGTGATGATTAAAAGGGACGACCATATCTGGCCGTATCATTATCAAACCCATCCCTTCGATTTGATCGGCTGGGACGGGTTTCATTATCCATATGCATTTTCAATTCACGAATTCGAACCCATTACCGGACGCATTCATCAACCGCCGCCTGTACATCAAACTTTTGAAGGAAACAATTACGTGATGTGCGCTTTTGTGCCGCGTCTCTACGATTATCATCCCAAATCCATTCCTGCCCCATACAACCACAGCAATGTGGATTCGGATGAGGTGCTTTATTATGTGGAGGGTGATTTTATGAGCCGCAAGCATGTTACCCGCGGCATGATCTCCCTGCATCCGACAGGGATTCCGCATGGACCTCACCCGGGAATGGTTGAGAAAAGCATAGGCGCCAAAGAAACCAACGAACTGGCCGTGATGATCGATACTTTCAAGCCGTTGAGCTTGACAAAACAAGCCCTGGCAATTGAGGATCCGGAGTATTTTAAGAGTTGGGTAGACTAAGGTTATAAAGTTATATGAGTATCGCTAAAGGTGAACAAAAAAATCATTACCTTATGGCAAACATTTTTGCCATGAATCTAATCAATTTTATCGAACAGTTTCCGGACGAGCTGTCTTGTAAGCTCAAATTCAAAGCCATGCGAGATGAAG
>JAIPBS010000073.1 GCA_021738625.1 Bacteroidales bacterium
AGAAACAATTGGAGGTTTATCGGCGAAGGTGAAGGCATACATTGGGAGGATCTGGATGAAGACATTTTGGTAGAAGGGCTTTTATAAATCCAACTTAGCCTCTGATGAAACAGTCAGCAAGTTGAGTTATTCATTAGGCCCCATTATTATTAGTGTTAAATCCCCTCTCATCGTTCATTGCTCATCTATCAAAATAATTGCAATCAAATCCCGAAAAGTTAAATCTAAGAAAATAAGTAACTCTCTGATTGCTTTAGCTCTTTCGCACATTCGTACTATCGTAAATTCAATTAAGGAATCCGGAAAAAATTCTGCAAATAGCTACATACTCAACACTCATCTCTCACCTCTCACCGCTCATATCTCATAACTCACCTCTCAAAACTCATCTCTTTTTTTATTTTTCAAAAAAATTTGTACATTTGATATTGCGTTAATTCAGAAGCAAATAAAGTCGATAACAATGGAAACACTAACGATACATCCCGAAAATAATGAACAAATGAAGGCAATTAAGGCTGTACTGAAAGCTTTAAAAATTCCATTCGACCAAAAAGAAAGCCCGTATAAGCATGAATTTGTAAAAAAGATAAACGAAGCCGAAAAAGACCGGGAAGATGCCATTATCCTGAACAGCGACGAGGATGTAGATAATTATTTTAAGAATCTTAAAAGTGATGTACAGGATTGAAATTTTAGCGCAAGCTGATAAAGATATACGATCTTATCAAAAGGCTGGAAACATAGCTGCATTTAAAAAAATTCAGGATATTGTCAAAGAACTCAGAATACACCCTCATTCCGGAACGGGAAAGCCGGAACAACTTAAATACGAACTAATGGGATACTGGAGTCGGCGGATTGACAAAAAGAATCGGTTGATCTATCGAATTGAAGACGAAAAGACGGTAGTAGTTGTTGTATCGGCATTAGGCCATTATTAGTAGTTTTTGTTAACTCCTCTCTCACCGCTCATCTCTCAAAACAAATGCAATCAAACCCGGAGAATAGGAACCTAATAAGAAAAATAATTCACACTTTTTCCCGTCCTTTCGCACCTTCGTCCGCTTGCACTATCGTCCTTCCCACTTTCTCACCTTCTCCCGTTCTCACTTTCTCCTGTTTTCGTCAATGGGACACCTAAAGCATTTCATATTTATGAAAAAAACGGATGCTATAGAACCACCAGGCAATCAGATTGTCTAACTTTTTTCTTGATAAAAAAGTTACAAAAAATCAAGGCTGCGTCCTGAATTGCAAGAAAACTACACCCGAAATTTGCAGCGCAATTCGAGCCGTTCGCTGATACTTTGATCTCTCTGTTCTTAAGATATTACTGGCTCACTTCGCGAATTGCTTACACATTCCTCGCAGAAATTCCGGGTTTGTTTTCTAAGCAATCCAGCCCGAGGCCGGATGAGAAGCGAAATGCCATATCTGGTTCAACTTAGTAATAATTACCTAAAAAGTAATATTAATACTCGAAACCATTAGTAAAATCGAGAACCTAATTTATCTGGCTTTTTTCTAATAAACATATTCAAAAGTACCAATAATCAGGCCTGGGACACCCATTTTTGAAAAATAGGTGTTGATTATCAGGTGTTTATATGAGGGTTTATAAGGTGTGACGAAGTCAGGAAAGAAGACAAATCACACTTTTTCTCCCACCTTCGTCCCTTCGTCCGCTTGCACTATCGTCCTTCCCACTTTCTCACCTTCTCCCGTTCTCACTTCCTTACTCTCATACGATCGCACCTTCAGCAAGCCCAAACGCCTTCCTGAATTTTTCTACAAAATCCAGCTTTTCCCAGGCAAAAAGCTCAACCTTTTTATAATATTCGACATCTCCATTTAAGCTTCGTGTAAGGGTATCTTTATCTTTATAATATACCTTAACTTCTTCAATTACTGGTTTCCTTCCAAAATGACCGTAGGATGCAGTCTTTTCAAAAATTGGATTTTTCAATCCGAAGCTTTCAATAATAGCATACGGCCTGAGATCATACACTTTTTTAATTCTATTGGCGATCTCACCATCGCTTAGTGTGATCCCTTTTTTATCTTTTGCCCTGGCGGTTCCGAAAGTATTAACATATACGCCTACCGGTTCTGCCACCCCAATGGCATAAGCAACCTGTACAAGGACTTCGTCGGCAATTCCGGCAGCAACAATGTTCTTGGCGATATGTCGTGTGGCATAGGCCGCCGAGCGGTCCACTTTGGATGAATCTTTTCCTGAAAAGGCGCCGCCGCCATGTGCACCTTTGCCACCGTAAGTATCTACAATTATTTTTCTACCTGTAAGGCCCGTATCTCCGTGCGGTCCTCCTATTACAAATTTACCTGTGGGATTCACCAACAGTTTGAAATTATCAAATAATCCTTTTGGCTCTGCGGGTGCATATTTCTTTACCCTTGGGATCAGAATATCCATTACATCCTGATGAATCTTCTGTTGCATGGCTTCTTCCGTATCGAATTCATCATGTTGGGTTGAAATAACAATTGTGTCAATCCTCAATGGTTTTCCATCATCACCGTATTCAACGGTTACCTGGGATTTTGAATCAGGACGCAGATATTTCATAAGTTCACCTTCTTTCCTGATTTTGGCCAGTTCCTGCAAAAGGATATGAGCCAGTTCGATAGGCATAGGCATATAAGTATCCATCTCCCTGCAGGCATAGCCGAACATCATGCCCTGGTCGCCGGCTCCCTGTTCCTTTTTCTTTCTGCGTTCCACTCCCTGTGATATGTCCGGGGATTGTTCGTGCAGGGTCGACATCACCCCGCATGAATTGTAATCGAATCTGTATTCTGCATTCGAATAGCCAATTCGCTTAATTACACCTCTTGCTATTTTCTGTACATCAACAAATCCTTTTGTTTTGATCTCGCCTGAGCAAATGGCGAGGCCTGTTGTGACCATTGTTTCACATGCTACTTTCGAACTGGGATCCTGTTTTAACAATTCATCCAATATGGCGTCCGAAATCTGATCAGCCACTTTATCGGGATGTCCTTCGCTAACGGACTCTGAAGTAAATAAATAAGCCATGTTTTTAATTTTAAGTTTTATGATATGGAGAGGACTGACGGAAAGCGAAAATCACTGTTTTAGCATTTTTAACGTGGTTGCAATCAGTCAAATCTTTCCACTTTTGTTGCAAATATAAAACAAAATAATCGAAGTTTTTTCAGCATTGAATCAAATTAACCAATTGCTTATCTTTGTAAAAAGCACAAAAACAATGGTTGTAATTATTAAAAAAGGTACAGGTAAAGAACGGCTTAATGAAATGCTAAAACAGTTCAAAAGAAGAAAAAGGTTTAATGCCAATCGTTTCCTCGGGAAAGTCCAATGGAAAGAAGATGCCCTTGCTTACCAAAAACGAATAAGAAATGAATGGGATTAGATTACTTTGTGATACCAATCCATTGATTTACCTGCTGAACGGTAACATGGAAACGGCTGAATATTTGGATGGGAAACAATTGTGGATTTCAGTTATTACTGAACTTGAATTGTTTGGAAAACAAAACCTGAATAAAAATGAAATCAAGGAAATTAATGCCTTGGTTGATAATTGTTTTGTTGCGGAACTAAATCCGCAAATAAAACAAATCACGAAAAATCTGATGCAGGAAAAATCAGTCAAATTGCCTGATGCTATTATCGCAGCCACTTCCGTATACCTGGATATTCCTTTACTCACCTTTGACGCCGGCTTTGAAAAGCTTGATGATATTAAACTTATTTTATTGGAGCTTTAGATAAATAAGTATTTTGATAGAAGGTTTTGTTTCATGATCAAAAAATTTTTTCTGCAATTTTTTTTACATTATCCGAAATGCCGATGGTAAAATAATGGATTGCCGGAACACCATATTCCATCAATTCTTTTGATTGCTGAGTTCCCCATTCGATGCCAACCTGAAATGCCTCTTCGTCATTTTTACATTTATTGATCTCTTTGTTGAGGGCTTCGGGTATATCACAATTAAAAGTTTTCGGGATCATTTTTATATCCCTTTTGGTATTGATGGGTTTGATGCCCGGGATGATAGGCACTTTGATGCCCGCCTTCCTGCACATCTTTACAAAATCAAAATATTTTTGATTGTCGAAAAACATCTGGGTGACGATATAATCAGCGCCTGCATCTACCTTTTCTTTCAGGTATTGCAGATCGGCCTCCATATTGGCGGCTTCTATATGTTTCTCGACATACCCGGCTACGCCTATTGAAAAATCCGTGGCAGTGCGGTTCTGTAATTCTTCATCCAGATATCTTCCATTGTTCATATTCACAATTTGTTTCACAAGGTCAACTGCATAAGCATGGCCATCCGGTTCCGGTTTAAAATACCGTTGTGATTTAAGCGGATCACCACGCAAAACCAGAATATCTTTTATCCCCAGAAAGTGCAAGTCGATCAAGGCGTATTCGGTAGCATCTTTAGAAAATCCTCCACAAATAAGGTGGGGCACTACATGCACCTTTGGGTACTTGTATTTGATGGCAGCAGAGATTGCAACAGTTCCCGGTCGCTTCCTGATCGACTTTTTCTCAAGCAATCCGCTTGGATGTTGCTTGTACACAACCTCTTCCTGATGATAGGTGATGTTGATGTTCAATGGATCAAACTCCATCAGGTTGTCAATGGTTTTATACAATTGATCGATATTCCTGCCCTTCAACGGCGGCAACAGCTCAAAGCTGAAATAAGTTTTATCCGTGTTTTTAAAATGTTCTATTACTTTCATAATGAGTTTCGGGTTGCGTGTTGCGTGGTGCGCGGTGCGTGTTTCGTGTTGCGCGGTGCGTGTTGCGTGTTGGGCGGTGTGGGACACCCCGTACCTCGTACCCCGTACCCCGCACCCCGCACCACGTAACGCGCACCACGTCAAGTCCTCCAATTTTTATCTACATATTCAATATATTTATTAATCTTTTATTCTTTTGCTTGACCGTCTGATCTGGCTTCCTTGCTCATACAGCTCATAACCAGGCAGCTTCAAGGAATAATGATGAATCAGAACAGCCATATCAAAAGCCATCCTATAAATCTCCAAATCCTTATAATTGCCCATTATCCTAATTATTAGTTGTACATCAGTTTATTTCTATGTCATACACCCGTACCTCGCACCTCGCAACCCGCACCCCGCACCTCGCACCCCGTCAGTAATTCAAATTCGCATTCAACAATCTCTCAATCTCTTTTACCTCCATGTTTTTCCGTCTGGCATAGTCTTCCACCTGGTCGTTACCTATCCTACCTACATTGAAATACTGGGAATCGGGGTGGGCGAAATAATAGCCCGAAACAGAAGCAGCCGGGTACATGGCGAAATTCTCCGTTAGCCGGCAGCCTGTTTTTTCTTCTGCATCTAAAAGGTCAAAAAGCTTTCTTTTCTCAGAGTGTTCGGGGCAGGCGGGATAACCTGGTGCGGGGCGAATGCCCTGGTATTCCTCTTTCAGCAGTTTTTCAAGCTCAAGCTTTTCATTTTTGTTATATCCCCAGTGTTGCTTCCTGACTTTCTCATGCATTAACTCCGCAAAAGCCTCTGCCAGCCGATCGGCCAGGATTTTCATCATGATGGCATTGTAATCGTCATTTTCCTGTTCATATTTTTTTACCCATTTTTCAATCCCAATACCTGTCGTAACAACAAAAAATCCGATATAATCGGTTATCCCGGAATCCCATGGAGCCACAAAGTCAGCCAGGCAGAGGTTGGAAATGCCGTCTTTCTTTTTATGCTGGTTCCTTAAAAAGTTAAATGTGATGTCTCTTTCTTTTAACAGTATATTATCCCCCTGTCTGTTACAGGGATAAAAACCAATCGCTGCATTGGCTGTTAATCGCTTTTCGGCAATAATCTTATCAAGCATAGAATTGGCATCATCATAAAGCTTTTTTGCTTCTGCACCTTTCAGAGGATCATCGAATATTGCCGGATACCTTCCGCTGATCCTCCAGGAATGAAAAAAGAAAGTCCAGTCGATGTAATGCCTTATTTCTTCGAGAGGAAAATCCTCAAAATATTTGTTCCCTGTAAATGAGGGCTCATGAATGTGGCTGGCCTCCCATAAAAGGTCTGCTTTATTTCTTCTGGCTTCTTCAAGAGGAATATATTCAATTTCGGTTTTTCTGGATTCATGCTTTTGTCTTAGTATTTCATATTCTTTTTGAACCTCCTCTGCCAGTGCTTGTTTTTTCTTTGAAAGAAGCTTACTAACAACAGGTACGGCCAGGGAAGCGTCCCGCACATGGATGACAGGTTCATCATATTGCGGATCGATCTTAACAGCGGTGTGGATTTTTGAAGTGGTGGCGCCGCCAATCAAAAGCGGGACATTAAATCCCTGTTTTTTCATTTCACCGGCAACATGCACCATTTCTTCCAGGGAGGGCGTGATCAGGCCACTCAGCCCGATCACATCCACATTCTCAGCAATGGCTGTTTCAAGGATCTTTTTTGCAGGCGTCATCACACCAAGGTCAATAACTTCATAATTGTTGCATGAGAGGACCACACCCACAATGTTTTTTCCTATATCATGCACATCGCCTTTGACTGTGGCCAGCAATACTTTTCCGGCATGCTTCCGTTTGCCGCTTCTTTTCATTTCCTCCTCAATAAAAGGAAGAAGAGCGGCAACACCTTTTTTCATTACCCTGGCACTTTTAACCACCTGGGGCAGGAACATCTTTCCTGAACCAAAAAGATCTCCTACTTCACTCATGCCATCCATAAGGGGGCCTTCTATCACTTCCAAAGTTTGATCAAAATTTTTACGGGCTTCAAGCACATCATTCTCGATATGATCAACAATTCCTTTTACCAGGGCATACGAAAGCCTTTTGTTTACCGGCCATTCGCGCCATTCATCCTTCTTTTTGTCAACGGTTCGGTCATCTTTAACTTTTTCGGCAAAGGCAATTAACCTTTCAGTGGCATCTTTCCTCCTGTTCAGGATCACATCTTCCACCAGTTGCAGCAGATCCTTTGGTATCTCATCATAAATCTGCAACATCCCCGGGTTTACAATACCCATGTCCATCCCCGCTTTGATGGCATGATACAGAAAGGCCGAGTGCATGGCCTCGCGCACCACATTATTGCCCCGGAAAGAAAATGAAAGATTGCTCACCCCTCCGCTAATCAATGCATGAGGAAGGTTTTGTTTGATCCATTTCACCGTATTAATATAATCCACAGCATAATTGTTATGCTCGTCCATTCCGGTGGCAACAGTAAGAATGTTGGGATCGAATATGATGTCTTCCGGTGGAAAATCAAGTTGCCGGGTTAAAATATCATAAGCTCTTTTGCAGATTTCGGTTTTTCTTTCAAAAGTGGCGGCCTGTCCTTTTTCATCAAATGCCATGATGATAACGGCAGCACCATATCTTCTAACCTTTTTTGCCTCTTCAAGGAATTTTTCTTCACCTTCTTTTAAACTGATAGAATTAACAATAGGTTTTCCTTGCAGGCATTTGAGGCCGGTTTCGAGCACTTCCCATTTTGAAGAATCTATCATTACCGGGATTCTGGCAATTTCGGGTTCGGATTGAATAAGGTTAAGGAAGGTATTCATTTCCTCTGCTGATTCCAACATGGCATCATCCAAGTTTACATCCAGTACTTGTGCACCACCGCGAACCTGGTCGAAAGCAACTGAAAGCGCATCCTCGTATTTTTTCTCACGGATCAACCGGGCGAATTTGCGCGAGCCGCTCACGTTGGTTCTTTCGCCTACATTGATGAAATTGCTGCCAGGGTATGCCGTGAGTGGTTCCAATCCGGAAATCTTAAGTTGATGTTTCTTTTCGGGGATTTCCCTGATTTTAGCTTTGGCAGCTAATTCTGCAAATCTTGTGATATGTCCGGGAGTGGTACCGCAACAACCTCCGATTATATTAACAAGTTTTTCGTCCAGAAAACTTTGCAATTCTGCCGACATAAAATCCGGTCCCTGATCATACTCTCCCAATTGGTTGGGCAAACCGGCATTGGGATGTGCGCTCACAAAAAACGGGGCTTTGGATGAAAGCTCCTGTAAATAGGGTTTCATCTCTTTGGCTCCCAAAGCACAATTGATACCGACACTCAAAAAATCCATGTGGGAAACCGAGTTCAGGAAAGCTTCCACGGTTTGGCCTGAAAGCGTTCTGCCGCTTGCATCGGTAATGGTAACCGAGATCATTACAGGGACCTTTTTTCCCATTTCATCAAAAGTCTGCTGAATGGCGTAAATGGCCGCTTTTGCATTCAGGGTATCAAAAACCGTTTCTATCATCAGCAGATCGGCTCCACCATCCAATAATCCTTTGGCCTGTTCCGAATAAGCCAATACAAGATCGTCAAATGAAACTGCCCTGTAGCCGGGACGGTTTACATCGGGTGAGAGGGATGCTGTTTTGGTGGTCGGGCCGAGAATCCCGGCAATAAAGCGCGACTTGTCCTTGTTTTCCTCCTTAAATTCATCGATTGCACTTCTGGCAATTTGCGCAGCCGCCTTATTGATTTCATAAGCCAGATCCTGCATACTGTAATCGGCGAGTGAGATACGGTTTCCATTAAAGGTGTTGGTTTCGATAATATCAGCCCCTGCTGCAAGATATCTTTTATGGATTTCCTCAATGATTTCAGGCCGGGTCAGGTTAAGGGCTTCATTGTTGCCTTTCAGGTCTTTGTCCCATTCGGAAAAACGTTCTCCCCTGAAACCTTCTTCTGTAAGTTTGTAATCCTGGATCAGTGTTCCCATTGCTCCGTCGAGCACGAGAACCCGCTTTTTAAGCAATTTTTTTATTTCGTTCTCATTCCCCATTTTTTCGATCTTTAAAAGCCGGGGGAAATGTAAAATTAAAAGGCTATAAATTATTTTGGATTAAACCTGTTTAATTTATCATTTCCCTTACGGGCCAGGTTTTAGCACCTTTTCCCGCCTGTGGCGTGAAGGTTGCTAGCGTTTCGCAGAGCCTGGTCTCTCAACGCTTCTCAATAAATCAAACGACCTTTAGCCTGAATAATTCACAAAAAATAAAAAAAAGGGGGTAAATAATTTTGTTATCTCATTGATATTCAATATCTTTGAGGTGACATTTAACATAAAAAATTTACCCCGTGAATAAAAATACAATTTCTTCCGAGA
>JAIPBS010000005.1 GCA_021738625.1 Bacteroidales bacterium
CCTTGATTCATGAATTTCAGCTTTTTACAAAGCTATCCATAGATTCAATTCAAATCGTCACGCACCAAAAAAACACTGTAAATCAGATATACCAATGATTTCAAAGAACGTTACATCATTTTAATCGGACACTAGTGATCTCAATCAGTTCTTTATTAATATAGAGTGTTTCTCGCCCGACTTTTTGAGATTCCAGAACTCCAATTTCTTCTAATTCTTTTAAGTATCTCGATGCGGCTTTTCTTTCAACACCCAATCTGGATACTACAAAATCAATTTTTGAATACGGCTGTTCAAAAAGTAATTCAACAAGCTCTTTCCTGTAAATTTTCGGCGATTCTTTTTGAACTTTAATTATCGTATTGTCTAACAGGGTCTTAATGGTCGTTATCTTCATAATAGTATGCTTCGATGTATTTTCAACCGCTTTCAGCATAAACATTATCCAGTTCTCCCATTCTCCCTCATGATTGGTTTTATTTAATAATCGATAGTATTCTGGTTTGTTCTTAATTATATATGAGCTTAAATATAAAATTGGAACGTCAATCAAGTCATTAAGTATCAAGAAAAGTATGTTTAGAATTCTTCCGGTTCTTCCGTTACCATCATAAAATGGGTGAATGCTTTCAAACTGATAATGCAGTATCGCAAGGTTTATTAAAGGTGACAATTCGCTATCGTTCCGGTTATAATGATTAATGAAATTTGTCAATAATTCCAAAATTTCGGCCTTGTCTTGTGGGGGAGTATATACAACCTCTCCTGTTTTATCATTTTTGAGGACGGTACCAGGTGTGCTTCTAATCCCTGCTGTATTATCAACTAATTCTTGCTGAATGCTAACTATGTCATTAACTCGGATAAACCCTTGTTCTTTAGCTAGGTGGAAACCTGAGAATATGGCTTTTCGGTAATTTACGACTTCTTTTATTTCAGCTGATATGGATGCCCTCTTAACTGTTAATGCCTTATATAGCTCATCTTGTGTTGTAATTATATTTTCAATCTCGGAGCTATCCTTTGCCTCTTGAAGTACTATTGCATTAATTAGCATTGCCTGATTGGGAATTGTCTTTGCTATACCTTTAAGTTCAGCTAAGGCAGCTGTTGACCTGTTTGTCTGTCTTAAGATTTCAATAGTCTCAACTTTTTCTCTTGGGGGAGGAAGTAATTCAAGCTTATGATGTGGTGCATTTTGTCCCATATTCTTATCATTTGTCCCAAAAATACAAATTTTAGTACATATATCAAGAATGGCAGCTTTTTTTGCATGAAACCTAACTTCGCAAGTTGTTCAAAAGCTTTAAAAATACAAATGTTTTTCATTCGGCAAAGCGAAGTGTGGTGAAATTTTTCCAGAGGGTGGAAGTCCCTTGCACGCTCGGGTAACGCCGGGAAGTGTTAGCAAGTCGCAAGCTGGTTTAAGGTAACTTAAGCAGTGAAGGAAGCGAGACTGCAAAAGTCTGTACCGACGAACAGGAATCGGATATGAGGCTTGGGAGAGTGGATGAGCAAGCACACCATTGTGAAGTCCAAAGAATGCAAAAAAAAAAAACTCTTTCAGGTAGATCCGACGGGGATAGACAGAAGGAAAATGCTCTTACCAGGGGAGGTCCCTGACAATCGCCAGTTGGTTGGGTGTCAGGGAAGTCAGCAGAGGTCATAGTAGTTGTGGAACACGAGCTGCGAATAGATACCGCAGAAGCCTCACAGATCAACGAAGGACTGAACATTAAGATGTTCCAAATGCAACAAGGATCATCCGTAAGGAAGTAGCCTTGTTTTAAGAGGAACAGAGCAGAAATAGTAAACACGTACAGGATGATTGAGCAAGTATTAAACCGGAGAAACGTAATGCGGGCATTTCGCCAGGTCATGTCAAACAAAGGTTCGGCAGGCGTGGATGGGATGTCAGTTAACGATCTGTACCAACACCTGAACAAAAACAGGGAACGTATAGAATCGGAATTACGACAAGGGAAATACTTGCCACAAGCCATTCTGGGGGTAGAAATACCCAAGAGCAACGGGAAAACACGCCTTTTAGGCATTCCCACGGTCACCGACCGGCTTTTACAACAAGCGGTAGGACAGGTAATCGCTATCAAGTTTGAGATGGAGTTTGAGGATCACAGCTACGGTTTCCGACCCAATCGCAACGCACAACAAGCGGTACTGAAAGCGCAGGAATACATCAACGCAGGTTATCATCACATTGTGGATATTGACCTGAAAAGTTTTTTCGATGAAGTTGACCATTGTATCCTGTTACAATTACTGTATCGTAAGGTAAAATGCCCGCTCACCTTACGTCTTATCCGCAAATGGCTGAGAGCGCCCATACTTATTAATGGAAAACTCACCAAACGCAGGAAAGGCGTTCCGCAGGGAAGTCCGCTCAGTCCGCTCAGTCCGCTCTTGTCCAATATCATGTTGAATGAATTGGACAAAGAGATGGAAAAACAGGGACTCCACTATGTCCGTTATGCAGACGACTTTAGTATCTATACTAAAAGTAATTATGCAGCCCGCAAGACCGGGAACAGCATCTATTTGTTTCTAAAGAACAAATTGAAGCTACCCATCAACCGGGAGAAAAGCGGCATACGCAAACCTGTAAACTTTACATTATTGGGGTTCGGATTTGTCCCCACTTATGTAAAGGGAGACAAAGGCAAATACCAACTTGTAGTGAGCGACAAAAGCTGGAAACTGCTTAAGCAGAAACTTAAAACCATCACACGCAAGACGACCCCATGCACTTTCGATGAACGCATCCAGCGAATCAAAGAGGTTCAACGGGGATGGCTCGGTTACTTCCGTATGGCAAGTATTCAGGGCAAACTCAAAGACCTTGATGGTTGGTTGCGCAATCGTCTGAGATATTGTATCTGGTCCCGCCTCAGGCGGGAGAAAAAGCCCGAACGGAAAAGGAAAAACCTTATAAGTCTTGGGATTGACCAGGAACATGCCTACTCATGGAGCCGGACAAGGATGGGAGGTTGGGCGGTAGCCCAAAGCCCAATCCTTGGCACTACAATTACTTTAGAACGCTTGTGTAAAAGAGGTTATGTCACTATGCTTTCAGTTTACGTGAAAATTGCTCCACATCTTAATGAACCGCTGTATACGAGGCCTCCCGAAAGCTTTCGGGATACAGTGGTGTGAGAGGCGCTCCGGTGGGCTTTATTGGCTCACCGGCCGTCTACTCGATTGTATGCTGGCAATTTGTTCAATATCATTAGTTTGCTTTTTCAAATAATAAATATTTCGCTCTTGGATTATTTATTGCAAGGCTTGTAATTTCTCCGTTTTTTTTGAAAAATAAAATTGATTGTATTAAAACGGAATTGCTTTTAAATGTCAGTTCTTCTGAGTGTTCAAGGATTATATCTTCCGGGAATACTGCACTATGAATTATTAATTCATCATTTTCATATCTAATCTCGTAATTCACATCAAGTTCACTTGAATAGAAAGTCCCAGTTAACTTGTCGTAATTAATATTGGCCTCTTTTTTGTCTTCCTCAACCCTTAATGCTAGATAATTACCAGTTTGTCCTACAAGCGTGTGGCTGTTTACCTTTCCGTTTCTTAAATGAAATACGAATTCAGCTTTGGCTTCTTTTACAAAATATACGGAATCTGATTTAGCAAATAATTTTACGTTCTTATCATACATGTTTAAAAAATACTCATCGCCTTCTTTGAAGAAAGTCAAATAACAACCTTTATCATCAACCTGTTCGTATTTACCAGCACACAAAGCGAAAAATTCATCATTAATTTCTTGTTCGGTTGTCTCACTTTTTTTTGTTTTTTTCTTTGGCTCATCACAAAACAAAATTTCAACTATGTCATTCATGATTTGCTGGGGACGAAATAGTCCATTATTGCTTAAAATAACCACTCCAACATTTTCATTAGGGAAAAAGGCTGTTGCAGACCTATAGCCTCCCCACGCTCCGTCATGACCGTAGCCTTTCTTGTTTTTTATTTCTTTTAGGTATAAACCGTAGCCATAATCTATGGTTTTGCTGTTGTTCAAATTACCTTTTTGGGTTATTTTATCGTAAACACTAACACCACCAACCGTTTTACTATTAAAGTTTATTAACCATTTTGACATATCAGCAGTGCTACTTATAAGCGAACTAGAACCATAGGCATTGAGATTATTAGCAAAAGGGACGTATTCGTTTCCATCAAAATAATACGAATTTGCAACAGTGTTTTCTTCTAAGTTGTTGTTTTTACCAAAGGAAGTACTCTCCATTTCTAAAGCAACAAATATGTTATCATGTAACCATCTTTCAAACGACGTATCGGTAACTGCTTCAACTATTTTTGCCAAAAGATTGTAATTTGAGTTACTATAAGAGAATTCAGCGCCCGGTGTAAAATTTAAGCTCTCTTGCTTTTTAAGAATATCATAAATATCATCCAGCGATAGTGGTTTTTCAGGCTGCCAGCCTTTCAACGCTAATAACGTTGGCCAATCTCTAACTCCAGATGTATGATGAACAAGTTGATATACTGTAATGTCATTCATAGCCTCCGATAAATCAGGAAGATATTTAATGACTTTATCATTAATATTTATTTTACCTTGTTCTTCCAAAAGAGCGATTGCCATTCCTGTAAATTGCTTACTAGCAGAGGCGATATCAAAAATTGTAGTTTCTGTTATTGGCGTTTTATTGTCTAAATCAACAAAACCGAAATTCCTTTTGTATATTATAGAATCCTTCTTTGTTATTATCATAGAGTATCCGGGCTTATCGCCTTCACCTAAAGTGCCTTCCTGCTGTTCAAAGTAGGCATCTAATTGTGGTTTTACCTCTTTTACCTGCACTGTCTTGCACTGAATAAGACTAATAATTATAATTAATCCTAATCCAAGTGTTCCAATTTTTTTCATTTTCATCATGCTTTGTGTTTATTAGTTTAGTAATGTATGTTCTGTTACTTTTGCTTGCATACAACTCCCAGATAACCTCCATTAATACACCTTAACCACCCAATATGGTTGTATAAGCGCACTGTTGTAGCGGTTATTTTTCCTTTGTGCGTTGTTTGTCGTTTTGGATAATCACTTGATCCTGCTTTTAGTGGTTTTGATTCTTACCCTCAAATGTACCAAAACCCACTCTTTTTCAAACACATCATTATAATTTAGAAGGAATATGAATAGCAAGGTGGTTGCCAGGCGTGGTCGTCTGCGTTGGCTGTGCTGTAAACCTGGTCATTGGACATTGGAATTTTAATTTCCAATTTCCAATGTCCAATAACGAATTTCCAATTGAGTCATGCTCCATCACTTTGCAGCTTCTTCCGCCGCCGCCAGGTCATCATGGATTTCGAATATGCTGGTGAAGCCGGAGATCTGGAAGATCTCTTTGATGTTTTCCTGCATATTGCAAATGATGAATTTGCCGTTGAGTGTTTTCACCTTTTTTAAAAACATCAAAAACACCCGCAGTCCCGAGCTGCTTACGTAGTCCAGCTCTTCGCAGTTGAGGATGAGGTTGATGCGGTTTTCTTCCAGCAGGCCGTTCAGGGCTTTTTCAAGTTCCTGGTAATTGGTGGTGTCGAGCCGGCCGGCTATTTTTACGATACTATAATTGTCTTTGTTCTGATGTGTGATTTCCATGATATATGTTTCTTTTTTGTTTTCTATTCCGGTTGATTTATGTTTTCGTTTATTGTTTTCATGTCTTCTTTCATAATGTATGCTTTCAGCCGTTCTCCTTCGGGGCATCCCAGTTGCAGGAGGTCGTAATCGATCACATGGTTGTTGAGATACTGCAGGATCAGCCGGTCCCTTTTGCCGGAGGCCGGCATGAGGCCTGCAAAGAAAAAGCCCATCTTTTCGAATTCCGGCGTAAGCAAAGCCGTAAAGGGATCGCTCAGCGGCAGGTGCAGGTAAATGGTTTCGGTGCGTTCCATGCAAAGCTTTTTGAGCTGGGCCGCCGTTTCTTTGATCACGTCATTGCCGTATTCGAGCAAGCTGATATCGGCGGTGAGGCTGTTGCTGAAGGTTTTGGCGCTGAGCCTGCTTTGCCCGCCGGGCAAGGTTCCGGCTTTGTCGATCTGTCCTGTTTCGGGTTTCAGGCCCAGATCGTTATAAATTTGAAGGATGAGGTCTTTGTGTTTTTCCGGCGGAAAGATCAGCAGCTCATCGGGCGGGTTGATGTATTTGAATTGCAGCACCACGCTTTCGCGTTGCAGTTTTTTCTGCTGGATGCCTTTGTATTTCCTTTCCTTTCCGCTCGAAAGCAGCAGGGCGCAGGGCAACATGCCGTGCTTCAGCATGGCTTTCTGGGAGTAGGGGTGGGTGGTGATGCCCCGGCCAAACACGCCCATGAATTGTTTTTCGACGGCATATTCCATCATGGTGATGTTCAGGGCGTTCAGGCAGCCCTGTCCGCGGTAGCGCGGCTTGGTTGCCGCCACTCCAAATTGCGGCACCTGGCGGTCGTCTTCCCGCTCGAAGGCGGCATGGGCGATCACCTCGCCATCCTCTTTCACGGCCACGAATGAGATCAGGTCGCCGCTTTCGTTCATTTCCCTCACCTTGTCGGGATAATAAATGGCTTCGTGTACATAGGTGTAGCCATAGGAAGCATAGGCGCATTTGGCCACATCGACGGCTTCCTCGGGTTTCAGCAGGCGCACGTCATATGCTACGCTGCCCTTTGGCAGGGTTTCCGCTTCCCGCTCGTTTTTTGCCTTTTCCAGTTCTTCGGTGTCGAGCAGGGATTCAAGGTCGTCGAACTGCCTGTATTTGAACAAACGGGTTTCCTTACCTTCCTTGCCCAGGTTATGGAATGCATATTCATCCATGAACTGTTTCATCAGGTAAATGCCCAGGCCGTTCTCGGAAAGGTCTTCCTTGAATTTTTCAGGGGAAAACTCAGGGATGAGTCCCGGATCGAAGGGCATGCCCTGTTCCCTCACTTTGATGCCCAGCCCGAGGCGTTCGAGGCTGAAGATCACATCCAGGGTGGTTTCTTCCCCGGCCTCGAAGGCATTGTTGATGATGCCGGTGAGGGCTTCTTCCAGACCCAGTTCGATCTGCCTGATCTCGCTCTCCTGGAAACCCAGCAGGACAGAGGCTTTGCGGGCTGCCGTGATGAGCAGTTCGACAAAGCTCAAATCGTTGGGTATGGTGATTTTTACCTCTTTGTTCATAATCAGATTTTTTTATACAGGTTCAGGATGTTCCTTTCATTTTCGCGCTTGTATTCGATGCGGTCCATAATGTTTTTCATCAGGTGGATGCCCAGCCCGCCAACGACTCTTTCCTCAGCCGGTTTTTCAAGGTCGGCCGGATCGGGGGCTTCCATGGGGTTGAATTCACGCGCTTCATCCATGATGCAGATATGCAGGCCATTTTCTTCCCGTTGGAAACAAATTTCGATCTGGTGCTGTTCTTTGTCGTCGTAACCGTAGAAGATGATGTTTGAGATCATCTCTTCCAGCACCAGGTTGATGTTCATGATAAATTTCTGGGGTAGTTTCCAGTCGGCTTGCATCTTTTCGAGGAAAACATTCAGGTTGTCAAGCTCTTTGATGTTGTTTTTGATGATGAGTTTTTTCATGGTTTTCGCTCCTTCCGATTTGATGCTTTTATCCATGAAGTAGGTAAGCGAAAGCACGGTGATATCGTCCGATTGCTCGGCCTCGCCCGTGAATTTCTTCACGCTGTTCACAATGGCCATGGTGATGTCCATGGGACATTTGTTACAATAGCCGAGCAAGAGTTCTTTAAGCCTAATGTCATCATAAAGTTCCTCCCTGGTATTCATGGCTTCCGTAACACCGTCGGTATAGAGCACCAGCGAGTCTTTGGGGTCGAGCAACACCTCGTCCATGCCGTAATCGATATCTTCAAATACACCGAGCGGTGTGCCGTGTGTTTTGTCGAGGGCTTCCAGTGTGCAATCCTTTCTAAGGATGAAGGGGAAGTTATGGCCGGCATTACAATAGCGGATGGCACCGGTTTTCAGGTCGATCAGGCCGATGAAGAAAGTCACGAACATGCTGTTTTCGTTTCCCTTGCACAATTCGAGGTTCATGCTCTTCACAATCTCATTCACCGGGATGCCTTTGGTGGCCTTGGCCCTTAGGAGCGTGCGGCTGATGGCCATAAACAAAGAGGCGGGCACCCCTTTGCCGGATACATCGCCCACGGCAAAGCAAAGCTCATAGTCGTCCAGGAAGAAGAAATCGTAGAGGTCGCCGCCCACATCTCTTGCCGGGTCCAGGGTAGCATACAGGTCCACGTCGTCGCGTTCGGGGAAAGGCGGGAATATTTTCGGGATGATGCCCTGCTGGATATCGTGGGCGATCTTGAGTTCGCTTTCTATCTTTTCTTTGGCGGCGGTGGTTTCTTTGAGGTTGCGGATATAGTTTTTCAGCTCCCGCAGCATCACATCTATAGATGAGGTCAGCTGGGCGATTTCCCTGGAAGAGGCTTCCACTTTGAGGTTGGTGTCGAAATTCCCCTTTCCGATTTTCTCAGTAACGCTTGCCAGGCGGGTCAATGGGCTGGTGATGCGTTTGGAGATCACAACTATGAGGATGAGCAGAACGAGCGCCCCCCCGATACCGATCATCAGCAATCTTCTGTTGAGTGTTGCGAGATCTTCAAACAGCTCATCTCCCGGAAACACCAGGGCCATCGACCATCCGATCTCTTCCAGGGGGTAGTAAAACATATAGCTGTTTTCGCCCGTAACTACTGAACGGAACTTTGTAAAGCTTTCCTCGCCCCGGATCATGGCGCGGCCTACCTCCCGTAACTTAGGATTGTCGGTATCTTCGGCGATGCTGAAAATGGTTTCGTTCATCACGTAGCTTTCAACGGGATGCGTTACTACTGTTCCGTTTTGTGTGATCAGGAAGGCGTAGCCGCTTTCGAATATTTTAATGTCCGAGACGGTTTTCTGCAGCCATTCCAACGAAATGTCCGCTGTCACCACACCGTTGAATACCCGTTTTCCGTTTTTGTTTTTATAGAAGGGAACCGAATAGGTTGACATCAGGATATTGCCGCCGCCTTCATCAAAATATGGTTCCGACCAAACGGCTTGCTTCATCACAGCCGGTATCTGGTACCAGTCCTGGTAAATATAGAGATAATCGTCATTATTCAGGTTGAGGTAAGCAATAGAGTCTCCTGTTTTATAGTAATAAGGAGCAAAGTACATGCTGTCCTCAAAGTATCCGTATGGTTCGAAGGCGGCACAGCAACCGAATATTTCTTCGTTGTTTTGCACGATCATCCTGATGTAGCGCTTGAGCTGATCCGTTGTTATTTGAAATCCTTCAAATACATGGGCTTCGTTTTTGGTGATCTTGGAAACGGATTTCAGCACACCCTGGATTTTGTTCACATTGGCCCTGGTGAGGTTGGAGGCATTATCTTCAACATTTTTAAGCAACAGCGTCCTGGAGATCGTGTCGTTTCGCCAGATGATCAATCCGACGATGACAACCGTGATTCCAACGATATAAACGGCCAGCTTAAAGGCGATCCCTTTATTTTTCATTTTTTCCAGGGGTTTTGTTAAACGAATCGAAATCGGGGGTCTGATCGATGGTTCCGGATTCCAGCAGCACCCGGGCCGTATTCAGATAATCTTCCTGATGAAGCCGTCCGTTGAAAATTCGATCTTCCAGGATAAAAACATCTCTCATGCGATTAAGCATCCAACGCTGGTGTGCGCGGTTGGCAGGTACTTTTGCCTCCTCCATATGACGCAGGGTTACATCAAGGGCTTCCTCGGGATGTTCAAAGGCATATCTCCAGCCTTCGATGGTGGCTGCGGTGAACTTTCGGCAAGCTTCAGGGTTTTCTTCATAAAAGCTTTCAAGACAAAAAATTCCGTCTTCGGGATAATTCAGTCCGTAATCATAAAACTGAAAACTGTTTATTTCATCAGGGTTCAATCCGAAATTAAGTATCTGGTGGTATTCGTTGTACCACATAACGCACATAATGTCGACGCCACCCCTCAGAAACAGGTTGACCGTACTGGTGATCGGAACGATCTCAGCCTGGATCCCGTATTTTTTTAGAAAAGCCAGGGGCAATTCCCTGAAATCGCTGCGCCAGATTCCTATTTTTTTATTTTGAAAGTCTTCAGGCCTGGTGATGCCCGATTCCTTTTTGGCCACGAACATCAAAGCGCTGCGTTGCGAAAGCTGACCGACGTCAACCAGCTCTATTCCTCTTGCCCGGGCCTTGATGGCTCCTGACAGAAACATGCTCACCAGGTCGGTTTTATCCTGGGTTAAAACAGGAATGGCAGGGAAGTTGGGCCCGCCCATCAGGACCTCCACATCTAGTCCGTATTTTTCGTAAATGCCTTTTTCTTCAGCGATGTAATATCCTGCAAATTGCGCCTGCGGCAACCAGTGAGGCATAAAGCGTACCTTTTGCAATTCCTGCGCCGCAGCCCCTGTTCCCTGCAAGCCAAGCAAAAGCATTGCGATAATTATTTGTTTCAGATGCATTTGGGTTTTTCAATTTTGTCAACCAAACATACAAAAAACTTAGCAACACAAGTGAAGAATATGTTTAAAACCACTACTGTCCGGGGAAATTTGGGGAGATTCCTCGCTTGCCTCGGAAGGACATGCTATTTGGGAGATACAAAGGGGGTTGGGGGTAGTACGGCGGCAAAGCCGCCGTACTACCCCCAACCCCCTTCCAAGCCTCTAAAAACACTGTCTTTCCGAGCGAAGCGAGGAATCCCATTGCGTTTAACCGGACAGTAGTGATTTAAAACATATAAATGTAAGTTTGATTTTGTGTTTTAGTAAATTATTTTTACATTAAAATCTCCAATGACCGAACACATGAAACAAATAAAATACCTCCTTACCGGCATGTTCTTTCTCTGTTCAGGACTTGCATATGCGCAGCGTCCGGCCATCACCCTTACCTTCAGCAGCGACAATGAGGGGCAGTATGTTGACTTCGACAGTATTCTGGTTACCAATCTCGACAGGAATTGCGACACCAGCTTGTATTATCCGGATACCGTTTTGCATTTGGCAGATTATACCGGTATCCATGAACAACAAAAACCCTCGTTTTTTCTCAGTGGCAACCATCCCAACCCTTTTTTTGAAAAAACATCTTTCGAACTGCTTATTCCTTCGGGAGGCCCGGTGCAGGTTCAGGTTTTTGATCTTATGGGAGAGCAGTTGTCTTTATATGGCGCAAACCTGGAAGCAGGAACCCATTTGTTTAATTTTTACGGAACGGGTCGATCATTATATATTCTGAGGGCCTTATGGAAGGGGGAGCAAAGAACCATAAAAATGATCGGTTCGGACCGAAATTCAAGTCATTCCTGTAAACTGGAATATGTTTCTTCCGGAAGTTTGGGAACAGACAATTTAAAACTTAATACCGGCAGGAATCCTTTCAGCTTTTTCGCGGGCGATCAGCTACAATGCTCAGCTCATGGAACGGAAAAACCCTCCGCCTTTGTCGTTGCTCCGGTTGAAAGCGATACCCTTATCTTCCAGTTTGCATCCAACATAGCCTGCCTGTCACAAGCTGTGATCAATTATGAAGATCAGGAATACCATACCGTTCAAATATACGGCCAGTGCTGGATGAAGGAAAACCTGAACATCGGGCAGCGGATCGACGGAGAGGAGGAGCAAAGCGATAACGGTATCATCGAAAAGTATTGTTATGATGATGATCCCTCCAACTGTTCAAAATTCGGCGGCATGTATATGTGGGGAGAAATGATGGATTACCAGGATGAAGAAAGAGTGCGTGGCATTTGCCCGCCCGGCTGGCATATTCCTTCCGATGCGGAATGGAAAATCCTGGAAGGATCGTCCGACAGTTTACACGGCATTTATGATCCGGTTTGGGATGCGTTTGATTTCAGGGGATATGATGCAGGCTATAATTTAAAGTCGGATAGCCTGTGGATGGACAATGGCAACGGCTCCGACAAATACGGCTTCAATGCATTGCCGGCCGGAACCCGCAGCAATTTCGGAGATTTTATTTTGCTGGGCCGGAACGCCCCTTTCTGGTCGTCCACGTCCTGGGTTGGTGAAGATGTGCTTTACCGGGTGTTGGTTTATAATACCGATCAGGTGTACCGCTATTCTTTTGAAAAGGATTCGGGCTTTCCGGTGAGGTGTTTGAAGGATTGATATTGTTAAAAACTATCAATTGTTAAGGAGCGGATTGATGCAGAAAAAGCTATAAATTCTTATTTGCACTGTTCTATCATTTTGTTTTATTTTTGCAGCCTTTTTGAAAACAAATGCCCGAAGGATTTTATGATAAACAGATCAGAGCAAATAGCATCGACAACACAACAAAAGTCGCCTGCAAGCGTCGTATTTCCCACTTATCTGCAATTCAGCAAATATTTTATCCGGGGCATCGATTGGTTTTACAAACCATTCAGGAAATATATTCCACATGAAACCTTTACTTATGCTGCAACAGGTGGATTCAACACTGCTTTGGATATTGTCCTTTATTTTATCTTTTATAATTTCATACTGAACAAGCAGATTGTCGACCTTGGATTTGTGGCCATCAGTCCTTACATCGCTGCATTTATTTTTGTTTTCCCCATCACCTTTACCACGGGTTTTTTACTAGCCAAGTACGTGACCTTCACCAAATCGCTGTTGCGCGGGCGCAAACAATTGTTCAGATATATGCTCACGGTGGGTGGGGCCATATTGCTCAATTACCTGTTGCTGAAGTTCTTTGTTGAATACCTGCACATCTGGCCTACCATTTCAAAGATCATTACCACGGTGTTTGTGGTGGCATATAGTTACCTGGCACAGCGTTATTTTACCTTTCAAACGGGCAAACGGTTAAGGCTATTGCGGAAAGGGGCCAGGGAAAAATTGAATTTGTGAACCCATAAATTTGTGAACCCATAGGCTTGGAGCTTGTTTCCTAATTTTTTTATGGAGTCAGCGATGGTTTGTCCCAGGCCTTCAGCCTGGTTTGACAGACGAGTCATTTCCCACAGGGCGTTGCCCTGTGCTATGATATTTCAGCCTTTCAGGCTGTTTTAAATAACTGATGTCTTACGATCATATTGGCGCTTAAAACTCTTTCTGAAAAGGGTGCAACTTTTAGTTCGACAATTGTTGCTTTATTCCAGGGGAGTTGAGCCTGAAAGGCTCATAGAACAAAGCACAGGGCATCGCCCTGTGTTAGGACAAGCCTGTTTATATTCACCCTGAAAGGGTGAGAGAATACCGTTAGATTTGATGTTTCTTTTTATTGTTTAGTTAATCTCCCGAACCAAAATTTTATACTATTCCTCTGGCATGGTATTTTCGCTCTTAAATCCAGAATCAAAATGAAAGGAATACCATGAAGAGGAATATCATTACAATTGGAACAACGGCCTTGCTCTGCCTTGCCTTCTTTACCGGACAGGCGCAAACGGACACAGTATTTATGGAAGACAATGAATTTATTCCCGAGGTCATTCAGGTTGAGATTGGGACAGAGATCACTTGGGTGAATAATGATGCGGTCCTTCACACCTCCGAAAGCGGCACAGAATGCACCAACGACGGCAACTGGGATTCGGGTGATATTGAAAGTGGGGAAAGCTTTACACGCATTTTCAGCTTTGAGGGCACTTACCCTTACTTTTGCGTTTATCATTGTGAGATCGGGATGACCGGAACGATCAATGTAGTTAACTCAACAGAGATCGACGAGCAAAGGTCTTCAGGGATGATGCTTAAGGACTTCGGCCCTGTGCCTTCGCATGACGATGTCCGTTTTACGCTCGAATTAAGCAAACCTTCCACAGTGGAAATATCCCTTTTCAACCTGCGGGGCGTAAAGGTCATGACAGAAACCCGTCAGTTTGAAGCAGGCGAGAACAATCACATCATCGACGGCGACCTGCTGGAAGGCGGAGGCTATATCGTTCGTATCCAAAGTGAAAATGATGTGATCGTGCGGAAGATGATCATTTATTCATAGGAGTTCGCTTTGTGCCCGTATATCAGGGCCTTTGAACTTAAAAAGATTTCTTTCTCCCAGGCCTTCAGCCTCGCCTGACAGACGGGGCCTATCCCAAAGGGCACTGCCCTGTGTCAGGATTATCCGGCGGTATTTCACCCTGAAGGGGTGAGACATGTATGCTGGTGGAATATAGGTTCCTTCGTGACTCTTTAATAAAAAACCAATCTCCTATCTTTGCACCAAATCAAAACCTTGTTTATTCAAGTGAGCTACATTCTTATCATCGGAGTATTTGAATCCTTGTTCCTGATCCTGCTTTTGTTGGGCAAACGCAACAAAAGCCGCTCCGATCTTTTCCTGGGGCTGATTTTTTTACTTTATGCCCTTAGCATCGGAATTACTTTCGTGCAACTCTACAACATTCGTAACGGTTTTCCCTTTCCCCTCATACTAAATGTCGGTTGGTTGGTTTTGTTCCTGCATGGTCCGGCCCTGTGGTTTTATATCAAATCGCTCACCCTGCCTCATTTTAAAATGAAACCGGTGTATCTGTTGCACCTTATTCCATTCATTGGTTTCCTGATCATGCATTATTTGGATTTTATGCATTTGCCCACGGAACAGAAAATCGAGATCATAAAACATGAACTTTTCAAAGATGAAGTGGCATACAAGATCAGCGTGCTGGGTGTAGGCGTCTCCACGCTTTCCTATAACATCTGGGCCTTGTTGTTGATCCGCTCATACCGCCATCGCCTGAAACAACGCTTTTCGCGTATTGAAGACATCGACCTGGACTGGTTGCGCATACTGACCATTGCTTCCATTACGGTATATGCCGTTAATGTTGCCCTCTATAACCTTGACCTGATCTTCAATATTGCTCCCTATCGCATTTTGATGCTGATCACTTACAGTTTTGCAACGGTATATGTGCTGGTGCTTGGTTACTTTGGGCTACAAACCCGCAATATCTTTCTGAGCATGCCTCAGGCAATTCATACGGTCTCAGAAGGAAAAAAGGCTCAAAGATTAAAAGGCAGCCCCGAACAGGATTTTATCAGCGGGCTGATGTCTTTCATGGAAAACAAAAAACCTTTCCTCGACCCGGAACTTACCCTGGGCAAACTCAGCAAGATGTTGGGGGTAAAGGGTGAATACCTTTCGGAGGTGTTGAACAGAGAACTACACCGCAATTTCTTTGATTTCGTGAATAAACACAGGGTGGAGGAATTCAAGGTGCAAAGCCTCTTTTCCTCCAGCAAGCATCTTTCCATCATGGGCATCGCCTATAATTGTGGTTTCAACTCCAAAGCTTCTTTTTATCGTGCCTTTAAAAAATTCGAGGGAATCTTGCCCAGTCAGTACATTCAGAAGGTCTCATAAAAAGTGAGACTCCTTTTTCGCTAAAGTGGAACTTCATATAACTTTTATGAGACTTTAAAGTTTTCATGCCTGTGTAATTTTGGATCAGAAATTCAAAAAAGCAAAAGTCATGATAAAAGAAGAAGAAAAACTCAGGATGATCCGCTACGCTGTAAAATCTCCTTCGGGACATAACACGCAGCCGTGGAAATTTGTAATGGAAGAAAACAGCATCATCATTCAACCGGATTTCAGCCGGGCATTGCCTGTCGTAGATCCCGACGATCACGCATTATTTATCAGTTTGGGCTGCGCCCTGGAAAACCTGTTGATCGCGGCCGCTGAAATGAGCTATAAAGCCGGAATTTCTTTTGGTCATAAGGAAGACTGGATGGATATCAGAGTAGAGCTTGAAAAAAGTGATGCCGTCGAAAAAGACCCTCTTTTCGGATATATCGAAAAAAGACAGGTAACGCGCAGCAAATACAGAACGGAAAAGCTTCCGCAAAATGATTTGGATGAGCTTGTCAAGACTTCTGATACCAAAGACGTTGTGATCAGGCCCTTTGTTACGGATGAAGATATCCGGAGCCTCCTGCCTTATATCGTTGAAGGCAGCGACAACCAATTCAAAAACAAGGCCTTCGTAAATGAACTGGTCAGTTGGATCCGTTTCAGCGAAAAAGAAGTATTGAAAAAAGGAGACGGCATTTGGGGTGCTTCTATGGGATTCCCTTCGGTACCTCGCTGGCTCGGCAAATTCATCATGAAAAAAATAGTGAGTGCTAAAAGCGAAGCCAAACGCTGGAGGAAAACCATTCCCCTCTCAGCAGGATTGATGATGTTCAGCGTAAAAGAAAACAAGCCGGAACATTGGGTAAGACTGGGGCAGGCTTTTCAGTGCTTCGGATTGAAAAGCACCCAAATGGGACTCAAACATGCTCACGTCAACATGCCCCTGGAGGAAGTTGGGGTACGTCAAAAATTAATGGAAGGCTTAAACCTTCAAAACGAAACCCCGCTACTTCTGATCAGGTTCGGTTATGCGGATGCGCTTCCATATTCGTACAGGAGGAAGTTGAATGATCTAGTGGAGTAGGACGTGGTGAATGGATGTATGGATGCATGGCTGCATGACTGAATGGATGCATGGATGTGTGGATGATTGAATGGATGATAGAATGGATGACTTGAGGTCATAGAGTTGAAACAATCGAACAAAAATAAAAAGATGAAAAACAGAAAAACAATCGGCATTTTGGTGGTCTTTATTGTAATGCTGTCAGCAATGACGGCTTCCTTTGGAATTTTTACCAATGAAGGACCGGGCGTATATGAATACGATTCCATTCGCGGAAAAACCGTTGAAATATATGGAAAGGGAATTTACAAACACATGTCGGCGGACGTGGCCGTGCAGGGCATCGGGCAGGATTATGTAACGCTGTTTATAGCAATTCCTGTGCTGCTGATCTCGCTAATCGCTTTTTATCGGGGATCTTTAAAGGCCCGATATGTGCTGGCGGGTACCCTGGGATATTTCTTTGTTAGCTTTTTGTTTTATACCTGCATGGGCATGTATAACATCATGTTTCTTGCTTATTTGGTTTTGCTGGCGCTTAGTTTTTTCTCCCTTTTAACGACTTTGCTGAGCTTTCCTTTGCAAAGGCTGCATGAAAAGTTCAAGGCGGGTGCGCCGGTGAAATTTGCGGGCGGCTTCCTGATCTTCAATTCCGTGGCCATTGCCATCATGTGGCTGGGAGTGATTGTTCCGCCATTGATGGACGGAAGTATTTATCCGGATCAACTCCAGCATTACACCACGCTTATCGTGCAGGGCCTCGACCTGGGATTGCTGCTACCGCTTTGCTTTGTTTCGGCAGTGCTTTTCCTGAAACGCAAAGCACTGGGTTTGCTCGCGGCACCAACTTATATCGTGTTTCTGTCGCTGCTGATGACCGCCCTTACAGCCAAACTCATCGCCATGGCAACAACAGGCGTTAGCGTGGTGCCGGCCATCTTTATCATCCCGGCCATCAATCTTACAGCGATTGTAACGACTGTTCTTTTGCTTAGAAAGGTTAACTCTTAATTTTGCAGAGTCTATGAAAAAACAATTCAATAAGGAAGTCAGAACCGGCTTAAAACGCATATCCGGAAAAGAAAATGAACTGATCACAGAAAAAGACCTGCAACATCTGCCGAAAATCGTTCAAAAATATCTGCATTATACGGGTGTTGTGGGAAAAGAAAAAGTCAGGAATATGCGTGTGATCTTGGAGGGACGTATGCGGGGAGGACCTGATGAAGATTGGATGAAAATCCAGGCTGAGCAATACAGCTTCTTCGATGAACCAACCAGGGTCTTTTTCATCAAGGCCAACAAAGCGGGATTACCGGTCAGGGGTATTCATTTGTATAAAGATGAAAAGGCTATCATGGTAATAAAACTGCTGGGCTTGTTTAAGGTTGTTGACGCCAGAGGCCCGGTGATGGACCAAAGCGAAACCGTTACCATGTTTAACGACATGTGCATGATGGCCCCTGCCACTTTGATAGATAAGCGGATCAAATGGGAAGAGGTTGATTTGCTTAATGTTAAAGCAAAATACACCAATGGCGGTCAGACCATATCGGCGAAAATCACTTTTAATGAAAAGGGCCGGCTTGTTGATTTTATCAGTGGTGACCGTTTCGAACTCCGGGGAAAAGATTTTGTGCAACTACCCTGGTCCACACCTGTTCATGATTACGCAGAGATCAATGGGATGATGCTTCCCAAACATGCCGATGCGGTTTATCACAGGCAGGAAGGTGCTTATAGTTATGCGGAGTTTGTGATTCGGGATGTGGATTATAATGTGGAGGAATGACCTATAAATGCAAGGTTCTGTTTAATCCGGCATGCAAACAATAAGGCTTTTCAGTTGTTGATATATAAAAATCAACAGCATGGAAATAAACACAGTGATGGTCACAGGAGGAACCGGTTATATTGGTTCCTGGGTTGTAAAGGATTTGCTTGAAAATGGTTACAATGTGAGACTTGCCGCCAGGAACAAAAGCAATAAATCCAAATTTGAACATTTATTGAAAATAGCCGAGGCCGGCAGAGGTGCCCTGGATATATGGGAAGCAGATTTGCTTAAGGAAGGTTCCTTTGACGAGGCTGCAAAAGGATGTGAGGCCGTTATGCACATTGCATCGCCTTTCACCCTCCGTTTTAAGGACCCGCAAAAGGAACTGATCGATCCGGCCCTTAAAGGCACCCGCAATGTTTTGAATGCTGCCACAAAATCGGGTACTGTAAAGAAAGTGGTTTTGACATCAAGTGTGGCAGCTGTTCACGGTGATGCCATTGATATGCAGGAACAAGGGCTTGAAGAATTTACTGAAGATCATTGGAACCAAACCAGCTCCCTGAAACATCAGCCGTATTCTTATTCCAAAACGCTGGCTGAAAAAGAAGCATGGAAAATGCATGATGCACAGGATCAATGGAAGCTGCTGGTGATTAATCCTTCCTTTGTGATCGGACCTTCCCTTACCAAAACCTCCGATTCGGAAAGCATCAACCTGATGAAGGATATGCTGGGAGGCAAATACAAAACCGGTATGCCTGAGCTTTGGTTTGGATTTGTGGATGTACGCGACGTGGCCAAAGCGCATTTGCTGGCACTTGAAAAAGACTACGCTGAAGGTAGGCACATCCTGGCGGAACGCACGATGAGTATGCTGGATTATGCCGGTATCATTGGTGAGAAATACGGGGACGAATTCAAATTGCCCAAGTCGAAAATCCCTAAATGGATGGTTTACATGATCGGATGGATGTTCGGGATGAAAAGGACATTCGTAAAACGCAATGTGGACTATCCCATCCGGCTGAATTCCGAGAAAAGTAAGAGAGAACTCGGGCTAAATTATACCTCCATTGAAGAAAGCGCTGCGGACATGGTGGAGCAGATGACAGCACAAAACCTGATTTAGCATTGCTCCCGGGTTATTTTTCCAGGAGATTCCCCACCTCATAAAACCGTTGGATTGAGAAGGAAGGAATGAGTACAGGAGTTCGCTTCTGCATGGGGCTTAGTTTGCACTTATCTTCCTTATTTGTGGAAAAGCGACAGTAAAGGTATCATTCGGTTTTCCAGGGCCGTTTTTTACTCATTACCTTCATTAAGGATATCCATGTTTTTGTTTCAGCAAAAAAGCGGATTTGGCAAACATTCTGTTGTGCCACATATAATGCTTATCTTTGTGTGTAAATAATAAAAATGGGTATAATATGAAAATCGGATTTATTGGACTGGGGATCATGGGAAGCCGCATGGCTATGAATTTATTAAAAAATGTTACTGAACTAAATGTGTATAACAGAACAAAATCCAAAGCAGATGAACTTTTGGAGCAGGGAGCTGTTTGGAATGAAAGTCCTGCGAAGCTGGCAAAAGATTGTGATGTGGTGTTCACCATGCTTTCCACGCCAAAAGCGGTTGGTGAAGTGGCTTTTGGCGAAGATGGCTTTGTAGAACAGATGAAAAAAGGTGCACTCTGGCTTGATTGTAGCACAGTGAATCCTTCCTTTAGCCGTATGGTAGCCGATTCGGTTCTGAAGCAAAACAAGAGGTTCATGGATGCTCCAGTGGCCGGATCGCTGAAACCTGCCGAAAATGGCGAGCTTGTATTTTTGGTAGGAGGGGAGCCAACAGATTTTGATGAGATAAGATATCTGCTTGAATACATGGGGAAGGCCATACATCATTTGGGTTCGGTTGGCAAGGGTTCATCCGCCAAAATGGTAGTAAACTCCATGTTGGGTCAGGCTATGGTTGCATTCTCGGAAGCAATTGCTTTAGGTAAGTCTCTTGATCTTGATAACGATAAGCTATTTGAAATTCTGATCGGCGGACCGCTAACGGCGCCTTTTATTGGTTTGAAAGAAGAAAAACTCAAAAACAGCGAATATAGTCCCGAGTTTCCGCTCAAATGGATGCATAAGGATTTGAACCTGGCCGCCTGGAGCGCCTATGAAAACAATTGTGTATTGCCGGCTTTAAATGCAGGTAAAGAGATTTACAGTGGTGCAAAGGCAAACGGCATGGGCGACCTGGACATGTCGGCAGTGTATGATTACATGATTAACAAACTAAACAACAAGCAGTAGATTTTCATTGTATCGGATCTTTATGTAAACCTATTTCAGGACAAGACAGCCAGACATTATACCCTTATACCCCTGTATCCTTTATCACTTTCTTCATCCTAAATACATTATCTTTGTACTTAGAATCAAAATAAATAACCATTATGCAAACCATATTAGGAGCAGGTGGGGCCATTGGTCAGGAATTGGCCAAAGCGCTCACCAAATTCACAAAAGATATCAGGCTGGTTAGCCGAAACCCAAAAAAAATCAGTGAAAACGACCAGCTGTTTTCCGCCGACCTTACCAAAAATGAAGAAGTTGACAAAGCCATTGAAGGATCGGAGATTGTTTATCTGACCGTTGGCTTTGAATACAAAACAAAAGTGTGGCGGGAGAAATGGCCTTTGTTGATGCGCAATGTGATCGATGCTTGTAAAAATCATAATACCAAACTTGTATTTTTTGATAATGTTTACATGTACGATAAAGAATTCATCAATCATATGACAGAGGAAACCCCTATCAGGCCTTCGAGCAAAAAGGGGGAAGTGAGAAATGAGATTTCGCAAATGCTGATGGATGAGGTTGAAAAGGATCAACTAACCGCCCTCATTGCGCGATCAGCTGATTTCCTGGGTGTTCATAACAGCATTCCGGTGGAAATGGCGGCCAAACCTTTGTTGAAAAACAAAAAGGCGAATTGGATTTCGGGCTTTGACAAAATCCACTCATTTACTTATATCCCTGATGCGGCTGAAGGAACAGCCATTCTTGGGAATGCCCCGGAAGCTTACGGACAGGTTTGGCACTTGCCAACAGACCCTAGCCCGCTCACAGCCAGACAATGGGTTGATATGATAGCGGAAGAAGCCGGAACTAAGCCTCGTTATAACGCACTTCCGGTTTGGATGATGCGCATTGCGGGTTTGTTATCTTCAATTATGCGGGAGTTTCCTGAAATGGCTTACCAATATGACCGGGATTATTTTTTTGACAGCAGTAAGTTTAACGAGCATTTTAAATACACTCCCGTTAAACCCAAAGCAGCAGTCAAAGAGGTGATGAAGGAATTGAAGAAAGGGTAGTTTGGTCTTGATGTATGATTGTATTTTATTCCGGAATAAACTCCAAAATTCAAACATCCGGTAGTGGGATTTGGCGGAGTCGAACCGCCGACCTCATGCCTGTCAAGCATGCGCTCTAAACCAGCTGAGCTAAAATCCCATATTTAAATTTTATTTCCTCATGCCTGTCATTCGCCTGAGGCGGACTAAACCAGCTGAGCAAAAATCCATTTAAACACGGCAAAAATAAAAAGAAAGTTTTAAGTGATAAAAAAAATGTTGCGAAAGCCATTAAAAGAAAAGTCTTTTTTCGCTTGTCAGATTACAAATAATTTGTACCTTTGCACCTCAAAATTAACTTTAAACAAAGGAAGGTATTGTAAATGATTATTATTCCTGTAAAAGAAGGCGAAAACATCGACAAGGCGCTGAAGAAGTTCAAGCGGAAGTATGAAAAGACGGGTGTTGTAAAGGAACTTCGTGAACGTCAGAAGTACACCAAACCTTCTATGAAAAGAAGGCAGGAAATTCTCAAGGCCGAATATATCGAGCAATTGAGAAACGCCGACGAAGGATAATAAGATTTTTCGCAAATGCGAAAAAAGGGAAGAAATTTTGTTTCAACTTGCAAAATGTTGTATATTTGGAATAAAGGTTTCTTCCTTTTTTATTTATGGCAGTTACAAAATTCATCCAATATATAACTTACGAAAAAAGGTACTCGCCCCACACCATAGGGGCCTATCGGACCGACCTTGAGCAATTCATTGAATATACACGTGAATGCTTTGGCATTATCGATCCGGGAGATATTACACACCAAATCATACGTTCCTGGATTGTAAGCCTGATTGAAAACGGAGTGTCTAACCGGTCGGCCAATCGTAAGATATCAAGTGTCAAGGCATACTTTAGCTTTCTTTTAAAAGAAGGGCACATCAGCAAAAATCCGTTCGGTAAGATCATTCGCCCGAAATCCGGTACACGGCTTCCGGTTTATGTTGAGCAAGAGCAAATCGAACGTTTACTTGCTCAAATCGAAGACGATCATGATCATGCATCCCTTCGAGACAAACTGATCATTGAATTGTTTTATGTAACCGGCATGAGGCTTTCAGAACTAATCAACATCAGGGAAAGTGACATTGATTTTTACACCTTATATATAAAGGTGCTTGGAAAAAGAAATAAGGAGCGCTTAATACCGTTTAACAATCAACTGGCCGATCGTATAAAAAGTTATATGGAGCTTAAAAATAAGGAGTTTAAAGAAGCCGGAACCTGGTTGTTTGTTACGGATAAAGGGAAGAAGCTATATCCCAAATTAATATATAGGATCGTTACTGCGTATTTGAGCGTTGTAACCAGCCTGAAGAAGAAAAGCCCGCATGTGTTGCGCCATACTTTTGCCACCCATATGCTGAACCAGGGAGCAGATCTGAATGCAATTAAAGAGATTCTTGGTCATGCCAACCTCACGGCAACACAGGTATACACGCACAATAGCATCGGGCAATTAAAATCAATTCATCATAAATCCCATCCACGGGAAAAAAGCAAAGGAGGTGAAACATGCAAGTAAACATTAGCTCTGTTCATTTTAAAGCCGATAAAAAATTATTGGCCTACATCAAGGAGAAGGTAGAAAAACTGTCACAGTTTTATGATGGCGTTTTGGGTAGCGATGTTACCTTAAAACTCGAAAACAGCGGCAGCAGGGAAAATAAATTAGCCGAAATTAAATTGTTCATCAAAGGAGATGATTTGTTTGCTAAAAAAGCCAGCAAATCTTTTGAGGAAGCCACTGATAATTCGGTGGAAGCACTGCGACGTCAACTAAAAAAGTATAAAGGAAAAATTGTTGATAAAAACAGGTAAGAAAATTATTAAAAAAAGAAGGTTTTCTTTGTTTATTTGTTTAACAATGTCTATTTTTGCAGACCTTTTTAAGTGAAGGTCTGCTTTTGTTTTACAGATAAGCGTTCTAAGACATTTTGCCTATGTAGCTCAGTTGGCCAGAGCAGCTGATTTGTAATCAGCCGGTCGGCGGTTCGAATCCGTCCATAGGCTCGGGTTCTTTAACATTTTGAAAAAACTATGAAGCTAACCATCAACACTGTATGGTTGGTTTGCTTTAAAATGGGAGAGATACCGAAGCGGTCAAAGGGGGGCTCGCCTAAGGCGAGATAAACCTGTTGGCTTTGTTACAATAAACAAAACAAAAGGTTCTCATTAAGTTCATTGTTTACTGAAAAATATCCGGGGAGATACCGAAGCGGTCAAACGGGGCAGACTGTAAATCTGTTGGCTCAGCCTTCGGAGGTTCGAATCCTCCTCTCCCCACTGTGTTAGCCAAAGCTAAAGCTTCGGCTGACTGCGCCAGCCGAAACTTTATCGAAGGTTGGTTGTATTTCTGGCTTTATGCCAGAAATACAGACAGATGCGGAAGTAGCTCATTTGGTAGAGCGACAGCCTTCCAAGCTGTAGGTGGCCGGTTCGAGCCCGGTCTTCCGCTCAAGCAGCCAATGTAGCTCAGGGGTAGAGCACTTCCTTGGTAAGGAAGGGGTCACGAGTTCAACTCTCGTCATTGGCTCTGAATGGTTAAAGTAAAAACTGAAAATAATAAACTAAACATTTTTTGTTATGGCAAAAGAAAAATTTGAGCGTGCGAAACCTCACGTGAATATTGGTACAATCGGTCATGTTGACCACGGTAAAACTACACTTACCGCTGCAATCACAATTAACCTCCAGGAAAGGGGATTTGCTACATATAAATCTTTTGACGAGATTGACAATGCACCCGAGGAAAAAGAAAGAGGTATTACCATTAACACAGCACACGTTGAGTACGAAACTGAAAACAGGCACTATGCTCACGTTGACTGTCCCGGCCATGCCGACTATGTGAAGAACATGGTAACCGGTGCTGCCCAGATGGACGGTGCCATCCTGGTCGTTGCTGCTACCGACGGACCTATGCCACAAACCCGTGAGCATATCCTGCTTGCACGTCAGGTGAACGTCCCCAGTATTGTTGTTTTTATGAACAAAGTCGATATGGTAGACGATGACGAGCTGCTCGAACTGGTAGAGATGGAAATTAGAGAACTCCTTGAATTCTATGAATTCGACGGTGACAACACGCCCATCATTCGCGGTTCAGCACTTGGTGCCCTTAACAAAGAAGAAAAATGGATTGAAAGAATCTGGGAACTGATGAAAGCTTGTGATGAGTGGATTCCACTTCCAAAACGTGATGTTGATAAGCCTTTCCTGATGCCCGTTGAAGACGTTTTCTCAATTACAGGACGTGGCACCGTAGCAACCGGTAGAATTGAAACCGGGATCATCAGAACCGGCGATCCGGTTGATATCGTTGGACTTGGTGCAGAAAAAATGAAATCCGTCGTAACAGGTGTTGAGATGTTCCGTAAGATTCTTGATGAAGGTCAGGCTGGTGATAACGCCGGACTCCTGCTGCGTGGCGTCGACAAGAAAGAAATTACCCGCGGTATGGTTATCGCTGCCCCCGGATCGATTACACCTCACAAACATATTAAGGCTGAAGTTTATATCCTGAAAAAAGAAGAAGGTGGCCGTCACACCCCATTCCACAATAACTACAGGCCGCAGTTTTATTTTAGGACAACCGACGTTACCGGTGAGATCGTTCTGCCTGACGGTGTTGAAATGGTTATGCCCGGTGACAACCTGACCATCGAAGTGAAACTGATCTCTGAGATCGCCATGGACAAAGGTCTGCGTTTCGCCATCCGTGAAGGCGGCAGAACAGTTGGTGCCGGTCAGGTTACAGAAATCATTGAATAAAAATTATTCTTTTGACCCGATTCAGGATACCTTTTTTTTGAAAGGTATCCTGAACTTAACAAAAAATGTTCTTAATATATAGCGTTTACGGGTGTAGCTCAACTGGTAGAGCGACGGTCTCCAAAACCGTAGGTTGTGAGTTCGAGTCTTACCACCCGTGCAAAAAGATAAATTAATGGCAAAATTAAGAATTGCAACATACGTAAAAGAAAGTTACGACGAGCTGTTACATAAAGTTTCCTGGCCAACCTGGAGTGAATTGCAAAGCAGTGCAATAGTGGTATCCATAGCTTCCCTAATAATCGCAATAGTCGTTTATTTGATGGATAAATCATTTCAGCTGATTCTGGAAGGTTTTTACGGATTATTCTGAAATAAATTTATTGCATTTACAAAGCAAAACATTCAAACTTAAACTCCTGTAATCTGGTATGAGTGAACACGTTAAAAAATGGTACGTAGTCAGAGCGATTAGTGGTAAGGAAAAGAAAGTGAAGGAATACCTGGAGAGTGAGATCAAACGACTCAATCTGCAGGATTATATTTCTCAGGTTCTTATTCCTACGGAGAAGATATACCAGATCAGGAAAGGTAAAAAGATCAGTAAAGAACGGAATTATTTTCCGGGATATGTACTGATCGAAGCCGTCCTGGTGGGAGAAATCCCACATACCATAAAAAACATCCCGAATGTACTGGGATTTTTGGGTACCAAGGGCGAAGCGGATCCGTTGCGCACATCCGAGGTGAACAGAATTTTGGGGAAAGTAGATGAACTCGCTGAACAGGGTGAAGAGGTGAATGTGCCCTTCATCGTGGGAGAAACAGTTAAAGTGATTGATGGACCATTCAACAGCTTCAGCGGTGTGATCGAAGAGATCAACGAAGAAAAGAAAAAGCTGAAAGTGATGGTGAAGATCTTTGGCAGAAAAACTCCACTTGAACTGGGGTTCATGCAGGTGGAAAAAGAATAGGCGCAAGATCAATTTAATCAAACAAAGAAAAGGATCATTCAAAAATGGCTAAAGAGGTAAGCGGATTAATTAAATTGCAAATCAGAGGAGGAGCAGCAAATCCATCGCCACCCGTAGGCCCCGCTTTAGGCGCCAAAGGTGTTAACATTATGGAGTTTTGCAAACAGTTCAATGGTAGGACACAGGACAAGGCAGGTCAGCTGCTTCCTGTTATTATCACTGTTTATAAAGACAAATCATTCAATTTTGTCATAAAAACCCCTCCTGCGGCAGTGCAACTTTTGGAAATGGCTAAGGTCAAAAAGGGATCACCCGAATCAAACAGAAACAAAATTGCTTCTGTTACCTGGGAGCAGGTGAAAACCATTGCCGAAAGCAAAATGCCCGACCTAAACGCTTTTACGGTTGAGTCGGCCATGAAAATGGTGGCAGGAACTGCAAGAAGCATGGGAATTCGTGTTAAAGGAAAAGCACCTTTTGCCGAGAATTAATTCCTGTAGATTGTTTGCATGATTATTAACCAATTTAAGGTAATAAGAAACAATTTGAGATGGCTAAAATAACAAGAAAAAGAAAAGAAGCTTTATCTAAAATCGACAGAACCAAAACGTATCCGGTTGGCGAAGCGGTTGACCTGGTGAAAGAAATCACCCAGTCAAAATTTAACGCCTCGGTCGATCTGGACATTCGTCTGGGTGTTGATCCAAGAAAAGCCAATCAAATGGTTCGTGGAACAGTTACACTGCCCCACGGAACAGGAAAAACAGTCAGGGTTTTGGTTCTCTGCTCTCCGGATAAAGAAGACGAGGCAAAGGAAGCAGGCGCGGATTACGTGGGACTTGATGAATATGTTGACAAGATTAAAGGTGGCTGGACCGACTTTGATGTTGTTATAACTACACCCAATGTGATGCCTAAAGTTGGACCTTTGGGACGGATACTCGGGCCAAGAGGTTTGATGCCAAACCCCAAAACCGGTACCGTTACAATGGATGTTGGCAATGCGGTTAACGACGTGAAAGCCGGGAAGATCGACTTTAAAGTAGACAAATATGGAATTATCCATAGCGCTATCGGAAAAGCCGAATTCGCCCCTGGAAAGCTTGTCGAAAATGCCAAAGAGCTGGTGCAAACCATCATCAAGCTTAAACCTGCTGCTTCTAAAGGGACTTATGTGAGAAGCATTTTTATGTCGAGTACGATGAGTCCCGGTATCAAGATTGAACCTAAATCCTTTACGACATAAATTCTATATAAACACAGAATTAAAGAATTATGAAAATAGAAGAGAAAAATCAGCTTATCGATTCAATAACGGAGGAGCTTAAAGGACACAATACCATCTATGTTGCAGATATTTCCAACCTGGATGCTGTTGATACCTTCAAGCTGAGAAAGCTCTGTTTTAACAAGAACGTGAAGCTGGCTGTCGTAAAAAATACATTGCTTAAAAAAGCAATGGAAAAAACCGAAAAAGATCTGGGTGAACTTTATGAGATACTTAAAGGGCCAACCTCGATCATGCTTTCCGATACGGCAAATGCACCGGCCAAACTGATCAGGGAGTTCAGGAAAAACTCGGATAAGCCCGTTTTAAAAGGCGCTTATGTTGAGGAGATGGTTTTCATTGGTGACGAACAGCTGACCATGCTGTCTGAAATGAAATCCAAAGAAGAATTGGTTGCAGATGTTATTGCACTACTTCAGTCTCCTGCAAAGAATGTTATTTCCGGCTTGTTGTCAGGAGGTCAGAAAATTACAGGCATACTCGAAACATTATCGGAAAAAAGCGAATAAGGAAATTATAAAACTATTGATTTTAACAATTTAAAACAACAATAAAATGGCAGATTTAAAAGCTTTTGCAGAACAACTGGTTAACTTAACAGTAAAAGAAGTTAACGAATTGGCCGATATTCTTAAAGAGGAATATGGCATTGAACCTGCGGCTGCAGCTGTGGCAATGGCCGGTCCTGCAGGCGGCGGCGCTGAAGGTGGCGAAGCCGAAGAACAAACAGAATTTGATGTGATCATCAAAGCTCCGGGTCAATCCAAACTGGCAGTTGTTAAGCTGGTTAAGGAATTAACAAGTCTTGGACTGAAAGAATCCAAAGAACTGGTTGATTCCGCACCTAAGGCAATTAAAGAAGGTGTTTCTAAAGACGAAGCAGAAGCCCTTCAGAAACAACTTGAAGACGCGGGTGCTGAGGTAGAAGTTAAGTAAGGTAGTTGTCGCAGTGAATGCAGAAATTCCCTGTTCGGGGGTTTCTGCATTTTCCATGGTAAGTCTCAGCTTACCCCGTTCTTTTTCAATTTACATTACTACTAACTTAAAACCTTTAAAGCCTTGGCTATAAAAAATAACGAAAGAATTAGTTTCGCGCAAACAAAAGCGTACGCTGATTACCCTGACTTTCTTGAAATTCAATTAAAATCTTTTCAGGATTTTTTCCAACTGGAAACCAATCCTGAAAATCGTGTTAATGAAGGTCTGTATAAGGTGTTTAGTGAAAACTTTCCGATTACCGATGCGCGAAATAACTTTGTTCTTGAATTTCTGGATTATTTTATTGATCCCCCCAGGTATTCAATTGAAGAGTGCATTGAACGCGGACTTACATATAGCGTTCCACTCAAAGCAAAATTAAAACTTTATTGTACTGATCCCGATCACGAGGATTTCGAAACCATCATCCAGGATGTTTATCTGGGTATGATCCCTTATATGACCCCAAGAGGTACCTTTATTATCAATGGGGCTGAAAGGGTAGTTGTTTCCCAGTTGCACCGGTCGCCGGGCGTATTTTTCGGTACCAGCTTCCACGCAAACGGGCAACAGCTCTACTCTGCAAGGATCATCCCTTTCAAAGGTTCCTGGATGGAATTTACAACCGACATTAACAATGTCCTCTATGCATACATCGACAGGAAAAAGAAATTGCCTGTTACCACTTTGCTCAGAGCCATTGGATTTGAAAGTGACAAAGAAATTCTTGAGATATTTGATTTGGCCGAAGAAGTAAAAGTCAGTAAGGCCGGTCTCAAACGCGTAGTAGGTAGAAAGCTGGCTGCAAGAGTGTTGCGCTCCTGGATTGAGGACTTTGTTGATGAAGATACAGGAGAGGTGGTTTCAATTGAACGAACAGAAGTGATCATCGACCGTGAAACCGAACTCGAAAACAAACACATCGATATGATCCTCGACGCAGGAGTGAAAACCATTCTGCTTCATAAGGAAGATATCAATATCAGTGATTATGCATTGATATTCAATACGCTTCAAAAGGATACCACCAACTCCGAGCGAGAAGCTGTTGAATTCATCTACAGGCAATTGCGTAATGCCGAACCGCCGGATGAAGAAACAGCACGTGGCATCATTGATAAGCTTTTCTTCTCAGATAAGCGTTACGATCTCGGTGATGTCGGACGATACAGGATCAATAAAAAGCTCGAGCTTGATGTTTCTGATGATGTCAAGGTGCTTACCAAAGAAGATATCATCTCCATTATAAAACATCTGATCCAGCTTGTAAACTCCAAAACAGAAGTCGACGACATCGACCACTTGAGTAACAGGCGTGTTCGGACCGTCGGCGAACAGCTGTACGCACAGTTCGGTGTAGGTCTGGCCCGCATGGCCAGAACCATCAGGGAAAGAATGAATGTACGCGACAATGAAGTGTTCACGCCTACCGATCTGATCAATGCCAAAACATTATCATCGGTGATCAATTCATTCTTTGGCACCAACCAGCTTTCCCAGTTTATGGATCAGACAAATCCCCTTTCGGAGCTAACCCATAAGAGAAGGGTTTCCGCTCTGGGCCCGGGAGGTTTGTCACGCGAGCGAGCCGGATTTGAAGTGCGTGATGTACACTATACCCACTATGGCAGATTGTGTACCATCGAAACTCCAGAAGGGCCTAATATCGGATTGATCTCATCACTTTGTGTTTATGCCAAGATCAACAAGCTTGGCTTCATTGAAACACCCTACAGACAGGTTGAGGATGGATCCATTGAGGAAAATAAAAAGCCGGTATATCTGAGTGCTGAGGAAGAAGAAAACAAAATTATTGCACAGGCCAATACCGTTCTTGATGAAAAGGGCAATTTTGTAAACGATAAAGTGAAAGCGAGATTCCAGGCCGATTATCCGATCATTGAACGCGAAAAGGTCGACTTCATCGATATTGCTCCCAATCAGATTGCTTCACTGGCAGCTTCATTGATCCCATTTCTGGAGCATGACGACGCCAACCGCGCGCTGATGGGGTCCAATATGATGCGTCAGGCCGTGCCGCTGCTGAAGCCTGAATCACCTATTGTTGGTACCGGAATTGAAGCACGAGGTGCAAAGGATTCCCGGGTATTGCTCACGGCAGAAGGTGAAGGTGTTGTAGAGTTTGTGGATTCGGAGGAGATCGTTATTCGATATTCAAGAGCCGATGAAGAAAAACTGGTGAGTTTTGACGATGACACCAAAAGCTACAAGCTGATTAAATTCCAACGTACAAACCAAAATACCAGCCTCAACCTGATCCCAACCGTAAGGAAAGGAGACAAGGTTTCTGAGGGTCAGATACTCTGTGAAGGTTATGCCACGCAAAAAGGCGAACTGGCTCTGGGAAAGAATCTTATGGTAGCTTTCATGCCCTGGAAGGGTTATAACTTTGAGGATGCCATTGTGATCTCGGAACGTGTGGTAAAAGATGATGTTTTCACTTCGCTTCATATTGAAGAATTTACCCTCGAAGTGAGGGATACGAAAAGAGGCGTGGAAGAACTCACCGCTGATATTCCCAATGTAAGCTCCGAGGCCACCAAAGAACTTGATGAAAATGGTTTGATTAGAATTGGTGCAGAGGTAAATGAAGGCGATATCCTGATCGGTAAGATCACCCCAAAAGGTGAAAGCGATCCTACCCCTGAGGAAAAACTGCTTCGGGCAATTTTTGGTGATAAAGCAGGTGATGTGAAGAATGCATCGCTTAAAGCACCCCCGTCAATGAAAGGAGTTGTTATTGATAAAAAACTCTTTTCACGGATTATCAGAGACAGGAAGTCGAAAGGCAAAGAAAAAGATATTGTTTCCGTTCTTGATGAGGAACACAACAAAAAACAGGCTGAGCTTAAAAGCAAACTTGTTGATAAACTCAACGTGTTGGTTAATGGTAAGACCTCACAGGGCGTTTACAATAATTTTAAGGAAGAATTGATTCCCAAAAAATCCAAATTTACACAGAAGGTTTTGCAGGGAATCGACTACAATAATGTAAATCCCAGTAACTGGACAGCTGATGAGCATAAAAACGAGTTGATCAAAACTTTGATCAACAATTATGCGATAAAGCATAAAGAATTGTTGGGAATATACAACCGGAAGAAATTCGTTGCCACAGTGGGTGATGATCTTCCCAGCGGTATCGTTCAGATGGCCAAGGTCTATATTGCCAAAAAGCGCAAGCTGAAAGTTGGCGATAAAATGGCGGGACGTCACGGTAATAAAGGTATTGTTGCAAAGATCGTACGTGAGGAAGATATGCCATTTTTGGATGACGGCACACCCGTCGACATTGTTTTGAATCCACTGGGCGTTCCTTCCCGAATGAACCTCGGACAGATATATGAGACCGTTCTTGGCTGGGCAGGCAAGAAGCTTGGACTGAAGTTTGCCACTCCCATTTTCGATGGGGCCGAGATCGATCAGATCAATGGCTATCTGGAAAAGGCAAAACTTCCGGTTAACGGAAGTACTTACCTGTTTGACGGTGCCACGGGCGACCGTTTCGACCAGCCTGCAACAGTGGGTTATATCTACATGCTTAAGCTTCATCATATGGTTGATGATAAAATGCATGCCAGGTCGATCGGGCCTTATTCGCTCATTACCCAGCAACCACTCGGAGGTAAAGCTCAGTTTGGTGGCCAGCGTTTCGGTGAAATGGAGGTTTGGGCTCTCGAAGCATTTGGTGCTTCCAATGTATTACAGGAGATCCTTACCGTGAAATCCGATGATGTGATTGGCCGTGCCAAAGCATACGAAACCGTTGTGAAAGGCGAAAACATGCCTACTCCGGGTATACCCGAATCGTTCAACGTGCTGGTTCACGAGCTCAGAGGTTTAGGCCTCAATGTGACATTTGAATAATATATACACGGGAGAGGGGCATTTTTGCCTGATCTCCCTAATTATTAATTTCTGAATATATAAAATATGGCTTTCAGAAAAGACAATACAGTAAATAGCAGTTTCTCATCCATCACCATAAGCCTCGCTTCGCCAGAAATGATCCTGGAAAGATCAAGCGGAGAAGTGCTTAAGCCGGAAACCATTAATTACAGAACCTATAAACCCGAACGGGATGGTTTGTTCTGTGAGCGGATTTTCGGTCCGGTAAAAGATTGGGAATGTCATTGTGGTAAATATAAAAGGATCAGATATAAAGGTATCGTTTGCGACCGATGCGGTGTAGAAGTTACGGAAAAGAAAGTAAGGCGCGAGCGCATGGGACACATCCAGTTGGTTGTTCCCGTGGCACATATCTGGTTTTTTAGATCCTTGCCAAATAAAATCGGCAACCTGCTTGGATTGCAAAGCAAAAAGCTTGAATCCATTATCTATTACGAAAGATATGCAGTTATCAATCCTGGTATCAAGGAAAAAGATGGTATAAAATATCTTGATTTCCTGACGGAGGAAGAATATTTCGATATCCTTGAAACCCTTCCGCAGGAAAATCAGCATCTTGACGATACCCATCCGGATAAATTTATCGCCAAAATGGGAGCGGATGCATTACACGATCTGCTTGCCCGGCTCGACCTCGATAAAGTTTCCTTTGAACTCCGGCACAAAGCCAATACGGAAACATCGCAGCAAAGAAAACAGGAAGCGCTCAAACGTTTGCAAGTGTTTGAAGCATTCCGCGATGCCAATACCCGTATTGAAAACCGTCCTGAGTGGATGATCGTTAAAGTGGTTCCTGTGATCCCACCGGAACTCAGACCGCTTGTGCCTCTCGATGGAGGACGATTTGCAACCTCCGATCTGAATGACCTCTACAGAAGGGTGATCATTCGTAACAACAGGCTGAAACGTTTGATAGAGATCAAGGCTCCTGATGTGATCATGCGGAACGAAAAAAGAATGTTGCAGGAAGCCGTTGATTCCCTGTTTGATAATTCAAGGAAATCCAATACGGTGAAGACCGAAAGCAACAGGCCGCTGAAATCGCTTAGCGACAGCCTGAAAGGGAAGCAGGGCAGATTTCGTCAGAATTTGCTCGGTAAACGTGTTGACTACTCGGGCCGTTCGGTGATCGTTGTTGGCCCTGAGTTGAAACTGAATGAATGCGGATTGCCAAAAGAGATGGCATCAGAGCTTTTTAAACCGTTTATCATCAGAAATCTGCTTGAAAGAGGGATTGTTAAAACAGTTAAATCCGCCAAGAAGATTGTCGATCGCAAAGATCCCGTGGTTTGGGATATCCTCGAAAATATTTTGAAAGGGCATCCGGTTATGCTAAACCGTGCCCCTACACTTCACAGGCTTGGCATTCAGGCCTTCCAGCCCAAATTGATCGAAGGCAAAGCCATTCAGTTGCACCCGCTTGTTTGTACAGCTTTCAATGCTGACTTCGACGGTGACCAGATGGCTGTGCACGTGCCTATGGGCAATGCAGCCATTCTTGAAGCGCAGATTCTTATGCTGGCTTCTCATAATATTCTCAACCCGGCCAACGGGGCTCCCATTACAGTTCCTTCGCAGGATATGGTACTCGGTCTTTATTATATGACAAAAGGACGTAAAAGTGCAAAAGAGCATACCGTTAGAGGAGAAGGTTATAAGTTTTACGGACCCGATGAGGTGATCATTGCCTACAATGAAAAGAAAGTTGATCTTCATGCCGTTATTCAAGTTAGGCTTCCCCAGGAGGAAAATGGTAAAACCATTTATAAAATGACGGAAACCACTGTGGGCCGCGTATTGTTTAACGAAGTGGTACCCAATGAGTATGGCTATATCAATCAGTTGCTTACCAAAAAAGCGTTGAGAGATATTATCGGAAAAATTCTGAAAAGAACAGGAACGGCAAAAGCAGCGCAATTCCTCGATGATATTAAGCATCTGGGATTTAACATGGCTTATCGCGGCGGCCTGTCATTTAACCTGGGCGATGTGATTGTTCCTGAAATGAAAGAGGAACTTATCAGCCAGGCCAATGCTGAAGTTGAGGAGGTGCTGGCGAATTACAATATGGGTTTTATAACAAACAATGAACGTTACAATCAGATCATTGATATTTGGACCCATGCCAATTCACAGCTTACCCGTTCCCTTATGGATAATATATCCAAGGATAAACAGGGCTTCAACGCCGTGTTTATGATGCTGGATTCAGGAGCCCGTGGTTCGAAGGAACAGATACGCCAGCTTTCGGGGATGAGGGGATTGATGGCCAAACCGCAAAAATCCGGCGCCACAGGTGGAGAGATCATTGAGAACCCGATTCTTTCAAACTTTAAAGAAGGACTCTCGGTACTTGAGTATTTTATTTCGACACACGGAGCCCGTAAGGGCCTGGCCGATACAGCCCTGAAAACAGCCGATGCCGGTTACCTGACACGCCGTTTGGTGGATGTGGCTCAGGATGTAGTGATCACAGAGAAAGACTGTGGTACTCTCCGGGGATTAACCACAACAGCGTTGAAGAAGAATGAAGAAGTTGTTGAAAGTCTTTATGACAGGATTCTTGGACGAACCTCCCTACACGATATTTATCATCCTCAATCAGGTGATTTGATCGTGAAAGCCGGTGAGGAGCTAACAGAGGAAGTCAGTCAGGAAATTGAAGATTCTCCGGTTGAAGCTGTTGAGATCAGGTCGGTATTGACCTGCGAATCCAAACATGGCGTTTGTTCGAGATGTTACGGAAGAAATCTTGCCTCAGGTAAGATGGTCCAAAAAGGAGAATCCGTAGGCGTTATTGCAGCGCAGTCTATCGGAGAGCCCGGTACCCAGCTTACACTGCGTACCTTCCACGTTGGTGGTACGGCCTCCAATATTGCCATTGCATCCAAGATTTTGGCCAAATACGACGGAATACTCGAAATCGACGAACTGCGATCGGTTGACTATACGAATGAAGAGGGCAAGAAATTCAAAATTGTCATTGGACGTTCGGCCGAAATGCGTATCCTCGATAAGAATACACAAATTGTTCTTGCCTCAAGCAATATTCCCTATGGTTCGCATCTTTATGCAAATGATGGGGATAAAGTCAAAAAAGGTGATTTGATCGCCGATTGGGATCCCTACAATGCCCTGATTATTTCTGAGGTTGATGGTAAGGTTGCTTTTGAGAATGTGGCTGAAGGTCAAACCTATCGCGTGGAATCGGATGAGCAAACGGGTTACCATGAAAAGGTGATCATCGAAACCCGGACCAAGACAAGAAACCCGAAGATCAAAATACTCAACAAAGAAGGCGTGGAAATCAAATCCTATGACCTTCCAGTTGGTGCACATATTATGGTTGAAGAAGGTCAGACACTTAAAGGTGGCAATACTCTGGCCAAAATACCCAGGGCCATCGGAAAATCCGGTGATATTACAGGAGGTCTTCCCAGGGTAACCGAGTTGTTTGAAGCAAGGAATCCTTCCGATCCTGCAACGGTTTCGGAGATTGACGGTATCGTTTCATTTGGTAAGAAACTGAAACGTGGCAACAGGGAAGTGATCATCACCTCTAAAACAGGAGAAGAAAAGCGCTACCTCGTTTCCACTACCAAACAGATCCTTGCACAGGAGAATGACTATGTAAAAGCAGGTACGCCCCTTTCCAATGGTGCGACCACACCGGCTGATATTCTCGCAATCAAAGGACCGATGAAGGTGCAGGAATACATCGTTAATGAAATCCAGGAAGTTTACCGACTGCAGGGAGTTAAGATTAACGATAAACATTTTGAAGTGATTGTTAGGCAAATGATGCGTAAGGTTGAGATCGTTGACCCGGGCGACACCAGATTCCTCGAAGGCGAGCTGGTGAACAAAACAGACTTCCAGGATGTAAACGATGAAATATTCGGCAAAAAAGTGATTACCGATTCAGGCGATTCCGTTACTTACAAGTCAGGACAGATTGTAAGTGCAAGGAAACTCAGAGACGAAAACTCTCTGTTGAAACGTAAGGACAAAAAGCTGATAGAAGCCAGAGATGCACAACCCTCAACGGCCAAACAGGTATTGCAGGGGATCACAAAGGCATCGCTGCAAACCAACAGCTGGATCTCTGCCGCATCCTTCCAGGAAACAACCAAAGTGCTTACACAGGCTTCGATCCAGGCGAAACTGGATGGTCTGATGGGCCTTAAGGAAAATGTGATCGTCGGTCACAAGATTCCTGCCGGCACCGGATTGCGTGAATACGACCATTTGATAGTAGGTTCCAAGGAAGAATATGAAGCCATGATGGCTGGTAAGGAAGAAGAAAAGGATGAATCTTCTGAAAATATAGAATCTTAAAAATACATTAGTTATGGCTGATCAACAACAGAATAAAAAACAAAAACAAATCAATATCGAACTCAGCGAAGAAATGGCGGAAGGTCTTTATAGCAACCTTGCTATGATCACCCATTCCAACGCCGAGTTTATCGTTGATTTTATCAAACTTATGCCAGGCGTTCCGAAAGCCAAGGTGAAATCCAGAATCATTTTAACTCCTCAACATGCCAAGCGCTTGCTGAGAGCATTGCAGGACAACATCAATAAATTTGAAAAGTTGCATGGGGAGATAAAGGAGCCGAGCTCAGGAGATGGCATGCCACCGATCAATTTCGGCGGGCCGACAGCACAGGCATAAATTCTGATCAGGAAGATTACAAAAAAACGCTCCTTTATGGAGCGTTTTTTTTAATTAAAAATGAGAAAGTAAGTGTTATGAAATTGAGGCCCCTCTAATCAGGCTTCAATGCTATTTGAATGACATTGAGTTTGTTGTTGTTGAACTTATCCAGTTCTGTTTTTTCGATGATGCATTTGTTTTGATTTTTTTCAAGCATTTCCGGTATCTCTCCATTGACTTTAATGTTTTCAATATGAAAATGTTGAGCATTGGATAAGTCATTGCAGGAATACCTAACTTCCAGCGGAATCCCTCTGAACATACATCGGATACTAGTCTCTCCCTGATCATCAAAAAACAAGGGAGATAAATTTGGCTCCATGCAAAGATCTCCCAAAACGCCTTTAACTCCGAAAACCTGTGTGGTGAGCGTCAGGATGAACCAGGTTGAAGAGCCTGTTAAATAGGCATATGCACCCCTATCGGCGGGTGCGAAATAGGAGGGGAGCCCTGGAAATATCCTGGAAACCGCAGAATCCGAACTCAACGAGAAAACATCCATCATAATTTTTGTGGCTTCTTGCTTAAAACCTCGTTTGAAAAGTCCGAAGGCCAGCATGATATTCTGCTGCATCCATTTGCTTCCGTGCTCTTTATTGCCGTAGGTAAACCCGGTCAGTCGACCGATGTTCATGTCGATTGATTTGAAAGGAGTGCAGAGCCGGTATCCTTTTCCGTCTCTTAGATACCTATCGGCAGATCTCATCAGCTCGTTGATTTGATCTTTTGTGGCCAACTTATGCATGATTGCCATTACCTGCGTAGTAAGGTCCATCCTGACTCCATCTGGTTTCGGCCCGTCCACTGGGTCGCCATTGTTGTCATAATGGCCATTAAAAAACCCGCATTCGCCAACTAAGTCTATCCATTCGGAGGTTCTGATCACATGGGCAATGTGATTAGCCTTGGCAACAAGGTCTTTTCGCAGTTCATGCACATCAAGATCAATTTTTTCTCCACTTACCTTATGCGCTACCCCGGCAAAGTATTTTCTGATCCTTTTCTGTTTTCCGCCCGGAGAATATTCAATTTCAGAATTGTTATCGACCAAAGGACCTATTTCTTTTAACAGACTGACATGTTTGACACCCCGTTCAGACATCGTTTCAAGCCAATGCGCCAATATCCTTAAATTTTCAGCGTAGAAAGCGTAAAAACCAGTGGATTCGCCCTTTTCCCTGGCCATATCATAGGTATCATTCCAGTCGCCTCCCTCAAGCAATAAAATGTTATGATCGCCTACATGATAAAATGCCGACAGCTGCTGGATCAATAAGTGCTCGAATATCGTTGCCTTATAAATTTCATCATTTCGTGTTTTTTGCCACTCGCCCTGTGTGGAATAATATGCTTCATCCTTTTTACGGGTTCTGAAAACTAAATGATCTTTCCAGTAAGGAATTTCATGGAAGAGAATATCCAGGTCACCGCTTTGCTGAATATAGAAATTGACGACAAAAGCCGGCCAGGCCCCATGATCGCACCAGTTGCGGGGAATATTATTCCTGTCGGCAATAAAAGTACCTGGTTCTGTGCCGATAATGGTTGCATTAGAGCCGTCTATCCTGACACCTTTCAAACTATTTATGATCTCACTCCTGGCACTATCAGGATCCACCAGAAAAATCGACAGAAGGTCTTGCCACAGATCACGCCACCCTCGTCCTCCACGTCCGTAGCCGAAATCCGGAAGATAAGAATTACCGAATATCTGTCGGCATTTCAATTGAAAATTTACCCATTTTACCCAATTATCAAAAGTATCATTTGCAGTCTTTACAGATAATCCGGATGCAATTCTCTGCCAATAGTCAAGTGTTTGCTTATAGTAAAGATCGAATTGTTCAGAACTGCCGTAAGTGTTTTCCCATTTTTGCAAATCATTTGCATTTTCGGTAATACCGTGAATAATGATGTATGATCTTACTTCTCCTTTCATGAGGCTTTGGGCCCTGTAACCTATTGCTCCGATGGCTTCCTTTCCGTCGGTTTGCCCTGTGGAATAATAGGGTGCCTGCATCTCCCTTGATACTGCTTCCGGGTTGTCCAGGCTGCCCCCCTCGCCAATAAAATCACTCATCACAGGCCATACTTCGGATGGGCTTTCCCCATGCTCATCAAATCCCAGAACTGCATAATGAACATTGTTTATCGAATGGCCGTTTTCATCATGAACGATAGAAGGTTTTACCCTGACACCATGCTTCTCAACAATAACTTTTTGAAACATCGTGGTCACCTGTCGGTGATCTCTGAAGTTATCGGGGTGCCTGCCAAAGATAGGAGTTGCTGAATATGGTGTGAAATTCAAAACATTGTCTGATATGTTTTTAATGGTCACCTTCATCAGTTCAACATAATCATCAGAATCGGGAACAAACACTTTGATCTCGCTTTCGATTCCCAATGCTTTGTTTCTTCTCCGGGATATAAAAGCGCCAATCCGGCCTTCAATTTCAGATTCGTCATGCTGACCGGTCCACTTTTGTGTTTTCTGGAAGGCGCTATTGCCGCTGGCCGACCAAGGTTTCTGACCTTTGGGCTTTACCCAGAAATTCCGGCTGGAAACATTGCGGTGTAATTCCTCGGAAACCGTTGCCGCAGTCAGGTAATTTCGGAATGAAGAAGCAATATCTCCCTTAAGTTCCGGGTTTACAAAAGATTTTAGACCATGCCGGTTCATTAGTGGGAAATAAAGTCCTGAGATATATTCTGCAAACGGAGCCAGGAAAGCACCATCGTTTTCGGGCAGAAAATACCAAAGAGGGCCTTTGTGCTCCCTGGCGGCTATTCCTCCGGCATCTCTCCTGAAATCAATATATCTCATAATCTTATAAATTGTGTTCTTAAAGTTATGAAACTATTCATTTACCATAAAGGGAATGTTTGCGGTTGCTCCGTTGTTGTTCGCGTCAAATGCATATACAAAGATTCGGTATTGGCCGGGTTCGTTAGGAGCAGCGAATGAGATCTGATCCTGTTTTGTTTCCTTCATCATCACTGATTTGGGCCTTTGTTCAAAATCACCCCCGTCACTCTGCATATTTTTAGGAACCTCCGGCATGATCTCCCAACGGTACAGTAGTTGGTCGTTTTCATGGTCGGTCACAGAAACAGATGCCGTGTAAGTCATTCCTTTCTTCAGCTTCAAATTATCGTACGCGGTTTTTCCATTTAACAGGAACGCGTTTAAAACCGGTGAGCGGTTATCCGGCCAACTTCCGGTCCACAAGAATTGCATCACATCTATTGATTCGGTATCTTCACCACTTTCAAGGAACATCCCATACCATGTTGGAGTCCTTTCCTGCTTTTGTCCCCACAGGAATACAAAAGAGCCTAAGCACTTTCCTTTTAAGGGTTCGATCACCTGCTGGTATCTGTTTTTGTAAGACATTGCTTTTTCATGGCTCGTCTGCTCAATAGGCCGTCCCCATGAAGTTTTGGCCACTTCCCAGTGCCCGGTTGCACCCCATTCCGAAACTACAAAAGGACCATCATATTTTCCTTCTTCAAGATATCCGGGCAGGTTTATGATATCACCGTATAGTTGAAAACTCAAAAAGTCAAGTGAAGGGCATCGCTTAAGAACGGCATTCACCACTTCGTGATCGGCGCCGGCCAGCATGGTCGTTGTGGGATGATAAGGATCCAGTTCATGTATCATTTCTGAAATTTCATTCACAGCATTCCACACTTTCTGATTGGTGTAATGCAGATTAAGTTCATTACCTATTCCCCAGGCAAGCAAAGCGGGGTGGTCCTTGTATTTCAGCACCTCCGCTTTTGCGTATTCAAACTGTTCTCTAACAGAAACCGAATCGTTATAATCAAAGCCGTGTCGCTCACGTGCAATTTCCAAACCCATACACACTTTAACGCCACGTTTGTGGGCCTGGTCAAGGATCTCCTGGCCAGTTCTGAAGTGATTATCGGTTCGCCAGGTACGCATCGCATTGCCACCGTGTTCAGCCAAGGCCTCTATACTTCCTCCTTCAAGTCCGGCTCCCTTTATGAAAAATGGCTGATCATCCACATATAATTGATAACCCCCTTCGCGGCTTTTTAATTCAACCAATACGGGAGATAATTTATCCTTTTCAGCGGTTTTAAATGCACAGCCTTGTGTTAGTAGTACCACCAACAATGCTAGGGTGATAAGCTTAATCATTTTCATAGGTCTTCTTTTCATTCATTTTCATTAATTCTTATTCGTCTTGATCATTTGTTCCTCAGAAAATGATCGGTTGTTTTTGTTGCTGCTAATCAATATTTTTTCAAGTTCTTCAAGTGATTTGTTTTTTGTTTCCGGCAACAGCCGGATAACAAACACTAACCCTATCGCTGCGAAAAGCCCATAGATGAAGAATGTAAGAGAGCTACCCAATACGGATAATTCCCAGGGGAAAACAAGTTGCACCAAAAAACTTATTCCCGAGTTTATAAATCCCACAAATGAAATGGCCAGCCCCCTGATATAATTCGGGAACAATTCTGAGAATAATACCCACATCACCGGCCCGATGGAGATGGCAAAAGAGGCTACGAAACCAATGATCCCAAGAAGTATTAAAAGGGCATTGATGTCGATGGCTGCTGTGATCAGATCCGACTCAACTTGTTTGGAACCTTCTTCACCAAAACTTTCCACAATTGCATTTTTGAATTCCACATCGCTGTAAAAGGTCTTGCCCATAAGCCCGGATAGTTCCGATCTGTCAATATGGACAGCTAATTCATCAATGGATTTGGGGTTGAGGGTATAGGTTGCCGAATGGAAACCATACGACAGAACAAACATGCTGATGGCAATGCCTGTAAGGCCAATGCCCAGCAACATCTTTCTGCCAAACCGGTCGATGAATAATATGGCCAGCACGGTGAAAACCAGGTTTGTAACTCCTACAAGTATGGCCTGTGAGAAGGATGCATTGGTTCCTATTCCTGATTGTTCAAATATCATAGGCGCATAAAAGAATACTGAATTAATTCCCGTGATTTGTTGTAATACAGCAACAATGATAGCAATTGTCAAAACAAGCCTGAGCGCCGGCTTAAATAGCTCTGAGAAGGGGACTTTGGTTTTATCCTGTTTTTCAAGAATACTTTCCTTTATGGCATGCATATCCTTTTTGGCTTGTTGCTCAGAGGATACCCTGTTGAGAACGTAAAAAGATTCTTCCTCTCTGTTTTTCATGATGAGCCACCTGGGACTTTCAGGAACAATAAACAGTAACCCGAAATACAATACAGCCGGTAAAAGCTCAAGTCCGAGCATCCAGCGCCATTGATGCGTGTCCAGCATCAATGCATGAGTCCAGTCCTGTTCTGACTGGCCAAGTTTGAGGATGAGGTAGTTTGTGAAAAATGCCACAGATATCCCCAAAACGATATTCAATTGATTAAAGGATACCATCCGCCCCCTGATGGCAGGAGGTGAAATTTCTGCGATATACATGGGAGCTATGATAAGCGAAGCCCCTACACCCAAACCGCCTATCATTCTTGCAATTACAAGGGTGGTGAAATCCGGAGCCAATGCAGATCCCAGAGCAGATACTGCATATAAGGATGCAGTGATTTTAAGCACCCTTCTGCGGCCATAGGACGTGCTGAGCGGCCCTGCTACAGCCATTCCAAGTGTGGATGTCAATGTTAAGGAACTAACTGCCCAACCTAATTGCAATTTTGAAAGCACAAATTCCGGTTCAATGAATTTGACGACCCCTGAGATCACGGAAGCATCGAAGCCCATCAGGAAACCACCCATGGCAACAATTAGCGATACTTTTATTGTGAATTTTCTGCGCGCATCCATATCATTCATTCTCTAGTAAAAAATCCTCACTTAAACCCGAATCAGAACTTCCACCTATCCAGACCCGGAATTTCCCGGGCTCCACTTTGTAGTTTCCTTTGGCATCAAAAAATCCAAGTTCACTTACAGGTAATGTAAAATGCACAGACACTTTCTTTCCCGGATCAATGCTAATCCGCTTGAAATCTTTTAATTCCTTGACAGGCCTGGTGATCGAGGCAACCATGTCGCGGATGTAGATTTGAACCACTTCAGTACCCATATAAATACCGGTATTGGCAAGATCGATACTTACTTTGAGGCTGTCATCATTGTTCAGTCTGTTCTTTTCCAAAATCAAATTGGAATATTCAAAACTTGTATAGGATAATCCAAATCCGAATGGATAAAGCGGTTTGAAACCAACATCCAGATAATGGCTTGTGTTGCCTATCGAAGTCTGAAAACTTCTTACCGGTATATCCTGAATATGTGTAAAAGATTCATCACTGGGTGGTCGGCCTGTATTCTTATGTGCATAGTAAACAGGTATTTGCCCGGGCGCTTTTGGAAACGTAACGGGTAATTTCCCCGAAGGCGATTTGACACCAAAAAGAACATCTGCCAATGCAGGGCCGGCCATTGTTCCCGGATGCCATGCATAGATCACAGCATCAGCGTATTGCTGTATTTCACCAATTGTCAGTGGCCTGGCCGTCATCACAACAAGTATGAGGGGTTTGCCAGTTTTCGATAGTTCTTTAACCAGATCATTCTGTGCACCGGGTAAGTCCAGGTAAGCCCTGCTATGCGCCTCACCGGTGATAATGGATTCTTCACCGGCAAATACAATTATTGCTTCAGAATTCACTGCTGCCTGCAACGCTCCGGGGAATCCTTCTTTATCCAATGACCTCATGGTCTCTAAAGCTTTTGCATAATTAATTCTATCCCTGCCCAGCATGTTTTTCAATGCCAACAAAGGAGTGATGCTTAGGTTGGTATCCCCATCAAATATCCAGGTTCCCAATTGCTCATAACGATCATCAGCCATAGGGCCAATGACGGCAAGCTTTTTAATGTTTTTATTCAGGGGAAGCGTTTGATTTTTATTCTTCAGCAAAACAAAACTCTGCTCTGCTATTTTCCTTGCAATATTAAAATGACTGTCGGGTGGATTGTTTATAACCTCTTCCGGATTTGCATAAGGATATTCAAACAAATCAAGTTGTAATTTTATCCTTAATATTCTGCGCACTGCATCATCAATCAAATCCTCGGATATCTCACAGGATTCAACCATTTCTTTAAGGTGATTGCAATAAGTTGATGTTGCCATCTCCATGTCAAGCCCGGCCTGCATGCTCTTCCTAGCTGCTTCTCTTTCATTGGCAACAAAACCGTGCGTTTGCATTTCAGTAATTGAAGCCCAGTCGCTCACAACAAAACCTTTAAAATCCCAGCGTTCTTTTAATATGTTTCTCAGCAAAAACGCATTGCCCGAAGCAGGTACCCCGTTCAATTCATTAAAACCTGTCATAAATGTATGGACGCCCGCATCCTTCAAAGCTTTAAAAGGCGGAAAATAAACATTCCAGAGTTCAACTTCAGGGATGCTCGCCGAATTGTAATCCCTTCCACCCTCGGCCGCACCATAGCCGGCGAAATGCTTGGCACAGGCGGCCATTAAATATTCCTTATCAGGATCATTCCCATGAAAACCTCGCATCATGGCCAGTCCCATTCGTGTGACCAAGAGAGGATCTTCCCCGAAACTCTCTGCCATTCTTCCCCAGCGTGGATCACGGGCAATATCGATCATCGGTGCAAAATTCCAGTTAATACCAACACTGCTTGCTTCTTTGGCTGATACCAGCGCCCCCTTTCTGATCAGCCCGGGATTGAAAGTTGCTGCCATCCCGATGTTGATGGGAAGTACAGTTTTAAATCCATGGATGACATCCCGCCCAAAAAGCAAAGGAATGCCAAGTTCACTTTCTTCAACTGCTATCAGTTGCATTTTCTGTATCACCTCCGGCCTGACTTCATTCAAAACACCGCCAATACGACCTTTTCTGATTCGTTCTTCGAGTTCTTCCAACTGATCATTGCCCGGGCTGTTCATCAACTGTAACTGACCTATTTTGTCTTCAAGTGACATGCGGCCCAACAAGCTTTCAACTTTTTCATCAATTGCATCCGAATGTTGGGATTTATTTTCACATGCGGATAAAGCGAAAACAAGACAACAGATCAGGAGGAAGTATATCGCTTTAGGTATATTTAGCACAATGTGATTTTCAAATGTTAACACAAAATCTTATTAAAAATGCATCCGTTTTAACTACCTGATGAAAACATTCAGGTGGTAACGTATTTTCTAATAGCCCTCATTTTGCCGGAATAAACCTCCGGATAAATCTATTTCGGTTTGAGGTATAGGCAGAAATCCTTTTGTGGCCTGATCGAATGTGACATCGAAGATTACCTGATCGCCGATGTATTTGGGCCCGCGCACACCAATAACAGTCAACTCTTCGGATGCAACAGCCATTCCCTGTCTGAGCAAATCAAAATAGCGAATGCCTTCAAGCGACAGTTCGAGTCTTCTTTCCCTGAGGATGTTCTCCATGGTTGCAGGAACGCTTTCCAAACCGACCCGGTCTCTCACCCGGTCGAGGTATTGCTGTGCGTTGGGACTTCCCAGTTCTGCCGCCATCAGTAAAACATCCGAAAATCTTATTACACGGTGATTACATGTCCTGTTGAGTTCAAACTGACCACCTGCGCCCCAGTGTTCGGCGTCAGATGTGTATTTATTTGAAAAATAGCCGGTATGTTGATAACCTTCGGTTAAGACTCCATCCAGGCTATCCTGGAACAAAACCGTATGATACAAACGTGGATCACCCTCAAGGTCATCAACCAATTTTTGTCCGACAATTCCAAAACTCCAACCCCTGTTCCACTTCTCTGAACCGGTCACTCGCGGTCCCTGCATCTGGGCGGCGAGATTGCCTTCGCCACCAACCACATAGTCCCAATCCCACCATTGCGGGGTGTCTCCATAGGATATTTCAAAAACCGATTCGACGCCGAATTCACCGGCGAGCTTAAAGTTCATTCGATAGTCCTCGAAGAGGTCATGTCCGCTATTCTGGATCAGGTCCTCAAGGTATTGCAGGGCAACCGCTCTGTCAACGACGGTTTCTCCGGCATTTAATTCGCTGGCGTAAATACCGTTGTAAAACAGATAGACCCGCGCCAGCAATGCCTCGGCAGCCCATTTGCTGATTCTGCCTGCTTCGGCCGGTGGGATCACCTCAGGCAACGCATCAATTGCATCAACCAGGTCGCTCGCGATTTGGTCGTACACCTCCTTGGGGGTGTTCTGCTCCTGATCATATCCTGAAGGTCCTTTGATGGTCTCGGTTAGCAAAGGTATGTTTTCAAAAAACCGAACCTGTTCAACATAGAAATATGCCCTTAGGAACTTGCATTCGGCAATGATGCGGTCTTTGAATTCACGGGAGGCATCAATATCTTCGATTTTCTCAAGGAGCAGGTTTGCTCTGAAAATCCCAATGTAATTCTTAATCCAAATGGCGTGAATTATTTTATTGGTCGTAGGAATATCGAATGTGTTTAACTCGTTCTCATCCATGCCATCGTTTGCATCGGCTCCACCGGCATAGGAGTCGTCCGACAAAATATCCGACATGGTAACGAAGGGCGCCCATGAAACGCCCGGGCTGGATTGATAACCCAGGACATCGTAAACGGCAACGAGCGCCATCATCGCATCTTCCTCGGTTTGATAGAAGTTTGTACTCACTTCCTGATCCAGTGGTTTTCGATCCAGGAACTCTTTCTCGCAAGCACTGAGAAAAACAGCAATCAATAAAAACAGAATGGGATATAATTGTTCTCTTTTCATAGCATCAGGTTTTTTGAGTTAAAAAATGATATTCATTCCAAATCGAAAAATTCTCGCTTGTGGATAAATCCCCCTGTCAATACCAATATCGAATGAACTCATAGCGCCAATTTCGGGATCTGCACCAGTATATTGCGTGATTGTCACCAGGTTTTCAGCAGAAACGTAAAAGCGCCACCTTGTAATATTGATCTTTGACAAAACGGGTCTTGGGATTGTATAACCGATCTGTATGTTTTTCAGCCTCAAATAGGATCCATTTTCTATATAAAGATCCGAGACACGGTAATTGTTGTTTACATCAATCCAGGTGTACCTGGGGATCTCATTGGATGTTCCTTCTCCGGTCCAACGGTCGAGTATTTTCGTGGTTCTGTTTGTATAGCGCAGATCCTGGCGTTGGGAACCATTAAAAATTTCTTGACCGAGTGCCCCGATCATGAGAAATGAAAAGTCGAAGTTTGAATATTCGAGAGATGCATTCACTCCCAGGGTCCAGTCAGGTGTGGGGTTTCCTATCATGGTGCGGTCTTTCTCATTAATGAGGTTATCCTCATTCACATCAACAAATATCACATCCCCGGGTTGAGCATTTGGTTGAAGCAATGATCCATCGGATCCGATATGATTGTAGATGTCTTGTTGGTTCTGGAAGATGCCGGCTGTTTTGAATCCCCAGAAGTAAGCGATCGGCAGTCCCTGTTCCGATCTGGTAACAAGGCCGGCGATTGCCCAGGTAGCCCCGGGGATCACCTTATCGTCATTTCCTATATAGGTCATTTCGTTTTGATTATATGCCGTGTTCACTCCAAAGGAATAGCGCAGCTTTTCGTTGTAGTTGCGGTAGTTAAGCGAGAACTCAACACCTTTATTTCGAACGCTTCCCACGTTGGCAAATGGCGGGCTATTGCCCACATGTGCCGGAATGGGAATCCTTTCCAGCAACCCGTTTGTGTTTTTTATGTAATAATCCACTGTGGCTGTCAGGCGGTTATTAAATGCGCCCATTTCCATTCCAATGTCCAATTGTTCGGATTCTTCCCAATGGATGTCAGAATTCTCGATATACGATGGCGATGCACCCGTGAGTCTTCCACCTCCGAATATGTAACCGCGGCTTTTATCAATCGGAGACACGAACTGATAGAATCCGATGTTATCGTTACCATTAATTCCCCATGAAGCCCTAAGCTTGATAAAATTTAAAGGTTTGAGGTTGGGCATCCAGGGTTCTTCAGTTAACAACCAGCTAAACCCTACAGAGGGAAAGGTTCCGAAGCGATTGTTGGGGCCGAATCTGGAGGAGCCGTCCCGGCGTATAATCCCGGTGAATGCATAGCGGCTTTTGTAGTCATAGGTTGCCCTGCCGAACACAGAAAAGCGAGACCAGTGATATGCCCCTCCGGTTGCAACCCAGGCGGTGTCGGTTGCCATGTTCAGGTAAATATTGTCCGGATCGAATGTCGGTACTTTGGTGTTGAACCCGTCAAGGTTTTCACTGAAAAACTCTTCCGCAGAGGTACCGGCCATCACTGAAAATTGATGATCGCCAATTTTTTTCTTGTAAGTGAGTGTGTTTTCCCATTGCCAGCGAATATCCCGCACAACGCTTTTGTACACGGATGTTTTTTCCGTATTGTTCTGGGCTCCGTTAAGGTAGAACAAAGGGCGGTAGGAGTCGTAATTGACATAGGCCAAATCGGCGCCGAGCGAAGTCCTGAAACTTAATCCTTCCATAAGTTCATATTCGCCATAGACGTTACCAACAATCTTGTCCACTCTTGACTCACCTGTTTGGATTTCAAGTAGAGCGAGCGGGTTCACGACTTCTGCGCCAACATATTTGGAAATACCGTAAACATTGCCGAACTCATCAGTTACAACCGGTTCGTTTGAATAGGGTGGCTGTGATAAGATATTAGGGTCGGTCTGGAACAGCGGGGTTAAGGGATCCATGTTCAGGGCACTGCTATACACGCCATTGAAAGACTGATTGCTGGCGATCCCCCTTCTTACGATATGGGAATATGCAAGGTTGTTACCAAATTTAAATCTCTCGCTTACCTGGTGCTGGGTGTTTAACCTGGCCGTGAGGCGGTCAAACTGGGATTTGCTTCCTCCGATAATTCCCTCCTGGGAGAAATAAGAAAAAGAGGAGATATAACTGGATTTCTCGTTACCTCCTGTTACAGATAAATCGTAATTCATCATGGGGGCATTCTTTTCAAACATCAGATCTTGCCAATTGGTGTTATTGGCCGGAACTTCATTCAGATCAAAGGGTTCCGTAAGCCCGGCGTTTCTGGCGCCTTCATTCATGAGTGCACGGTACTGATCGGCATTGAGCATGTCGAGGGTTTTGGTGGGATTCTGAATTCCATAATAAGAAGAGAAAGAAACCTGCATACCTGTAGCCCCTATGGTGCCTTTTTTTGTTGTGATCAAAACTACCCCGTTTGCGGCCCTTGAACCGTATATTGCTGCAGATGCAGCATCTTTCAGTACATCTATGGATTCGATGTCACCCGGATTCAGGTAATCGATTCCGCTTACAGGTAACCCGTCTACAACGTATAAGGGGTCGGCATCGCCGGTTGTTCCTATCCCACGAATTCGCACGGTTGGAGCTTCTCCGGGCTGTCCGGAAAGCTGCGTTACCTGTACACCAGGAGTTCTGCCCTGCATTGCTTGCTCAGCGCGAAGCACTGGTATTTTTTCAATTTCTTTGGCGTCTACTCTGGCAATGGAACCGGTAACCACTTTCTTTTGTTGGGTTCCGTATCCAATGACCACCACCTCATCAAGTTCGCTGATATCGGGGGCCATGGATACATTTAAATGTGAGCGTCCCTGGATGGGAATCACCATTCTTTTATACCCAACATAAGTAAAGATCAGGGTATCGTTTTCGTGGGAAACTTTTAGGCTAAAGTTTCCATCCACGTCAGATATGGTCCCATTGGTTGTTTTGTTTTCAATAATTGTTGCTCCAGGAATACTCTGACCGGTTTCCTGGTCTGTTATTTTGCCGGTAATCGTGTGCTGGGCACTCAGGTATGTAGTGAAAGAGACAAAAAACAGGATGAGAAATATTTTACAGTAATTCCTCTTCATAATATTTACTTGTTAAGGTGAATCAACTAAAAAACGGTATTGAATTTTTAATGCCTGGTTCCGGTAAATCATTTTGCCTTAATTTGAAGTATCACTTTGAAAAACCCGTATATAATCAACCTTCATTTGCTGTGGGAAAACAGTTGATGCATCCGGGTTACCGGGCCAGTTACCTCCAACAGCCACATTCATAATAAACCAGAACTCCTGATGGAATTCGCTCATTTGGGCTTCGGTTGTCGACAACTCATTATAAATCTCATCATCGACATACCATTTGATTGAGGTTTCATCCCATACAATGGAAAAAACATGATATGCTTCGGCAAGCGAATAGGGAGAAACAGTTGTACTTTGCCCATAGCTGGCATGTCCCTGTCCGTCGTCCCAGTGTGCCGTGCCATGACAGGTGTTTTCGGTACCACCGATCATTTCCATTATATCAATCTCTCCGCATTTAGGCCATCCGACAGAATTGTGGTTGTTTCCGAGCATCCAGAGCGCGGGCCAGATTCCCTGGCCTTGGGGCATCAGAGCACGGATATCAATCCTGCCATAACGGAAAGACTGCTTACCCCCGCTGATCATTCTGGCCGAAGTATAATCACGACCGCCGAAACTTTCCTGCCTTGCTTCAATGGTAAGGACGCTGTCGCCGACGCTTGCATTTTCGGCACGGTAATATTCCAGTTCATTATTGCCCCATCCGCAAAGATTCGGGCAACCGTCGCCAATCTCAAAATCCCAGTTGGACATATTGATTGCGTTGTCATTGAACTCATCCTGCCATACAAGCTCATAATCTTCATATTCAAAAGGTGAGATATAACCTTTGCTTAGAGGAACGACCGGAGCGGGACCGACACCTTGAATGGTTATTGTTTCGGTAGTTGATATATATCTGTCTGAAGGTCCATAAGCTCTGATCACAATGCTGTACTCGCCTTTGTCTTCAAAAGTATATTCAAACAGGCCGGTACTGTTCATCTCCTCGGGTAGTTCTTGTTCGTCTATATAAAACCAATATTCATTGGTATTCATTGCAGTTGCCTGTATGACCACATGAAAATTTTCGTGATCTATTGAAACAATTTCAATTGTTAAGTCATAAGGATCTCCTGAATGATCTATTTCATCATTTTTTTCGCATGATATAAATGAGAAAGCCAGAAGAACCACCAGCATACCAGTATATTGAACAGGTTTTATCATAGTAAAATAGGGGCTATGAACCTTTAACAGCCATAGCCCCTTGATTCAAATTATTCGAACTTAAAATTTCTGATATAGAATGTACCTTCAGCATCATGCCCACCACCAGCAAGGGAGATGGCAAAGAAATCAAGGTCATTCTTCTCTGAAGGAATGTAACCTCCCGGGCCACTTGTGGGTTCATCCAGGTTGAAGGTATATGTAACCCACTCATCCATCACTTCTGCGGCAGCATCATATTGGATGTGTGCAGTCCACCACTGTTCGGTCATGCTGTGTTCGCCAATGATAATTGCAATATCCTTGGTCAGGGTACCGGAATAGTCATTTGAGCTGGGCATGTATACATCAAGAGAAACAGTTGTAAAATTATCGAATTGGATATCATAGTCCATGAAAAACTGAAGTTCCTGATAAGTTCCAGCTCTGTAATATTCAGCGACATTGGTTGCGCCACCTGCCGGGTCAGCAACACCTATAGTCAGTTGCATACCACCGTTGGCGGCTGAGGTAGCGCCATTGGCTCTGGCCGTATCCAAAACAACATAGCTGTCGGGTGTTTCAAATGTATTGTACATTTCATCAGGTGTAAGATCAGGAAGATCTTCACCATAAGGTTCTTCTTCTTCCACCACTTCAGGTTCCAGTGAAGGATCGGAATAGTTTACATAAACAATTTGCCAGTAACCACCATCACCATAGTTAAAGCTAACGGTCATCAGATCATAGCCTGTTTCTTGGGTAATTTCAACATTGAAGGTTGTGCTTTCAACAGGGACGGTTGTTTCACCTGTGGTGGTCAACTTGGGTATTCCAATCCAGGCGCCCATTCCGTTTATCGTTGCAGTTCCCACAGAGGGATCATAAGTAAATGAATGCACTCCTGAAAGCCATGCACTTACATCGATGCCGTCTAAGTTGATCATATTTTCAGGAATAGCCTCAAAACAGATCTCATAGTTCCACTGCCCGTCAAACACTCCGTATTCACCCCAAAACATTCCATTGTCATCAAATTCATAGGAGCCGTCATAATAAAAGGTGAACTCCTGATAGTACAAACAAGGTCTTTCACCATTGTTTTCCAGACCAGGCCACCAACTTCCAGGATTTTCAGGATTTTCTCCTAATGACATGGAAACACCCTCCCTGTATAGTTTCCATGTTTTGGAAACATCACCGGTTAACAATTTGTAAGCCTCATCCGGGTCAGTGAGTGTAATGGCTTTAGAGAAATCCGCACTGGAGCCTGCTGAGTTTTTGGCAACCAGTTTTACGGTGTAATCTCCGGCAGCATCATAAACATGCACCGGGTTTTCTTCTGTTGATGTATTGCCATCGCCAAAATCCCAGGCGTAAGAGCTTGCATTTTTTGAAAAGTTTGTGAAACTGACTTCCAGGAAATTTGTTTCACTTATTTCAAACTGGAAACTGGCAACGGGGTCTTGTGTTTGAGGCTCATTGTCCTCGTCGTCCTTTTTACATGAACTTAGAACCAGTGAGGATATGGCTCCGATAACCAATAGGTTCATGAATAGTTTTCTGAAATTCTTTTTCTTCATAATATTAGGTTAAAGTTTAAAAAAAGATGAATGTCGCAACTAAAGTATAGGCATGAAAACCTCAATCCAAATTATTTGCATTCACAAAAACTCATCAAATAGCCATTATTAATACATCAAAATTACATCATTATAATGTTAAACCCCTGTTTGTTAGATTTATACAATCTGTTAATGTTAATTTATTGTTTCTCAAAAATAGGCGCTTTATTTCAGATGTGTTTTGAGTTTAGAACGACATGATGAAACTGGTAAGATTTGTATCCCGGTCAAGTCCAAACTTCTTTCGGATCCGATATCTGCTAATTTCAACGCCTCTTGTGGAAATATTCATCAGGGTTGCAATTTCTTTGCTGGAGATGTTCAGGCGTAAATACGCACAAAGTTTTAACTCCCTTGGCGTCAAATCGGGGTGTTGGGCTTTCAGCTTTTTTAAGAATTCTTCATGTACGCTCTCAAAGTGCTTTTCAAAAACATCCCACTGGTTTTCGGTATCTATTTCACGGTTGATTTTTTTAATAAGCCTGTGGATCTGTTCTTTGCTGGATTCATCATCAACAATCCTTGTCATCGCATTTAATTCCTTTTTAATTGCACTCAACGACTTACTTTTCTGAATCATTTGCATGGTGTTGTTTGCCAGCTCTTTGTCTTTCTGCCGCATTTCTGAGGCAAGCTTTTCATTTCTGAGTTTGATCACTTCTTTTTCGGCTTCCAATGTTTCGGTTTTAAGTTGTTTTTCGCGTTCGCTAAAAAGTTTCCGTTGCCTGTTTTCTTCTTCCTTTTTTGATTGTTTGATTCTATACCTGATATACATTGACATCAAGATAGTCAACAGACCTACAATGATAAGATAAACGACATAGGCCCACCATTGAAGGTACCAGGGAGGAAGTATTTCGATCCTGGCAGAACTAACATTGCTTTGTGTATCAAATATGTTTTTTGCCTTTACATGAAAGGTATATTCGCCGCGGGGCAGGTTTGAGAAATCTCTGACGGCTTTGGTTTGCCATGAGCCCCAATCCTCCTCGAAGCCTTCCATGTATGTGGCATATTGAACATTTTCCGGATTCTCAAATTCATTTGCAGCGAATTTGAAACGGATTTGGTTGTATTTGTACGGCAAAGTTTTAAGCAAGGTCTTATTCAAATGACCTCCGTGATAGATAAGCGAGTCGAAAGCTGCTAGTTCGATTTGGCGAATAAATGCTTGTAAATCCTTATTGTAGTTTTTTGGGAAAGCCGGTGCATAATGTACAAATCCGTCTTGTGTGCCAAAAAACACGTTTTCTTCATCCAGGGGATAAACGAATTGGAACCATTTTATAAAGCGGCCTTGTAGCTCTCTGAAAGGAAGTTCAACATTAACATAAGTTCCGTCTTCCTGAAGCCGAAAAACACCTGCATTATCTGATGTGAAATACCAGATGTTACCTTTGTCGTCTTCATAAATTTTCTGGATATTTATAACAGGAAAAGTCTCCTGGAGATTGTGATCAGCTGTGAAAGAATTTGATCTTGAATCGTATTTATAGAAGCCGTTTTCAGTTGTGAAAACTACTTGATCCCGGATTTCAAAAACGCTGATGTTTTTAGCGGACGGCAACCCTTGTTTTTCGTTGTATACCTCCACTTTGATCACACTATCATAACTTTCATTAAAATGCATTCGAAAAACACCCAAATACCCATGCGTCATCCAGAGCATATTTTTCCCTGCATTCGCCAAAAACCTTGAAGATTCTTCAAACCCTTTGATTTTCATCCCCTTTTTCCAGCTATCACTTTCTTTCTCAAACTTAACCAACGAAGTGTAGGTGCCGCATATTAGAATGTCATCCCTGTTCCTGGGTTGAATAAATGTCCATCCGCCCTGCACATCCGATACTTTTCTGACGGATGTACCGGATATGATGAAAATACCTGAATTGTGCCCGCAAAAGAGGGTTTCATCCACAACTTTGAGCTCCCAGACCTGACCTTGTGTTCCGGGAACAAGGTCGAATTCCTGACTGATCCGGTAAGAATTCAGGTCTTCCCATTTTTTATAAAAAACACCCCGGTTTGTTCCAAAATAAAGAATCCCCTTGTGTAAGATGGCCGAATAACCGGCGCTGATATTATGATAACTTGTAAAATAGCTGATCGGACTGTTTATTTCCACATAGTCGATTCCATTATCAAGTCCCAGCCACAAGTTGCCGTATTGATCGGGCTTTATACTTAAAACCGTATTGTTTTGCAGACCCTTTTTTTGGTTCAAATGCTGGAGAATTTGTCCGGCCGAATCGCATATAAACAAGCCATCCTGTACCGTACCAAATGCAAACATATCTTCACTTAGTGCATAACCGCAATAAATCTGACGTTCTTTAATAAGATCCTGCAGGTTTGACTTCCATTCTTCCAGATTCAATCCGTCAAATTCATAAATGCCATTTTCGGCCGTGGAGATAAGCAAATTATTTCCTTTGGGAATTATCGACCAAATGAGTTGACCTTTCAGTTTGGAAGCTGCGGGTATGCTTACAAGACGATCATGTGCCAACCTGAATAAGCCCTGGCTTTGATCGTTGATGAAAAGCTCATTGTTTACTTTAAAAGAAAAATGAAAAAGATCAGGCGCTTTGATGATGTCAATCGCTCCATCATTATATATCATGAGCTGCTTGTATGATTGAAAAACAATACCGTAAGGGAGCTCATGGATTTTCCAAACTTCACCAAAATTTCGATATAATTCCGGTAAGCGCTCCGTTAAAGATTTGAAAGCCATTCTACCCAGAGTATCGGGATACAGGTATCCAATCTGGTTGAACCCCCCTGCATAAATCTTTCCGTCATTACTGGCTTCGACAGCACGGACAACGATACTACCGGGCAAAGGGTATTTTTTCCAATTTTCGCCGTCAAATTCTATAACACCATCATTATTTGCAAAATATGCCAAACCAGCTTTACTGATATCCATCATCCATGTTTGCGCACCGGCATTTATTGACGATCTTTCATAGTTTCGAATATATGGAATTCCAAACTCTTTTATTTGAGGGTGCAATGCCAGAGAAACTGAGCAGAAGAGAATGAGCAGGCAATATTTTTGAAATGATCTCATTGATGTACAGAATCATATTGATTTATACTGATTCGGAACAGGTTTGTAATGATTGACCTCCTGCTCCAATCGGTATAACTGAACCTAACAGAAAAATATTTTATATTCATAGTAAGATTCAGTATAAACAAGAAGTGTAAAAATAATAAAAATACACAGTATGCCAAATAATCATAAAGCTCTGCAGGCTTTCCGATGGCACTGTTAAGAGCGATTTACTGCAATTTACAATTCATTTTAGGATAAGTGGAAGTTTAAGATAAAGAAACTGCCAATCAGTTTAGATTAAACAAAATAGAAAGTTATTCCTTATGGATCGGTTGTCTTTTACTTTTTCGCATTTTGATTTTGCCGGCTTTGAAGAATTTTCATAAGAAGAAGGCTTTTCTCTTGCACGTCGTTTGTGATGCCATAAGCTGAAATTGTTGCACCGGATATGGCATCTATCTGTTTACCGACTTCAAGTTTTTCCATAGGGCTATGGCCAATGAATTGCTTAAGCCATCCATTTGCCCCTATTTCGTATCCATGGGTGGCCTGATAGTTGAAAACCTTTACAAGTTTTATCTGACATTCTTTATTAAAAAGAATAAAATAATCGAAATATTCATGCGTGTTTTCCGCTTCATTTGGCTTTGATGACAAAGAACATCCCCCTGCGCGACAACTGTAAACCCGCCCAACATACAGATAACCTAAAGACTGCTTTTTTGGCTCAGCGTTTAATAACTCAAAAAACCGGCCGTTAAGATGCAATGAATGGTCTGCATTATTTGTTTGCAAATCGATACATTTTCCCTCCAAACCATTCAGCTTTTTAATCGCTCGGCCAATACTTCGATGGTTATAGTTTATGCTGTCCTGGGCCGGAAGCAATAAACTTGAAATCATAATGAAGGTCAATAAAACACTTTTCATATCGGATTATTAAAACATGACTCCGAAACCAAGATTCAACATTTTGTCAGGTTGATCATCCTGACGGGATTGTATCCATTGCATATCAGCTTTAAAAACTGCACCTGGTGCCATTTCCCAGCTAAGTCCTGAAGTAATTGCAGTATTGTTATATATATCCATTCCGGACAATCCTTGTTCAACAGTATTTTGTGTATTGAAGCGCTCGTACCTTATAAAAGGAATAAGTGATGAAGCTGTGCTTTCAGTGTTTTTTAAGAGGTTATAACCGGCTTCCAGATAATATCCTATCATTGAGCTTCCAAGGTCGTTTAGCGTTTGTTCGCTGGCAGTGAAGTGATTGTATTCAAGCGTATTGCTAATCCAGGCATAATAGTACTGTCCTCTTATTTGGAAACCTGCTATCGAGTATCGCCCATCCAGTCCGAGCATGGTTAATCCAACGATTGAAGAATCCGCGGTGTTTATGGCTGAAGTGCTTCCATCATTAATGTTTTCATATAAAGCACTTTCGGTTTTACCTGAGTAGAGAGATACCCCTATATTCAGGCCGCTCACTCCATAATACTCAATTTTTCCGGTAATGTCGGGTGAACTCATGAACGATTCAGCCCCTTTTTGTCTTGCTTTCCTGAATCCGTATTTTCCGTTCAAAAAGGCCTTATCATCGTAGCTCTTAAAACCGTTGACAAGGTATAACTGATATTTTAGCCTTGCTGGGAAAACGTTACCGGATATCCCTGCTCCAATTTCGCGCCAGGTTGTCGGTACAATGTATTTGTCCACGAAAGGACGCTCAACGCCATTGAATGTGGTCGGCTCATGATATTCATTGATGATACCCATCGGGGTCAACAGCAAACCCGCCCTGAGATTAATATAATTATTGATCTTATGTTGCAGGAAGGCTTGCTCAACATAAACTTCTTTAACATGCTCAAACTCAATTTCTGATATAAATTTTGTTTTATCGCTAAAATTATATCCGAAAAGAAGTACTATTCGATGGACATCCAAATGTGAATTATGACGAAATTCATGATCAACTTCCTTATTGAAATGAACTTCTCCGTAACCTCCTATTGTGAGCTTGTTATCTGAAGAAAGCAATAGCTCTGCCATGTTTTTATAGCTGCCCTGCAGTGAGTCCGTTTGCTGGGCAGAAACACCGATAGCTAGAAAAAATAAAGCAATAATGACGGTATTTGTTTTCATTTTGTGAAGTTTTAATAAAAGTTTAACAAATAAATGATACCCTTTTTCCCCGATGCTTGATTAATTCCGGGATATTAAAGCAATCGAAAAGATCCCTGAAAAAATAGCTTTTCCGAATCAGTATCGCGGTCAAAACTAATTTATCAGGATAAGTTGGTTATCCCCAGAAATTGGGATTTTGATTCTAAATAAGGAATTGTAAATTGGAATGCAAGAAAAAAGCCCCCGGCATTAATTGCCGGGGGCTTCCAAACAATGGTCCGTTTCATTTATTCTGTCTTATCAGGATACCCGGGCTTTTCGGGTAACTCTTCATGATCTTCAAGTTCTTCCAGGATCACTTCTATTGCCATGTTGAGCTGCTGGTCAATCCCCTGATATTCCATTGCAGGATCATTCACTACACGGATATCCGGTTCCACTCCGTAGCCCTCAATAACCCAGCGTTTTCCTTCCACATCAAAGGGTGCGAATTCTGGTTTTCTCAGGCTTCCACCGTCAATAAAGGGCATGGAACCCCGGATGCCGACAACACCGCCCCACGATCGAACTCCGATGACCGGTCCGATCTCAAGCTTTTTGAATTGGTAGGGGAACAGATCCCCGTCGGAGGCGGAGTACATATCGATTAGGAGTACTTTCGGTCCTATATGCATTTCGCCCGGCTTGGTTGTAGTTGTTTTGGTGTTCCTGGCAGATCCAAGTAGTACGAGCTCCCTGTTCAATCGTTCGATAAGCATCGGGCTAACGTTTCCGCCGCCGTTGCCGCGATCATCAATGATCAGTCCTTTTTTCCGAAGCTGGGGATAAAAGTATTTTACAAACTGATTCAGTCCCCCGGGACCCATATCCGGTACGTGAATATAACCTACCTGCCCGTTAGTGGCTTCTTCAACTTTCTTGATGTTGTTCCTGACCCAGTTGAAATAATAGATACCGCTTTCATCATCCGTCGGGATCACAATCACTTTGCGGCTGCCCTCCATTTCAGGTTCATTGTTGATGATAAGCTCTACCTGTTCGCCTGCCTCATCGAGCAATGCCCGGTAAATGTTTTCCATATTGTTTACCGGCTTGCCGTTAACCGCCAGGATATAGTCTCCTTCGAAAATATCCACTCCGATTTCAGTTAGAGGTGACCGCGTATTGTCCATCCAATTTTCACCTTCCAGGATTTTAGTGATCCTGTAATAGCCGGATTCATCTCTTTCCACTTCAGCCCCCAGCAGGCCCACTTTGATCCTTTCGGGCTTTGGCCGGTCACCCCCGCCAACATAGGCATGCCCCACATTCAACTCGCCTATCAATTCACCGATCACATAGTTGAGATCATTGCGGTTTTCAACATGATCAACCAAAGGGGCATATTTCTCGTGCATGGCTTCCCAGTCGACGCCATGCATGTTTGGATCGTAAAAGAAATCGCGCATTTGCCGCCAGGACTCATTGTATATTTGCGTCCATTCCTCACGATAGTTCACCCAAACCTTCATATTATCCAGGTCGAGGTGGTCGGAAACCTTGATGGGGGAGGAGGGCAGATCGATTACGGTATATTTCCCGCTTTTTGACAAAAGCATTTTTTTATGATCAGTTGATATCGTATAGTTGCCGTAGTCACCCAAATCAGTTTCTTTTTTCTTTTCTAAATCAAAGAGTCTGAGCGAAGAAGATTTATCACTGCTTTTTCTTCTTACATAGTAGACGTTTTTATCAACAACATTGATTCTCCCGTAATTGGCGGCTTCGATCGGCAGTACTTCAATCCGGTCGAATATACCGTCAAATTCTATACCCTTGTCAGCACCGTTCTCTTCCTCTGTTTCTTCTGTCTTGTTTTCATCGGTTTCAACTTCATCATTCTCAGGACGCAGCGGATTAGGGACGGATTTACGCAGGGTAAGGAAGTAAACTTTTTCCATATCCCTATAGGCATGATTCCATTCTGTATGGCTGTATATGGGGTTGAAATCCCTGGATGAAGTAAAGAAAAGGTAATTTCCGTCAGAACCGAATACCGGGTTGCCTGAATTGTACCATTGATCGGTGACCGGTTTTTTTTCTTCTGATTCGGTATCATATATCCAGATCCTGGTGGAGGCTTTGTTTTTGGGAATGGTGTATGTAATCCACTTGCTGTCGGGGGACCAGTTGTACTGCCTGATCTCCCAATCTTCTGCCTGATCAACCTGAATGATTTTTTTTGTTTCTACATCTAAATATTGTAATCTGAGTTTTTTGTCGCTCCACAAAAGCTTTTTGCTGTCGGGCGACCAGATGGGATTGTATTTATAGGTATCGCTGTTTTTGGTAAGCTGCATAGGGGGTTCGCTGCCATCCTGTTTGATGATGTAAATTTCATCTTCCCCGGTACGATCCGAAATGAATGATATGAATTTTCCGTCCGGAGACCATTCAACATTCCTGTCATGTACGCCGGGGGTTTGAGTTAAATTTCGTATGATCCCTTTGTTTGCAGGCACTGTGAATACATCACCGCGTGCGCCGAAAACCACGCGTTTACCGTCCGGGGCAATGGCATGGGAGCTAATGTATTTGCTTGCGTCAACCAGTTCGTCACGTCCATGAATGAAGTCATTGGCAAAAAGTACCTCTATTTTGTAGGGCTTTTCTTCCTGGAGATCGAAACGATAAAGGTACCCACCATTTTCATAAATGATCTCCTGATCTCCAAGTGAAGGAAATTTTATATCGAAATTCGTGTAGTCGGTGAGTTTGCGGGTTTCCTTGCTGTTCAGGTCATACACAAAAAGATTCATGGTGCGGTCGCGATCTGAAAGATAATAGATCTTTTCACCATGCCACATTGGGAATATATCCTGGGCATCGTTGTTTGTGATGTTTTCCGTTTCGCTGTTTTCAAAATTAAAAATCCAGATATCGTCGGCCATCCCACCCCTGTAATACTTCCAGGTTCTGAACTCCCTGAAAACGCGATTGTAGGCCAATTTTTTCCTGTCGGGTGAATAGCTGCACCAACTTCCCACGTTGAGTGGCAATTGATAGGGCAATCCACCTTCGACCGAAATACTGAAGAGCTGTCCTTTAAAGGCGTTGAAAGATTTCATTCTTGACCTAAAAACAATTTGCTCATTGTCTTTCCAGGTCATCACAATATTGTTCGGCCCCATCCGGTCGGAGATATCATCTCTGCTTAGTGTGGCTGTGTATGTTAGCCGCCTGGGTTCTCCACCCTGTGCAGGCATCAGATAAACTTCCGTATTGCCGTCGTACTGGGCTGTGAATGCAATCTGGCTTCCATCTGGTGAGAAGCGTGCGAACATTTCATATCCTTCATCATTTGTAAGCTTACGTGCAACTCCACCGTTTTTTTCAACCGTGTACAAATCGCCAGCGTAGCTAAACACGACCTGCTCTCCATGTATGGCCGGAAAGCGCATCAAGCGGCCTTCTTCCTGACCTGTCAGCCGTATAAACATAATAATAGAAAAAAGCAAAATTCCCATCTTTCTCATAATTCAATCGTTTAAGTTAAATAATTCAGTTCTATTTCGTCATCAATGTAAATAATCAACATTTTTATATTCTTATAGCCCATGGCAGCAGCAATATCTTTGTATTGCTGAAGTTGCTGTTTATGATTTGGGCGTTTTTGTCCTGTTTTATAATCAATGATCCAGGTTTCATTATCCAGTATTACGAAACGATCTGGACGATGAATAGAGCCATGCTCATCGATCATTTCTGCTTCGTTTTTTACCTGAATGCCCTTTTTGAAAAATCTTTTCAACCCGGTATGATTGATCAGTCCGGTGATTTTCTGAAGGATTGTGGGGTAGTCTTTTTCTTCGAAATATCCTTTGATCAGAAATTCATGAACCGTTTTCTCCACCTGGTCGGCATAGCTAATTTCCGAAAGGATCAAATGAATGAGTTTACCCCACTCTTCTCTTGTTTCACTCTGATCGAGGTTCCATACACGCGGTGCGGCCCTTGACAGGATCAGCCTGTCGTGGTAATCAATGGAAACTGGTTGATAACTTTTCTGTTTTTCCGGTTTTTTTTGCTTGTGCTTTGCTGCATGGAATTCACCAAACTCATAAACATTCACATCTTCTCTCAGTCTTTCTTTTTGTTCGAGAAAATAATTGATCAGTTCGGGAATCGAACTGATTTCGTCTTTTGGTTGGACCCTTGTTGTTAGTATGTAAAGCTTTTGTTTGGATCTGGTTAATGCCACGTAAAGCAGATTCAGCATATCAATGAACGAGAGGTTCATTTCCATTTCATATTCCTGCTGGTGCCTTGTTTTGAGCATATCTTTTGTGGTTGGAACAAGAGCAACAGGAAGAAAATTTTCCATTTCGACATCGGGCTTTATCCAGAGGTTTGCTTTTGTGGGACGCACCTTCTGGATGGCAAAAGGATATATAACATTGTTGAAAGCCAGTCCTTTGGCTTTGTGTATTGTCAATATTTGAACTGCATCTTCCAAACCGGAGGAAAGCACTGAAAAAGTACTTTTATTTTCATGCCAGTATTGAAGGAATTCTTGTAATGCGGGATTGTGTTGTACGGTGAATTGATGAACCACATTCAGAAACTGCTCAAGAAAAGCATCTTCTTCCTGGTTCAGTCCGAATATACGTATTGTTTCCTCAACCAGGTCGTACAGATTCAGCTGACGCAAAAAACCCGGCCGGACTTTATAATTCAACTTTTTTATAAACTCCTGAAAACCCAGGTTTCTTTCTCCATTTAGCTTTTCATACAAGCTGCTGATATTTTCTGATTGTATCTTTTCCTGCATGTAAAGATATGTGATGATATGCACCTGATATATTTTTTCGGAGGGTTCATTTAGATACTCAAGAACAGCGATCAGAAAATTGCATTTGGGATGATTGGCAAGCAAAAGGGATTCGGAAGAGATCACATTATACCCATTGGCAACAAGGTGGTTTGCCACCCGGCTTGCTTCTTGGTTCGACCTGCATAATACAGCCGTGTCTGATAGCTTTGATTCGCCCGATTGGATATCGCTGACGATGCGTTCGACCGCTTCCAGGTTATCTTCAATCAGTTCGGCTTTCCTTTTATTTTCAAACAATTCGATGCGGACATATCCTTTATTGCGATCCGGATTGAATTGCTGGACCGGATTTTTATAAAGGCTGCGATACTTTTCAGGAATAAGGCTGGCGACTGAACCGAAGAATTCATTGTTAAACCTTACGATCTGCGCTTCTGAGCGGAAATTGGTTTTCAATTCTTCTGCCAAATAACTTCTTTTAAGGGTAGCTTCCCGTTCACCGATCAGGGGATTCTCTGTCGATCCCGGCAGGGAAGGCAGATTGATGAATTGTTCAAAGTCACCGCTGCGCCAGCGGTAAACCGCCTGTTTGGCGTCTCCAACAAGCATGTTGTAATTTCCGCTTGCCAGGGCATTTTCGATCAATGGCAGCATGTTTTGCCATTGCAAAAGGGAGGTGTCTTGAAATTCATCAATAAGAAAGTATCTGTATCTTTCTCCAAGTCTCTCATAAATGAATGGAATGGGCTCATTCAATACAATTGCGGCGATCCTTTTGTTGAACTCGGAAATATGGATCATGTTTTTTTCTTCCCGGTAGGCTTCAATAATCTTTTCGATCTCATTCAAAACGGCAAGTGAATATATGTTGCGTTTTATGAGCACCAGGAGCTTGTATTCCGGATAGTCATGATCTATCAAGACTTGCATGTTCCCGTATATACCTGAAAGTTCATCTGTCAAAAATTCGGGCAGTTCAATGGGTTTCGATTTGGAGGTCCATTGTTCTTCCTGAATTGTTTTAATGACATTCGTGTTGGGTTCGATTTTGCTGAAGTCTTCATTTGCCAGGCGCAAGAAATACCCATAAATTCCTCTTTTCCCCTGGAAAAGGGATTTCTCGTCAAGGCCTGCTTTATGAATTTGGCCAAGGGCTTTTCCAGCCATCCCGGAAAGCTTGTTTTCAAAGTTGTTGCAAAACCCGTTTATGCGTTTGTTCAATGAAAGAAAGTCATCAATATCATAGTTTTTCAGTTGTTCAAAAAACTGTTGTCCTTCTTCTTTTAACAGGTTGGAGGCAATCTTTTTCAATTCGTTATCGATGTTCCAGTATTTTTCCTCTTCTATTCGCGAAAGGGTAAAAGCGATCAGGGCACGGGTGAGTTTTGTATCTGTTCCGGCCTTGCTGATCAGCAGATCGACCGCTTGTGAAATAAGCCTGTCTGCATCCAGTTCAACTTCAAAATTCAGGGGGATGTTCAGATCGTAGGCAAAGGTTTTGACAATGCGATGCACAAAACTGTCGATGGTTCCAATTGCAAATTCTGAATAATTATGCAGGATCAGCTCAAGAACCCGTCCCGAATTATCTCTTATCGCCTCCCCGGTCAAATTAAGTTCTTCTTCCAATTGACGGAGTAAAACGATTGTTTCGGGATCACTGGTTTGTTCGCCTTTTTCTGAAAGAATTTTCAAATACCTAATGATGCGTTCTTTCATCTCATTGGCTGCCTTATTGGTAAAGGTGATGGCCAGGATGTTTTTATAGTTTTCAGGTTTGCTGATGGCAATCTTGAGATACGCTTTTACAAGGGTAAATGTTTTTCCTGATCCGGCCGATGATCGATAAACAACGAAAGGCATAAAACAAATTTACTGCATATCGGGTTTGATTTGATTTTTTGTTTTGTTCTTTCTCGGGAACAGTGCATCGAATTCTTTTCTCCAGGATATCCCGATCCCCTGGGTGTAAGGCGCAATGTCGTCAAGGGTGTTGATGTCGTATATGGAATTGATGTTGGAGCGATTAAATGCCCTGACCCGGAATCTGCCGTCTTCGGTAAGCTTGACTTCAATATTGACATCCCCGACAATATTGCTGGCATTTCTGGTTGCTTCATCGCCGACCACTCCAAAATTCCCGTCAATGATAACACGGTCGTCGAATAGCTGGGTAGAAAGGGCCACTTCCAGTTCTTCCTGCGAGATTTGATCACCGGGTCTGTAATTCACACCTACATTAAAATCCTTACTGATCTGCGATAGCAAATTGCTCAATTGATTTGAGATCAGCTTGGCGGAGGCGGTGGAGGCATTGAATCCGGAGGTTTTGTAGCTAAAACTGCCCAGTACAAGCAATGAGATCATCTGCTGGTTCATTTGCGCATTGTCTGTTGTATCGAGGACGGAGTAAACCAACTGACGGGTTTGATCATCCACATTCGGTAATTCGATGCTGAATTTTATATCGGGATCGAAGAGTTGGTTTTTCAATGTAATAATGCAGTTCACATTTATCCTTTGTGAGAAGGAAGATGTGGTGTCGATCTGCAGACCAAGGCCGTCGAGTGATGTTTTCAGGCGGTAAAGGGCTCTCACGTCAATTTCTGCATCGTAGGGGTTTCCCGTCCAGGATATTTTCCCACCCTTCAGTATCTGGAATCTTCTGTTTACAAGGTTTCGAAGTGTGAACAAAAAGGTACCGTCATTGATCACATAGTCTCCGTTCATCTGGAAATCGCCTTGCGGATCGATACCAATCTTAATATTTCCCTCGCCTGTTGCCTTGATCTCACCCATATTCATTGGCAAGAACAACTCAATCTCCGCCTGCGGGGTTACGTTCACTTCCAGGTTCATATCCAGGCCTTCAAGATTTACATCATAATCTGGTTTTTTTGATTGTATGGTGTCTCCCGAAGGATTCACAAAAACGATATAATCATTCTCGTACAATTCTGTTTCCGTGCTGATGGGAATACGAATATGTGTTCCTTTATTGCTTCTGGCTTTCACATTGAATTTCAGGTTGTCGAAGGGTCCAAATATTTCAGCTATCCCGGTGGCATAAGCCTCACCGTAGAAACTTTTGTTTTGATTGTAATTGGTGCTGAGGACAAGAAGATCATTTGGTTCGATATCGAGCTTGAGTTGCCAGTCGGTAAGCTTCTTATGAGTCAGCCGGCCGTTAAGCAGCGCTGAATTTCTGATGGAATCGTAAATACGCATGTTTTCGATTGATATAAGACCCTCAGAGAATTGAACATCATGCGAAAATGTATAATATACATCAAGGTAATCAACACGCAATCCACCTCTCATAATCCTCACAGAGCCCAGCAATTTGGGATTACCGGCTTTGCCCCTAATGCTCAGCTGTCCTGAGGCCAATCCTTCAATGTCGCTGAAAATGCCCCGAACCATAGGGTTAAGCGGGTATAATTGCATGTTGGCTAAATTCAGATCAAAGTGTAAACTGTCTCTTTCCGGACTGGCAAAATAGTGACCGCTTCCTTTCAGGATTGTATCTGCTTTTGCAGCACCTTTAACAATTTCGGCTCTTGCAAACAATGCATTGGACTGATGGTCCCAATTGCTGAATAGATTGAAATCCCCTAATTCATGTTTGTTGAAATACATATCATGTATCGACAAATTGGATATAAAGTGCGGCGAATGATAAAGGTCCCAAAGGCTGACTTCTCCGTTGATTTCACCATCAACGTCCAGAGCCTTGCCTGCATAGATTAGGTCAAAATTGGAAACTTTCCAGTTGCTGAACTTCAGGTTGAGCGTGTCGGAGGGATTGTAGCTTATTTTGCCGTTAACACTGAAATCCTGTTCATGGCTTCTGATATCGAAATCTCTGATAGCAACACTACTGGAATCAATGATGAGCAAATTGTTTTTATTGATACGCCAGTTGGTGTCGTTCACATGAATTTTCGCACTTGTGATTTTTGCCCGGATTTCAGGATGTTTTCTGAAGTTCACATAACCTTTGATATCGGCAACATTCCAATCAACATCTTCCTGATCGTCCCAGCCCATTCTAAATCTGATGCTGTCGTTAATAAAGGTCGAGGTGAAATAGACGCTGTCAAGCCCCAGTTCAACCGAATCAACTTCCGAAGATTCCCTGAAAATTATTTTTCTGCCATTGGTATTAACTGTTAAATCTTTCTGCGTGGCAGCAGTGCTGAGAGACCAGTCACGTATCTTCAGGCCGCCATACTGAACGGAGTCCGCATTTGCATTAACATCAAGCCGATTGTCAGAAAAATTGTAAACTCCGTTTAATAAGGTATGGTCCGACAATTGAAGGTTGGGTAGGAATAACTCTGTTAGAGGATCTGAATTGATCAGATCAACGGAGAAGGTGAGATGCTGATTTTTTAAACTGTCGGTTACAGGGATCTGCTCATCCATCAGTGCATCCACATATTTGTCATTGAATAATTTAAAGGAAGGTATAAGCTTACTGAACTGGAAAAATCCATTTAAATCTGCATGGATATAATCTGATTTCAGCGATACCGACTGTAGACCCATAGTGTCAGGGCTGATCGTTAGGAGCAGGCTGTCCATCACATAATACCGGTCACCTTCTTTGTAGGTTGTACTGTCAATTTCGATACGCCCCGACATTTCATCCAACTCAAGGCCCCTGAAGTTGATTTTCAAAATTGAGGAAAGGAGCATAAGGGTATCCCTTTTTAGCAGGTTTAGTTCGTAAAGATTGGCGTCATCAACCTTTGCATAGAAATCAAATACTGGGGTTTCGCTTTGAAAATCAACAACTCCGTTAAAATACATATTCAACAATTCATCGGATACCATAAGATCGCCCTGGAACTTTTTATTGGCAAGTTTTCCGTTTATGTTTATTTTTTCAAATTGTTCTTGTTGAAAGATCATCGAATCAATAATCCCATGTATCACGATCTCAACATTTTCGGCAGTAAGTCCCTGGCCATCTATATCTGCGTCCATACTCATTTTTCCCAGTATTTTTCTGCTGTCGAGGAATTTTCCCAGGTCAAATTCCGTTGCCTTAACATGTCCTTTATACTTAAATTCATTGGTTTGTTTTTTGTGCCTGAGGGTTACATCGGTGCGAATTTTACCGATGGAAGTTTTAATTTTTGCATTGGCTGCGAAGTCGTTATAAAATCCAGTGAATAAACCACTTAAGTGAATGGTCTTCATGCTTTCAATGTTTTCGGGCAATTTAATATTTTGTCCGCTACCGGGAAGCTGAAGGGATTCGATATCATTTTTGTTTGTGTTTAACCGGTTGATGTTCAGATCAACAAATGTTTCCATTACATCAGGCAATCCCCGTAAGAAAACGTTACCATGGAGATAGGAGTTATGACCGAATCCCAGTTTCATGTTTTTGCCCCGCAGGCTGCTGACCGGCCCCAGGAACGTACCCGATATTTCGATTGTGTTTTTCATATCGAACAAAACAGGAGCGAAGTAACCCAGATCATGCATGTATAGATCGGATTTACCGATCACTGTGTTCAGGTTGACGTCATTCAGAAAATCGTTGAAGGCGGCATATTGATCGTAGTTGAACTCCAGGTTCATGGATAATTCCGATTGATTGGTGATTACTTTCAAATGCTCGGCACGAATGCCTTTATTGCTTACTGCAAATTCACCTTTAAGTTTATTCAGTTGAAACCCACTTTTTTCAATGGCATTCAATTCATCTACTTTAAAGCGGATCGTATCCGATTCACCGCCCAGGGAAATATCATCCAGGTAAAGTCTTATATCATAAACCCCGAGATGCTTGAAGTCCATTCCGGAGTCAGTCGGGGCGATATTCAGATCGTTGAGCGTGAATTTGCCATCGGTCATCCTAAAACGCTCCATTTCGATTTCCCACTGGCCGGTATCCGATCGGGGATTGTCGGATTTAATGCTTTCCAATACATGGTTGATGTTCATTAGGCTGTCACCTTTATACATTGCCAGGTGGAAAACTGTCTTTAAAAGACTCAGCTTGTTGATTTTTAAAGTTTTTTTAGCAGGGCTGAGTTTGCTGATATCAAGATTGATGTAAATCCTGTCCGATGTAAGTAAATCATTTTTCCGGTGGTCCTGTATTTGGACCTTTCTCATTTCTATGGTAAGCAGGGGATTAATTGTAAGGCTTTCGATATGGACCTTGGTTTGCAGTTGTTTCGAAAGATAAGCCGATCCGGTCCTGGCAAGAAATGTTTGCACCAGGGGTTCCCTGAGGATGGAAAATAAAACGAAGGGTGTAACCAGAATGGCCACCATCAGATGCAATAATATTTTTTTCAAACGTTTTTTAATAATTTTGTTCCCCTGATTAAACGTTAAAATGGGTCTGTATATTCTCGGAATAGAATCATCGTGTGACGATACATCTGCGGCAGTTAGCAATGACACCCACATTCTTGCCAATACCGTGGCCAACCAGGATATTCACAGGAATTTTGGCGGTGTTGTGCCGGAACTGGCCTCCAGGGCACATCAGCAGAACATTATTCCGGTAATCGAGCATGCGCTCAAACAGGCAAATATAAGCAAAAATCAACTTCATGCCATAGCATTTACACGCGGACCGGGGCTTCTCGGGTCGCTACTGGTGGGGGGGTCATTTGCAAAATCAATGGCCCTGGCCCTGGGTATTCCGATTATTGAGGTGGATCATATGCAGGCTCATATCCTGGCACATTTCATTTCCAATGAAAAAAAAACGGTTCCCCTTTTTCCCTTTCTTTGTCTGACGGTTTCGGGAGGGCATACCCAGATCGTGAAGGTGAATGATCATTTTGATATGGAAATACTGGGTCAAACCATTGATGATGCTGCCGGTGAGGCATTTGATAAAGCTTCTAAGATCATGGGGGAGACATACCCCGGAGGACCTGTAATCCAGCGCCTGAGTCAAAAAGGAAATTCTGATGCGATCCGGTTTCCTAAGCCTGATATCCCGGATTTGAATTTTAGTTTTAGCGGTTTGAAAACATCTTTTCTCTATCATATCAGGGATCAGCTCAAAAGTAACCCCCATTATGTGGAAGAAAACAAAAACGACCTGGCTGCCTCAATTCAAAAAACCATAGTTGAAATTCTGACTGAAAAACTTAAACAGGCCGCACAACTGCACAACATCGACCAGATTGCCATAGCGGGAGGGGTGTCAGCCAATGCCGCGTTAAGAGATAAATTAAAGGAACTCGGCAAGAAACACCAATGGGATGTCTTTATTCCCCGCTTCGAATATACTACTGATAATGCTGCAATGATAGCCATTACAGCTTATTTTAAGTACCTGAAAAAGGATTATTCTTCTCTTAAGGTTGCTCCCTATACCCGCCATAAATCGCATCCCCGTGAAATGAAATAATAGCCAATTGGTTCTGCAAGCCAGATTACTTATTCATCACGTAGCATAGCATCATAGTTTTCCAGGAAATCCGGTATTTGTTCAGCAGCAATTCTTTTGGCAATGATCTGCTTTTCTTTATTAAGGAGGTAAATGACGGGTGTGCTATAGATATCGTAAAGGTCATGATAGTCAGCTGTAACACTGCGTGTTCCGTTAACATGTTGCCAGTTAAGTTGATTTTCAACGATATAGTTCTTCCATTTCTTCAGACTGGTATCCGTGCAAATAGCGAAAATCTTAATATCCATCTTCGTACTGTCGGTAAATGCCTTCAGGTGCTTGATTTCTTTTTTGCAAACCCCGCAACCATGATCCCAGAATAAAATAATCAGATAGTCAGACTGTATGCCGTAAAATGACTGAAACCCTCCGGCCGTGTCCATCATGATCAGATTAGGCGGGCGTTGGCCGATTAACAGGGGTTTGAGTTTTTCGGCCCGTTCAATGATATTTTTTCTGATATTCGATGAAGCATCCACCCGTTCATCATTTTTGAAATATTTTTCAGCCACATGAACAAACACCTTGTCCTGCCCCATAATCTCTGTCCCATCAAAGTTTTCAATTAGATACCAGATGATGTAGTTAAACAAATCATTGTTGTCGCCGGTCTTTTCCAGGATCATGTCAGCCGCGGCGATAAGCGAATCGGGCATGGGTAAAATCACTTTTTCGAAATAGGTTGAAAACTTGTTATGCAAAACGGGAGTCCTGAGCAAACGTTCGTCCGTTAAATCGATGCCATCCCAATAGTGATCTTTGTACCAGGAGTATTTTTGCCCGGGATTTTTGTAAACGCTGTCGGGCATCTTTTCGGTTATCTGCGATTCATTTGCCAGTTCAAGTATAAGCGAAGTGATATGATCGGGATGATTTCGCATAAAGTCCTTTTTGAATTGGATGACTTCCTTGTTGATATCCTTCATCATTTCTTTGTAAATTAGAAGGCTGTCTGTTGCTTTGGGGTTATTTATGCGCTTTTTCAGGGAGTTCAGTTTTTTAAATTTCCTTTCACTGAAAGCCAGATATTCAAAAAGGATATTATTCTCCGGGGATTTTGAAAAGCTGGTGTTTTGAACTGTTTCTTCGGTTGAGGTTTGAATCTTGAATTTTTGATTTTCTTCAACAACAAATTCCATCAGCTTGTTCTTATCCTGTCTTATGATCATATACAGGCCGTGTGGTAATGATTTCTTACCTTCAACAACGAATTTGCCTTTGCTTCCGTACGCCGTGTCAACGGATACAATCCTGTCACCGTAATAACTTCCCAAATAAACAACCGAATCGTTTATTCCATCAATGTTGATCTTAATCTTATAGCCATCGTCCTGGGCGGTTGCGTTTAAAGAAGTAAAACACAAGACCCAGGTTATTATACTTAAACACCTGATCATTGTTTTTTTGACTTTTGCTTATTTCAACGGTTTTGCAACGGTATTATTTGGGAAGGGATAAAAAAAAGCGCCCGGCAAGAGGCACCGGACGCATTTACTCCCCAAAAGTTGTGAATTAAGGCTATCATGCCCTGAAGTTATGAACATGTGAAAAGAGGGTGTAATCGTGAATATTTTTGTTTAATTCTTTATATTTTGAATTAACATACATGTTTTCTCCCAGAATGCGCTTTTTATCACCAAAGATCTCATTGTAATGTTCAGTTATTTCCGTCTGTATTTCTTTACAGGGCAGTTCGATGCAAAACTCCGATCCTTTTCCAACGGTTGATTTCACCCAAATGCAACCCCCCATGCTCTCCAGAAGATTTTTTGAAATGGTCAAACCGATACCCAAGCCGTTATAATTTCTTCTGTATGAGTTTTCAATCTGGTTGAACATGCTGAATATTGCGTTCAGTTTACTCTGCGGAATTCCTATGCCACTGTCTTTGACGTAAATTTTCACTTTGTTGTGTGTCAATGGTTCGTATCCTATTTCAATGTGGCCTTCCTCAGTGAATTTAATAGCATTTTCAAGCAGATGTGAAACCACAATTGAAAGTTTTTCTCTATCTGTTTTTACTAAAACTTTTTTTTTATGATTTCTGGAAAACCTGATTTCAATATGCTTCTTTCCCACCTGGAATTTTTCCCGTTCATGATGTTTAACCACTTCATTCAAAATATCTTCAACAACACATTCGCATTCATTGATTTGTATCTTTTCTGTTTCTGTCTTTGCGGCCAGTATAAGGTTGTCTATCAGTTTAAGCAGGTTGAAACTGCTTTTATTAATGCCTTCAATAAAGGTTACCCGTTCTTCGTAAGTGAGATCAGCATCTTTAAGCAGGTTTGAAAACCCGAGAATGGCATTCATTGGCGTTCTGACCTCATGCGAAATATTTGATAAAAAAGAGGCTTTCAGGTTTTCAACTTCCTCACTCTTTTGCACGATCTCCTTTTGTAGCCTACCTACCTGTCTTTTAAGTCGTTCCAGTTCAGTACTCCTATGTTTAGCTCCTTCATCCATTCATAAGACAATTTAGATTCCGATACTTCTTAATTCCGCTTTACCCGAAAAGGTAACCCTAAAAACGTAACTTTTTTTGTCAGATCTTTTTTTTACGACAAAAAAATCAGAAATCCTGAATGTGGAAATCATCCTTTATGTCATTTATTTGTCTCAAATAAAGGCGATTAAGTTGTAAATTTGTTTTGGATATAAGCTGCAAAGGGATTGTTTAGGCGAGAAATCAAAAATTAACTTTCGTTTTGTATGTAACAAAACCCAATATTTTACGAAAAATAGAAGACAAAATGAAAGATTTGCAGATTTTTTAAAAAAAAATGCATTTTGAGGGTTACCTTTTAATAGAAAACGGAATTAATGAACGCACAATAGTAAACATACAAAAATTATGAAAACGAAAATCAGACTTTATTTTGCTGTATTTGCTTGTATCTTTCTAACAAGCAGCGTATTGGCACAGACAGACCTAAGTGGCTCTGTTGATTATCACAACGATCCTGATATCCCGATCGAAGATGTTTTGGTAAAGCTAGTTGATAACAGTGGTACTGAGATCGACAGTTGTTTGACCGACACAAATGGTGATTATATCTTTTATGATGTGGTTGACGGGACTTATCAACTCATCTGCAACACTGAAATCGATCCGGGGGGAATCGATTTGGCCGACTCTTTCCTGATATTTTTGCATTTGTGCAATTTTTACACACTCAATCCGATAGAGTTTCTTGCTGCGGATGTGAATGGAAGCGGAACTGTTACATGGAGCGATTACTGGACCATCTTGATTGGTTGGCTTGTGAATGGGTATCCCTTCCCGGCTGGTGAATGGGTATTCCAGGAACCAACCGTAGTGATCAATTCGGCCACCAAAGATTCGTTGGTGCAAGGTGTCGGCGGTTCCAGTACGGGAGATGTTGATGGATCATTCATGCCTGGAACCAAACCCGAACCGCTGATTAATATTTACCAGGGATCACAGCAATTGGTTACAACCAGTGAGCAGGTAGAAATACCGGTTACCATTGATTGGCCTCATGCCGTTGGCGGCTTTGCGCTTACATTGAATTATCCGGGGCATCTTTTCGAGTTGACGGGCATAAAGAGCGATATAAAGAGTTTCAATTATGAAATTTTTGATAATTATGTGAAACTATCCTGGATGGATACAAAATTCTCCAATACCACCTTTGATGATAAACCACTGTTTTTCCTTGTTGGCCGCACAACCAATCATTTGGTCAATGGGCAGAAAGTGACTTTTACGGCGGGCATTCAAAGCCATCTGATGGATGGAAAAGGAAATATACTGGAATCCGTAACCATGAGTATGCCTTCACTTGAGGGTGAACAAGTAAGCACTTTATTCGGACAGGTATATCCCAATCCCGTAAAATCGGAATTTACGGTTGATTATAAGCTCGAGAAGGAAGGACAGGTTAAAGTTGGTTTATATAATCAGAACGGACAGCTTGTTGCATTGCTTCTTGACGAGAACAAAAATGCAGGGGTACACAACTTTAAAGCAACTATAGATTCCTACGATTTAAATGCAGGGGTGTATATCCTGGTAATGGAAGCTCCGGGAAATAAAATCCAGAAAAATATACAACAACTGATTGTGTCAAAATAGAGTTTAATTTTCGTTTTCATCAACTAAAAAAAGGGATACATAATTAGGTATCCCTTTTTTTTGTTTTTTTGGGCAGGCAATGTTTGATTATTGGAGTAGAATTTGCATATTCGTAGTGTGAAAAAAATAACAAGGTTGAGGAGTAATTGCAAGAAAGCTAGGTGGTTTATAAACTTCCTTATCACAATAGTAACCTTTTACGCACTTCTTCAGATAGATATTGCGTCTGGTCAAGCTATTAAAAGTCCGGATCAAGCATCTTTATACTTTGAGAAGGGTACCAGAGCTTATAATCTATCAAAATATGATAGTGCATCATATTATTATAGAAGTGCAGCAAATCTTTATGATGTACTTGGAAATGATGTTGAATATTTACGTTCACTCATAAATGTTGCGAATTGTCAGCGTGCAATAGGTGAGTTTTCATCCGCCCTTAATATACTGGTTACTGTTGAAGAATTCCCTGAGTTCAACTTGAATAATCATCATCTGCTGAAATCTGAGCTGTTGCATGTTAAAGGTAGTATCTTTAGCAACATTGGTAAGGCTAGTGAGGGTGTCGAATTGCTCACTGAATCTATTGCATTGAGGGAACAATATAGTGATGCAAATGATTCATTGCTTGCATATTCATACAATAACCTTGGTAACAATTATTTTTATGAAGGTAACCGTGAAAAGGCCCTTGAGAGTTATAAGAAAGCTCTTGAAGTAGCGTTAACCTCAAAAAGAAGCATCATAGATCCTGACATTGCACTTTACTATCAGAACATTGGAATAATTCACGCTTTAAGAGGTGATTTCAAAATTACAACTGAGTATTTTTTGAAGAACCTATCAATCAATAAGCAAATTTATGGTTCTGATCACCCAAGTCTTGGAGTTACCTATCTGAACATGGGACGTTTAAAATACCTTTTGCATGAGCTTGATGAGGCAAAACAATACCTTGATAAGGCAGATACAATTTTCACGAAACATTTTGGTCCAAATTATTATGGTCTTGGTACAGTTTACATGAATATGGGAAATGTTTTTAATTCTCAAAACGATTACGAAAAAGCACTGGAATACTATAAGAAAGCACAACGAATATATAACAAGCAACTTGATAAAAGACATCCCAATATCTACAAAATCGTAAACAATATTGGATCAATTTTACTTAAAAAGAAAGAATTCAGCGCAGCATTGGAGAATTATATGAAAAGCTATTCAGCCACCAAAGATCCAATATCAAAAACATTAATTGCCAGGAACCTTGGAAACATATTCCATGAGCTTGGCGATAGCGGACGTGCTGAGTATTATTATAAGCAATCGATAATACAAGCTGTTAGTAAATTACAGGATAATCATTACGAAACCGGCCACAGCTATATTGCATACAGTAAGTTTTGCCTTCAAAACGGAAAATTAGATACGGGTTTGCAATATGCCGCAAAAGCCTATCGCATCTTTCTTGAAAACTTCGGCTTCAAAAATCCAAATGTTTCCGAAGCCTTAAGTACCATGGGGGAATTCTACTATCAAGAAGGAGGTTATGCAAAAGCCCTCAATCATTTTCAGCAGGCATTGATCAGCAATGCTTATGGTTTTACCGACACCAATGTATACCATAATCCTAAAGTAGACAGCATCATACTTGAATCCCAATTGCTTGAACCACTGATTGGAAAAGCCAAATCTTTCAGAAAGCTTTCTCAAAGCAGGGGGGGCGATCTGAATGCATTAAAGGCCAGCCTCGAAAGTTGTAAATTGGCTTCCAGGATTGTGGATAGGATACGCCTGACCCTGAGGCAGGAAAGTAAACTGTATTTCTCCGGTGATGTGGATAATATTTATGCCAATGCGATCTATGTGGGATATGATTTATATCAGCTTTCAGGAGATCCCGAATATCTCGAACAATCTTTTCTTTTTTCTGAAAAAAGCAGATTTTCGGTTTTGCTTTCAGGTTTACGCGACATTGAAGCAGTGGAATTTGGGGGGATACCGGATTCACTAAAACAACTCGAAAAAGAACTTAAAGAGAAAATCAGCTTGAATGAGAAATGGATATATGAAGAAAAGCAATCAATCGGGCAAGACCAGGATAAGATTAGCAACTGGGAATCGAATCTCTTTATGCTGCATACCCGTTACGATAGTCTGATCAATACCTTTGAAAAGGACTATGAAGATTATTACAGGTTGAAGTATGATACCGAAATTGCTGATGTTAAAACAATCAGAAAACAATTGCGATCCGATCAGGCCATACTTGAGTACTTTATAATCGATACCGTACTTTTTACTTATTTGATTGATCCTTCGGGTATCAGTTTAATAAAAACGCCTGTGGGTGAGGATTTTAACTATCACCTTGAAAACCTGAGACAATTCTACCAGGCCAGCATCTTAAATCATACCAAAGATGTATACTGGGGATATATCGAATCGGCTTCAGTTCTTTACAGCTATTTGATCAAACCCCTTCAGCAAAATTTATCGAAAAAAAGCCTGATCATCATTCCCGACGGTCAACTGGGTTACATCCCCTTTGAAAGTCTCATTTCCAATGTGCCCCAGGGCAAAAAACTCGATTACCGTAACCTTGATTATTTGCTAAATAAGCATCCTGTAAGTTATAGCTATTCGGCAACAATTCTTTTCGATAAGCTTAAGCGAAAAACCTTTAATGAGATGGTACTGGCCATGGCGCCTGTTTATCAAGGTGATAATATTCGAAACCAGCGGCTTAGCGAGGGAGATGACTTTATACTTGGCCCGATTTTTCATTCAGAATATGAGGTATCGGAAATTGACAATATGTTTGATGGGGTGGTACTAAAGGAAGAAAATGCAACAGAAGAAAATTTCAAGATATTATCCGATGATTTCAGCATTTTACATCTTTCAATGCACACCATTATTGATGATGACAACCCCATGTATTCCAAGCTGATATTCTCCGAATATTCTGATACTTCCTCCACTGAAGATGGATTCCTGCACACCTATGAATTATATAATTTGCAACTGAAAGCCCAGTTGGCTGTGCTGAGCGCCTGCAATACAGGTAAGGGGAGATTACACGAAAGTGAAGGTGTTATCAATCTGGCCAGGGGTTTTACATATGCAGGAGTGCCGAGCATTGTTATGACCCTGTGGGAAGTAGAAGATAAAGCAGGCGCTGAGATCATGCTGAATTTTTATGACAACCTAAGAAAAGGCTTGCAAAAAGATGAGGCCCTCAGGCAGGCCAAGATGGATTACTTGAAACAAAAGCCGCAATTCAGGGCACATCCTTATTTTTGGTCGGCTTACGTATTGATTGGAAATACAGATCCGATTGTTGAACCAAAGTGGAGAACACCTGCCTTGCTGGCAGGTTTCGGGTTTGTTTTGATTGTGGTTGTTTTTGCATTGCAAAACCAACGCAGACGTCAAAAAAAATAACCATCAACCTCCGAAGAGGTATAATGGTTATTATGAACTCCCAAGACAAATTTTTGCTATAAATTTTTCAATATTTTTTTCGCGTCGGTTTGATAAATATTGTCGCTGTTGGCTATTCTGGTCAGCAATTCTTTTGCTTTTTCATATTCATCTATTTTAAGATAGGAAAGACCCAGATACCATTCGGCTTGCTCAACAAAAAGGTTTTCCTGGTGCGAAATAAGCTCATTAAATAACTCAATGGCTTTTTTAGAATTGCCTGTTTCCATATAGCTCAAACCCATGTAAAACTTTGCCAGATTGTTCTGCGGTTCCTGGCTGAACAGTTCGATCGCACTTTCGTAATTTTTATCCTGATAAGCCATCATCGCCTCCTTCAATGTAATATCTTCGGTATTTCCGCCTGAACGTACGATGGTTATTGCTTCTTCTGGGTTATAATAATTGGAGTAGAGAGAATTGTTGCTAACATGATCACCTTTGCTGAAAAGCAAAATGCCACCAATGATCAGTATGATGGATGCGGCAGCTGCAATACTACCAAACAAATACCGGTTTGGAGGGAACATGCGGATGATTTTATTGCGGCTGGTCCTTTGTTTGGCCTGAATAGATTTTAACTCATTGCGAAGCTTCATAATATCTTTTTCCAGCAAGGCCGCATTTATTTCCTTATGAAGGTTGACCTCTTTTCTGAACCATGGATTGTTGCTGAGCATCTTTTCAAACTCGCTCAGTTCGTTTCCTCTCAGGTCCTGGTTAAGGTAACGATCAATTAATTCAAGTGTACTTTTTGTTGTCATGTCAATTCTGTATATTTTGGGTCCTTTTTTATGCTTTCAATCAGTCTTTCCTTGCACAGGTATTTCTTTTTCTTTGCGTATTTTTCACTTCCATACCCCATCTTGCTTGCGATTTCGCGAAGTGAATACTTTTCGAGTGTCAGTTCAAGAATTCTTTTACAATCGCTCTGCAGTCTGCTGAAATGCTTCTGAAAAAGTTTATACTTTTCGGATTTTTCATAAACTATTAAAAGATCGTCCTGCTCGAAATCGCTCACGTTTTCTTGTTCGGCCAGTTCATCAGGCCTGATCCTTTTCTTTTCGAGCTGTTTAAGCCAGAGCAATTTGCAAACTGAGTACAAATAAGTATTAAAAGAACAATTTTCAATTTCAAGTTCTCCCGCCTTTAACTTTCTGTAGATAACAATCAGGGCTTCCTGATATATATCCTCTGCATCATTTTGAGTCCCGCTGTTTGAAATTACCAGATACTTGATTTGATCATAGTAAGTCTGGTAAATATGTTCCAACACTACCGTGTGGTGCTCTCTGATGCCATCAAGTATTTCATCAACACTTAATTCCCTCACTTGTCATTGATTAATTCTGATTTAACAAAAAAGGTAACCTCTATTTTCTAACTTTATTTAAACAATTTCATAACACCGGTTTTAAGGGTCTGATAAACAGGTTTTTGTGTTTTAAAAAAAACATGCTTCCAAAACTGTAAATAAGGTTTTAACATGATCCCTTCATAACTGCTTCCAAAAATATACAAACTTTTCTAATATCAGCATTCAGTTGCTTAGAATTAAGACCTGCTTGCGAGCTGAACTATTTCATAATTATTACGAGAAAATATCGAAATGGTTCAGTGAATTGAAAAAAAATTGTAAGTTAGCTATAAAGAATAAGACCATGCCATTTAGCTTTTTGCTGGCGATTGCTTTAGTTTTGACTTTGACCTTGAATGTTGAAGCACAGGATAAACCAATCAAAGTAATGTTTTATAATGTTGAGAATCTGTTTGATATTGCAGATGACAGCCTTACGGATGATGATGAGTTTACCCCGGGAGGTAGAAAGCATTGGACCAATAAAAGATTGGGCAGGAAGTTGAACGGAATTTATAAGGTCATCATGGCCGCTGGTGATTATGACCCCCCTCAATTAATTGGTTTGGCCGAGGTTGAAAATAGTGAGGTGCTTGATATGCTAATCTCATATACCCCTCTGAAAGCTTTTGGCTATCAGCATATCCATTTTGATTCCGATGATAGACGGGGGATCGATGTGGCCCTGTTATACAGAGTGGATTTTTTTCAGCCTGTAACTGAAAATGTAATAGAAGTCATGTTTCCATTTGAACCAGGAACAAAAACAAGAAATATTTTACACGTGAAAGGCTGTTTTGCAGATTCGGTGACCCTAAATGTGTTTGTAAATCATTGGCCATCAAGGTATGGGGGTGTGAACGCCTCCGAGCAAAAGAGAATATATGCAGCTGAAACCTTGTTTAACTACCTCGAGTCCTTCTTCTGCGAAGAAGATATTTCTGACGAAAATATTTTGATTATGGGAGATTTTAATGATGAACCTCAAGATATAAGCCTGGAAATTCTCTCGAATAGCAAAAAAATTGAAACCTTTGAGTGCCCCTTGCTGTATAATCTTTTCTTTAAAAGCATGCCGAAACAACCAGGTACAATAAAATATCAGTCAAGCTGGTTTGTTTTTGACCAGATCATCGTTTCCCGATCTTTGGTCAACGGAAGAAAGGGATTGAAAGTGGATGGGGGAATGGAAATATTTGCTCCGGATTTTTTGTTGGTTGATGATGAGCGGAATATGGGTAAAAAAACATTCAGAACATACATGGGGCCCAGATATATTGGGGGAGTCAGTGATCATTTACCCGTAATGGTAAATCTTAAATTTGTTGATGAGTGATATGCAGGAAACAGAGAAACCTCATAAAATAAAAAGAAAAAGTCGCAGGAAGAAATGGTTAAAGCGGGTTTTGATAATACTGGCTGGGTTAATGATCACACTTGGTTTGTTGATCTATTTTTTCTTTGATGACCTGATCAAAACTTCACTTTATGATTTCGTGCTGGTTGAAAGTAAGGAAGTATACAAGCTTAAATTTCAGGAAGTTGATTTTCAGTTCAAAAACAGCACTTTAACGATAAAAGGTGTTCATTTACAACCCGATACGAATCGCTATAAGAGCCTGGTTAAAGACGGGGGAAAACAAAAACCTCTCTATACGGTACGAATTGAAGAGATACAGCTTCAAAAGTTTAATTTCTTGGAATTATATTACGACGGACGTCTTGAGATTGATAAGATCCTCGTAATAGATCCCGTGGTAGACCAGATTGGTATCCATCATGAAGATGTTTCAAAACCGCATAAAAAGTTTATTGAGGTTCTTCAAAATGTTTCCAACAAATACCTGGAGGAGACGCAGATCAATGAGATCGTATTGAGGAACGGAAACTTTGGATTTTACAGTGCCATTGGAGACACCCTTACCGATGCTGGGATTGATGGCATTTCAATATATCTGAAGGAATTCAGAATAAACGATGCTACAGTTGTTTCTGACAAAAAGATACTTTTCTCTGAGGACATCGAAATTAATCTTGAAAAAATTGAAGCCATCCTCATAAACAACTCTCACTGGCTTACAATTGATTCGATCAGCTTTTCTACAATCGACAGTAGTTTGAATACACATGGGGTTAAAGTAGAACCGGTTGATTCGTTGAAAAGAGGCCGGGGTGTGGAAGATAAACTGTTGATCAATTTTGATATGCCGTCGATTTCCTTTGCTGATGTAAATATAAACAAATTATTTTTTGAGGATTATCTTGCAAGCGATAGCCTTATTTTCAAAAAACCCGTGCTCAAACTTTATGGCCAGCCAAAAAAAGGTTCGGATAATAGAATAGACCAGCAGTTTAACAAACGGTTCCTACTTGATTTGTTTTCTGATTATCTGGTAGGAATTGATGTAAATCATTTGTTTTTGGAGCATGGAAATTATGTTGCATATGACGGCATAACAGACACAGTGCCCAGAACACACGCCGAAAGCATTGATTTTAGTTTGAACGGAATACACATTGATACTGCCCATCTTGACGACCAACAGGAGCTTATAATCGCTGATGATGCTTCACTTATTGTTGAACGGTTTGTTTCGCGTTTACAGAAGACAAGGCATCGTTTGACGATTGAAAAAATTCACTTTGATTCCTATTCTGAATTTATAGCGCTTTCCCAGCTCAGTCTGGTGCCTGATGGGAATGTAAGTGATAGTATAACAGCCGGTTTGCCATTCCTGAGAATATCTCAGGTGAACTTCAGGAAGTTGCTGAACTCCGGTGAGGTCATTGCCGAAAAAGTCTATGTCAAGAAACCTGATATCACTGCCAACATGCTTTTAGACGCTTCAAAACAAAATAAAACAGCGGATAACAACAAGCCCTTTAAAATGATTGCTTTCGATTCATTATATCTGGACAGTTGCCGCTATACGATAAAACTTAGGGATAGCATGGGGGTAGTTCAGTCGGAATTGCATTGCAGGCTTTTATTACTTGAGTTGTTGAATGATACCATAGACTTTTCTCATACCGAACTTTTTGAAATGGGAGCGATCGATCTCATACAGGAAGATTTCCATTTCTCTATACCTTCGATAAATAGAAAAATTGAAGTTGGGCAGATGCATATTTCATCAGTTGATTCAACAGTATATCTCAAAAATGCATCTATGCTGACTGTTGATGACTCCCAGGAGTTGGCAGATGCGAATGGCATCCCCGGACGGATAGACATTCCTGAATTGATTTTAAGCCGGATTGATCCTGTTGAATATTTCCGGGACAAAAATCTCCTGGCCCAAAATCTTGTTGTTACAAATCCTTACCTCGAACTTGCTGTAACAAACAAATTCTCAGGCAATGAACACCTCACGAAAAAATTGCTCAGAAAGAAAATGAGTGAAGTGTTTGCGGTTTTCAGTATAAATAAGGTCCAACTTAAGAATTTGAAAATTGGATTATCCGGGAATGATCAACCACCTTTAATTCAACATATAGGAGATCATGGACTTACGATCGGGATTGATGGCTTTGCATTTAACAAGCATTTGCCTGATCCGGATCGCTTTCTTTTTAGTGAAGATATTACTCTGAATATAAACGATCTTACAGTTCCTTTCCAGGGCACATTCTATAGTATGTCTATCAAGGATCTATATCTTTCCACCATGGGGCGTAATGTCAAGCTTACAGGATTGCGACTGAATACAAGCGAAAATGAGTCACTGAGCCTGAATTTGCCCCGTTTTGAAATAAACCGGATTGATTTTGAGAAGCTTTTGTTTGGCAGGCAGATTGAAGTAGGTTCTATTGAATTGCTCGCACCCGATTTGTTTCTTAAACCCCATTTCAATAAGCAACCCGATGGGGAAATGGATTTCGTGGTTCAAAATCCCGGGATCATAAAAACTACATCAATTGACAGTGTTTTAATTAACTATGGCGAACTTTATTATGAAAATCAGGACGGAATGATTGACAGCCTGAAAACTGATTTTAAAGTTCTGGTTCGTGATGTCAATTTAGAGGAGGGAGTATCTTACCGGTTTGGAAAAGATTCTTTGATTACCGATAAAATTGAATTGACAGTTAAAAATCTTTTCTCACGCGGTATGCGTGGTTTTTACACCTTTTCATTGGCAGATGGGAACATCCGCATCGACAGCGGAAAAATGGCTCTGCATGGGTTAAAGCTACATCCTGCATATCCGCAACTCCTAACAGATGATATGAGGGAGGATACCATGAATCATGTAATTTCGGTTGAAATTCCTCATGCTACGATTGATGGTATTGGATTTGAAGATTTGATAAGGTTAAATGGCTTGCATATTGGAGATATCGGCTTTAAGAAAACCAATGTTGGTTTGTTTTCACTGAAAATTCCCGTCGGTGATGAAAACCCGAAAGAGCAGACTAAACTGAGGCTTCCCAAAAGTTTGCCCGAGCTATCGATTGGAAATGTTGATTTTGGTGATGTAAATTTTAAATGGCATCAGGTGTTCCCAGATTCTGTTACATCATTTATACTGGATGATTTATTGTTGAAAGTGAATCGTTTACAACTAGATAGCGCCAGCATAAACGGGCCGCATAATTTCATGTTTGCAGAAAATATCGAATTGGAAAGCGACCATTATGGTTTCAATACAAAAAATGGCATGTATGAGATGTATTTTGGTAAACTCAAACTTTCAACAGGAGCAAATAAAGTTACATTGGATTCGTTTAGTCTGCGTCCGAGATTTGAAAAATATGAATTTGCCCGGCGGGTCGGACATCAGACTGATAGAATGATACTTAGCGTGGAGGATATCAGTATCAACAAGCTGGATTTTAAAGCGCTGACTCAAAGCAGCAGCATTATATCAGAGCGGATTGATATTGGCAGCTTTCAGTTTGAAGCTTTCCGTGATAAGAGCGTTCCCTTTCCTGAAGATCAGCTTCGCGGGATGCCCAGACAGATGCTGAAGCAGATTCCCCTGAAAACAATTATCGATACCATTGCTTTGAACAACGGTAAAATTACTTACGGTGAGCGTATGCATAAAACCTGGTCGGACGGTGAGGTAATCCTGGACGACTTTAATGGCACCATAACCGGATTGAAAAATGATTGGAGTAAAGATGACACTCTTGTAGCAAAAGTGGACTTTAAGCTAATGAAAGAGGGAGACGCCCATATTAAGCTTGGTGTTCCTTTGGCCTCAAAGGCGGACACCTTCTTTTTGCATGGCGAGCTAAACCGTATGGACTTGTCGGCTTTCAACTCAATGACCAGAAGCCTGTTTGGGGTTGCCATAAAAAAAGGTATGGGAGAAGTTGATGACATTCGCATGCATGGAAACGCTGAAAACATGACCGGTGAGTTGATCTTTCCTTTTAGAAAACTAAAAATTCAATTGATCAATCCCCGAACAGGCGAAAGGGGGGGGATAGGAGATGGGATCATGACTTTTTTGGCCAATGAAATTTTACTGAGGAGCAATAACCCTCGATTTTTGCGCAAAATTCGTGTCGGAACCGTTTATGCGCCCCGTGACCCCAAACGTTCCATATTCAATTATATATGGAAAGGAATACTTAGTGGAATTGAATCTACACTGGGATACAGCGATAAGGAACAAAGACAGCAAAGAAGGGAGTTACGAAAAAAGCAACGGAAGGAATGATTATTTTATCCGCCTTACTCCCAGACACCTGCAATTTGCTTGCCGCAGTTGCCGCAAATGCCTTTTTCCATATTTTTGAATGACGTCCTGAATCCCCGCCTCTGTATAACTATTTCACCACAATCCGGACAATAAGTATGCTCGCCAATCCCCGGTACATTCCCGATATATACATAATTTAATCCGGAAGAAAGGCCAATTTCCCTGGCCATGTTTAAAGTTTCCACCGGGGTAGCAGGTATGTTTTTTAGTTTATACATTGGATGAAACCTGCTAAAATGCAGGGGCACATCATTGAATCCATTTTCATAGAGCCAGTCACACATTTTCCTGATCATATCCGTGTCATCTGTCCAGCTGGGAACTACCAGGTTTGTTATTTCAAGCCAAACGCCCTCTTCTTTCAAAATTTTAAGACTCTCAAGCACAGGTTCCAGGGTGCCGGCATTCAGCATTTCATAGGTTTCATTGCTGAATGATTTCAGGTCAATGTTGGCTGCATCGATGTATTTGCACCAGTTTCTGAGCGGTTCCTCATTGATATAGCCTGCAGAAATAATCACATTCTTGATGTTTTTTTCTTTTGCCAGTTTTGAGGTATCCAAGGTGTATTCGTAGAAAGCGATCGGATCGGAATAAGTATAGGCGATGGAGCGGCAATCGTAAGCCTGGCATTGCTCAATTACATCGGCTGGCATCAGGTCATGGTTTCGCGTATCATAGGGGGATGACTGGGATATTTCCCAGTTCTGGCAATTGAGGCAGGCCAGGTTGCAACCGGCAGTGGCAATGCTGAACGCGCGAGAGGAGGGAAGAAAATGATAAAGCGGTTTTTTTTCGATCGGATCAACATGCACTGCACACGGATTTCCATAAGTAATGCTGAAGAGTTTTCCATCCTCACGCAGATTTGTTTTGCAATCGCCGGTTTCTCCTTCTTTTAGCACACAAGCCTGCGGACAAAGGCGGCATTTGATCCCTCTGGGGGTGTTTACATAGTAAATGGCCTCCTTGCTCCATTTCCATAATTTACCCGGATTTAAAGGTGGTGCTGTTGCTTTACCGTTAAATGAATTTGCGATGGACGCCATTCCACTCAAACAAAAAGCGAGTCCGCAACTTCCCACGATCCCCTGTTTGATAAACTCCCGTTTGTTGATTCTTTTGTTGTCTTTCTTGCTCATCTTGTTTTCTGATCCAGTAAATGCAAAATTAGTTATTTAAGTTATTAATTTTTTGTGCTTCAGATAGATTAAAAGTGCCACCAAAAAATTGAAACCAGCCAGAACATAAGTCGAAGCTGTAATGCCCAGCAAAGGAACCAAGATAATGGAGGTGAGGATCGCGCCTGCTGCCGAACCGAACATGTCTGCGCTGTATGTTACTGCAGCTAACGGCTTAATACCGGATTGCTGAATTCTGGTTGAATAAGCAAATTGAAGACCCACCAACATTCCACCGGTAAATGTGAACAGCAGGAACAAAGCGTGCATGATCAATTCCATCGACACGAGCTCTCTTAACAATAACAAAACCAATGGTGTGGAAATTGCATAAACGCCGATTAAAAGCTGTATCCCGGAGTATGTTTTAAGATTAAATACCCAAACAGATTTGATCAGCCGCAGGGCGCCGAATGCCAGCCCGCCCATGAATACGGGTATGATGAATCCCAGGAAAAGATAGACATAGCCGTAAATGATCTGATAAGAGAAAAGCAAAATAAACTCGATGGAGGCGGCGGTGAAACCTCCAGTGTAAAGGGCTGTATTCACCAGCTTGTTTCCCGCAACCGGAACAATGATCAACAATGCAAGCAAACCGATCAATATCCACCGGTTGTATTCGAAATGCTTCAACCACTGGTTGATCTCGGCAAAATATAAAACCGGCCTGAAATCTTTGTTTGGTTTTGTTTGCTCAGGCAGTTGTTCCCTGATTATTTCACTCTGATGTTTAAGCAAAGATGAATCAAGGTAAAAGCTGTTGACATAGTCCGTTTGGATGTTGTGTTTTTCAATATTGTTAAGAAAACCATAATCCAACCGGCCGTCTGAGGCGAGATAATAATTCCGGTTACCGGCGATCAACTGAACATGCTTAAAAACCTTTTTAAGGCTATGATGTAGAATGGCATTGGTCAGGGCGGATTCTTCACTCATATAATTGGCCGTTGATGAAAGTGAAATTGAAATCAGCCCGGAACTTGTGAGATGCTGTTTCAGTCTTTTGAAAAAGTCGATGGTGAAATACCTGTTAAACTGAGCGGTGGAGGGATCGGGTGTGTTGATCAATGCCACATCAAATTTCTTTTCGGTTTCATTGAGGAATATCCGCGCATCTTTATGCAAAACCTTTACTTCACTGGTTTTAAATAAAGAATCCGTTTCCGGTATGAAATGTTTTGCAAGCTTGACCAGGTATTTATTTGGTTCGAGCAGAACGATTTCCTCCACATCAGGATATTTAACGATCTCATTCGCCGACCCGAACAAACCTCCCGAAATCATCAGGATCTGTTTTGCATATGGCCGCTGAAGCATAGCAAAATGTACCCTCTCTTCCAGCCTGGTGATACTTCTTGAAGAATACACCGCCTGTCCGCTTTCATAAAAATTCACCTGCCCGTTGGATTCTGTTACAGCCAGCTCCCCAAATGGAGTTTGCTCAACAGATAATATTTCCTGGCCGCGGAAAAGTTCTTCTCTCAGGCAATACTTGGGGCAAATGAATATAAGATATAAAGGTAGGATCAGGCATATCAGGATGAACAAGATGCGAACGGCAGTGTATTGACCTGTTTGCAGATTGTAAAAAACAAACAAAATATTGATCAACATAACAACCGACAGCACAACGTCAGATGAAAAAAAATTGATCATCAGCAGGTTGAATATTACGCCCCCGCCTATGCTGCCGATTCCTTCCCATGCATATACTTCACCTACAGTGTCTTGTTTCTTGCTACTGTTGTATAGTGCGGATAGAAGAGGGAATGAAATTCCACCGAGCAAACAAAATGGAGCAAGCATAACCAGACTGAGCAAAATGATCTCATATAATCCAACCGCTACCCCATACGTAAAAATATCATGAAAGAAAATATTCAGGCTGGTTACACTTCCCAATGCAATCAGGCTGAGCAGGAGGGGGTTATAGTAAAGTGCATAATTTCGAAGTCCGGAAGGCAAAAATTTCGTAAGCAGCGCACCTGCCGCGGTCAGCAACATCCAGCTTGCAAGGATGATTCCCATAACCAGTTCGTTTCCGCCGGCAACAATCATAAATTCGCGCATCATGATGATTTGCGTGATGATGGAGGTAAATCCCAGTAGGACTGCTGCTATTCTTATCTTCATCTATATCCGAAAAAAATTTGTATTTTTATTTTTAACCTTAACTGTTAAGTTATAATTTTGAGTTAATAAAGCTGCTGAGACTAAATTAACCAAAAAATGAGAAGCTTAAAAAACATACTCTTGCTTATGATGATCCTAAATCTGTTCAATCTGGGCGCTTCTTCACAAGAAGAACATACAAAAGACCGACAACCCTATGCCGCCGGAAGGTTTTTTAATTCAAATCCTCATGAACTAATGGAAGAACTGAAACATTTGTTCGGTTTGGCAATTCCTCGAAAATATGAAAACCCTGTTGCCCTGATAACCCCGCACGCTGGATACGTATACTCCGGAGAAGTAGCCGCATGCAGTTTCAACCAGCTCGATCCGGATGCAGAATATGAAAATATTTTTCTCATCGCTTCAAGTCACAGAGTGACTTTGGGCGGTGCTTCGATCTATCACCAGGGGAATTATCATACACCCCTGGGAGAAGTGGAAGTGAACCGTGAACTCGCCAAAAAACTGATCGATGAGCATGATGTTTTTACCTTTCGTGAAGATGCCCATACTTATGAGCATAGCCTTGAGGTGCAAGTGCCCTTTCTCCAGTTTCATATGAACAAAAAATTCAGAATTGTTCCAATTATCATGGGCACCCAAAGCATAAGCGATTGTAAAAAGGTAGCCGAAGCATTGAAACCTTATTTTAATGACAACAATTTGTTCGTGATCAGCACGGATTTTTCACATTATCCGTCTTATCAACAGGCTGCTGAAGTTGACCGCAACACCGCGGATGCCATCCTGAAGAATAATGTGAATGCCTTACAAAATGTCCTGGCTAAAAACGAGCAAAAAGGATACAAGGATCTCGCAACAAGTCTTTGCGGGTGGAGTTCTGTTTATACCCTGTTGTATTTAACAGCGGATGATCCTGATTTTGAATATCATAAACTGAAATACATGAATTCGGGTGATCAGCCTTTTGGTGATAGATCCTCTGTGGTGGGATACTATGCTATAGCGGTAACGAAAAAAAAAAGTAGTTCTGCAGAAAACCCCCAATTCTCCTTAAGCCGCAAAGACCGTGATATTTTACTTGGAATCGCACGGCATACGATAAACTCCTATATAAAGGAAGGTATCAAACCTGAACTTGATCCCAGTGGCTATTCTGAAAGACTATTATCAGAATGCGGGGCCTTTGTCACCTTGCGCAAAGATGGGGCCTTAAGAGGCTGCATTGGACGTTTTACAAGCAATGAACCCCTGTATCGCGTAGTAAGTGATTTGGCCATTGCCAGTGCCACGCAAGATCACCGGTTTCCGCCTGTTACAGCGCGGGAGATCGATGATCTGGAAATTGAGATATCGGTGCTGACACCCCTCAGAAAGATCAATTCCTTTGATGAGATCGAATTGGGCAGGCATGGAATATATATCAGCAAGGGTTATCGCTCAGGAACTTTTTTACCGCAAGTGGCGACCGAAACAGGCTGGACTTTGGAAGAGTTTCTTGGGCATTGCGCAAGAGATAAAGCGGATATAGGGTGGAATGGCTGGAAATCAGCTGACATATATATTTATGAAGCTCTGGTATTCGGTGAAAAAGAATAGAAAAAACTACCGTATATATTTATACAGAAATCCCAGCACCGAATTGGTAAAGCTTTTAGAGGCCTCTGAATGTATGGAATGAGCGGTTTTCTCAACGTAGGTGGGATAGGAGGAGCGGGAAATCCCCTGATAAAGCAATTCTGCTTCCTTGGGCTTGATCAATATGTCTTCCTCTCCAATCATGATCAGGGTTTCCGATTGTATTTTATGAAGCTTGTTGCGGGCGTCGAATTCCTCAATGGCTTTAATCTGACCGTGGAAACCTTCAATGGATTGCGGGTATGGATAATCGAGTGTGTATTTGATATAGGATGAAATGAATTTCTCATTCTCCATGGTTTTGGTTGAGAAAATCCAGAAAAGAAATTGTTGCAGCCACAACTCCATATCCATTCCTGATTTCCAGGCTTTGTAAAGATTGTTAAAGAGAAAGTTGTTTCTTTTGGAGCTGAAAGGAGCAGTGCTTTCCAGGATCAGTTTTCTGACCCGCTCGGGATATTTGATCGCAAATTCCTGTGCGATAAACCCACCCATGGAATGGCCCAGGATGTGTATTCTTTCAATATTCAGATAATCCAGCATTTTTAGCAGGTCGGTGGCCATGTCCTCTATGCTGTATGGTGGGCTGGGACTGTCGCTGCGGCCTACGCCCCGGTTGTCGAAAATGATGGTTTGAAAATGATTTGACAAATCATTTATAACAAATTGCCAGCTTTGACTGTCACTGCCCAATCCGGCAATCAAAACCAGGGGTTCTCCTTCTCCGTGTATTTCGTAATATATGTTGATGTTGTTTACCTGGGCAACGGGCATGTTTCATAGTGTTTGTTCAAAGATATAAAATTAGTGTATCCGGGGATCTCGATATTTATTTTTCCTGTTGATTTCATTTAATAATTCAGCAATGCTTTCCAGTTTAAGTACATAATGTGGCCGGAAGAGGTCTATTGCCGAGCGCGGCATTGTATCCACCTCGGCGGTCGTGGGATCCTGCACGATGGTTAAACCGCCGTGTTCTTTTATTGTTTTCAATCCTTTGGCCCCGTCATTGTTGGCTCCCGTTAGGATTATACCGATTAATCGATTGCCGTATGCAAATGCAGCAGTTTCGAACATGATATCAATGGAGGGGCGGGCATAGTTCACCTTATCTTCTACCGATAACGAAATGCTGTAATCCTCTTCGACAAGCATATGAAAGTTGGGGGGAGCGAAATAGGCTTTACCTTTCTCGATTTTTTCTTTTTCATCCGCTTCTTTCACCGTCATTTTACACAGAGAATTGAGGTGTACTGTCATGTAATTGTCGGAATGTGCGCTGATATGTTGGGTTACAAGCAGGGGTATGCTGAATTCTGCATCCAGCCCTGTTAAGATGGTCTTGAGGGCGTTCAACCCACCTGCAGATGCTCCTATGACTATAGCGCTGTATTCCATTTTTTCATCTCAGATAAAAGTTTTTTTTGTAAATTTTTTCCTTGTCATCTATCTCCTGAAAATGTTTGTAGGCGCTGGAAAACCGAAGCGATTCTTTTGATCCGAGGCAAAGATATCCACCTGGCATCAGGCTTTGCTCAAACAAGCTCAATACACGTTCCTGAAGCTCCTTATTGAAATAAATAAGAACATTGCGGCAGATCACCAGGTTGACTTCAGCGAAAACGTTGTCTGTCACCAGATTGTGTTCTGCAAATACAATGTTTTTCTTCAGTGATGAATCCAGGATGACGGATTCATATTTGGCGGTATAATAATCAGAAAAAGCATTTTTGCCACCCGCCCGCTGATAATTGCGTGTGTACTCCTTGATCTTATCGATGGGGTAAATTCCTTCTCTCGCTTTTTTTAAGGCCAGTTGGTTAAAATCGGTGGCGTAGATTTGGGTTCTCTCGAACAGCTTTTCTTCCTTAAGAATGATGGCCATTGAATATACCTCCTGTCCGGTTGAACAGCCTGCATGCCAGATCTTCAGGTAAGGATAAGTTTTTAAGAGGGGAATGATCTCCTCACGTAGTCTCTTATAAAAGGTGGGATCTCTGAACATTTCGGTAACTGTTATGGAAAGGTCCTCAAGGATTAGTTTGATGAAACTGTCATTATAAATTACCTCGTGTATCAGTTCTGAAATGTTTTTTAGATTGGAACCGGACAAACGGTGTAAAACTCTTCTTTTGATATGTGCCTGCCCGTAATTTCTGAAATCATATCCATATTTTTGGTAAATAGCTTCAAGCAATAATTTGATTTCCAGGTTGATGTTTTTGTTCACCACATCTGTATCGGGCTCTCGGTTTTGTTTTTCTGCTTTGGGTTTGTTCATTTTCTTTCCCGGATCGTACCTGCTTCTGTTTAGTTATTGTACAGCCAAACCCGCAATAGGCTGATCAATTTGTCTGTATTCACGGGCTTGGCCAGATAGTCGTTTGCGCCTGCTGCGATGCATTTGGCCCGGTCTTCTTTCATGGCTTTGGCGGTAAGTGCTATGATTGGAAGCTTTTCAAACTTTTTCTGCTTGCGTATTTCCATCATGGCTTCATAACCATCCATTTCAGGCATCATAATATCCATGAGTACAAGATTGGTGTCGGGGTTGTTATTGAGTTTTTCAACACCCTCCCGTCCGTTTTTTCCAATGATCACCTTCATGCCGTTTTCTTCAAGAACACTTGCAAGAGCGAATACATTTCGCATATCATCATCCACGATAAGGACTTTTTTGCCCTTAAGGGTATCGGGTTTCCCCTGCAGTTTTTCAAGCATGCTTTGTTTGTCTTTCGGCATGTCTTTATGAACCTGATGCAAAAAGAGGGTGGCTTCGGACAACAATCTTTCAAAGGACCGGGCGCCCTTCAGGATGATGGAGTCGGCATATTTTTGAAGCTTTTCATTTTCTTCAGGAGAAAGATCCTGTCCGGTATAAATGATCACAGGCAGGTCATTTATTTTTTTGTCTCTCCTGATTTGTTCCAACAGATCAAAACCGCTGAGTTCTTTTAGTCCCAAATCGAGTATCAGGCACTCGAACCTTTGCTTTTTAAGCAGTTCAATTGCCTTTTCTCCTGAGTCAACCGATTTGATCTCAACATTTCCTTCATCCAGCAATTTAACAATGCTTTTTCTCATAATGGGATCATCTTCAACTACAAGAGCTTTTTTAATGGGGCGGGAAATTACGTTTTCAAGCTTTTTAAATACCTCTTCCAATTTGCCGTGATCAACGGGTTTGGTAAGGTATCCAATGGCGCCCATTTTCATGGCATCCAGGGATTTATCGGCTGCGGAGATAATGTGTACGGGAATATGCCGTGTTCTGGAATTCTCCTTTAGCCTTTTCATAACCTCATACCCATCGATTCCAGGTAATCCTATGTCGAGAATAATTGCCTCGGGTAGATAATAATCGGCATAATGCAGGCCGGTTTCACCATCCAGCGCAATAAGCGCTTTGAAATTCTTTTCGTGCGATAACTCATACAGGACTTGACAGAAATTCACATCATCCTCAATGATCAGGATGTAATGATCTCCCTGGTTTATGTCGTCCTTGTCATCAATGATCTCATGGTACTTATCCTGTTTACCTTTTATTTTTTCCCGGGTTTTTTTACTGGCTACAGCTTTTGCTTCTTCGTTTTTATCAGGTTTGTATTGTTCAGCAGGTTCACCTGTTTTGTTGAAGTTTTCGGGCAAAATAAGGGTAAATGCAGAACCCATGTTTTCTTTACTTCTGGCGATCAGAGCTCCCTGCAAAAGTTCGGTGAATTTGCGTGAGATGGTTAATCCGAGCCCTGTTCCGCCAAATTTCCTGCTTGTTGTTCCATCGGCTTGTTTAAAGGCCTCGAAAATATACTCCAGCTTATCCTCAGGTATACCAATGCCTGTATCGATAACAGAAAAGGCGACCGAATCCTCTTTTTTAAGGTTGAAAATACCGCTCAACATATCATTATCCGGTCGACCGACACTCAATTTCACTTCTCCTTCTTTTGTGAATTTGACGGCATTGGATATCAGGTTTTTAAGTATTTGCATCAGCCGTTGTGAATCCGTTCGTAATACCTTGGGGACGTCTTTTTTCTGTTCAAAATTCAACTCAAGCCCTTTTTCATTGGTCAGAGGTTTGAAGGTGCCCATTACAAATGATTTGACCTCACTGAGGTAAGTGTCCTCAATCTCAAGTTCTAATTTGCCGCTTTCAACCTTGGAAAGATCCAGAATTTCATTGATAAGTTCAAGCAAGTCGGATCCGGATGTGTTGATCGTTTTGGCAAATTGTATCTCCTTTTGGTCGAGATGATCTTTCCTGTTTTCGGAAAGCAGTTGCGACAGAACAAGTATGCTGTTAAGCGGCGTACGCAGTTCATGCGACATATTGGCCAGAAATTCGGATTTATATTTGCTGGCCTGTTCCAGGTCCCTGGCCTTTATCTCAATTTCCTCCCTGGCCTTTTTCAGCTCTTCATTTTTCTTTCGGATGTTGTCGCGTTCCAGTTCCAGGTCGTTGGTTCTTTCTTCAAGCTCCTCATTGGTTACACGCAGTTCTTCCTGTTGTGATTTCAGATTTTCTTCCGAGAGCTTGAGCGCCTTGGTTTGTTCTTCGAGTTCCTCATTGGCCTGCCGCAGTTCTTCCTGCTGCACCTGCAATTCATTTGCCTGTTTCTGTGTTTGTTTCAGCAAGCGCTGAACACGAGTGTGGACCTGTATGGTGTTGATTGCAACGGCAATGTTGTCAAGGCAACTGCTAAAAAAGTCGAGCTGCAATTCGCTGAATTCTTTCAAACTCCCAATCTGAATAACACCCTTGGTCTCATTTTCGAAGATCACTGGGGCTGTGATCAGGTGTAAGGGTTTTCTTTCATCAATGCCGATGTTGAGCTTAGGTGTTATCTCTGCGGGTAGGTTAAAAGCCATTTGTTTCTGATCCTTGGCTACCTGACCGATAATTCCCTGACCCACTTCAAATTCGGTGAATTTATTTTGTATATCCTTGTATGCGTATGTAGCCTCAAGTTTTAACTTCCCATCCTCATATATATATAGCAATCCGATCTGTGCTTCCAGGTAATGAATCAGGAAGTTTATGATCTCATCGGTGAGTTTCCTGATGTTTTTTAAGCCGCTGAGTATGCTTTCCAGCTGGTTCATTCCACTTTTAAACCAATCCTGCTGCTGCACTTCAGTGGATGTTTCCCGCAGGGTTTTCGTCATTTTATAAAGTGCGATCCCCAGGGTGTCTTTGTCGCTGCGGGGGGTTATGTTGGTTGAATAATCCCCTTTGGCGATGCGGTTGGCCTGATCGACAACATTTCTGAAACTCTCAACCATCTGGTTCATGGATTTCCCCAAAACATCTTCTTTACTTCTTATCATAACGGTTTTGGAATAATCACCATAGGCGGCCGATTCACTTACCTTTGCGTAGGATTGAAGTGATTCTACCAAATTGTTGAAGGTGTCCACCATTTCGCCCACCTCGTTTTTGGGGGCTTTCACTTTTTTACTGACCAGTTCTCCCGATCCCACCTGCTTGGCCCATGCTGAAAGTTTTTTGATGGGGGTGACGATTTTTTTGGTTACCAGCACCGAAATAAAAAAAACGATAATGGCAGTCAGGATAAAAGATATTTTGGCAATATCAGATAGCTGTTGTGCATAGCCGTATGCTTCAGTTTGATGTATTTCTTCAAGCAGGGCCCATTCAACGCCAAATTTTTCAAGATAATCCAGATGCCGATAAATACCAAGCACATATTTACCTTTGAAGTTAGGGTAGATAGAGATTAGCTCACGGTTTTGTTCCTGATCTCTCAGGTATTGTTCATCGTCCTTGTTCCGGATGTACTTTTGCCATTCCAGTGTTTTCGAGGTTCGCGCTTCCTGTTGCAGGATGGTCGTTTCATCATCAAAACGGGTGGCCGAGCGCAATCTCAGATCGGGTCCAACAAGATAAGCCTCTCCGGTCTCACCCAGTCCCACATCATCCTGTATGATGTTGTTGATGCGCTCCATGGTGATCTGTATGGCCAGTATGCCGATCATCTGATTTTGATCATCAAGTATCGGATGTCCGAAAAAGCCTGCAATCCGGTTGTTGGAGGGGGCATAATGAGCAAGATCGGAAAACAGAGGTTTTCTCGCTTCGATTATTTTCCTGCCGGTTTCGGCAAAGGGCGTATCTGAATATTTTCCCCGGAAAAGGTTTGTGCCCAGATCGTTTTGTTTCTTTAACGAGAAAAGTATATCACCGCGATTGCTGATGAAATAAATGTTATAATATCCCAGTTTTCGGGTCATTGCTTGCAGATCGTTGCGGCGGGTTTTGGCAATGCGCTCCCACTCATTGCTTGATGTAAACTCCTGCAGGTTCATGTCAGACTTTCTGTAGGCCTCTTCAAGCTGTTCCAAAAATCTGGTGTTGGATTGCAGGTTTGCCTGTATATCAAGATAATTAGCAATCTCTTTGAAGTAGGTGTTCAGGTACTCTACCCGAAGTTGGGAGGTGGTTATCAACGATTTTTCGGCCACGACATTTAATCCGGCATATGCAAAATAATAGTTAATAATACTCATCAGCAAAAGCGGGATCACCGAAATGCCGAGAAACCAGATCAGAAGAGATTTACCTACGCCAATGTATAATTTGGCTTTTAACCATTCTCTAAACCTGTCGAAACTAGTTTGTTTGTTGTTATTACGATGTTCATTCATCTTCGAGAACCTGATTCGTTATCGAAATTGTTACTAAAATGTTTGTTTAGGTAAGTTTATTTATCCTTTTGGGTAAACTTGTCTATTGCTTTATAAAGTTCATTGGGATCAACCGGTTTGGAAACATAATGATCCATTCCGACCGCCAGGCATTTTTCCTTATCGCCTTTCATGGCATGTGCAGTCATGGCGATAATAGGTGTTTTGTGTTCTTTATCTTTTTCATGTTTCCGGATTAGCCGGGTTGCGTCAAAACCATCCATTTCAGGCATCTGAACATCCATCAAAATAACATCAAAATTCTGATCGCGCGCTTTGTCGGATGCTTCTTTACCGTTTTCGGCCAGGCTAACTTTATAGCCCTTTTTTTCAAGCAGCTGATTTACAATTTTCCGGTTGATCATTTGATCCTCAGCAATCAGCACATGAATTTTCTTTTTGTTTGTTTCAGGTTTTTCGTCTGAGCGATCGGATTTTTTGGCGGCTTCCGTTACTTTTTGATTGAGCTTGCGCATCAACAATGACTGCAATTCGCGCTGATGAACCGGTTTGGCCAGGGTGTTTTTTAAATCAAGGTCGGAGGCTTTTTTCTTCGCATAGGCATATTGAGGCGTGGTCAGGTAAACAATTTCGGGAAGAAATTTCTTTTCGGTGTTTTCTTTTATTTCTTTGCTAACATCCGTTCCTTTCATTTTGGGCATATAAAAATCAACCAATAAAAAGTCATATTTCAGTTCTTTATCCGATAATTGTTTGATTTTTTTCAGAGCGTCATCACAATTTGATGAGATATCGGTGTGAATGTTCCAGTAATCCAAATACTTTTTAATGATAGACGCACTTTCCAGATTATCGTCAACAACCAAAATACGGATGTCTTCTTTGGGTTCATCCAGGTCGAGCTTCAACAGGTCTTTGTTTTGCTTTCCAGGTTTAAAATCAATCATAAAGTAAAACCTGCTTCCTTTGCCCTGTTCGCTTTCTGCACCGATTTCACCACCCATCATATCGACGAGTTTCTTGGAGATGTTCAATCCCAGGCCGGTTCCGCCATGTGTTCTGGTGGTTGTTTTATCAATTTGCTGGTAGGACTGAAATAATTGTCCGATCTTGTCTTTTGCAATACCGATTCCCGTATCAACAACAGAAAATTCAAGTTTTAGGTAATCTTTGCTCTGGTCAAGTTCTTTGATATAGACGCCGACTTTCCCCTCATCAGTGAACTTGATGGCATTTCCAACCAGATTGATCAGTACCTGTCTTAATCTTATTGGGTCGCCAACCAGGGAGTCTGGCAAATCCGGTGGAATTTCACAAATGAATTCAAGTTTCTCCTGGAAGATCTTGACGGAGAGCAATCTTGTAACTTTCTCCATTACATCCCTGATGCTGAATTCGACCGATTCGAGTTCCAGCTTATCAGCTTCTATTTTAGAAATGTCAAGTATTTCATTGATAATGTCCAGCAATGATTCGCCTGATTGTTTGATATCCAGTATTCTTTCCCGTTGAATGTCGTTTAGCTCTTCATCCATCAGAGCCAGGTCGGCCATGCCGATGATACCGTTCAGCGGGGTGCGTATCTCATGGCTCATATTTGCCAGGAAAGAGCTCTTGGCCGTGGTGGCTTCTTCGGCAATTTTTTTGGCGTCGTGTAGTTCATTTACTGTGTTTTCCAGTTTTCTGGTGGTTTGTATAAGGGTGTGTTTTTGCTTGAAAAACTCAATATAAGCCTGAATTTTGCTTTGCAGGATCTCCAGATCGAGTGGTTTATAAAGGTAATCAACCGCACCTGCCTTATACCCCCTGAAAACATGTTCGCGCTGTTTGCTGATGGCCGTGACGAATATGATGGGGATGTGTTTGTACTTTTCATTTTGCCGCATAAGCTCTGCTGTTTCAAAGCCGTCCATATCCGGCATTTGCACATCCATCAGGATCATGCTTATTTCATGTTCCAGTAAAAGGCCCAGGGCTTCGTTGCCTGATTGTGCCTTTATTATGTTCAACTCAGGGCTTTCGAGTATCCCTTCAAGGGTAATCAAATTTTCTTCCCTGTCGTCAACAATCAGAATATTGAATTTCGAGGAGTCTTGTTCTGTCATGTTCATATGTTTGTTCTGTGATGTAAATGTATGAAAAATAATATTAATTCAAACTACCTGATTTGGTTGTGTTGGTCATCGGGCTGATCATATGGTTTCACGCTGACAAATTCCTTTGAATGTGCAGTGCTTGCAATTTTCCTGATTTTCGGTTTGCCTGAAAGTTAAATTGGGATTGAAAATTTCTTCGATTTGATGAACTAAGATTTCTTCAAAGGAATTATTGATGTCGTCATAATTATTTGAAGGTGTTCTCAGTTTGATCAAACCTGCAGAAGGTGTTCTCAGGCTGAGGATTCCCAGTGAAACATCTTTTTGTTCGGAGAAGATTTCGCTGCAAAGCCATCCGTAAAACAACAATTGATAGGCTTTGCTCAATCCGGGGTCATCAATAAGATCGCTCCATTCATTTACTTTCAATTCCTGCTGACTTGCACTACCGGTTTTGTAATCAACTATCCTGAACTGGTTATTGTAGCGGTCAATGCGGTCGGCTTTTCCATGCAGCTTTATTGATTGCGTACCGTTTATTACAATTTCCTTGTATGAATATCTTTCAAGTTCAACGATTTCAATTACCGCACCTTTAGATATCACTTCGATCTCCTGATCAATGAGTTTTTTCAGACTGGCATTTATCACTTCTGTAAGCAGGTAGTTTTTTCCAAAAGTTGTTTCTCCTCCCGGGAAATACTTTCTAAAGGCTATGGCCGCAATTTCTCTCAGGTTGCTTTTTTCTTTTCTAAGCAAGGCGGTATCAATGCTTTTTCCTTCAAATGGCTTATAAATGATTTCGAGGGCTTCATGTATGATCGATCCCAGTATAGGGGCGTCAGCGCTGGCCTCGATTTTTTGCGGCTCGGGAATTTCCAGAATATATGTGAAATAAAAGCGAAGCGGACATAAACGATAAGTATCCAGACTGCTTGGTGAAAAACCTTTTTCAGCTTTCCGGCCGAGCTTGCTTATAATAGGTTCTGTTTTGGGTACTGATATTTGCTGCGCTCCGGATTCTTTTGGAATTTGTGTGTTATAGGTTTGTTCTTTAATGCAAATATCAGGATTATAGCGTTTAAGTTCATGTAATATCTGACTGATGAACCTGCTTTTATCTGCGCTTTTCAAGCCATCCTGTTCGCTATTGTATATAATTGTGATCTCGCGGGTACGGCTGATCAACCTGTAGAAATGATAGGCGTAAATGGCGTCGTTATCTTTATAGGTAGGCAGATGATAATTGCTTCTGATGTCGAAGGGAATAAAAGACTGACGATGCCGGTTCGCCGGGAGAATGTCTTCATTGGCCGATAGCAGTATGATTTTTTCAAAATCGAGTGTGCGTGTTTCAAGCATTCCCATGATTTGCATCCCTTTAAGCGGTTCTCCATAAAAGGCCAATACATCTGTTCTGACGATATGTCTGAAAATCTCATGCAGGCTACTCAGCTTGTCCAGGAACTGGTTCCTGGTCAACATGCTTTCTATTCTGTTTAAAATATTGTTGAGATGGAATAAATACTCAATTTCCAAAAAGTGCTGTGCTTGCTCATCATCTTTGTTAAGAAAGTTATTTTTGAGAATATTATTCAGTTTGATCAGCAATTCGGGAATGTGGTTGATTTTTTTCTCTGGATCGAGGAAAAGCAAATCAAGCAAATCCGGATCAACTTTAGGCGGAAAAACTTTCTTCAATGCTTCCTTCTCAAAAAACACCTTTCCTGATTTGATCATATCACTGGCCTTGAGGTTGAAATCCTCAAGAGACAGCCCGAAAAGTTGTTCCGAATAATGCAGGATATAAGGATGCTTTAGTATGCTTATGATATCTGAGAGATAAAATTTCACCTTGTTGGTGCCGCGCATTTGCTGCAGGTTGGAAGCATTTATACCAACCCTGATCAGGCTGTCATACAATTGGTAGGCTGGCGTCAGGAAAAGCGGTAGCCCCATGGTTACATTGAATTTGCCAATATTTTCAGGGATGGAATTCAGCAAGGGGATCAATAGGGTTTCATCTGCAAGTACAACCGACATGTGGTCGAAATCTTCCGTGTGTTGCCTTGCGCCTTCCAATAGATTGCCCACAACTTTAACCTGGTTGACATTTCCTGATGTGCTAATAATATCAATCTTTTTCGGCTTTATTTTAAAATTATCTTCTATCCATTCGGGCTTGCGAAAAACTTTCTTTTTAAAATGTCTGTTAAGGAATTTTCCGGCTTCCTGCAGGTTTTGTCCGGATCCGGATTTGAGGAGGTAGTATGCATCCGCATCCCAAAAAATCTCTGCACGTTCATTTTCAATAAGCCTTGTAATGATTTGTTCTTCAGCCTTGTTAAGTGCGTTAAATCCGAAAAAAACATATTTGTGAACTTCCTGGTCCTGGTAGCCATTTTCAATGGCTTGTGCAGCCAAACGATAAGCCATTCCACGATAGGCCTGTTTTTTTTTAATGAGGTTTTCAGTCAATTCTTTGTAATAAAAATACAGGGACCTGAAAAACCTGATGTAGCCTTGTTCAAATTCTGTCAGGGGTTTTTCGCCCAGATTCCACACCTTGAGCGCCTTTATTTCGTTAAGCTCGTTAAACAATGATTTTGCATCTACCAGGTTCTCATCTATGTCGTTGAAATCAGCGATCAGGGTATGTGCCCATTGCAAAAATTTCTCGAAAGACTGTGCCGTGTCTTTTTCAATTTTCCTGTGCGCACGGTAAAGGTCAAAAACAAGTTCAAAATGATCGGTCAGTGACACGCCTGCAATTTTGACAATAAAGTCCTCGATGCCATATACTTTCGGCAACCAAAGAGGTTTGCTAATTTGCCTGGAGAGGTATTTTTTAAAAAACAGCCCTGCGCGCCGATTTGGAAACACAATGCATAAGTTTCCGGTTTTCTCCGGATAATCATGCATGATCTTTTCGGCGCATTTTTCAAGAAATGCCTGCATATCTTTATCTATTCAGTATATAGTTTAATGACCTTTCTGATTTCCCTGTCCTTGTTCAGCCTATTGAACTCTGCTGCTTTTCCTGCATCCGCCCAAAAGTCTTCCTGATGAGGGAAAGCTTTGATTTCGTGTTTTGCAGCCAACCCAAGATAGGCGTCAATGATGCTGAAGGTTTCCTGAGCAGGAAAAAACCGGAATATTTTCGATGACATGCAATGTATCCCACTGAAAGCCATTTCCCCTTGTTTGTTGTTGGGTTTTATCATTCTTTCTTCCCCGGTTTTTATGTTTTTCCAGCCACACAAGCTTCCATTCTCGTCAAATAGTAAATACCTGCTGGTAATGCGATCTCTAACCGCTATGGTGCTTAGGGCATTTGATGCCTGATGTTTTTGCATGAAATAATGCAGATCGAGGTTTGTGATCACATCTACATTGATAACAAGAAAGTTGCTTACATCCCTGAAAAACCAGGCCGCTCTTTTGACAGCACCTCCCGTATCGAGCAATTTATCGCGTTCGTCAGAGAATTCGATACTGGCATCGAACCTGCTTTTATGAATGTGCTCGCAAAGCATGTTGGCCCAATGATGGACATTAACAAGTATATGTGTAAATCCACCGGCAATAAGCTTTTTAATCTGAAAATCAATGAGGGGAACTCCTTGCAATTCCACCAGTGCTTTCGGCTTATCTTCTGTATATGGCATCAGCCGGCTGCCAACGCCTGCCGCAAGTATCATGGCTTTTTTAATCATATACCAACGGGTTTACACAGGTGTTTTTCTTTCCTTGCCACGGCCTTGCATTTTTTGCAGCTGAATCTGGCTTCCCACTGTTTTTTATCAAGCTTCTTTTTGTCTTTTATTTTACATATGCTTTTCGACATCAACCTTGTTTTTTAGGTTCGTGTGTATAACAATGACATTGGCATCCATTTTTTGTTCAAGATGCTCCCTGCATTTTTCTGCGCAGTAGACCGAACGGTGCTGTCCCCCCGTACAACCAAATGCAATCATCAGGTTTGAAAATCTTCGTTTTTTGTAATTCGAAACGGATTGATCAATCAGGGCAAAGGCATTTTTCAGGAAAGCATCAACTTCTTTATATTGCTTCAGGTAATCGATCACCTCCGTGTCCTTGCCGTTGAACTCTTTGTATTTTTGCTCCCTGCCGGGGTTAGGCAGTGCTCTGCAATCAAATACGAATCCACCTCCGTTTCCCGAAGGATCGCCAGGTATGCCTTTCTTATATGAAAAGCTGGTGAGATATACATTAAGTTTACCATTTTTGAACGAAGGCTGTTTTTGAATCGCCTTTTGGGGTATCTCTTGCAATACATCATTCAGATACTCCAGCCTGGGAGGTAGGGGATGGTTTTCAATTAGCCATTCCAGGTTTTTCACCGCGAAAGGTATACTTTTTATGAAATGCTGTTTCTGTTCGATTTTCCCTCTGAAACCATAGGCGCCCAGTACCTGAAAAATTCTGAGGTAAACAAACAGGTAATAGGTATCCATAAAACGATCAAAAGCAACGGGATCGTTGCCTTGAAGTTCATGCAGGTAATGATCCAGCAATTCCTGCCGTAGCTCATTGCTGAGGTTTGCCCTGGCTTGCCAAAGCAAGGAGGCAACATCATATTGCAGGGGGCCTTTTCTGCCACCCTGGTAATCAATGAAGTATGGTTGATCGTTGTAAATCATGATGTTCCTGGACTGAAAGTCGCGGTACATAAAATAATGGGCGGGAGCAGCCAGTAGTCTGTTTATTAGTTTTCCGAAATCCTTTTCCAGTTTCTGCTCGTCAAATGGAAGGTCGAACAATTTTAAAAAGTAGTACTTGAAGTAATTCAGATCCCATTGCATGCTTTGCCTGTCGAAAGCCGATCGTGGATAACAATAGCTGAAATCAATATGGGAAGGGGTTTCCAGTTGAAATCGGATCAACTGGCTTAGCGTTTCCTTATATAATTGTTCAATTGATTTCGAATTTCTTTTATTGCCAGCCTCTAATTTGGAGAACAAGTTTTCAATGCCCAGATATTCAAGCAAATAAATATTGTTTTCGGCCTGGTAATGATAAACTTCCGGCACATGTAATTTGCATTCTCTGAATACCTTGCTGAAATGCACGAAGGCGTCATTTTCCTTTTTATCCGGATTGTATGCCCCCAATGCTTTCGTATTTTCCAATGTGAATAAAAAATACTTACGGTTTGAACCTGATGACTGAGCAAGCGGTTCAACAACAGCCGGAGGTTTGCCGCACCAGTTCCTGAATATTTCTGAAAGTTGATCAATGTAATCCATTCGGATTTTATTTAAGAATTACGGATACAGCCTGGTTTTTGGCGCAGGCATATTACAATCACAAAAATAAAGAATTAATAGGCATTTAAAAGAAAGGTAAAATCTAAAACCATATCTTTGTGGATAGTACCCTAAAAATAAGAGATTATGGAAAAGAAAACGGCATTGGATATTCTAAAAACAGCAATATTGCTCGAAAAGAAAGGAAAAGCTTTTTATACTCATGTTGCAGAGCAAAGCAAAAGCCAGGCAGTAAAGAAAGTGTTCAACACAATTGCCGAAGAAGAGGAAGCACATATTCAGTTCTTGTCAAAACAATATACCAGTTTTGAAAAAGACAGGAAGTTTTTACAAAGCGATATACCTCAGCAAGGCGATCGTGCGGATGCCGAGGAGATATTGGCGGAAGATATTAAAAAGGAAATTTCAGCAGCCGGTTTTGAAGCAGCAGCCATCTCCGCGGCTATAGATTTTGAAAACCGGGCCATTGAGGTATATTCAACACGTGCCAAAGAAGCCACCGATCCGAACGAGAAAGAAACCTACCAAATGCTGGCGGACTGGGAGAAAACGCATCATCGCCTTTTAAAACGGATGAATGACGATCTTAAAGAGGAAATCTGGTTTGATAATAAATTCTGGCCTTTTTGATTGCTTTTATTCAAAAATCATTTGGGTAATGAGCATATGTTCGTTATCTTTGTCCGGTTATGACACCACGGCCTAAAAGAAACAGAAGAATCGGACGTCCCCCTTTTGCCGCTATGTTCATACCGGAAGGTATGAGTGAAGAGGTGGGCAGCCCTGTAATACTGAGTTATGATGAGTACGAAGCCATCAGGCTGGCGGATTATGATGGCATGTCGCAAGTTAATGCTGCAAGGGAAATGGATGTCTCCCGGCCAACCTTTACGCGCATATACGAACGCGCCAGGTATAAAGTTGCCTGTGCTTTGACCGAATCCGTTGCTTTGATGATAGAAGGCGGCCATGTTCTGTTTCTTGAAAACTGGTATGCTTGCGATCATTGCGGAAGTTCATTTGGCGTTAAAACTGATGTCGAGGTCACAGCATGTAAGGTATGCAGTTCCGATGCCATACGCTTGCTCAACAAAGCTTCTGAAGACAGGCATCAGGGACCGATGCGCGGAAAGGGCGGTAAGGGAAAGGAAGGATTTTGCATTTGCCCGGGCTGTGAAAAAAACTATCCGCATGAAGCCGGGATTCCCTGTCGGATCAAGGTTTGTCCTGACTGTAATGTCAGCCTGGTGCGGGCTGGATCGGAGCACCATCTTAACATTCTTAAAAAGAAGAACAAAAACAAATAACCTTAAAAATATCACAGGAAATGGAATTAAAAAAAGCAGGAATCAATTCAAAGTTAGTTCATGCAGGCGAAAAAGTTGAGTGCCTGGGAAGTGCGGTTCAGCCGATCTTTCAAACTTCCACCTTTCAATTTGAGAATGCCGAACACGGAGCCCGATGCTTTTCGGGCGAGTCGGACGGATATATATACACGCGTTTGAGTAATCCGACAATAAAGGACCTCGAGAAGGCTGTTGCAGCAGTTGAAAATGGATTTGACGGTATCGCGACATCTTCCGGCATGGGAGCTATCAATACAGTCTATTTGGCCTATCTCGGTTCAGGAGATCACATGATCAGTACCGATGCGGTTTACGGTCCCTCACGCGGGATTATGGAAAGCCTTTATCCGAAACTCGGTATTGAATCATCCTATATCGATACAACTGATATCCAAAAGGTGAAAGACGCCATAATGCCAAACACCAAGCTGATATATATTGAAACACCGGCCAACCCCACCATCAGCATCACAGACATAAAAGCTGTGGCTGAGATCGGCAAAGAGGCGGGTATACCGGTTTGTGTTGACAACACCTTTTGCAGTCCCTATCTTCAAAGACCTTTGGATTTAGGCGCTGACATTGTATTGCATTCAATGACCAAATTTATCAATGGCCACGCCGATATCGTAGCCGGAATGATTGTGACCAAAACCGGAGAAGAATACAAAAAAATCAGAGCAATTATGACCAATCTGGGTTGTAATATGGATCCTACACAGGCCTTTATGACCAGGCGCGGGTTGAAAACACTCGGCATCAGAATTGAACGTGCACAACAAAATGCAATTAAAATTGCGGAATTTCTTGAAAACCATCCCGCAGTGGCATGGGTAAAATATCCCGGCTTGAAAAGTCATCCGCAGTATGAACTTGCTAAAGTTCAGATGGACGGTCCCGGGGCCATGATGAGCTTTGGCCTCAAAGGCGGATTTGAAGCAGGTAAAAAAATGATGGATCATGTTAAGCTGGCCTTGCTTGCCGTATCCCTCGGTGGAATTGAGACACTCATACAGCATCCCGCTTCCATGACCCATTCCAAGTTAAGTAAAGACAGCAAAGAAGCTGCAGGTATCACAGACGAACTGGTAAGGCTTTCGGTTGGGATTGAAGAGGTGCAAGATATCATTGCAGACCTGGATCAGGCCATGAAATAAAATTGAAAAATAACCGAAATAAAAAAGGCATCCTGCGTTATTATAATGCAGGATGTTTTTCGTGAGGATGTTTTTTTTAATTTTACGCAATCCGTTTGCATTGGCATAATTTCCTGATGGTTATGATTTTAAGATTAGCTCTATTTTTTATTGTATCCGTGGGAAGCCTGGTTCCGGTTGCCGGTCAACGCGTAGCTCTTGTATTGAGCGGTGGCGGTTCTAAGGGAGTAGCTCATATTGGAGTGATCAAAGCACTGGAGGAAAACAAAATCCCCGTTGATTACATTGCCGGCACTTCTATGGGTGCGATCATCGGAGCCATGTATGCCAGTGGTTACAGTCCGGCGGAAATGAAGGACTTGATGACTTCGGGAGAAATTCAGAACTGGGCGTCAGGGAATATCGATGATAAATATATTTACTACTTCAAAAGAAGAAATCCGGATGCTTCCATGATCAGCATCCCATTTAATATCAAGAAAAAATTTGTTCCCAATCTTCCCGCCAATATTGTTTCACCGATACAGATGGATTTTGAACTGATAGAATACCTCTCTGGTTCCGTTGCGGTTGCCGATTACAACTTCGATAGTTTGTTTGTGCCATTTCGATGTGTTGCCGCCGATATCGATTCAAATAAATTCGTTGAATTGAAAAGAGGTCAATTGTCAAGCGCGGTAAGGGCCTCAATGACCTATCCGTTTTATTTTCGACCGATTGAAATTGATGGGGTTCTATTGTTCGATGGTGGTATGTATAATAATTTTCCTGTTGATGTTGCTATCCGGGATTTCGATCCGGATGTGATCATTGGTAGCAAAGCGGCCGGTAATTATGATTCTCCAACGAAAGACGATATTATTTCTCAGCTTCAGAATATGCTGATGGAGAATACTGATTATAGTTTGAGAGAACACAAAGGAGTATTGATCAACCCGGATTTACCATCAACCAATGTAATTGATTTTAGCAGGGCAGAGATTTTTATCGATAGTGGTTACATTGCTACCCTGCAAAAGATTGATGAAATCAAATCTATTGTGAATCGCCGGATTGATCCTGAAGAATTACAGCAAAGGAGAGCGGCTTTCAAAGAAAAAGAACCGGCCCCCATCATTGATTCCATTTATATTTATGGCCTAAACAACCGTCAAAGTGATTATTTCAGACGTGAATTGATGAATAAGAGAAAACTTGTTACCCTGGAAGAACTTAAACAGGAGTACTTTAAGTTGATCGCCGATGAACACGTTGATTTTATTTATCCCCAACTTTATTACAACAAAAAAACAGGTTTTTATGACCTCTATCTGGATGTGAGCCTGTCGGAACAATTTACAGCCAGGTTTGGAGGGAACATTTCGTCGGTTGCCGTGAATGAAGCTTTTGTCGGGCTTCAGTACAATTTTCTGGGTAAAAACGCAACAACCTTGCTGACCAACGCTTATTTCGGCAGATTTTACAGTTCCTTTAAACTTAATGGTCGTTTTGATTTTGCTTCCATCATACCATTTTTTCTTGAGCTTGATATGACCTATAATCATTACGATTATTTCAAAAACACCACCTACTTTTTTGAAGATAAGGAACCTTCTTTTTTAGTACAGAATGAGAATTACACGAGTATGGCCTTCGGTTTTCCTGCTACCAATAAAGGAAAACTGATGATGGGTGCAAGTGTGGGACGGATCAAAAGCGAGTATTATCAGATGAACAACTTTAGCCGCACCGATACAGCAGATAACACCTATTTTAACCTGATCACACCATATATCACTTACGAACTAAACTCACTAAACCGTAAACAGTTTGCGACCGCGGGTGCCAGATTTTTACTTTCTACACGCTACGTTTCGGGCAAAGAAAGGAATATTCCCGGTTCAACCGGTCTGCAGAGCGGCGAATATGAAAGTTTTCACGATTATTTCAGTTTAAGGATGATCTGGGAAAACTATTTTTATTCAAGAGGGCACTACACGCTTGGTGTTTATAGTCATGTTTATATCTCCAATCAGAAACTTTTTAATAATTATACTTCAAGTATTCTTTCCGCCCAGGCCTTTCAGCCATTTCCTGAAAGTAAAACCCTGTTTCTTCCCAATTACCGGGCGCATAATTTTGCCGGCTTGGGTTTGGTGAATATTATACATGTGTTTAATAATTTCAACTTCAGGATAGGAGGCTATGTGATGCAACCATACAGGCAAATCATGCAGGATCTGGAAACCAGGAAAGCATATTATGGGAATTCGTTTGCTACAAGAGCTTATATCGGATCCGCTGCAGTTGTTTATCACACACCCATTGGCCCTATAAGCCTGAGTTTTAATTATTACGACAGAACGCATGATAAGTTGTCCTTTATTCTGAATTTCGGATACATCCTCTTCAATGGTTCTGTTTTGGAATAATTTATGGTCATGTCGATTGAGCCGTTTTATAATCCACTTGATGCCTGTATGTTGGCATTTTGATAATACCTGAATAAAAATTTCCTCTTCTTTAAAATATTTCTAATTTTGCAGTCCTTTTAGATAAAAGGACAAGCGAAATAACAGCAACATATGCTGAACCCAGAAATTCAATACAGACATTTTTTAACACAACAGCTTAATCATAATCCTTTGCTGGTTGGTATAACCTGCATGGGAGGAGAATTCCATTACAATTAAATCTTATGACAATGAGTGAAGAAAGAACCTCCAAACCTGCATTAGAACAGGACGATAAAGAAAAAAAGACCAAAGAAAAAAAACAGGGACAAACAAGGGATGAAAGCCAGACTGGCAACAGTCCGGTAAGTGATGAACCTCAGGTTGAGGCAACAGGAAAGGAAACCGCCGGATCATCCGAAATAGTTGAAGAACCAGCTACCTCCGTTGAAAACAAGACAGAACTCTCCGCAGGAGAAGAAAAGGCCGGGGATGTGTCGCCCGGTGCATCGTCCCCTGAGCAGTCTGATAAGAAAAAAAGTAAAGATGATGAGCCGGCGGCAAAACCGTTGAATAAAGAAAAAGATAATGAAGCTGTAAAAGAGAAAGAAAAGGGTGAAATAAAAGAGGAGAAAGAGGAGAAGCAACCGGTTAGCGAAACTGCGAAATCTGAAGAAACGGATTCCGGTGATTCCGCAGAGACAGAAATAGATGAGGATGAAGTTGCAGAAGAAGATGATGATGATTTGGAGGGAGATGATCTGCAGGAAAAATATGATAAGCTGAACAGGCAGGAACTTGTTAGTTTGATGGAAGAAACCGTTAAAGAAACAGATGTCTCAAAGATAAAAACCAAGGTAGCCCTGATAAAAGTTGCCTTTTTAAAAACCACCAAAGAAGAGCAGCATACGGATCTTGAGAAATCCATGTCTGATGAAAGCCTCGAGGCAAAACCGGATGATGATCCCTTGCAGGAGCGCTTCAATCTTGCCTTTGGCGTTTACAAACAAAACAAAATTGCCTATCAGGCTGAACAGGAAAAGAATAAGAAGAAAAACCTGGACGCCAAATTACAAATCCTCGAAGAACTCAAAGAACTGATCAACTCAGAGGAAACCCTAAAAAAGACCTATGACGAATTTAGGGTCCTTCAGGATAGATGGAAAGAAACCGGAATGGTGCCACGCAGCGAAGTGAACAATCTTTGGCAAAGCTATCATTTCCTGGTTGAGAAGTTTTTTGATAAGGTTAAGATCAACAAAGAGTTGCGTGATCTGGACCTGAAAAAAAATCTTGAAAAAAAGATAGAGCTTTGTGAGCAGGCTGAAGAATTGCTACTGGAAACTTCTATCATAAAATCCTTCAAGCAATTACAAAAATTGCATGAGCAATACAAAGAGATCGGTCCCGTACCTGCGGATAAGAAAGATGAAGTTTGGGAACGATTTAAAATGGCTACCGATAAAATCAACCAGCGCAGACGGGAGCATTACAGCAAGTTGGCGGAGCAACAAAATAGCAATTATGAGGCCAAGCTGGCTCTTTGTGAAAAAGCCGAGGAAGTTTTGAGCCGGAAGAACGATACCATGAAGGAATGGCAGAAAAATACCAACAGTATGAACGAGCTCTTCAAGGTTTGGAGAACTATCGGACCGGCCCCCAAGAAATCCAATGATGAAATCTGGAAACGTTTCAAATCATCTTTGAACGTATTTTTTGAGAACCGCCGCGAATACTTCAATAAACTGAAAGAAGAACAACTTAACAATTATAATCTTAAGCTCGATCTTTGCACCCAGGCAGAAGCGCTTCAGGATAGCACCGATTGGCGTAAAACCACGGATGACCTGATCCGACTGCAAAAGGACTGGAAGAAAATCGGCCCGGTTCCGCGCAAATATTCCGATAAAATATGGAAACGCTTCAGGACGGCCAACGATTATTTTTTCAACAAAAAATCGGAATATTTTGCCCATATCCATGAACATGAAGCTGATAACCTGAATGCCAAAAAGGAGCTTATTCAAAAAGTGAAAGACTTTGAATTTGGTGATGATAAAAATAAAAATCTAAATGTGATCAAGGATTTCCAGCGGCAATGGATGGAAATTGGCCATGTGCCGATAAAAGAGAAAGACAGCATTCAGGATGAGTTCAGGAAAACCGTCGATGCCGAGCTTGAGAAACTTAAGATCAGCGCTGTGGAGATCAGTACCCTGAATTACAAGGCAAAAGTGGACGCCATTAAAGAAGTGCCTAATTCAAAGCGCAATCTGGCTCGCGAACGCAATTACCTGAGCAACCGAATTGGGAAGCTCAAAGAAGATGTCATCCTCTGGGAAAACAATGTGGGTTTTCTGGCGGACAGTAAAAAGGCAGATGTGCTGAAAAAAGAATTCAACAAAAAAATTGAAAAGGCCAAACAGGATATTAAGATCATGGAGGCTAAACTAAAGTACTTGAATACGCAGGCATAGCAAAGCAGTTTTCAAAAAAATCAAAACCGGTCTATCCAATAAAGGCCGGGTTTTTATCTGCCTGAACGATATCTGTTCCTGACCAATAAAAAAAAACCCAGCAGGATGGGTACTGCGATCAGGGCGACCGTAGCTCCGATGTTCAACAGTTCCTGCAATGGACTTTCCTGTATATAATTTTGCGATGGATAAAAATCGATCAGGCCTTCAAAAACAGCACGTGCAAGCATAAAAACACCAGCTGAGATAAAAAGTATCCCTAAGATTTTTCTAATCATTTTCATAAAAAATAATGGCTTCAAAGACCATACCTATTGATCTTTAAGCATTCCGGGCCGGCGTTCTTCGGTTCTTTTCACGGCTTGTTCATGCCGCCATTCATCTATTTTCTTATCATTCCCCGAGAGAAGAATTTCGGGTACTTCATATCCTTTGTAATTTCTGGGCCTTGTATAAACCGGAGGAGAAACCAGATTGTTCTGAAATGAATCCGACAGGGCGGAAGTTTCATCACTGAGTACACCCGGCAAAAGCCTTACGATGCAGTCGGTAAGCACGGCTGCCGCGAGCTCTCCCCCGGAAAGAACATAGTTTCCTATGGATACCTCTTTGGTTATAAGTTGCTTTCTTATTCTTTCATCAATGCCTTTATAGTGACCACATAGCAAGATAAGGTTTTTGCTGAGGGAGAGGCGGTTAGCCATGGGCTGGTTGAGCAAGTTTCCGTCGGGGCTCAGGTAAATGACATCATCATAATTATGTTTCGCCTTTAAGATACTGATGCATCGGTCAACCGGTTCAATCATCATAACCATTCCCGCACCACCGCCATATGCGTAGTCATCCACACTTCTGTGTTTATCTGTTGTGTGATCACGAAGATCATGTAAAAAAATTTCCACACGTTTTTTATCAACAGCTCTTTTAACGATGGAATGAGAAAAGGGACCTTCAAACATTTGTGGAAATATCGTGATAATGTCGATGCGCATAAAATGAAAGATTTCAACAAAACTACGAATTGTTCATCAATAAACTGTTAAAAGCCGGAGCTTGCCCGATAATGTATCTTTGATAAAATGCAGGTTTATAAGCAATTGCTCAGAAGAAAAGAAAGCTGCTGATAGCATCCTTAAGCCATCCAAACCGTTTTAACATTCACAAACTCCCTGATGCCAAACTGGCTGAGTTCCCTGCCATAGCCCGATTTCTTAATTCCTCCGAAAGGTAAGCGTGGATCAGATTTTACAAGGCCATTGATGAAAACAGAGCCGGCTTTTATATCTCTAGCCAGTTGTTGGGCTTTCTGCCGGTCACTGGTCCACAGGCTGGCACCCAGGCCAAAACTGCTGTGGTTGGCAAGTTCTATGGCATGCTTCTCACTTTTGGCCCGTACAAGTGGCATAACCGGTCCGAAGGTTTCTTCTTTGAAAACCGTCATATCAGGTTCCACATTAATCATAAGTGCCGGTTCATAGAAATTACCGCTCTCCCCGGCTTTTCTTCCACCACTTAACAATTCAGCTCCCGCTTCAACCGATTCATTCACCTGCCGTTCAATATCATCCACCAAATCTGGACGGGCCAGGGGCGCAACGGTGGTTGATTCTTTCATAGGATCGCCGCAGCCAAGTTTCTGAAACAAAGCTTTTGTTCGCTCAAGAAATTCATCGTAAATGTCTTTTTCCAGAATAAATCTCTTGGCTGCAATACAGCTTTGCCCCGCATTGATCATTCTTGCTTTTACAGCTGTTTCCGTTGCTTTTTCCAGGTTGGCATCCTTTAATACAACAAATGGATCCGAGCCACCCAGTTCGAGCACTTGTTTTTTGATCTCATGACCTGCCTGCTCCGCTACCTTGCTTCCTGCAAGTTCACTGCCGGTCAGCGTGACGGCTTTTACCAGTTTGTTTCGGATAACCGTCTGAACCATGGCAGAAGGTATCAGAAAAGTTGTGAAAATATTCTGAGGAAAACCCGCCTCGACGAATATTTCCTCAATAGCAAGGGCGCAACCAGGTACGTTGGAAGCATGTTTTAGCAGGGCGGTATTGCCTGCGATCAAAGCAGGTGCTGCAAAACGAAACACCTGCCAAAATGGGAAATTCCAGGGCATTACAGCCAGGACCACACCAAGAGGCTCAAAACCGACAAAGCTTTTTGATGCATCGGTTTCAATGATTTCATCCTCCAGATGGGAGGGTGCATGATCGGCATAATACTCACATACCCAGGCGCATTTTTCGATCTCAGCAACCGATTCGCCAATAAGTTTGCCCATTTCAAGGGTGATCAATTGACCGAGCCCGTCTTTTTTGTTGCGTAGCACCTTAGCGACATTTCGCATCAATTCGCAGCGTTCTTTTATGCTGCGTTTGCTCCAATCGCCGAAGGCCAAAGCGGATGAACGAATTTTATCATCGAGTTCTGTAAAGGTGTGTTTCTTATATTCTCTGATTATCTTGTTATTGTATGGATTGATGCTTTTCATAGTTGGTTTGTTTTTTTGTTTTACTAAGTTACAAAAATATGCGGATGGAAATTAACTCTGATCAAAAGTATCTTTTTATATGTCTGCAATTCAGTATGATTATAGCTGAAATGTTGGGGTTTACCGGGCATGAAATTTTATCAACTGTGTTAACTTGATAAACATATCTCAAACTAAGCTGTTTTATTTATAAATTCGCAATCATTAACTAATTAACGAAAACAACATGAAATCCCTATTATCTATACTTTTATTAACATCAGCGCTGTTGCTGAACGCGCAGGTAGCCCCCGACAAGTACTTTGTCAAATTCTCTGACAAAAACAACTCTCCCTATTCTATCGATCAGCCTGAAGAATTTCTTACACAGCGCGCAATCGACAGAAGAGACCGTTATGATATTGAGATTACTGAGCAGGATATTCCTGTGAATCCCGGCTATCTTGATGGTGTTGCAGCAACGGGCGCTCAGTTGTTGAATGCTACCAAATGGTTGAACGGTGTTACGATCTATACGGACGATCCGGCTGTGCTTGATGCAATAAGTGAGCTGCCTTATGTTGAAGGAACATACAAAGCAAGTCATTCCCGCGCAGGTGTCAAACCCAAGCCATTTTTTGCATCTGAATATATTATTACGGAAAACTATGAATATCAAATCTTTAAATCAGGAAATGAACTGGATTATGGAGGTGCTTACAACCAGATTGAGATGTTGAACGGAATACCGCTCCACAACAATGGCTATCGGGGTCAGGGTATGGTCATCGCGGTGCTGGATGCTGGTTTTATGAATGCGGATTACCTGGAAGTTTTCGATACGCTTTGGAACAACAACAGAATTCTCGGGTCAAAAGATTTTGTTGATCACAGCGGCACCGTATATGATTATAGCAGCCATGGAACAAGTGTATTATCAACAATGGGAGGATACATTGCCGGCGAACTGATAGGAACTGCACCTGATGCAAGTTACTGGCTGTTGCGTTCGGAAGAGTCGATCAACGGGTCTCCTGAAAATCTTATTGAGGAATACAATTGGGTTTCGGCGGCCGAGTTTGCTGATAGTGTTGGAGCAGATCTGATCAATTCATCACTCGGATATACTGAATTTGACGACCCGGAAATGAATCATACTTATGAGGATCTGGACGGCAACACCACAGTTATTACCAGGGGAGCTGATATTGCAGCAAACAAAGGAATCCTGGTAGTAAACAGCGCCGGAAACAGCGGTGGAAGCCTTTGGTATTACGTTGGTGCCCCGGCTGATGGCGATAGCGTTTTTTCAATTGGTGCGGTTACCCCTGAAGGCGAACTTGCAGGTTTTAGCTCACATGGGCCCACCTCGGATGGGAGAATCAAACCCAATGTGGTTGGACAGGGTGCTCCTGCACACGTGGCCTTTGCTTTTGGCGGATATGGTGGAGGTTATGGGACTTCTTTTTCTTCTCCTGTGATTGCAGGTATGACCGCCTGTTTGTGGCAGGCCCATCCATGGAAAACAAATTATGAAATTATGATGGCGCTGCAGCAAAGCGCTTCCCTTGCAGGCGATCCCAACAACGACATGGGCTATGGAATACCGGATTATAATATGGCATTTACCATCTTATCCGTTAACAATCAGGATAAAAATTCACCTGGGTTGATCCTCTATCCGAATCCGGTCAACAACCGCTTATATATACAGGTTCAGGTCGATTCGGTTGACAGTCTTTATATTTCCATCACGGATGAAACCGGTAAGCTGGTTTACAGTGCAACATATGAAACAGCCTATGCCGGAACGCAAATCATTCCCGTTGATGCCGTGGCAAGTTTTTCTTCAGGTATTTATTTTGTTGAAGTGATCAGCACCGGGAAAGTGCTAACGGGTAAATTCATCAAATAGTCAAACCGGAGTGGATAAATAAAAATAGCCTGGAAAGGCTTACCGTTTTCATTATTCTTTCACCATGTAAGTGTAATACCTGTTATGAATTACCTGGGCCATATCCCATACACCTTTCCTTTGTAACGATCGGGGGTTTTCTTTGGTCAGTTCAGGATAAACATTTGGAGCCTTCACGCATCAGCCAGGCTTGTTGTTCAGCCACAATAACATCAGTCGGGAGGTCTTCCCATTTTATGCCATTCACATCTTTGTAATGGTTACCAGACCGATCAGTCCAACTTTTTTTTGATTTATCGCTCATAATCTTTAAATTTTGGGGCTTTCTTACCTTTACACGAAAAGGATTTCTCAATTCGTCACAATGTTGAAATTAACTTGACAATAAAAAAATTCTTCAAATTTTCATTCCCCTGAAAATCTGCCTGGATTTTCTGACCTTTAAATAGGGTAGGACCAGTTTTGATTAATCAACCCCAAATTGTCTATCTCAAGAAAAATTAAAACGCAATTTTTTTTTAATGAGACAAATCTAAAGTTGCAGATGATAATAACTAAGTGTATTCTTTATGAATATTCATGGTCTTAATATTGTAAACACCTAATCAATCTTGTTTACATATGTATATTTACAAACTGTTTACAATTCTCAAATAACTTTTTTTTACATTATATATCACTACTGTCCGGGGAAATTTGGGGAGATTCCTCGCTTCGCTCGGAATGATAGTGTTTTCAGAGGCTGGGAGGGGTTAGGGGTAGTGCGGCGGCTTTGCCGTCGCACTACCCCTAACCCCCTTTGTATCTCCCAAATAACATGTCATTCCGAAGCGAGGAATCCCTTTGCGTCTAACCGGACAGTAGTGATTACATATACTGATTAACAGGCAATTACAACAACTTAATCACCTGTTGCCAGATGTAACAAGGAAATGATATAAAAAGTAAGAAACCAGGAACTTTTCAAAACACTATTAAAATTAAATCGTAAACGACAGTAAACCTGCAAAATGAGTACTTTTACTTAATTTTTAAGTTTAATGCATATAAAAATAATGCAAAGAATACTCACTCGTGGAAATGCAAGTAAATTAGGGTACATATGAACAATTGTGAAAATGTAAGATATGTTTACAAGATTACATTTGTAAATCATGTATGTTTACACAAGTAAAAAATAAATTATTTACATTTGTATTCAACAATCCTTACAAATGTGAATCAAATGGAGGACAGAATTCGCAAAATTTTAAAAGAAAAAAATCTGAGCGCATCAAAATTAGCAGATGAAATTGGTGTGCAGCGTTCAAGCATTTCACACATTATCTCAGGAAGAAACAAACCCAGTTTGGATTTTGTTCGTAAAGTTCTGTTAAAATATCCGGAATTAAATGCTGATTGGCTGGTGACCGGAAAAGGTCAAATGATGGATGATGTGTTTTCATCTGAGGAAGAAAGAAAGGACAAGGATTTATTCGGTTTGATGAATGAAGAAGATGAAACGGCAAAGCAGAAAACAACGAAAAACCCGCCCGAAGCTGAAAATCAGCTAAAAAAGATCAGGCAGGTTAATAGAGAGTTTTCTCCAGAGAAGCGTTTGATAACGGTGGTTTTATTATATGACGATGGAAGTTTCTCAGATTACGTCCCAGAAAATCAGTAGTTTATAATCTCCAGTTCGCTAAAGAAGAAGGATGCTTCACGGTTTGCGCTCTCATCGCTGTCGGCTCCATGTACGGCATTTTGTTGTAAATCGGTTCCATAGAGCTTACGGATCGTTCCTTCAGCCGCTTCGTCCGGATTGGTGGCTCCGATAAATTTGCGATAAGCCTCAACGGCATCTTCTTTTTCCAGCACCATGCAAACAACCGGGCCTGAAGACATAAAGCTGCATAGGCTTTTATAAAATGGCTTACCATCGTGTTCAGTATAGAATTGCGCTGCCTTTTCAGGCGTCAACTTTACCATTTTCAGGGCAATGATCTTAAATCCTGCGCCAATTATTCTGGCAATTATGTTACCACCGTCACCATTCTTGAAAGAGGTGGGCTTGATCATCGTAAATGTTCTGTTTCCGTTCATTTATACCGGTTTTTAAATTTATGTAAAATTAAGACTTTATTGTTCTATAAGTAGCCTTGTTAATTTTTTCTTAATAACTTTGCCCGTTTAACACCAAATACGGCCATTGTTTGACAGAAAAAGAAAAAGCAAATATAAGAGACAAACTTGAAAAGGCAGCGCATATTTTGATCACCAGCCATACCAACCCGGATGGAGATGCAATCGGCTCTTCCCTGGGGTTGTTCCATTTCCTTGGTAATCACCTGAATGCAAAGCTGAGTGTAATGGTACCCAATCATTATCCTGCTTTTTTAAAGTGGATGCCCTCAAATGATAAGATCCTGGTTTATGAAGATGATAAGGACTATGCGGAATCGTGCATTTCGGATGCTGATGTAATTTTCTCTCTGGATTACAATTCGCTTGAGCGGGTTGAAGAAATGGGTAAAAAGATCGATCAATCAAAAGCATTTAAAATACAGATCGATCATCATCCCGGCCCGGGAAAAGGATTCGACTACATGATCAATACAGACCAAACCTCATCAACTGCGGAGTTGGTTTATGATTTTATTAAAACGATCGCAAATCCCTGGCGCCTTGCTTATGAGACCGCCGTTTGCCTGTATACGGGTATTATCACCGATACCGGTTCTCTGAGTTACCTGTGTAATTTCAGCAATACGTATCTTGTAATTGCCGAACTGATCAAAGCCGGAGTGGATGGTGAAAAAGTTCACCGACAGGTGTATGATACCTTCACAGAGGGACGAATTCGCCTGCTGGGTTTCTGTTTGAGCGAACGAATGAAAGTGCTGAAACAATACCATACGGCCTATATTTATTTATCTGCCGAAGATCTTGAAAGATTTGATTATCAGGTTGGTGATACCGAAGGGATTGTAAACTATCCCTTGTCGATGAAAGGGATTAACTTTTCTGCATTAATACGCGAACTCGACGAAAAAGTCAGGATTTCATTCAGATCGAAAGGGGATTTTCCCGCCAATCAGTTTGCCCGCGAACATTTTATCGGGGGCGGGCACCGCAATGCCGCGGGAGCCGATTCAAATGTTTCCCTCGATGAAACCCTTAAAAGATTCGAGTCTTATCTTCCACAATATAAACAACAGTTGGAGCGTAATAAAGACTGACCATATGGCATTGAACAAACTAACATACGGAAACATAATATGCCTGTTTCTTTTATTTGCACTTGCTTTGACTTCATGCAAATCGGACCCGGAACCACAACGTAAAATTGATCCGGGAAAGCTGAAAGAACCTTTGATCGAGGTAAATAGAAGAATGACTGAAAGTGAATTTACCCAGATAGAGGACTTCATAAATCGCTACAATTGGGAAATGCAGGCAAGTGAGAGCGGTTTGTATTATGATATTTATAAACAGGGAGAAGGGAAAAAAGCCAAAGCCGGTAATAGGGTAACCATTGATTACAAGTTGTACTTTCTAACCGGCGATCTGATAGAATCCACCGAACAAGGGGAGGCCCTTAGTTTTGTCCTGGAGAAAGATGATGTGATTATTGGAATGCATGAAGCCATACAAATGATGCATGAAGGTGGCAAGGGGCGATTTATTATTCCGTCCCACCTTGGATATGGCCTGGTTGGTAAAGACGGCAAGATACCTCCGAAAACAACTTTGGTTTATGATATTGAATTGATTAATGTAAAATAAACAACCTATGAAAATGAAGAAGACGATCAGTTTAGCTCTATTCTTGGGAGTTACGGTAATTTTTGCCTGCAACTCACAGCAAAAGGAGCAATTGAACAAAGATGATTTTAAAACAACAGAAACCGGCTTGCCTTATTATTTCCATATTGATGAGGATGGAGCACAACCTGCCGTTGGTGATTTTATCACCGTACTCATGCAATATGGAAGAAAAGATTCTGTGATCTTTACGAGTGAGCGAACCGGAGGAACCTCATCATTCCAACTGGGCGAACCCAAATATGAAGGCGATTTGTTTGAAGGTCTGGCTATGATGTCGGTAGGCGATAGCGCTACTTTTATCATACATGCCGATTCCTTTTTTAAGCATATGGTGCGATCGCAGGTTCCTCCATTCCTGGCTTCCGATCCGGAATTGTATTTTGATATTAAAATGCTTGGCTTTGAGCCGCTCGAAGAGCTTAAGGCCGGAGAACCCGAAAGGATAAGTGAATACCTGGCAAGCATTGAAAAGGATGTGGTTCCGGATGACGATGGCATTTATTATATTGAGTTTAATGCCGGTGATGGGGAAGAAATCCAGGAAACAGATTTGATCACATTGCATTATGAGGTTTTCCTGTTGGACAGTACCGAACTTTTTTCCACAAGAAAGGGGGAAAGGCCACGTGAGGTACAATATGGAAGTATGTTTGATACCAAAGGAATGAATGAGGTGCTGGAGCAAATGAATGTGGGTGGAAAAGCAGAGTTTATTCTTCCTTCCAAGCAGGCTTTTGGCTCAGAAGGACTCGGATCTGCCGTTAAACCATATAGCAGCTTACTTTATAACGTTGAGATATTGAGTAAAAGATCAGAAGAAGAATTGAAAAAAGAACAAAAGGCCGAGGCTGAAAAACAGCAAGCCGAAACGAAAGCTGATAATGAAGCCCGGAAAAGAAGAGAACCGGTTTTGATCAATACTTACATTTCAAAAAATAATATTGATGTTGAACCTACCGAGAGCGGCCTTTACTTTATCAGCATTGAGGAAGGCACCGGCGATGCAATTCAGGAAGGCGACCAGGTAGAAGTACATTATCTGCTGCGAAACATAAACGGTGAAAAAATACAATCGTCAAGAGAACGGGGCAAACCTTTCTCATTTACTGCCGGTCGCGGGCAGGTGATCAAAGCCTGGGATGAGGCTATTTTGATGATGCGGGAAGGCGGTAAGGCCAGGATCATATCCCCATCCGATTTGGCATACGGTCAATATGGAGCCGGTCAGGATATTCCGCCCTACAGTCCTTTGATTTTTGAAATGGAAGTACTTGATGTGAAACCCGCTGAATAGAAGATTAATCAGTTTTTACCAAATGCCGGGGTGCAGATTTGTTTGCAGTTCCGGCATTTTTTATTCCTGTCCGTAATAAACTTTGTTGATAAGTGAGATCAGTTCCTGGGGTTTGAAAGGTTTGGCAAGGTATTCATCCATACCTGCCCTCAGGCACATTTTTCTGTCTCTTTCCATAACATATGCTGTGATGGCAATTATCTTGATGGGTTTATCAACTTCTTTTTCTTTTTCGATAATTCTGATTTTTTTGGTCGCTTCAATACCGTCCATCACCGGCATTTGGATATCCATCAGGATGAGATCATATTCGTTCTTCTGGTATTTTTCAACGGCAGCTTTGCCGTTTTCTGCAATATCCACTTTGTGTCCCACTTTTCTGAGTGATGCTGTGGCGAATTTCTGATTTAACAGATTGTCTTCAACAAGTAAAATGTGCAATTTGTCTGAACCGTCCGATCTGTCGGTGTGAAAGGCTGTGCTACCGAGGCCTGCATTAGGCGCCATGCTGAATTTAGCGGTAAACCAAAAGGTTGATCCTTTTCCGAGTTCGCTTTCAACACCAATATCGCCTTGCATGATTTTGGAAAGATTTTTTGCAATGGCCAATCCAAGGCCTGTTCCTCCATATTTTCTGGTAGAGGAGGAGTCGATCTGCGAAAAAGCTTTGAAAAGTTTTTGTTTGCCTTCTTCCGAAATGCCGATACCCGTATCAATGATGCTGAATTTCAACTTGCTCGACTGGTCGGTTTGTTCAACAGGCTCGACCTTGATTTTTACACTGCCTTCCTTGGTGTATTTGATGGCATTGTTGGCCAGGTTGGTAATGATTTGTTTGAGCCTGCCTGCATCGCCGATAAGATTGATTTGTGTAGTTGGATCTACTTCCGATATAAGTTCGATACCTTTGCCTCTTGCCTTGATGGATAATAATTCAATGATCCTTTCCATTTCCTTTTTCAGGTTGAATTCAATGGCCTCAAGCTGGATTTGACCTGATTCTATTTTGGAAAGGTCGATGATATCATCAATAATGCTGAGCAGGTTTTGACCGGAGATATTGATGATGTCCAGAAACTCTCTTTGTTCGCTACTCAGGTTTGTCTGACGCAAAACATTATACATTCCGAGAATCCCATTCATAGGTGTTCTGATCTCATGGCTGATATTGGTCAGGAACATGGCTTTCAGGTGATTGGCAGCTTCGGCCCTGGCATTGGCTTCCCGGGCTTTTTTCTCGAGCTGTTCGTTTTGCTTTTTCAGTGCTTCAAGCTCCTTTTGCAGTTCTTGTTTGTTTCCTTCGCTGGAAGAAGTCATGCTATTTTTTTGGTTAAGCGTTGTTAATCTTCAATTGTTTGTTGATCATATTGATCATTTCATTCTTGTTTATTGGCTTTGCCAGGTAATTGTCAAATCCTGATTCAAGCAGTCTTTCTTTATCGCCAGCCATTGCATAGGCTGTTTGAGCAATAAAAGGGATTTTCCTGTATTCTTTGAAATCGTTCTTGATCTTATTCATCAGTTTGATGCCATCCCAGGGTGCAGGCAGGTTGATATCAAACAACATGATATCAAAGATAAGCCCTTTTTTATAATTCTCGTTTATTATTTGTATGGTTTCGTCTCCATCAACGGCTGCAACCACTTTTCCCATTTTAGAGAGCATTTTTTTGATTACCAGGCGGTTCATCCGGTCGTCTTCAACAATAAAAATATTCAAGTTGCCGGGTTCAGCAGTATCAGGTTTCTCGCCATTTTTAGTGTCTTTCGAAAAGTCGGTTTTTTCGACTTTATCGGTGGGGATGGAGATCATAACGGTTGTTCCCACTCCTTTTTTTGAATCTACTTCGATCTTACCATTCATCAATTCAGTCAGCCGTTTTGCCAGGGGAAGGCCCAGGCCGGCTCCCTGATATGTTCTGCTGTATCCGAGACTCTCCTGCCTGAAAGCTTCAAAAATATGGTCAAGATAAGCCTGATCGATGCCAATCCCGGTGTCTTTTACAATGATACGGATGTATTTACTTTTCTCATCAAACTCGGTTACAACATTGATAAAGCCTTTCTCGGTGTATTTGATGGCATTATCGATGATGTCGCTGATGATCTTGGTAAGTTTCACCTCGTCGGCAACTGCCTGTGGCAGGTCATTCAGTTTTGTGTTGAACTTGATACCCTTATCATTGGCCTTAAAGCTGTATAATTCAGCTACATTTTTTATGATCTCATTCACATGACAGCTGTCAATAGTGATGTCCATGTCGTTGGCTTCAATACGGCTGATATCAATAATGTTGTTCAGCAGGTGCAGTAGACGCTCGCCACTTTTCTGAATACCGTTGGCATATTCGTATAGCTCCTTGTTTTCCATCAGGGAGAGTTCAGTTTCCAACAGGCTTGAAAAACCGATGATGCCGTTAAGCGGCGTCCTGATCTCATGACTCATATTTGCCAGAAAGGCATTTTTTAGATAGTTTGCATCCTCGGCATTTTTAAGGGCTTTTTTAAGTTCAATGTCGATTTTCTTTCTTTCGCGGAGTTCCTCTTCCAGACTTTTGGTCCGTTCAATTACACGTGATTCGAGTTTTTTGTTAAAATCGTTTAATTCATCATTCTTGCGGCTGATCTCTTCATTCTTCTGTTCGAGTAGTTTATTTGTATTTTTTTTGTTGCGATAACGATTATATATAAAGATGATCAAAACGATTATTACTAGAATGATTGCCAGGAATATATAAGTGTTTTTCCTGGATTTTTCCAGCTTTAGCTGCCGGATTTCATCCTGTTGTTGGAGGAGTTCAATTTCCCTTTCCTGCTTTTGTAGTTCATATCCCATCTCCAGATTTTTGATGTTCTCCCTGGTTTCTTTATTGAATAGTGAATCATGTAACCTGTTATACTTTAAAATATGATCATAAGCTTCACGATGGCGGTTTTGTTCGGCATACAGTTCAGACAGGGCCTGATTGGTATTGGCAATAATTCCTTTGGCATTGATTTTTTCGGCCAGATCAGCGGCTTTTTCAAAGAAGTTCTCCGCCTTTTTATACTGTTTTTGTTTCAGATAAATTCCGCCGATGTTCATATAGGTGTTGGCCATCGACCATTTGTCATCGATCGATTCACTGATCTCAAGAGATTTTTCGTAATTATATAGCGCTTCCCTGAAATCATTAAGCTCTACATACACATTGCCCAGATTGTTATAGCACGAAGCCATTTCGATGGGATTGTTGAGCTTTTTATGAAATACAAGGGCTGAATGGAAATAGGTCTCGGCATTGCCGTAATCTTTTGTGACCTGATATACAGAACCAATGTTGTTGTATGATTGAGCCACTCCGTTGGCATCATCTAACTCCAGATAGATATTTAAGGCATTTTGATAGTTTTCGAGGGCTTTATCAAAATTTGAGATATAATAATAGACGTTGCCTATGTTGTTCAGGCTTACCGCAATTCCCCATTTGTTGCCGAGCCCTTCTTCAATTTCGAGGGATTTCAAATTGAACTCCAGGGCTTTGTTATAATTGCCCAGGCCGTCATAAATGAGGGCAATATTGCTGTAGGCATCTGCCATACCTCTTTTTTTATCAAGCTGTATATATGCATCCAGCGATTGGTCATACAATCGCATTGCCGAGTCATAATTGCCTTTTAAATAGTAACCGGAACCGATTCTGTTAAGTGCTTTGGCTTCTCCTTCCTGATAGCCGATCTTATCGGAATAGTTGTAGGCTTTCTCTCCGTATTCAATCACTTTTTGAGGGGATGTTGAAAGATAACTTTTGGCCAGCATGAGCCACAATTCAACTTTTTCTTCACCGGTGGTTTCAGTTATCTGTTGTTTAAGACTGTCTCTCTTGCTGGTCTGTTCGGTTTGGGCGTAAGAAGACTGCCACAAGAACAAAACCAACAGTAAATATTTGATTCGGTTGCTCATTATATATTGCTTATTTTTCTGGCTTGTGCGCTACAAATAAGTTTTCTTCCTCGTTTATTGCAAATCTATTAATATTATTAATATTCCACTGTTCTTTCACCGGATTATGTATATGCACATCAAAACCGGCTTTAGCCAGTCGATCCGGATAATCCTGCCCGTAGATTCTGACATGATCAAACTGCCCGAACACTTTTTCCCGTTCTTTTGAAGTTGTAACGCATTCATCCTCAAATGTTTTTTCCAGGATTTTAGAAATGGGTACTTGCAGTATGGCCCAGCCGCCCGGTTTGAGAACACGATACAGTTCGCGCATGGCTTTTAAATCTTCAGGTATGTGTTCCAGCACATGATTGCATAAAACAACATCAAAAGTATTGTCGGGATAATTGATCTCTGTTATGTCCATGATGGAAATGTCCTTGGTATAATAAAAGCCTTCATGATGTTTTGTGCCCATATGATATTCAATGTTATCCCTGCCCGAAAGAAATGCCCTGAGCGCACCTCCCGGAGCAATATGCAGTAATTTGATGGGTGTTTTCAGGCTGTCGATTTTATTGGTTAGGTAAAGGTATATCAAACGATCGCGGTCAATGGAATAGCAGCGTGGGCATACATCGTTTTCGCGTCTGCCTGATCCGATTATTTGTTTATCCCTGATAACCGGTAAATCAAACCCACCGGGCAGCAACTTTCTAAAACTGTTTCCGCAAAAAGGGCAGGTATAGTTGTTTCCCCGGTAATACACCGCCTGGGTTTTTTGCCACAGGCCCCGTAGTTTTTGGCCCAGGGTGAAAGGGATGATCTTTTTAAAAGCCGTTCTCATTTATTCGCCTTGTTTAATGATTCTTTTTCCTGTAACATTGCTTTCATGTCTTAATTCGAGTATATACGCTCCGTGATTCAAATATCCCAGGTCGAAATGAAGGATGTTTTTACCTGCCTGAAGTGCTCCGCTATATATTTTCCTGATATATTTTCCTGAACTATGCAAAAGGTTTATTTCCACCTGCTTAACAAAATCTTTACTTTGTATTTCAATTGAAAGCAGTTTGTTGAATGGCGAAGGATAGCAGTTGCTGATGTTAAGTTTGCTGCTCCCGGAATAGTTTTCTTGTATGGATAAAAGAGAAGAATCCTGGCATTCGTAAGCCCCAATATCGAAATCTTTATCAAATGGTCGTGGCCTGTTTTCAATGTCCACAAACAGCTCCTGCCATTGCATATCGATCCCTGCATTTACGGCCGGTGATTGTGCTTTCAGGTCAAAGTTTTGAAGCGAGGGATTGACAAACCGGACCGAATTCAAATCAAGTGTTTTTAAATTATTGTTTTCGAGCATATTGATGCCCGAATTAAGCAAGTTAATATAGGCCTCGTTACCGGCAGATGAAAATCCCCCGGGATCCAGAATGATATTGTTCTGTATATAATTGGCAGCGATATTGGTGTTGGAGAGTTTAATTCCATAAGTCTTCGGATTGATGATGGTATTGTTATAAATATAATAGTTTTGGTCGGGTTTGGTTTCGATGTCACCTACCCAAATACCATGCTTTTGTTTAATGCTGTCATTTGGTTGATAGGTTCTTCCGGCTTCGATGATCAGGTTGTTGTAAATGCGGTCACCTCCCATGCCAAGCAAGTCGATACCGTCGCCCTTCCCGTTTTTGATGATGTTGTTGTAACAATCGCACTGAGAGCCACCGCCGATCAGTATGCCGCTCATTTGATAAATCTCTTCGGCGTAACTATCTCCAATGATCAAATTTCCATAGATTTTGCAATCACTGATGGCTGAGCTAACCTGTATGGCGTCCCAGCCAATGTTTTCGAGAACGTTGTTGTACACCCTAACCCCCTCGATCAAATGGGGCAGCACGGTAGTATCCTCTCCGTTGCACTGCACCGTTTGCCCGAGGTATTTTGAGCTGCCGATATAAAATCCTTCATTGCTGATATCATGCAGATAACAATCGTGTATGCTCACATCATACATGGTAAACCTTTCTCTAACTGCGGGGAAGGTACAGTTTCCTTCTGGATCGGGTTCTGTTTTGGCATAAATGCCTGCGATGGGCACATTGCTGATCTCAACCTTTTCAATTTCTACATTGGTGCTCAGGTTGTCGATGCTCATCCCCGCTCCATTTTCCACACTGGCAATGATGAATCCATAAGGAACGGTCTCAAAACCGCTTCCACTGAAAACAATATGGGAACAATTGTAGAATTTGATGCCGTAACTTCCATCCGAATTGATGATCACAACCCCTTCTTTGTTCACGATTCGTACCGGGTTGCTTTGGGTTCCATGTACATTTCTGAACTGAATAAAGTTTCTGTAACCCGGTTTCACACAAATGATGTCGCCGGGATTAACGCCCTGGTCGCTTCCATTGAATAAATTAATGTCCCCGTCCACCTCGAAGGTGCATTGCAACTTCTGGGCCTGAGCCGCAGGCAGGATTAGAAGCGATATGGATATTATCAGTAGCCTGATGTTCATCGTTGATTTATTTCAGGAACCGCGTTTTGCACGTTCCCAGTTAACTGTTTGTTTTCCCTTGATAAATCGCGCCAGCCCGAGATAAACCGATAAATTCATTATAAAAAAATAATAAGGTACAAACAATACCTTGATCTTTATTTCACGGTTCTCAAGGTACCAGCCAATCAAAGCGCTTAGGTAAAACAAAACCTGTCCCCACAGCAAATAAGTATAAATATATGAAAAATTAAACAACCCCTGGTTTAGCGTAACGATCAAATTCAAAATAAAGGCCAGCGGCAAAAAGAGTGGGGCCAGTGTCCAGCGAAGTACACGGTGCGAAATGTATTGAAATGACAGAATTCCGTATTTGAAAATATTTAGCAGCTTCTTCAAGCGGATTATAGATTGAATACCGCCGGCACTGATGCGCACTTTTCGCTTCAGCTCTTCCTTTACATTGGCTGACGAACTTTCGATGGCATATGCTTCAGGATCGTACTGGATGGTATAACCTTTCATTGCAATGCGCAGCGATATAATGAAATCATCCAGCAAGGTATCAGGTTCAACCTCCTGGAAGAGTTCTGTCCTGATGGCAAAGAGCTCTCCCGCAGCACCAACTACCGAATAAAGCTCTGCGTCCCATTTCTTAAGCGTGGATTCATATTTCCAGTAAATCCCTTCCGTGCCGGCCGCCGTATCCTTTTCTTTTTGAGCTATGCGTTTTTCACCGGAAACACAACCGACTTTGGGATTGGCAAAGAGGTCAACGATCCTTCTGATCGATTCTTTGCCAAGCATGGTGTTTCCATCGGAATAAATCAAAATCGGGGTTTTAACAAACTGAATGCCCCGGTTGATGGCGCCGATCTTACCGCCTCTTTCAGGTTTGTGATAAACCTCCACACCACGGTCTTTGTATTTTTCAAGAAGGGCGGGTGTGCCGTCGTCAGATCCGTCGGTGATCCACACCTGTTTAACTTTTCCCCGGGGATATTCAAGCTCGAATGAATTTTGAACTTTTTTGTCAACATAGTCCTTTTCGTTGTATGCCGCAACGAACAAAGTGACCTCGGGCTCGTAGCCAGGCTGTTTGTCTTCTTTCTTTTGACCAAAGGCTCTTTTAATCCTGATCAGAATAAACAATAAAATACCATACCCGATGTAGGTATAAAAAATGAAGAAAACACACATCCAAAAAAGTATTTTTAACGTAAGCATATTACATGGTATTTATGATTTAATCTTTTTAAGCACCATATTGAAATGATCCACTCTTGTGTAATCAAAATCAGCAATATTGTCGAATATTTTTTTTATATGTTCAATATCCGAATGCTTGCTTTCAAATACGATAAGCAGGTTCGGAAAGGTTTTGATGAAATCCTTTGCTCCTTCAAAAACCTCGGTTTCCATGCCTTCGACATCCACCTTCATAAGGATCCTGTCCGTTTTGTCCAATCCCATAACCGGATATAGCTCATCCATTTTCTCCACAACGACTTTTCGTTTGAATTTGCATTTTTCAGGAGGATGATACAGATGAGATGCACCGGTATTTACCGGGTTGAAAACAAAATCGGTAAAATAATTATCTTTTCCCAGCGCGCAGTTAAAATGTGTGATCTCATCTTCCAGGTCATTTAGCAGTATGTTGATCCGCAGGGCTTTGTAGTTGTCTTCAATCGGTTCGAATCCGATGCACTTAAGACCATTCTTTGCCAGCATAATGCAATAGGTACCAATGTTGGCGCCAACATCAATAAAAACATTGCAATCATTGATGTTTTCCATGAAAAAGCGTTTTACATTCCACTCGTAAGCGTAGTTCGCAAATTGAAAATCAATGGTGCCTTTGCGGGAAAGAAAATAACCGAGGCTACTTTTAACAAGTCTGGTTCTGAGGGCAGGCACTTTAAAAAAGAAGTACAAAAAGGCTGAAAAGGTCATTGAGTATTCACCATGTTTGATGAAATCTTTCAGATATCTGTAAAACGTTCTGATCTTATTCATGATTCACAGCAAGTTTTTCTGATGATCTATACCTTCTCCCATTGTTTTGTTTCAGTATTATACTGTTTGATCAGTTTTGCCGGGTTTCCCGCCACGATGGAATAGGGCGGAACGTCTTTTGTAACCACGCTGCCCGCTGCCACCACCGAATGTTTACCGATGCGCACACCTGCAACAATCACCGAATTGGCAGCAATCCAGGCTTCATCCTCAATAACAATTTCGGCGGTACTAACTTTTTGATCGTGTATCGACATGCTGATATCTTCATAGGAGTGATTCAGCCCCGAAACAACAATGTTTTGTGCAAACATAATGTCGTTTCCTATTGTTACCGGACCGATTAAGGTGTTGCCAAGCCCGACCCGGGTTCTTTCCCCAATGATCACATCGCCCACGCCATTGTTGACCGTCGCGAAATCTTCAATGGTGGAATCTCTGCCAAGCTCAAACCTGTTCCAGGGCAGCACGTCGATGCGGGTCATCGGCCTGATGCGGCTTCCTCTGCCTCTTTTGTGTTTTAGCGGGTTAAGAATTTTTTTAACCCACCATCGTGGTCGCGGCTGATTTTTGGGTGTTAATGCCCAAATGGCAAGGCGCTTGAGTCGCGGACTGGATTTTATTTTTTCCTTTATTCCCATTGTTATGATTTGCTGACGGTTTCTATTGCGTCATAAATGCTTTCTACGCTGTTTTTCCAGGTATGTTGCCTGGCGAAACGGCTACGTTTCTGACTTAATTCTTCACTATCTTCCTCGAGGGCCTTTTCTATCATGCTGATGTATTGTTTCGCTCCTTCGGCCAGATATACGTATTTGGCAAAAACCTTCATGGAAGGGGTTTTTGTGGCCAGGGTCGGTTTGCCCATGGCCAGGTATTCATCGATTTTACGGGGATAGTTGCCAACGGTAAGCTCATTGGGTGATTGCGGATTGATGGCTACATCAAAGCCTGTTAGATAGGAGGGTAGCTCTTCCTGTTTTCTGGGTCCCATAAAGTGGATGTTGTCCAGCTGATGCAGGATGCTTTTTTTAAACATTTGATCTTCCGGTCCTACCAGGACAATCTGGTAGTTTTTTTTACCGGTGGCAATTTCATACAAAAGATCAATATCGAGACGGGAGCTTTTGAGTGCACCCAAATATCCGATACGTGGACGGGGGATTTTCTGTAGATCAGCAGGAATCTGGTATTTGTTTTCATTGTTGAACAATGAAAAATCACAGCCCTGTCCTACATAGAATGCGTTTTTATTATATTCGGCCGCCTTCTCCTGCAGAAATTTTGAATTGGCAACGACCAGATCGGATTTTTTCATCAACTTACCCTCGAATTCCTTACCGTATTTCCTGAAATATTTAGTGGCGACCATATTGTCGCGGGTATAATAAACGTATAGCTTCGGATTTAGAAAGTCGGCCAGAAAGAAACTCCTGTAAAAATCGCTGTCGTTGAAAAGGATAAAGCTTTTAAAGCCGAGCTTACGGAGCGTGGGTGCAATGGCCCCGGCAAATCTTTTGTTATTGATCCTGTTCAAAAACCTGAAAAGAAATGCTGGAGATATTTGGTTTGTCGACTCAAGAATAACCGGAGGACTAAGGTTCCAAAGGTTTTTTTTGACTTCAGTTATTTCGGGCAGTTTTCCCTGTATCACTTTAAGCTTTTTTTGCACCAGCGGATCTGATTTGGAGAGCAAGGCGGTTTTCCTGTCGAGTGCATAATTTACATAAAGCACCCGGTTGAGTTTGGCAAACTCATGTGCAATGTTCACGCAATTGCTTCCAATTCTGCTATCCAGGCTTTGCAGCCCAACGATCAATATGTCTTTGTTTTCTATCAATCCTGCTTTCTCAGTTCGTATGTTTCTTCAATATATTTGTATATCTTTTTCACAAAGTTTTCCCAGCTATGTGTTGCTGCATATGCAATTCTTCTTTTTTCCTCTTCCGGGCTGTTTTCTTCGAGCGCCCGGTCGATGGCCTTGATGTATTCTTCTTTGTTTGAAGGCAGATAGGTATAATCCTTGAAATAATCCATAAAGGTGGTTTTTGTGGCCACCGTTGGTTTTCCCATTGCCAGGTATTCATCAATTTTAAGCGGATAATTCACGTCCGTTATCTTGTTAACGATTTGGGGGTTGAGCGCCACGTCAAAGCCTTTGATATACGCAGGGAGTTCATGCGGATCTTTTCTGCCAAGAAAATAGACGTTATCAAGTTCATGCAATTTACTGTCCTTAAATGCTTCGTCTTCCGGTCCAACCAACACAAGGCTGTATTGCGGTCGTTCCTCTGCGATATGGATCAGCACATCAATATCCAGCCTGATTTTGGTAAGGAAGCCGACATACCCGATAATTGGCTTTTTGATGGCTGCAACATCATCGGGTACCTTTAGCTTGCCATCTTTGTCGTTATACATGCTCAGGTCGCAACCCTGCCCGATCATGTTGGAGCGTGGATTGGTTTTGCGGGCGTATTCGGCAAAGAACTCCGAGTTGGTGACGGTAAAATCTGCCTTGGCGATGATCTTTGGCTGAAGTCTGCTCCCATGTCTTTTGTGATATGAAACAAGGGTGACGGCGTCCCTTAGCAGATATATGAATAGGTCGGGCTTAAGTAGTTCTTTCAGGTAATAGCCCACGATCATCGAATTGTCGTTCAGCAGAATGTAGTTGCTGAAGTCAAGTTTGCCGGCTGCCTCTTTTATTTTTTTTGCAAAGCGATTTTCATTGATCCTGTTTAAAGCATCAAACAAAAAGGGAATGGGTATCCAGTTGATCGACTCGGCAATCGTCCTGGGATAAAGTACCCAAAGTTTCTCTTTTTCCTGCACCAGGTCGGGTTCCTGCCCTTTCAGTATCCTGATCCGCTTTTGCACCTGCGGATCATCTCTGTGTTTTACCAGCAGGCTTCTCTGAAGTGGCGGATTGACAAACAACACCCTGTTGTTTTTGGAGATTTCCAGGGCTGTATACTTACAGGTACTGGCGATATTCAAATCCCAGGGTTGCAGCCCGAAAACAATGAATTCCCTGTCTTTTACCATCTTATTGATTTTTAGTTAATGCGTAAACTTCTTCATATAAATCCAGAACATTTTCCGCCATTGCTTTCCACGAAAATTTTGCAGCTTGTTCAAATCCCTCCTTAATGATTCTATCTTTTGTTTTTTCATCATTCAACAGGGTGAAAATAGCTTCAGTGATTTGAATGTGTTGGAACGGATCCACGATCATGGCGGCTCCACCCGATACTTCGGGCATGGATGAGGTGTTGGAGGTGATGACCGGGGTTCCGCATCTCATGGCTTCCAGCATGGGAATACCAAAGCTTTCGCGCAGTGAAGGATACAGAAAAATTTCGCATAAGTTATAAATGGCCGGCAGATCGGTGTTGACAATATAACCGGTTAGCTGGATATGCTCCATAAGTTTTTTATCACCAATGGAAGCCAGCATTTTGTTGAGTTCCTGCCTGTCGAAATCCAGCATCAGCAGCGGAATTTTGTCTTCCGATTCTTTAATGTAGTTCGAATAGGCCTCAAGTACACCAATGGTGTTTTTCTTGGGATCTGTATTTCCCAGGTGGAAGAAAAATTTATCGGGCAGCTTGTATTTGTCCTTCACACGTTTGAGCTCAATTTCATCCTCAATCACTTTAAAATGCTCGCTCACCCCGTTGTAAATGGCCACCAGTCTGGGATCGTTTTTGGGCCAGCCGAAAAATTCGCGGATTCGGTTTTTCTCGAAATGCGAAACCGTAATGATCTTTTTCGACCTGCTGATAACACGGGGCACAACCAAACGTCTGTACATATTGCCCAGTTTCTGATACCATGTGCCGCCCTTTTTAAATATGGCGATGCTCTCAAGGTAGATGATATCGTGCAGGGTTACAATAAGGGGTACTTTTGAATTGACCGGCGCTGTGTTGCTTGTGCAATGCAGGATGTCGCATCTGTCTTTTCGTGCGGCTTTTGGCAGGGCATTTTGTTCCCAGGTGGGATAGGGGCCGCCGCCCAATTCGACGATCCTGAAATTATCGGTATCATCCAGGCATTTATCCGAATCGGGTTTTACATAAACTACATACTCATTTTTTTTATCTATCTGTTGTAGCTGCTTTATCAACTCCAGGGCCACCATGTCCATTCCATGTTTTTTTTCCCTGAAAAGCCGTTGTCCTTCAATTGCTATTTTCATGGCGTTTTGGTTTTATTCTTATCAATTTCGGTGCTTGTATGCTGTGTGTGAATAAATTTTTTGTTGGCTCCCCTGATTTTGAGCAAAGAACCAAACATAAGCAGGAATCCGCGTGGAAGTGTTAAAAGAGCTTTCAGGGTTTTCATATTATAAAATCTGGTTGGGATGCAAAAGAAAAATGCAAGAATGCAGATTGCAGTTATTGAGAGCCAGAAGATTGTGAAATGCAGTGGGTTGAAAATAACAGATAGTATGGAGATGATAATCAGTATGCCCAGGAGCATAATGCGGGGCGGCTGAATGAATTGCATTGCTTTGTCGAAGTAGTCTATGTTTCCCTTTTTTATCAAGTGTTTAAGAGCAGTGAAAAAATCCTTGCTGAAATAATGAAGCTGTGCCGAAAGCCAACGTCTTCTTTGGTTGCTGAATACATCCGCCTTTTGAACTTTTTCATCATAAACGAATGCGTGGTTCAGGTATTCGATGATTTTTCCTTCCTTCAGCATTCTTAGCTCGATCTCTTTATCGAAACCTCCGATGGCATGGATGTTTTTCATGAGATTTTTAAAATACCGGTACCTCAAACCCATGCCCGAACCAATAATGGCAGCGGATAAACCAAGCACCCGATGTCCTTTTCTGAAAATGTTGTTGTTGATCTCTTCGCTGACGGCGTCAAGCACGGCGAAGGAGGTGTTGGTGTTTTTGGCAATCCTGTGGCCCTGCACCGCATATACTTCTCCTTCGAATGCCATATTCATTTTGTTCAGGAAATCTTCTTCCATAACATTGTCGGCATCCAGCACAACGGCCACATCATAATCCTCCGGGAGCTGAGCCATTGCTTTATTCAGTGCTTTGGATTTTGTGCTGGATTCGAAAGATACCTCAATGACCTTAATGGGAAGCTTTTGGAGTGAAGCAAGCGTATCTGCCATGAATGAATCCGCAATAACGATCACATCAAAACGATCGTCCGGATAGTTTTGCTGACTGGCTTCTCTGGCCACATCCACAATAACCTCGTCTTCTTTATAACCCGGTATCATCACGGCAAATCGCCGTTGTTTGCTTATGGGTTTCTGTTTTTGTTTCAGGCCAAACAAACCGGCAAATCCAAATACAAAAATGTAGAGAGAGGCAAATCCCAGATAGGCTATGAAAATGTATTCAATAATGTAAACTGCGATCATTTGTCAACGTTTTTATTGTTGTCAGAATCATTGTCCCCGGTTTTCGGGGTAGGGTTAAAACTTTTTAAAGCGTCACTAAAGTTAAGCAAGGACATCAACATAAGCAAAAACCCCTGGGGTAATCTAAGCAAATGCTTTAATGTGTGCCTGTTATAAAATCTTTTCGGAACTGAAAAAGCGATGGCCAGGTTAACAAGCAGAAAAACAGCCAGCCATGCCACTGAATGTTGCCAGGGGTTGAAGATCAACGAAAGAATAAAGATCAGGTAAATTGCCCCAAGCAACAAAATCCTTGGAGGAAGAAAGTGCTGGAAAATCTTGTCAAAAAAGTCGATTTTACCTTTGAATAATGCAATAACGGATTTGAAAAAAAACTTTCTTGCATATAGCAACTGGTTGGCAATCCACCTGCTTCTTTGCCTCAGGAACACATCCGATTTACTTACTTTCTCATCCAGCACATAGGCCGTATCATAAAATTCAATCAGGTGCCTGTTGTCAAATAACTTAATCTCCAGGTCCTTATCTTCTGCCAAAGAGTCGATGGAAGCCATGTAGGTTTTATAAAGCTTGAAATCGAATGTCATTCCCGATCCGATAAGTGCGGAAGAAAGTCCCAGAGTCCTGTGTCCGCGCCTGAAAATATGATTGTTTACCTCCTCGCTTATGGCGTCCAGCACAGCAAAAGAAGTATTCAGGTTTTTGGCCATTCTATGGGCCTGTATGGCTACCAGGCCCGTACCCATGGCTGCGTTCATTTTTTTAAGGAAGTTCAGATCCATCAGGTTGTCTGCATCCAGAATAACAATTCCATCGTAATCTTCAGGTATTGTTTCCAGTGCTTTGTTTATGCTCCTGGCTTTGGTGCTGACATCAAATTGCACTTCGATCACGTGCACCGGTATATTGGCGAGCTTATCAAGTGTTTCCTTCTTAAAGGAATCGGCGATTACATAAACGTCGAATTTATTTCTGGGATAGGCTTGTTTTAGGGCATCTTCGGCAACGTTTACTATAACGATATCCTCTTTATATCCGGGAATTAAGATACAAAACCTGCGCTTTACAGTATTTTCAGGAGGGTCGAACTTGCTGGCAAACATTCCGGCAAGGGCAAAAACGGTGTAATAAAGTGCGGCAATCAACAGATAAAAAAAGACAACTGCCTGTATGATAAAAATGATCTGTTCGGTGACGCCCATGTACTTTCGTTTGAAATCAGATCAAATATATCAAAATTGTGAAATATATCAGTCAAAGCATAGGATTTTCATGAATTTCATGTGAAAAGGTATTTTTTAGATGCCAGCCGATGGCCCGGTAATAGGCATGAAAAAGTTTGATTTTTCCTTTTATCAGGAATTTAAATGCATTTTTGGGAATGGCTACAAAGAGCTGATAAATAATCCCGATATAGAATTTCTTTCCGCTGATATTGCGCCGCATAAACACAAGGCGGTTCCTGTTCAGGTAATAAATTTTCATCGGGCTCAACTTTCCTGTGGAAATGGATTCTTTGTGATAAACCAGGGAATTATGTACATAAAAAATCCTGTATCCTGCTTTTTTGATTCTTGCACACCAATCCGCTTCTTCATAATAAAGAAAGAAAATGTATGACATCAAACCGATCTTTTTGATCACATCCATCGGCACCACGATGGCGGCGCCATGTCCATAGGCCGTTTCAGAATCCCTGTCGTGCTGGCCTTTATCCACTTCCCTGTAACCTACGGCAAAGTTCCGCATGGTGTAGTAATTGATAGGGGTGTAGCCGGCATACTGGAGGGTATCCGGTGTGTGAAAAAATCTGATCTTCGGACTGACCGCACCGATGTCAGGATTCTTTTCAAGTTTTTCGATAAGGGGTTCCAGGAAATCTTTTGAAACAACTGTATCGTTGTTGAGCAGCATCACATATTTACCTTTCGCCCGCATAATCCCAAAATTGTTGCCGGCAGCAAAACCATAATTGATGGGGTTTTGTACAAAAACGATATTGGGAAATCGGTGCTTGATTATGCCTGGATCATCATTCGGCGAATTGTTGTCGACAACGATAATTTCAATATTTGGGTAAGTAATCTTGTTGAGGGAATCAATCAAATCACAAGTAACTTCCGGATGGTCGTAGTTCACAGTGATGATGGAAACCAGCGGATAGTCTTTTTCTTTCTTTTTTTTGTACAGGACTTTCCCCATAACGATTTCATCTTTTTGCAATGAACCAGGGGTTGAGCAAATCTTTTTTATTGTATAGGATTGGATCGATTTCATTGATATGGGTAAGCTGTCCTCCCGAGCACTCAACAATGGCTTGCCCCGCAGCGGTGTCCCATTCGGAAGTAGGGGCAAAGCGTGGATAAATATTGGCTTTTCCTTCTGCTACCATGCAAAGCTTAAGGGAGCTTCCGCGACTCATCATTTTGATTTCTCCATGCTTTTTCTCCAACTTTCCAATGAATTCTTTTGTTTCCTCCGACATATGTGACCGGCTTGCAACAATGGTAAACACATCAGGGGGATCGTTTGTCGGTAGTTTGGTTGCTTTCCCGCTCAGGGTTTCAAGGGTTTCCTGTTTCGTGATTGCATTTGATGCATGGTCCAGTCTGAATGCTCCAAGTTCTTTCCCGGCAAAATACAAGATATCCAAAACGGGAACATAAATGACTCCCATAACAGGTTTTTGATTTTTGATCAGGGCAATGTTAACGGTAAATTCGTCATTCTTTTTAATAAACTCTTTGGTGCCATCCAGCGGATCGACCAGCCAGTAAAGTGCCCAGGCTTTTCTTTCCTCATATGGAATATCGATGCCCTCTTCACTCATAACGGGAATACCTGTCTCATTCAGGTATTGGATTATGATTTCATGGGATTTCCTGTCTGCCATCGTAATGGGGCTATTGTCCTGTTTGGTTTCAACGCTGAAACCAGTATTGTATATTTCCTTTATGGCATGCCCCGCATGGATAGAGGTGCGGACAACAGGGATCAGGTCAATTTCTTTCCAGTTCATAATCTTCTTCTTATTTATTATTGATTTGCTTTTGCTTTTCCTTTTCTAGTTGTATTTCCTCATCAAACTCTTCAGCCAAAAACATGAAGACCCATGCCATATAGGTAAGCGCACCTGTTGGCATTTGCCCGAGCACTCCATTTCCATAGCTCGCCCCCATGATCCCTGTAAAGGCTGCCATGAGGGCACTCAATTTACCCCGCAGCACGGGGTCTCGAACTTTAAACATAATTAAATAGGAGCCTTTCACTACAATATATGTAAGCATTAGCAAATGGAAGGCCAGACCTACAACGCCCTGCTCGGCCCATATTTGCACATACCAGCTGTCGGTGGCTATTTGTGCCAGAAATCCATTTGGGGAGAAGCGTTTACCCCAGTTACCGGCGCTTCCGATCCCACCCCCGAAAGGTCTGCTTTTCAGATAATCCTGTAGAATACGACGGTTCTCAAGGCGTATCTGAAGGGAGGCGTCATCTTCGGGTTCGAAGGCTGTTCGCATACGTCTGATCTGAGCCACCCCCTGTCCGATGTATGTAAATTTAAAAAATGAATAAACCCCCATCAGAATGAGAGTTCCAAGAATGATTACCCGGATATTTTTCCGATGTATCACATACACAAATCCACCTATCATGGGTACGATCATGGCTCCGCGTGTACCTGAGATCATCATTCCATACAGGCCGGTTACGGCCATCAGGGTGAATAAAATTCTGTTGCGCAGGTTCTTTGCATTGATCGCCAGCACGATACCTGCGATACCTGCGGCGCCCTGTGCAGCCCCGAATTGACCTGCATCAGAAAAAAAAGAAAAAACACGCAGTTCCCCAAACAAGATGTGCGTGACAGCGCCCCCCTGATCCAGCCAGCGTTGCTCAGCGAAATCAGGACCGATATTCAGTTGCATCCAGCCTTTGATAGAAGCCAGTATGGTGAATATCGCCCAGATATACAGGTAATAATTTAGGTATTTTACTTTTCCGAACAACAGATAGGTTAACGGGATGATTAATAAGGGATACATAGCCACGCCTCTCATGGCATAAAACCATGCCGTTTTACTAAGCGCCTCCGGATTGAAAAATTGCAATACGGCGTATATAAACCAGACCAACGACAGCAGGGTCAAATCTGACTTAAAGGGTGCCATATCGAGTTTTTCATTAAAAAATTTGAAAAAAACGGCAACCCATGTCAGGATCAACATGATATCTATGCTCAGGCCTAGCGGAAGGCCTGTGATATAGCGGTTTATACCGATGGCTGTAAATGCTAGGATCAGAACCGTGAACAAGCCGATCCTTGGGTTTACAAACAAACGGTTGAGGAATAGCAAAATGGGAGGGAGGGCCACAAGCCCCATAGCCATGGCCAATCCGCCAATCGAGATCAGGTAACCAACCAGGATAATTCCGCCTGTTAAAAGCAGGAATACCCAGGGCTTCTCTAAAATATAAGAGCCTGTTTTATGTTGATTTTCCTGAAGCATATTCATACAAATTTAAAACTAATCTTTTTTTATGAATTTGAGACGTGGTATTGCACTCTCCAGCATATAAAGAATAAATCCCCAGCCATGTATAAAGATCTGTTTGAATTGTATCTTAGTTTCCTGTCGCAGATAGTATTGCCCAACGATGATTCCTATAATCGTGAATACAATGGTTACTGTGGCCACAAGTTCAAGGGTTGTTATAAAAGCATAACCGGTTGCGCTTTCCGAAAGGTAGCTTATTCCTGTATCTGAGCCGATCAGCAGTGCGGCCAGGGAAAAGCCGAGCAGGAATTTTGAAACCAGGAAAATTACCACCGAATCCCCAAATATATTGGCAAAGGCCATATAAAGAACCTTGTAAAAATTCTTTTTTGGTTTGTTAATGCTATCTAAGGCCACTCCGGTGAATTTATCGATGGGAAGAAACAGCCCGTAAACACAGAATATTCTGAAAATAGTTGCAGTTTCAAGATATTCGCGTCCTCCAAGTATTAAAACAAATTCTTCTGCAAAAATAAATCCTATAATTATAACCGGTATCAAAAGATAGGTCATTGCACCGGTATAGGCATAATAAATGTTTTTGACTTCCTCAACATTCTTTTGAATACTGGCTTTCGACATGCGCGGGAAAGCAGTGGCTACTGTGCTTCGCAGCGGAATTTCAAGAATCTCCGTAAGTTTAAGCGGAACACTGTAAAAAGCAACTCCGGCTGTTCCCAGGAAAGGACTGAGTCCGATAATAAAGGTATCGGAGCTCTTTAATAGATTGCTCCCAATGAGTGTACCTGTAGTGTATTTTCCAAAATCAAGTAATTCTTTTATGGCATTTTTCCCGGCATGGATAATATTGGTGATCCCGTCCCAGCGAAGTATGAGTGAGAACACGGAGGTTAGAAGGTTGATGGCCAGATGTACGTAAAGGATAAGCATCAATCCCCAGTGCAAAACAAAAAAGTTGACCAGCAGAAACACGACAAAGCTTCCCACATTCAGCGTTCTGATCAATAGGATCCTGTCAAATCGCTGGTCAGCCTGAAGGATTGAAAGGGCATTGTTGAAAGGCAGATTGACAAAGGCAAGTACGGGATACCATATAAAAAACAAGGAAAAACCTGAATTGGATACAACTGTTGGAAAGATATTGTATGTGATCCAAAGCAAAGCGGCAACAACGGTGGTTGTTCCCAGCCCGATAATCCAGTTGGCACCGATCAGCTTTTTCCTTTCATTATCTTTAGCCCCCGATAAGAAGCGGATAATAGCTGTTCGTGTAATGCCAAAACGAAGCATTTCGATGAAATTACCTGCTGTTATATACAAAACCCATTCACCGAAATAATCGGGATCAAGTGTTCTTACCAGAATTAAAAAGCTGAAGAAACCAAAAACTGCAACCACCATGTTGCTCGACAAGGAGAGAAAGTTACTGTTTTTTAACAGGCTTAATATTTTTGTTTTCACACCCACTCATTAATCCACCTTTACTCGAATTTTGAATTTTGAAGGATAGCTTGAAATTTTCCTGATCGATTTGCGGATCGATCGTCCCTTTTGATGCGGAATATTGTGCATGATGTCTTCAAGGGCGTAAACCTCGGCCTGGTTTAATACAATCAATGGCTTTTCCCTTGAAACCTCAAGCATAGTATTCAATGCTGCCTGATCTGCATTTTTCCAGTAATCTTTTGCCTTAACCACCAGGAGTGAAAGATCAACGGTATCCATTAATTCAAGGGGGAAGGAATTGTAAATGATGGCCGGAATTTCCAGGAATATATAATCGTAGTTATAGTTTTTTTGCCTGATATAGCCTTTTTCAAGCAATTCCTTCACGTGATTGATCTCCACAAAATGGTTGTCGATTTTATAGTGGACGGTATAATTAAAGTCGTCTTCGGGCTGTTTATTTTCCTCATCGCTACCTCTGCTATAATTCAGATAAAGAACTTTTTCACCATATTCACGAAATTTTCTGATCAGGTTGGTGGTGATGGTTGTTTTTCCAACATCGGGTTTGGTACTGAATATCAAAATAAGATATGGTTTTTCGGAGGAATAGAGGGATTGATGGCCGATGGCCAATTTAATATTCTGTATGACTATTTCTATCAGACGTTCTGCGGCATTTTTAAATTCAGCGGTTTGCACGCCGGGTCCAAAACGAGGATAGGCGCCGGCCAGTTTAAGTTTGATCAGCTTTTGTGCCCGGTCGGGTGATTTGATTGAAGTATCGAAATATTCCAACATCAAGATAAGAAATGCGACCAATACAAAGCCGGCAATGGCAGCGACAAGCACCAGTATCTTTGTCCTTGAAGGATTGGGCGATATGGGGAAGAAGGGCTCGTCAACAATTTTGATGTTGGTGGCCATTTGAAGGTTTTGTTGCTTCATTTTGGCCAGGTTGAGGCTTTTGAGCAACTCAAGATAGGATTGTTCAGCAACATTGATTTCCCGCTCGATACGCTTTAGCATAGCACCGAGTGGAGCCATGACCTGGTAAACTTCCTGAAAGTCACTCTTGCGGCGTTCCAGTACCCTGAGAGCTGCTTTGGATTTCTCAAATTCCATTACATTATCAATCCATTCCGATAGAATTTCTTTTACCGGTATTCCTTCAGGGGAATGGCTGTACATATAGTATTTATCAACCAGATATTTTAACCTGTCGGTTAGCTGAGCTGCTTCAAAGCGAAGCTTCTCCAGCTTATTGCCGATCCTGGGATCATTTTCGGAATCCAGTTCGTTGATGAAAATGGTTTCTTCAATCTTCATCAGTTTTTGTCTGACTTTCTGGATTTCATCTGTAGAAAGATAGATGCTATCTTTTGATATGAGTTTGGTTTCAAGCTCCTGCATGGCGGCATTGGAAGCAGCCATTCTGATCTGCTGGTTTTGATAATAAACGTCAAGGTCTTCTTTTTGCTCAGCAATGAACTTGGACTGTTCGTTGTAATTGATGATATTGTTTTTCTTATTGAATTGCAATAATCTGTCTTCGGCACGTTGCAAGCGGGCATTGGCAGAATCAACCTGCTCCTGGAAATAGTTGATCACAGCATCGGTCTGGTTGATCCTTAACTGTTTATAATTTTTAATGAAAACTTCAGCAATGATCTTTAGGGTTTGTTGACATATACCCGGGTCATCTGAGGTATAGGTCACCTTTATCAGGTCACTGTTATTCATTCTGTTCACCTTGGCACTTTGAGTGATGGCGCGTATACTATAGTGTTTATGGTCATAATGAAGGAGTTCATAGATGAAATTGGTGTCACTCGACTTATAGTAAGCATAGAAGTTTTCAACGGTCGCCTGAAAATCAGAGGGATTAATACCGGGAGGGACGATTGGATCTTTTTGAGGTCCCTGATCCATTCTGTTTACTTTAAAAGTATATTCCTGTAAGGATGTTGCACGAGATTCATCTTCATCCTGGGGCTCGGTTGTTTTGTCCTGCCTGGGTCCATCCAAATAAGAGGAAGAAACTTCTTTATCAAAGTTAGCCTGAGGGGTGCTTCTAATTGTTCCTTCTATCAGTAAGCGTTGACCAACTTTGAGGCTATTGCTGCGCAAGTTGTTCAGTTCTTTGATCTTGCTGATGCTAACGTTATATTCTCTTGCTATGGAATAAAGTGATTCACCGGTTCGCACAGTATGATAGGCGTTGGCGGTAGATGCTTCGGATTTTCGTACGATCAGGATTTGGCCGGGCCTAACGCGATTGCTGTTCAGGTCGTTCATTTCGATGAGTTCGCTAACGGTCAGGCCATAATAATTTGCAATGTAATAAATAGATTCACCGGATGAAACCGTATGGAAACGTGTTTGATCGTCAGTTTGCCTGGTGGTGTTCTTTTCCTGCGGTTCGGTATTAGGTTCCGCATCAATGGGTATGTTTATGTCGGTGGGATTAGACAGGGCTTCTTCAGCCACAGTTTTTTTTCTATCGATTTCTCTTTCGAGCGACTGGATTTCTTTTTCCAGATGTTCTATTTGTTCTTCGCGTTTTCGCTCAAGTCCCATTTTACCATTCTTTACCACAAGGTCTTTTACGATTTCAGGGGCGAGTTGGTGGATATCCTCGTAGTTTTTTTTGGAGATGTACTGGGGATTATAGTTTTCAAGGATCAAATCCTGGGCCAGCAATCTGATGGCGGTTTCTTCTATTGTTTTTCTTGAAAAGAAAAGATTGATCAGGTTGTCGAATTGCACATTGGTACCATAGTAGTCCATAAACCGCGATTCGGTTGATTCGATGGAGTAACCTGTTGCAATACCTGTGTAAATGGTGGTTTCTGAAAAATAGGTCTTGGGTTGATTACGTGTAAAGAGATATACCGACAGGGCCAGCACGAAAGGCACCAGGATCAGGAGCAGTAAATGTCTTTTAAACAGCTGAAAAAACTGGTAAAAATCCATTATCTCATCACATTAATCAAATTAAACTTCATTCCAACTATTTCTTCCAGGCGCCAGTAAGCTTCATTAAATGACTTTATGATGTCCATAAACTGAATGGCGCCACGGGTTTGATAATCTTTAAGTCGTTGTAGCTCTGAGGCGGGTATTTCCCCGTTTTTGAACTCCATTTCCGCGATGGGCATATACACCTTGGCATATTGCTGATATTCATTGCTCACTCTGAGCAGCCGCTGCTGCTGTATCAATTCATTATAGGTGGTGATGACCTTTTCCCTGATCTGCCTAACCTGTTGTTCTCTTCTAATCAATGAAACCTCCATGAGTTTCTTTTTCATATTGATCTCATTTCTTCTGTTGAAGATATCTATCAGGGGAAAGCGGATCGAGAAGCCACCGTAATATGATATTCTTCTTGATTCGTATCTGTACCAGTCGGTTGTGGTTTGCAGCAACTCATTCCGATCGCGGTACAACCAATCTCCGGCATCAAACTCTGCATCGATATATATGTTTCTTAACCAGTTGTTTTTGGCTGATTTGATTTCGTAATAATTGTAATCCGCCTCCAGTTCCTGGATTCTGACTTCGGGTGAATTTTCGATGGCCGAGTCGATCAATGCTTCCAGGGGGGGGAGTTTTTTGGCTATATCGTCGGTAATGGGATTGAAGTATCGGCTGCTATCGATCCTGATCTGAGCAAAGCTCTTATTGCATAAAACAATGAGGCAAAGGTAAAAGATCACCACCGAAATACGTCTAAAAAATCCTTTCATTTCTACCTGATTGTTTTTTGAATTTAATTCAGCAAGCTACATCATTTTTTAAGAAACCGACTGCGTTCTTTTTGTTTTTTTTCCAATAGTTTTTAACAATCGCTTTTTGGAGATGCCACATTGCCAACGGTTGTGCCCGCATATTTATGTCAACAGGCCATCAAACACTATCTCTTTGAAGCAAAGCCGGGATTGTTCTCATGATGAGCCTGATATCACCCCAAAACGAATAGGTTCTGGCATATTGGTTATCGAGGGCTTTTCTTTCTTCTTCAGACATTTCTCCTTTTTTGCCTCTTAGTTCCACCTGCCACAATCCCGTTATCCCCGCCGGTCCCATAAAACGTGCACTCCAGTCATCGGAAGTCAGCAACTCTGCCTCGTAAAGGGGAAGCGGCCTGTTTCCAACAATCGACATATCACCCTTTAAAACATTAATTAGCTGTGGAAGTTCATCTATACTTGTATTTCTTATAAACTTGCCCACTTTGGTTACCCTGGGATCGTCCTTGATTTTTTTGAATGTGGAATGCCCCTTTTCTTTCTTTTGAATGCCATACCAGTATTCGCAAATTTTTTCTCCAGCCGCATAAAGTGTCGGCGAGCAGTATTCGCCCTCGGGCAACTTAGCACATCGGGGGCAAGCAGATATGATTTCCATCTCCGGCTTGCCTTTTTCCTCTTTTTCACCTGCATACTTATTCAGGTGTTCCAACTCTTTAAGCCTCGCGTCAGCACCGGTAAACATCGATCTGAATTTGTAAAAATCAAATATTTTGTAGCCTGTGCCGACCCTTTTGGAGGTATAAAAAAGCGGTCCCTTTGATTCGATTTTTATGGCAATAGCAACAAGCAAAAACAGGGGAGATAACAGGATAAGAGCAATTCCGGATACAAAAACGTCGAATAACCGTTTAATAAGAGGAATCTTATATTCGGGAGCTGCTGCGCTATTTTCTGACTGACTTTGATATTCTTTTTTGAACCGGCTCAAAAATGCAATGCGGGTATGCAAATGTTCGGTTCTAATGGGCAGAAAATAAAGATCGTCTATTCCGGCCTTAATGGCTTCTTGCTTTAATTCCGGTTTTTTTTCATGCGAAATGATAATAAAGGGAGTCTCAGTAAGTTTCAGACGGCTAGTGATCATTTTGTGCAGTCCGATGCCATTCATACCCGGCAGGTTGTCTTCACAGATGATGGCTGATATTTCCTGCTGGTCTTTAAGATAACCAACCGCAGCTAATCCGTGCTCCACAATTTTCAAATTGAAAAGAGTGTCTGCTTCTTTAAGTTGGTTGATGATATTGGTGTCGCCGCCAATGTATAGGATTTTATATTTTTCCTGCCCTTTGTTTTCCATAACAGGGTTTTGGTTAGCAAGAAATTATTTTCTGGCAAGCAACAATTCAATTCTGATCGACAATTCTTCAGGATTAAAAGGCTTTACAATATAATCGTTGGCTCCCAGCTTAAGGCATTTCACTTTTTCAGAACTAGTGTTATAATTACTTAATAAGCTAACTAATTTTCAAGGCATCTCCAGTATAAGTCCATCGAAATGGTTTTGCACGTGTGCTATTATATGTTTTAATGTATTCCATGAGCTGAGAAGCCAATTGTTCAGATGATTGC